>NZ_JBLYZH010000009.1:0-273113 GCF_048551595.1 Rhizobium sp. CRRU65 | reverse complement strand
CAGAATCGAATCATGATTTGCCCCGGCTTGAGAATCCCCAGACTAGCAATCACTTCTCAAAGCGCGCGGTTATGCACACTTCTATGACCGCTCACCAAAACGCCGCCATGGATTTTGCCCCACGTACCTTGCTGGGGGTAAGCGGGGCTGATTTGGTGGCGATGCCGACACAATCAGCAGATATGACCCAGAAGCAGGGTGCCCGAAGGGCCGAGAGCGTTCAGGCGCGTGCTGCAACCATCGAGGCGAGGGGTGCAACAGCATGATCTTCGTCATTGATCCCCAGCCGATCGCCGAGATAGTGCCAGAACGACAGGCCGAGCTTTTGGCAGGTCTTCATCAGGCCGAGCATGCTGTCACGCGCCTGCCGACCGTTGCGACTGACCGTGCCGCCGGAAATCTTATCACTTGATGACAAGTCCGCGCAGATCTCTTTCCGACGCATTGGTATGGAGCGGGGTTTCAGGCCGCTCCAGAACCCGCAGCAGTTCGGCCTTGCGGCGACCCAGTCGAAGCAGCAGTTTGTCGAGGTCGCCATAACCGGCGCAGCGAAAAAATCCGATCGAACCGGGCCTGAAGGCCCCGGGCTGCACGGGGATCAGGTCTTTGCCTATAGGCTTTCAGAGCCTTGTAAAAGTGCCAGACAGGCTCGCGCAGGGTGTCGACGTGTTTCACTTGGCCGGGCGTCGCCGGCATCAGCTTGTGCAGCAAACGCTCGGCGTGGATCCAGAACAGCGCATGGGTGCCGACGCGGAATTGTCCGGCATCGTCGGACACGATCACCGCATTGCCGACCAGACCATGATGGCGGATAGCGCCCCAAACGCCGGCCTCGGCAAACGGGCGGATTATTTCCTTGTCGAAGATGTCGATACCATTGGCGGCCAGATACTCGAGAAACGGAACCTGATTGGCAAACCGCCGCGGTTCACATGTCTTCAAATGGGCGAGCAGGGCGGGGTCCACCTGACGGTTTTCCAGAAAGGTGAAGGCGGCATCGTTGAGAACATAGTCCTGATAGTTGCCGCGCAGCAGGGCCAGAAAGTTCAGCCGCGACTTCGACGGCGTCGTGCGGAAGGCGGTGAACTGTTCGCCTCCGATCTGTGTCGTATGGAAATTGCGGTTGGCATGGCGGGCACCAGTGTCGTCGACCGTGACAAAGGGAGCCGAGACCAGGCCGGCATGCAGCACGGCGGCATCCTCGGCATGAAAGCCGTCCAGCCGCTCTGTCAAAAACCGGATGACCTGGCGTTTGGTCGCGATCATCGCTAGCGATGACGCTGTAATCTCGACACCGACATCGTTCAGCAAGGTCGTCAATCGCTGCGTTGTGATCTGCCCATGGTTATGAAGCATCAGGCAGAAGCGACGCAGACTGGCGCCGTAGCCGCCCTTTATCCCTGCTGGCAGCGGCGCAATGATCGTGCGTCCTTCCGGTGTCACCCAGCATTCGCGGCGATAGCGCACCACGTCGGCCCGCACGACCAGATCCCGGACCACGCAATCCTTGTAGCCTTTAAACCGCGATCCAGGTGGGGCTCTGGCAGGCAGCACCTCTTGGCGCGTGGCGCTCCCCGTGTCGCCCTTCGGCCCGCGACGCCGCGCAGGCTTTCGGCTGCCGGCAACCGCCTTGTCGCTGGTTGCCTGGTCCATACCCGAGGGCCTGAAGGGTGGGCGTGGCGGCAGGTTTTTAAGCCGCGCAATCTCATCACGCAGAAGCTGGTTGTCGACCTTCAGCCGGGTGTTCTCTACCCTGAGCAGGTCGTTTTCTTCTCGAAGCTTTCGGTTGTCAGCCTCAAGCGCCTCAATCCGGATCTCTGCCCGATCGGCCCGCTCCACCAGACCAGTCACGAGCTCGCGCAACGCCTTCAGCGACAGCTCATCAGCATGCTCGGCCATGGGGAGGCGGCGCTTCGTCATAAAGGAAGTGAATCATGATTCACAAAAAATCGGAATCCCCCGTGCCACCAGATCTGCTCCAGTTACTGCTGCGTCTGATCGCGGACGCCGGCAACGCGCTGAGGCGTCTCGACGAGTGGATCGCCCGTTCGCCGTTCGGTCGGGGAAGGGGGGGAGGCCGGCGATGGGCGTGCCAGCGTGCTCATGCGGAGTTTGCCGCGGTCGATGCGGTGCTGGCCCAATCGGATGCTGCCATCGCGGCAGCAAAGGCGTCGGGATCAACGATCTCGATTGGGACGAGGACGACCGGCCGGAGAAATGGCGGACGGTGCTGCGGCGGACACGTTGCTGCAGGCAGTTGTCGCGCTAGATGCCTGAAACAAGATGCCGTGCTGCAGCAGGCGCTTTGGCTGAGGCGCCTTTGTCTGCGTCGATCCTGCGCCAGGCCGGCGTTAACACCTTGGCCCATCTTGCTACCGTTAACCTACGCCTCGAACACATCCCGATTGGCGCCGGCATCGTGATCGCGAGACCCAGCTGTTCGCCATCAATCACGAATGATCGCGGCCGCCGAGATCGGGCTGAAGAACAGGACCAGCTGGTGTCGGTGCGAACCATGATGGAAAGGTAGTGATCAGCTCGGCTCTTTCTGCGGCCGAATAGCGGCGACCGGCAGGGTGCTGGCTGCTGTGACAGCTCTCAGCGCGTTTATCCGCCCGCTGCCCCATGAGTTTGGCGCTGCAGTGGGGGGAGGATCTGCTGTTGCCCTCAAGATATCGGAAATTTGATCCTGCGTCAGCGTTGGTTCGACCTGCAGGATACAAGCGACTGTCCCCGCTACGTGAGGCGCGGCCATGCTGGTTCCTTGCAAGGCGGTAAATGATTTTCCAGGATCGGCTTGCATATTTGAGGCCCTCACCGAACTGATCATCTGTCCAGGAGCGCATAAGGTCGGTAGCGTGCGGCCATCTAGCGCAGGCCCGAGACCGGAAAAAGCCGATAGCTTGTGAAGGCCACTTGCCGGCTTGGTGATATAGGATCCGACCGAGACGACCTTGGTCGCAGTTGCTGGGATGCACACCGTGCTCGCCGGACTTGGGGCGCTGAAGACGGTGAGGGCTCCTCCACGTCGCTTTGGAGCCTCCAGGTATGCATGGAAGATCCCGTCGGAGGCACCGGCACCCACGACCCTGCCGCGAAGCGAAATCATCCATCCACCTGCCGCAATCTGATAGCGTGGGCCACCCTTGTCGATCCGGATAAGAACTCTGTTCTTGCCGGTGTTGGGCATTGCGACCTCTGACATAATCCTCACCGAGTTCCTGCCCATGGCAATTGCCCCGGACTGTGCGGCCCCGGTTGCAGGCGCCCTCAATGCCGCTTCCTCGCCGCCCGGTGCCAAAAGCTCGACATCGAGGCGCTCTGCATTTGACGTCAAGCCGTACCACACCTCGATAACCAGATAATCCGCCGTTTCCCTCTGATCGGCCACAAAACTAAAGCTCGCAGTCGCCGCTGCAGCAACTTTTCCCTGGGCATGGGCCTTGTCATCCGCACTGTTGCCGGCAGCAACGACAATCGACCGACCGGCAACGGACAACTGCGCGTCGATGGCTTTCTCCGTCAGGCTTTTGCCATCGCGGGCGCCACCTGAGGTTCCCAAGCTGAGATTTATGACGCAGGGACGGCCAAGCGCGTCTGCCCTGGCAAGGATATACTCGATGCCCTGGAGGATGAGTTCGAGGCCGCGATGGGCAAAATCTGTTGCGACAACGATCATCTCCGCGGATGGTGCAATTCCCACGAAGGCCGTCGGGGCCCCGCCAGGCGTGACCGCCCCATTGCCGGCGGCAATTCCCATAACGTGGCTGCCGTGACCTTCCGGGGTATCCTGCGTTCGAAGAAGCGGGCCTCTTGTCAGCGCCTCATTTATGGCTGCTTCGGAAAATTCCACCCCTGTCTTGAAGCGCGTGTCCGACCCGTCAAAGGGCAGCTTTTCCAGGGGATAGCGTGGTGTCTTACCCCGCCTGGAAGGAACCAGGGTCAGCCGCTGATCCCACAGATACAATATGCGGGTTTTGCCATCGGCTTTTTTAAAACTGGCATGCTTGTAATCAATTCCGGTATCGATGATGCCGATAATGACGCCCTTGCCCGGCTCGTTTTGCGTGAGCGGCGGAACTCTGTCGGCCGATATGTCAGCGCGGCTAACGTCGAGGGTCGGGTGCGCCTGACCGGTCATCTCGATCGCCTCTATTCCGAGCTCCTCTATGAAGGGCAACCGCGACAGCGGCATTTGAGCCGAAACGATTCCGCCGGTCGTCGTGAAGATGGTCATGCCGAAGCTGGTAAGAGCGTCGGGCTCGCCTGACCATTCAAACAGCACGGAGACCGTTTTGGTCGAGCGACGACCTGGCGGAGTATCGTCGAAGAGCCACTGAAGGCGCGGGTCGATCACTGTCACGGCTTTACATCCCCTGACTGTAAATATTCATTAACCAATATTGACCAATTACTCGGACTGCGGCAAGCTACACTTTCAGCGACAGTGGAAAATATTTACACTCGTTTCGGGGGTAGTGCTATGCCATTTGGGAGGGGCAAGGCAAGGGTCGCGTTTGTCGCGATTCGTGCGACCGACGACTATTATCCCAACGCCCATGCCAATCCCGATAATCTCGAAGCCGTGGTAGTCGGAACGAACGACGACAAGGGCGCGGACTGGCGGTACGTCTGCTACAGTCTTTCCGATCTCAACGACATCATAACGCTCAAGCTCAATCCCTTCGCTCCCGGCGCACCGTACGAGGCGCGCGCGCGATACTATGACGGTTCAGGCATAAATCCTCACAGCCGGCCGATCGATGACCATGCCATCGCGCCGCCTGCCTCGACAATCGAACTGACCCGCATCGTTCTTTGCACATTTTACCGAACGCCCGGTGGCGATGCCACAGCCGACGAAATCCTCGAGGTCTTTGACGAGGGGCCTCTGGCACGGTTTGATACCATTGGCTTTGCGCGCACGCCGGACGGCCAACCCGTCGCCAACCGGGCTGTGTCGCGGGTGGAAATCACTACGGTTGCCGGCCAGCCAGGAAAGCTGACGGGCTTTACACTTCGCCTTCAGGTTCGCGTGGCCCTGAACGGCCATCGAATCAGGCAGACCGTCGCCAGAAACGACGATCGCTATGACACCCGTATTCATCTCATATTGACAGCCGAGCAAAACAATGCGGCACAGTCGCTCTGGCGCAATGATATCCCCTTTAGCGCGGCTCTTTGCAGCGAGATTTTGGTCAGCCTGACCATCGGTCCCTTCGATTCGGTAAACCCGGCGTTGAGCGTCGTCAACATCCACTATTTCGACACCGATCTGCTTGGCGCCCTGATCGTTCCCGGGGCTGCGAACAAGGTCAGCGATCCGATCGACGTCAGTCCCTTCCTCCAGGAGCAAGGCATATCGCAGCCGACACTCCCCCACGGCGGCTTCGTCACTGTTTCTCGCGAGTTTGGGCTAAGAGCGCTTCAGACCAAACCCTACGAGCCCAATCCCGGAAGGGGGGTGAGCGAGGTCGTGGTTCGTATCGGATTGCGGCTGGAGCTCACTCTACAGCAATACCGGGACAAGGTGACGTCTGTTCTGGAGAGGTTCTTTCCCGATCCAGCCGCGCTCCCCTCTCAAGCCGCCATACGCTTCGCGCAGGAACAGCGCCTCGAGGAAGTCGCCAGCAAGCTTCTTGTGCCTTACAAACCTGCAAGCTGGATTGTGAGCATGCGGGTCGATCCGCCGATCCCGGATCCGAAAGGCGCCGGTGACAAGAGTTTGGATCAGGTCACGGACTTCATTATCGGTCTTTTTGATCGATCAATTGAAGAAGAACATCGCGGTCTGCGTCGTGTTCGCGGTGCAGCACCCGTCAGTGCCATGCCGCGTCTTAGCAAGCGTCCCCAGAACCCGGGCATGGCCTGGCAGGCTGTCGGCCTGTTAATGGAGGTGAACGCCTGGAAGCGGGTTTTGGTGCCCGAATCGTCCGGTATCGATGCGGCGATCGACAAGGAAAGGCAGGCGGCAACGGTTTTTCTGTCGTTCGAACCCCGGTTCATTTCCAATATGTGGGACGGATTGCAACAAAAGGCCAATGTCTCGCAGTGCACTGCTGAATTCAGTGCGCTAACGGCAATGGACGGAACGGCACCGACCTGCATTGCCCGCCTTGCAGCGCCCCTGGTCGCAAGCAACCAAAGCTTTAATGCTGAAGATTGCACGTTTCGACCAGCGTGGCAGCCTGCCATTGCCGCAGTCGGCGCTCTGACGGCGTCCCCTTCGATCAGCGTCGCTTTCGGTCTCGATCACACCGATGGCAACGAGGTTGCGCTTGGTGCACTCGCCTTCCAGCTGACGAAAGATCCCGATTTTACCAACGTTTTTCAGGCCGATTTGACCGGCCTTCTGGCATGGTCGGCCTATCCCGACAACCCAGGAGACCTGTTGCAAGCCCAACTCCAGGGGCAAGTCAAATTTCCGATCGATCGCGTGTGGCCTATCGGCCAGGACGACCTGCCGGCGGACGTTCAGTCGCAGATCGCCAATCCCTATCCGAGCGACAGGGCAGACCCGGATGCTCCGCTTCTTCTGGAATTGGAATATCCCGATCTCGGCGTCAAAGCCGCGGAGACCACGATCCAAGCCCTCGTCGCGACCGAAGACCTCAAACGCGGTGCCAATCATTCGCTGGCCCTGTCGCTGCGCGCCCGTCAGCCGGCCGCAGCCGATGGATCCATGTCCAGACGGCTGGCGCTTGTAATCGATCCGACGCCCTTTCGCGTCGCCGCCGTCGAATATATCGAACCGGCTCGGGCGGCCAGCGATCAGAGCAACGAGGTTGCCGTCTGGAGCAACGCGGCCGACGTCTCGTGGAGCGTGCTTGATCCCTCCGAAACCATCCGCGTCGTCACCCCACCACAGGTGATTGGTGAGGCAATGGAGAAGAATGCAACATCGCTCTACGGTGCGGCCAAGGATATCGAACCGGCAAGGCCTGCAGCTGCCCGATTTGGCGCGCATGGCCGCCTGGAAATCGATCCGACCTTCTTCGACAAGAATTTTCGGGAACCAGGTTGGAACCTTCGGCGCAATATGGGCTACCCAACCATGTCTCCGCCGGGCTCGCGACTGCGAGATCTCCGGCTTGAGCTGCTCTATGGCCTGACCACACGCATCATCCCATCCCAAGGCACATCGGATACCTTCATTACCGAAATCGGTGGGGCGATCGGGGCTGCGGTCCGCCCGGTTCCTGATGGCGCGGGTGATGGTGAAATATCGCTGGCACGACATTTGTCGATGTCCAAATTGATCTTCGATGCGCAGCGTCGGCGCCTCGCAGTCGACAAGGTCTGGAGCGGCAAGCCGGACGCCGAACTCAAGATCGAAAACGGCATCGACTTCCGACTCCGTACCAGCGAGATCGGCGGCCACGGGCCGGCAACAGCCCTGCGCTGGCCGGTATCAGGCGAGATGCCGGCTGACGAGACGGGACTGATTGACACGACCGTCCTCAGGGAGACCTTCTCGACATCACAAGATGACAAGGAAAGTTTTCCCGGGGGAGTCGCCTGGGCTTTCGAAAGCCCGAACATCTTGATGAAGGTCTATTCTCAGCCCCGTTCGGTCGGTGGCTGGGCCAAGGGTATCTACCTGTCGTCACACGGTGCCTATGGCAGTCAGCGGGCTCTCTTCGACGAGAAAAAGACGGCAATCGAGACCGAAACCGGCCAGGGGCGCGTTCACCGATACAAATTGGAGCGGATCGGCCGCATCGGCGGCCTGTGGAACCGTGCAAAACACGTGATCATCTACGAGCGTAGTGTCGTCCCCTCTGCCCAGTTTTACAATCTCGACCCCATTGGCAGGCTTCAAGACGAGCACGCCGGCCGTCCTATCCTGCGCAAAATGGAAGAGTATGTAGAGCTTCTGCAACCGGTTAGGGCCTATCCCGAAGATGGAACATCGATCGCCGCGGCCGGCTTCCTGATCGGTGCCGAGTTCAAATCCGTCCGCATTCGCGTCGACAGTCGTTGGGGCGGCGATGTTCGCCGTGAGGGTTGGCAGGTTCCGCTTTGGAACAAGGCCTTCGCATCGACGCCTGCCAGAAACGCATCCAATCCGGACGATCCGTCGTTCATCTACCCGAAGCCACAGATCCGCTTTTTGATGGCCGGCGAGGGCGGCGGCGAAATCTCGGTTGAAATCGATGAGCCGGAAAAGCTTGTTTTTTATACCTCCGTTGTCGTTGGCGAAAGCGGTGACAACACCGATCTCTGGCGGCCGGTCCGAGAGATTGACTTCGTCGACATGCCGGTGCCGGCGACAGGTCGCGTGAAGCCAGACCAGGGCGGGCTGAGCGATGCGATATTGCCCGGCGAACCGTCACATGTTCCCGGTTTCGAGCGCATGACCATAGGTCTCGTGCGCGCAAAGGAAGCCGCTGTCCTGACCAATGGGCGGGCGGCCTCCGGACCGGGTGCCGTCTTCCGCAACGTGACCATCGCCAGAGCAGCACCGATCGTTGTTGCGGGTGGCCAAGCATCGATATCGTCCTTCGGCCAGGCCATGTCGAACGGAAGCGCCAACATTCGCGCCGCCATCGACGCGAATGTCGGTCAGGCACTTGCCGTGTTGGAGCGCCTCGATCCTACGAGGGGAGGGCAGGTCAAAGGCGATGCAGTGACAGCAATAACAGCCGCCCTTGCACGCCCCGACATGTTTGGCGGCATCGCCGCTGCAACGGCGGATCTGAAAACAGCCTTGCCTGCCGGTTTGGGCGCGTTCAAGTCACCATGCGACTCTATGCTGATGCGATTGCAGGAATCGGTGCGCGGTCAAACAGACCGGTTTCGAGTGACAGCCTCCAACGCAATCGATATGACACTCGCAGGCGCGCTTGCCCCGGTTCTATCCCTGTCGGGTTTTGCAAACGATCTGATCATTGCGATCAGTGAGGCGGACGCCTGGCTCTCGCCGGAAAGACGAGCGGAACTGATCGACGAACTCGCGGGATTGCAGGTCCGGATTGCGACCCTGGCCGACGAGGTCGTCGGCGACATCGAAATGCTGTCGACACGCACCGTCGCAAACCTCGATGCCTTGAAGGCGGTCGCCGGCGCAACGTTTGGCGATGTCCATGATGCGACCGTGACGACAGCAGTCAGCGATATTCATGGCTTCGTATTGCAGGTGAGGGACACGATCGCCAGCGTGACGAACAATACCGACCCGATCCGGGCGTTTGCCGGCCAAATGTTAATCGCGGCGCGCAGCAGGGTGATGGTCCTCGACCAGGTCATGTCGTCAATCGACGACCCTGCCTTGCTTGCAGTTGCAAGACGGATCTTGCCGGCCGTTCATGACGAAGTCGCGGTTGCAATCGCGTTGTTTGTCGAGATCTCTTCTCCTGCCACGCCAGTGATCACACAGCCGATAAAGGATAGGACCGTTGGATGTGAGGCAAAGCTTGCCAAGCTTGAAGTCGCGCTCGACCAACGACTACAATCCGCTGGCGGCTCGATCGCACAGGTCGGCAAATTGCTTGACGCGATCATCACGGCCGCTCAAATGTATGCCGGCCAAGTCGTCGAGCAGATCGAAGATGTCATCGACAGCAGCATCGACCAGGCAAAAAGCCTGTTCGACTACATTGCCAGCGCAATCATCATTCTGTCGGGTCCCGATGATTCCGAGGGCGACTACGACCGTCTGCTTGCGCTGAGAGAGACCCTGAAAGAGCTGTTGATTGTCGCCGACATCGTATCGTCCGCTTCGACAGCCCTGTCTCAGGGCGTCACCACTGCCTTAAATCAAACCGTCGATAGCCTCGCAGCACAGATCGTCACGCAGGTCGGTGTCGTTTCCAACGAACTGACCAATGCCTGCACAGAGTTTGATTTTTTCGTCAACAAGCTTACCGGCAACGCGCAGCTGGCCGCCGATTGGCTGGAAAATGCCCTCGACCTTGATGGATACAGAGCGCGGCTGACCGAGGATCTGACGGCTGCGATTGGGTCTGCCGATGCCTCGATCGACGATATCAAACGAAGGGCATCCGAAAAGGCTGCGGAATTGGCCCGTGCTGTCGAGGGGAGGGCCCGGCAGATCACCGGTGCGCTTCAGGAAACGCTACGCGACGCTCTTGGTGCCGATCCGATCGAGTTCGCTGACCAAGCCACCCGCCTCTATCAGCAAGGAAGTGACACCCTGCGTGTCCTGCGTGCCGTTGGTGATCCGCCAAGCACCGACCGACTTGGTTTCAATCGACCGGAAGTGGCTTACGTTCTGGCCGAAACGAACAAAATCGTCGACATGACGCCGGCCCTTGCACTGGTCAACCGGGTCTCCGACACCCTGTCGGCAGCGGACAAAGCGGGCAAGGCCGTCGGCGATCTCCTGCAGCCGTTCGGTGTGCGAATGCCGACGATTGGCGTTGCCGAGCAACTCGTCGCCGACAAACTGAAGCAGCTTCCGGTGTCGGACCTCAT
This sequence comes from Rhizobium sp. CRRU65, assembly GCF_048551595.1. NCBI lineage: Bacteria > Pseudomonadati > Pseudomonadota > Alphaproteobacteria > Hyphomicrobiales > Rhizobiaceae > Rhizobium > Rhizobium sp. CRRU65. Next base: position 262,676 of record NZ_JBLYZH010000009.1, on the reverse strand, counting down.
TCCAAATATGGCGGGGATCGATTTCCGGGGCCTGCTGCAGCGATTTGCCTTTCCAGATCTCGACGATTCCAAGGCCCTCAAGATCCGGCACGGGTTTGACAGCGCGCAAATGCTCGCATGGCTGCAGACCGATATCGACGTTTCCTTTCCAGAACCTGCGACCTTGCTGTCGTTCGGCCCCGTCGAGATTATTGTCGAGCAGGCGCAGTTCAATGCCACCGCCAAGACGTCGACTGGGCGTGACGGAACAAAGAAGACCGTCAATGGCCGGATCTTCGGCGACTGGCGCGTTGTGGCATCTGGTCAAGATATCATCACATTCGTCCAGACGGCGCTCACCTTTGACGATACCGGCAAGATCGATTTTCAGATCGAGCCGGACAGGGTCGAGCTTGCCGACGCGCTGGAGTTTCTGACCAACTTTCTGGCGGCATCTGGCGGCGGAGACGGACTGGTCGTCGAGCCTTTCATGCGCGGCGGCGTGCCGAGCGGCGTGGCCGCTACGCTCGATGTCATGCTCCCGGACCTGCAACTCGGCGTCTTCGGCATTTCGAACCTGTCGCTCCATGTTCTGTTCGGCGTTGCGGCACTGCCGGAATTCGAACTCATGTGTGACCTGTCGGTCGCGACCAAGACGATGCCGTTCACGCTCAGTGTCTGGATCCTCAATGGTGGAGGGTTTCTTGCCCAGCGCCTGTCGTTCCTTCCGACGTCGCGACCCAGTCCGGTTCTCAGTTATTCGCTGGAGGTCGGAATCGTTGCCGGTGTCGGACTTGGTTTCAATTTCGGCGTCGTCTCCGGCGGCGTTTGGCTGCAGGTCGGATGCTCGATCACCATGACATGGACGACCGGCCATGGCGGCAACACCACGGCAATCTCGGTGTTCATTCTGGCGCGCGGCAACGTCGACGTGGCGGGCTTGATAACGGCCGGAATCTCCTTGCTGCTCGACGTGAGCTATGACGGATCGTCGATGATCGGGTCGGGGACGCTGCGGCTCAGCTTCAAGATCAGCATGTTCTACACGCTTCGTGTCAATCAACATGTCCAATATCTCTTTGCCGGCGAAAAGAAGCGGCAGGACTCCTATTCCGGTTCCTATGCCTGAGCGCCCGACCCCGAAGGAATTGCCATGGTGGCGAGAAGTTTGACAATTAAGGTGCAGACCGACCGGTTGCCGGATCTTGCCGACGGTCGAGCCCAGATCGCCGTCCGCTTGTCTGCTGCCATCGACGGAACCGATGGCGAGCTCGATCAGCGAGCCGTTGCAGAGATATTGCCATGGATGTGGACGCTCCCTGATGGTACCGCCTCATGGGATCCACACACGCCAAAGGCCTGGAAATTCTGGCAAATAACCACCGATGCCAGTGGGCAGACCGTCACTGATCTCAATGCAGGGACGGCCGTCGACAATACGACAAGGGTCCCGGCGGAATTCGACTCTGACGTTGCGGTTCAGCCCGGCCGGTTCCTGCGGCGCCTTCATGAAGAAATCGAAGCAATCACCAGGACATCCGGTCTGGAGCGATCCTTATGCATTCCGAACGGCACCGTCGAGATAACCGGACGCACCGTTTTCGGTCTGGTTGAAAGCCTGACCGGCCTTCCGCATCCGATCGGGGTCGGCATGAAGGTCTTTACCGTCTTCACGCTTGCTCCCGCGCCCGTCGATACGACGACCCGATTTATAGCCGCCCCTCTGTTCGGTGGCGCCCGCGGCCGCATCTACACTCTCGATCTTCGTCCGCCAACCGAGGTTGGCGCGCCCAATGGCAGCTTTTATCGGGCAGCACTGACCGCTCAACACGATCCCAACGAGCTTTTCGATCAAGGATCGGTCGACATGGTGCCAAGCCTTTCCTGGGACCAGATCTCCACAAGAAATCCTCAACAGCTCCTCAACATGGCAACGATGCTGGTGGAAAAGCCGGGGAACACCGGCCATTATCTCACCGATAGCGATTGGGCCGGCTCGCTCTCCAGAGACATCGCCAAGGCGATAGACCCATTCACGCGCGTCATGACCGTGCTCGACCAAACGGTCACCGAAGCACTATCGAACCCGGCCTCGGGCGAAACACTCAAACACGCTTTAACCGCAGATCTCGGAGCGAAATCGAGTGACTCACGCCTGCTCAAGGCATTCGATTCAATTGCCTGGTGGACAATCTCCGATCGGTCGTCGGCATCGGCAATCGCTGGACCAGCTCGGCTGGCAATCCTTTCTGGTCTCGCCGCCCGAGAACCAGGTTTCTGGGAGAGCACGGCGGCTCTCGTTCTTGCTGCGGCAGACCGGGATATTGGTAGCATTGCCAACAACACCGCACGCGCGCAATTTTCCTCGGTGTCGCAGGAGCATATGCGGGCCCTCATCGGGCTTCCGCCGAAAGCAGACAGTAGCCAGCCGGGCGACGGGCCGGAAGCATTGAGCATTGAGACGGACAGCGGACTGCTCAAATTTATCGGCGACTATTGGCTCGGCGGGCCCGACCTCTCTCTGCCTCCTCCACACCCCTTGCCTATGGGACGACCGCGGCTCGTTTCGGCGCATTTGCGCCTGATCAGGCCGGATGCGGCAGCGATCGCGGCCAGCTTGCCATTGCCTGACCCTGTTGCCGCGGCCTTGATCGACTGCGCACAAATCGGGTCCCAACTTCTCCCTGATCGAGAGGCAAACCTTACGTTCGATGTGGCATTTGCCCCGCCTGCCGGCAATTTCACGCTAAGTGTCGCCTTTGTCTTGCCGGACGGTCGGCAGCCGGCACCGAGCCTCGTCGTCGAAGGAACAGCCGGTACGACCTTCTTGAACGTGAACGTCATTCAAGACGGCGTGATGGTCGGCACGTTGCGAGGTTCGAAAGAGCCTCGCACGGTCCTTTCGATAACAGTCTCCATTTCGCGAAGCGCGGTCGATAATTCCGTCAGCGCGGCGCTTTTGGTCAATGACAGCCTGTCCGTCGATGCCAGACGGTTGCTGTCGTCGCCATTTTATCTGTCGCTTGCGAGTGCCCAGTCGGATATGACAGATGTGACGATCGTTATGCCCGATAGGGCATCCAGCTCGCTTCGTTCCGCGTTCGACAAAGTGTTAACAGGAACAGGGTTGCGCGCCGATCTGGCCCTCGCGACGATTGGTGCGTTTGTTCCCGGCATCATGGTCGGACGCCTGACCTGGGACGCGCCGCAACCTGACCCTGAGCGCCGGACCTCGTCGGCGCTCGACCTCAACAAGCGAATAGCCGCAAGCGTTGCAGCCCTGGTGGGGGCTGCGGCACCCGACGGAAGCAGGCCCGCAACGTCGCTTTATCAAATCCTCCTTGATCGGGCACTGGTCGAGGCGGGACTTGCAAGTGCGTCTCCCGATGATGATGAGCTCGCCATCAGAGAACTGCTTGCCCATTTGGTCGAGAACGCGCGCATCGATGCCGTTCGACGCTCTCAATCGCTCGTTCCGACAGCCGACGACGAAGCCGGCAGCGGCAATGATGCGAGCAGGAAGCTTGCCGCCGGCGCACCGCCTTTGGCTTTCCGTTTTGATCAACTGCAAGACATGGGAGGCGACATCGATTTCTGGACGCGCCTGTCGGGCCTCGGCGTTCTCATCGCGCGCACGGAAACTCTGCTGGACGAGGTGAATGCTTGGAGAAGTCTCAATGTCGCGACCATCCACGCGCCACCTGCGCCGCCCCCGGGGGCGGCACGTGACGACCTTGACCCTGGCAATGCCGTGACCGTCAGAGCAGGGGGCTGGGCCACAGGATCGATTGTCGATCCGGTTGCATTGCAGGTCGGTGACGCCGACGGCGTTCGTGCCGCCCTCATTTCCTACGACAACCGCTCAATCGTTGCGGAAATGGGAAGCGACTACAGTATGAGCGGCGGCGGCGCCGCAAATCCACGCCGTATCGAAGCCTATCATTACCCGGCGAAAAGCGGGCAGGGTGCAACACTCTATCGTCTACCCGCTCTATCGTTCGGCTATGCCTTTCACGTTCTCGCCTATGTCATTGGCCAGGGCGGCCCGCTCCCGCCCCTCGTGCGCGAGGCCCCTGACGATCCTCTGACGATGCTGGTCATTGAGACTGCCGATCCCTACAAGGGCCAAATCAAAATTGCATCGGACAAGACCAAGAGCGTTCGTCGATCAGCTTTGTACCGTCGCACGCGTGTCATTTCGGCACCGAGATTGACCGGGCCGAAGCTTGCGGGGCCACCTGATGGCGTGGAACCGCTTGCCGCCGAGCTATTGATCCGCCCGCCGCCTGTCACCATCGGAGGCGATGTTCAGGGCCGGTTCTTCAGCGATGTGGATGGTCGCTGCGGGACGCTGGAAATCCGGCCTGGGGCGAACGCGGGATTGCGGGTTGATATCGGTGGCCTCGACTGGTCGCCGTCCGGCGGATCGCGAGAGTTGACTGTCGTCTTCAAAGGCAGGGCAGGTGCCAGCGAGAATCCCGTCGACCTGCTGGTGATCAAGAAGATCGTGTCGCCCGGTGCGGTGCGCATCGAAATTCTGCCCGCCAAGACGACGATCGCCTTTGGCGTCGCTGCGCCAAAATTCAGCGAGGATGAGTTCGATTTTGATGCTGCCGCGATCGACGCCGATGCGCCCACGATCGGTATTGCCGAATGGCGCAACATTCAAATCATTGTCAAGGCAAATACCGAAACGGACATCGAACCGCCCGTCGCAACGCTCATCTCCGGCGATGGGGCCTCGCCCGCCCAGACAATCGGCAAGCCGACGCCTTCGCCGGAGGCAGGCCATCAGAGCAGGGCCATCCATGTCCTCGACGGGATCCGCGTCGGACGGCCATCCGGGCTTCGCGAGATGAAGCTCACCTTGCGCCGGCCGTCGCTTGATTTCTCCTCTTACGAACGCTGGGTGAATCCGCCACTCTTCGACCCCAAAGTCAGTACCGGACGCCCTATTGTCAGCAAGGCCATCGACGCGGCATATGCGGTCTCGACAACCGTCGGCAAGGGCGATCGATCTTTGGACGACCCGGCCGTGACGCAGTTCTATGTCGAGCTCGTACAAATATTCCCGAACCATAAAGTGATCGGCATGCAGCCGCTTGGCGCGCCGTTTGAGACCTTGCCCGATATCCTTGGCTTTGGCGATGATAAGCTTCGCACGGCAGGCCCTGAGCGAAATTTCACCGTTGCCGTCGGCAATGTCGAGGCGCTTAACGGTGACACCGCCACGCTTCTGGCAGGCAAGATCTATGAAGTGCGTATTTACGGTGGCGTTCAAGATGGGCAGGCCCAGATTTGTCCTTTGGGGCGGGATCTGCGACTTTCCCCCTCCGTCAAGGCGACCATGCGCCGCTGTTCCATTGGCTCTGCGCCGCACGCAACCATGCGGCTTGGATCGCCTTTGGTCTATACGATCGAGGTTGCCACGGAACTTATGCCAACGTTGTACGGCACGGATCCAATGTCGATTGGGCAATCCCGGATACCCGGTCGCGACGAGCTAGCGGTCATTGCCTTCAGCGACGCATTCACCAATCCCGATGCGGGTGTCTATCCGGTCCTTCGCTATTGCAACCTGGCTGTGCTGGAATCGCAGCGGTGGAGCTGGCGGGGGCGTCCGCAAGATGATGAATGGCCCTGGTTCGACCCATCCAAATCAGGTGATGACCAGCCTCAGTACGGTGCGCAGTTCGCCATGGCTTTTTCCGACCGTAAGGATGAAGACGTTGGCGAACTCCTGGAGCGCCGCCTTGAGAAAGCGCATGCTTACGCTGGGCGCCGGCAGCTCAGCGACGCCCACCCTTCCAACGTCTTGGCCCATCTATTCGACAAGCCTCTGGATTGGCGTGGCGGCGTCAACTTCTGGCGCTTCGGATTGAAATTGTTGAACCGCTATCGGTCGATGCGGCCGGGTGCTGGCCAATTTGCTGTCTCCAGCCACCGTGAAAATGCGGCTTCGCCAAGATGGCAACACCAGGTCGTCCTCGATCGGTCTACTGAGCGAAAACCAAAACGGCCGGGCCTTGCATTGGTCCTTCCGCTGACAGAGCGCTTTATGACGCATGGTGCGGTGCCGCCATTGCTCGCGCTGTTCAACGACCAACTCTTTGCAAACTTTCATGCTGGCGACGGCATCGAGGTTTCGGTCGAGACGGCGCGTCATCCCTTCACACGGGACGAACAGAAACAGCGTCTCGCCTATCTGTGGAAGCGGCTCAATCCTGATACCGGCGCTCCCCCGACAGGGGATGAACGCCTGGCATTGCAACGCGAATATGATGGTCTTGAGCGCGATCTTGTCGCCGGTGCGGACATGCCGACTGACACGCTGAAATATTGGCAGGAATGGGGTCCGGACCCGATCAAAATCGGGGAGGGCTCGGGTGGTGGCCTAATGCCGCTGAGGGTCGACGGTCCGATCGGCTACACGATGGACCTTGGCGTCGAAGTTGGCCGGTTCGACCACGCCGGTTTGCTGATTACGCCCGTCGGCCAGGACCTATCGCCATGGTCGTTTGTCAAGCTGAGATTTCGCCGGCTTGACGCACCGGAAGGAATTGATCCAGCCACGGCACTGACCGCCCAGGGTCCTGCTCCAGGGGTGGAAGACCAATTTTATAGCCAGCGACGTGAACTCACCAAGGGTGTGGCCAGTCGGTTCCGACTCTTCAACGACATTGAGGTAATGAAGGGCCATGGGCCGAAGGAGTTTTCCGAGCTCGGCAGCGTTGAAGCCGATGGTGTATTCCCGGCAGAGCACGAAGGTCTCGTCATCGACATTTCTCGAACCGAAAGGCCAAGCGTGGGCGATACCGTGAGGTTCGAGATCAAGTCCGACCATAGTCACACGACCGGGGACTATGTCGATGTCCACGTCGAGGCCGCCGATGACGTCCTTGGACGGCATCACGTGTCGATCAAGATATCCACCCATCTCGGCGAGGCAGGGGAAACATCGTTTGTCATCAAACCCGGCGGAACATTGCTGCTGCGGGCTATCGCGTCGCTCCGGGAAAAACCGCAGTCAGGAGGACCCTATAAGCCACTCGGCGATATTTCTGTTCGTGCGAGGATCGCCCGCGATTCGAGCGATAGCTTGCAATCGCCGGAAGAGAATCGCTGGCTTTCGGTGGCTTGCATTCCGCTGTCTAGCGCGGATGCGATTACTCTCACAGAGCCTGTGCTGCTGGCGGTCAATCCCGGCCGGTTCGAGGCAATGATCTCTCCTGTGCGTCTGTCACCGTTCACCCCGGCGATGTGGTGGCAGTTTGGAGAGGCGATGTCGGTCTTCAATGCGCGCTTTGATGGAGACAAAGCGCATGTCGGGGTTGACGAGCTTGTTGCGACAATTGCGACAGGCGGCACGACGATCAGTCTCGGATTGACGGCCGATGCGAAAGGAAGGCCACGTGCGCTTTCGTCTTTGACCGCCAGCGGTCAGACGACGGCTGAGAGCCAGCTGGAAGAAGTTCTTGTCATCATTGCCACCCGCTTTATCCACGACGCGTTTGCCCGCTTGCGAGAAAAGCCAGTTGCCGTGAAGCAGTGGGACGCGTTGTCAACAACACTCGATCTGACATCACCGGATTGGCCGACTATCAACGGCGCGCCCATCAAACTCAAGCCCGGCGATCTTGGTAATGAAGGCAACGTAAGGTTTCTGCGGGTGCTTCGTCCGAGAACGCGAACTGCCGGTGGATTTGTCGATGACTCCCCGGTATTTCCCCTTGGCATGTTCCAGTTCGAAACGATCGAAGGCGACGTGGACATGAACCCTCCTGATGCCCAAGGCATGGTTCTCGGTATCTCCATGCCAATTCCGTGGCGACGTGGATAGCCCGGATCCGCCGGTGAGCCCGCCTGCGATCAATGTGTCGACCTCGACTGTCTTAATCGCGTTGCATGCAGTCGCTCGGCAACTGCACATGCGCCTTGGTAGCGGATCGGCTTTTAGGGCCGCTGCACAAGCGCCGACCTGTCGGTCGGTATCAACGGATGACGTCTTTCGGAGATAGAGCTTGCTCTGGCGTTCAACAGTCGATGCTGGCCAAACTTCACGCGGAATGGGCTTAAAATGCCGAGATCTGGGATGCCGAGGGACGGCGATTGGTTGCGGCACGCGCAATCTCGATTGCGTTCTACACGGCCTCGGCGCCCAAATTTCAAGCATAACCTTCATCTCGTGATCCGGATTCACAAGCAAGTCAGGCGCATCGCCTTTCGGGGGGAGCAAAACCCTTGTTAATGACCTGGCCAAGGCCGGTGTTCCGGCAGTCGAAATGCATCATGTCGCCACTTTGACCGGGGCCAAAATCCGAGGCTCCCCACGCGAGGCAGCCGACATCACGCAGGGCGACGACCAGATCCTTTTCGAGATTGAGAAAACCATTGCGCGGATTTCGGCCGACGAAGCCGTCATGTCCATTGAGGTCTGCCAAGTCGGATTCGATTTGACGATGCCAGCGGTTTGTAGCCTGCTCGACCGTCTCCCCCGGGTTGAAAATTCCCGCCGTGCCGCTTTTATGATGAGCGTCGATAACATGTCTGAGTTCCTCGGCATCGTCGTGCAGTGTCAGATAGGTGCGAAAACTGCGATCAAGGCTCCAGAGAAAATCGTAGATTTCGGCGGTCGGCTTCTTGGCGATAGCGTGAAAAAGGCGAGCGACCGTCGGCCCGCCATTGAGGATAAGGCCGGCGACGAGACGGTGCGCTCGCTGGAATACAGGCACGATTTCATCGCCCTCGATCCAGGGATTGCCGATGTAATTGATGTCTGTCGCCAATCCGAAAGTATGCATGCTGCCCGTGGCGGCCGAAGGCCTCGAGCCTCGATGAAATTCTTGTATTCCGAGCGCCTGCCCGAGCCTGACGGGCGTAAGACCCCGATAGACTGGCATGTCGAGCAGGTGCCGTTCGGCGGTCCTCAGCCGACGCAGCAGGACCGCGTGAATGCCATTTCGGAATGGATGTCCGAGAAAGGCCGGCGCGGTCATGTGCAAGAACCAGTTGGCGGCGTTCAAGGTGGCCGGAGCGGCAGGATTGTCGGCTATCCCGGCAAGTCTTCGATTGATGCGGTTGAGGTGGGCCTGTGCCGTCGGGTTGGCGACATCAACCTGATTGAGGCCCGGTCGGCCGAGGTAAAGCCCAAGATTATCGAGTGTCGATTCGCCGCACCGTCCGTCATGCTGCCCAGCATCGATGAAGGTCTTATACTGAAATTGGTGGATCGCTTCGATGAGTACCGCTTCGGAGGTCGCTGCGGCCGCACCCTGAGTGGCGGCAATCGCCTCCGCCACCGAAGCGAAGTCGACATAGGCCTCAAGGGCGGCTGCAATTCTGCCGAGACTGACTGCAGACAGCCCGGGATGCCTCTGCTGGTTCCACAGCAACGCGGACCGGTTGACGGCCGACGGCAACAGCGGCGTCAAGACCACTCGCCGCTCGTCATCATTAAAGGGTGGGATCGCCAGCGTCGGATCGAGAAAGACCAGCTCCTCCCGCAACGCGGCGATTTTCCGTGCCACGGCCTTGCTGGGCCTCAATACAAACACCCCAGCCCGTGCGTGGCCGCCGGCGTCCAGGCAGCGCCAACGCTTCGCGGCGCCTTTAAGGTTTCGGACATACAAATGTGGGCCATCAACGGCATCGACGATGGCCAGTTTCTGCCCGCCGGATTTCGATATTTTCACAACAAGATCGCCGGAGCCGATGAGCTTTGCGTGACGATCAAGGGCTCGGCCCGCCTTTCTTGAGGGCTTTGCGGCCTGCGCCCGGCCAACTTCCCTGGCGATTAGCGACTGGAGCTGTTGGCCAACATTGCTTACCTGTGTGAGAGTTGCGGCCGCTTGGACCTCCCAGAAGTGAAGTGCCTCAGTCAGCAGGTTGACGTCATGATCGCAGCCGTCATCGTCGGTGTCGGGAAGACCGGCGAGAGACGCTGAAAAGCCTCCAGCCGGCGCAGCGTGAGAATTGGCCAGCCGATCGATCACCTCCCATGCTGCGATAGCTTCGGGCTTCTGTGCCGCTATACGGGCGGCGAGCTTGGTGCGGCGGGTGTGATTGCAATCGGACCACGTATCGGACGCCAGTAGAACGTGATTGATGGCGGCGAGTTTGGCGGCTGGCGAGACATAAGGCTTCAGCGCCTTCAGCAAAGGAATAAGGCAAGCGGAATAACGGACATAGGCAGACAGGAGCACCGCCTTGAGCACGAAGGTGTCACGGTCGGGCCTCATGGCGTCCACGGCCGGGATACCCGCAGCGTCGATACGCTCAAGGCCTCGAGCAAGCCACTCGCTGGAAATAGCCATGAGGCTTTCCTGGACATGTGGCCAGGTCACCGCATCGCGAAACGCAGCCGCAATCGTTTTGCGGAAGATCGCGTCGATATCGTCAAAGTCGTCCCTGCCGGCAATCCCCGACTGGAAATACCCGCAATTGCGGGCGTGATCGGCTTCGCGGCCAACCAACTGGAGACTGTCACCAGCAGCATCGACTGCATTAAGAGCGGCCAACTGGATTCCGCCGACGGATACCGGCCTGGGCGACCAACTGAAGCGGGAAAAGCAGGAATGGAAGAGATAGGGATCCCCTTCACTAAAGGATTGCAGGAACTTGAAGATCGCTGCGCGATGCACGTTGAACTGTATGGGGCCGACGCTGATGCCTGCCTCAAGATCATAGGCATTGACGGATTCAAGCAGACCCTCCCGACCCGAAATCACTCTGACATAGCAGTCGGGTTCCGAAACCGGGTAGCGCAGCAATGGCAGCGTGACGCCGCGAGTCTGTCCACCTCGATAGCGGTCATCGGGCTGATTGACCGTGGTGACCGGACAGGCGTACGACCCAAGAAGGGCCAGCAAAATGCGCAAGGACGGCGCCGACAACGCCGTCAGGTTTCGTCTTGACAGGTCGATACCGTCCGGCCAGTCAGCTGCGCTGACCTTCTCAAGGGCCGCAATCCAGGCTTTTCGCTGCCAATCTTTGTCGGATGCGGCCATGGCCTGAAATTCGGGCATCCGGGGAATATCGACCCATCTTCCGCTCAAGCCATCGCTCGTGGAAGGCAGGTATAACCTGATCTCGCTTGCATTGCGCAGACAGAGAGCCGCAACGACCAGTCCTGGCTCAGCTTGAAAATCGATCGTAGCCGGCAAAGTTGGAAGCATGCTGTCATCGAGCTCGATTGCATCGATGGTTCCCCGCGCAAACAATGGCCCGACATGAGCAAATGAAACGCCAGTCGACAAAGTTGCAGAGAGCGATCCATCGAGCCCGGAAGTATAACTGCCGAACGATGTCCCCGTCAGCTCCCACGTCGCGGACCCGGTTGAGATTGTTCCGACCTTCAACGTCTCCCCCTTTGCTGGAGATGGGACATAGTACTGTCACGCAATTCAGCGTTGCAGTCAATAGCGAGCAATCACATCTGTCGCCAAGGCCTGAGGCTGCGGTAGAATAGATAGGCCTCGGCTTCAGCTGCATTGTGCCCCGGATGGGCATACCATGTCTTCTTCGGCATCTGCGTGAGCCGGCCTCATAACAAAAAAGCACGCGATCAAACTTAGCGGCGATCCGCTGAATAATACGTCGCATGCTGACATCTGATGCTTCGACCTCGCCGACAAGCGGATCTCTCCGTCCCGGCCAGACTCGGCAACAGCAATCGCATTCTTCAGCTTCGCAACATCAATTCCGACAAAAGCGTCTCTATAATCTGCCACGGCTCGTCCTCCTGTGATGAGGATCGGCTCGGCTCACCCGAGCAAGCCTGGGAAGACCAGTGTAGGGCGAGCCACCTCTGCCACGAAGACGGACATACGGTCTTACCGTTATTAAGGAGAAGCTTCATATCTTTCGATTGGTCCGGTCGCCACGCCGGAATAGACCTGATAAACAGGCAATCACGATTGAAATATCGATCCAGTTCTCGATGACGACCGATTCGTACTGGCCCAAAAATATAGTTCACTCCGATACGCGCGCTCGTCGTTCCAGGGCCCGAACAATGCTCGCACTCCCTGTGCCTTGAACATATTCGAGCCTGTCTCTCACCTTATCGAAAGCCCGATAGACAGCATGTTTGGTGGCGCCCCAGACGAACAAGATCACGTCCGCCGTGCTGGCCGAAGCTGTTCCGTCGCCAGCTGCATGGTCAGTAACGATTACAACGTGGGCCTTCGTACGACTTTCGATCTCGGCGGCCGCCTCACGGGCGGCGCGTTCATGTAGCGTCACAATTGCAATCTTCCTGAATTTGCCTGAACGTAAAGGATCGTCGGTGACCGCTACTACGCCTGAGTTTGTACCGAGCGTTTCAGCAATGGTTTCTTCATCCAGACCGAGACGAAAGCCAAGGCGGGACCAGAGGCCCCGATCAGCCAGCGAAAGTTCCTCCCGATCCACGTTAACTAGTCTTGCGCCTACATACCAAAGAGCGAGGTAAGTCTGAGCAGTGCTTTGATCGGTGAGCATCTCCAAGGCTTCGCCGAGCCAAGCGAGCCGAGCACGAACCGGTCGTGTTTCCCACCACCGAGTGACCGCGCTTGCGACGAACTGTTCAAGGCGTCCATCTAGACGGAGCAACGCGTCAGCAATAGTTAGCATCAGTTGGCCGTCTATCGGATCGTTTGAAAACGCGCGACTTGAAAGCCAAACCTCTAGAACAGCTTGATAAAGGGTGAGGCGTTCACGTCTGGGAAATCGATCCTCACAGACGTACGCATCGATTACCGTTGTAAGGACGTTATCGACCTGGGCACCCTTCTCCGAACCCGGGAGCACTTCAGAATCTGTGAACAGTTCGATTACGAAATCGCCGTTACCTGGATCGCAAACGTCGGGCGTCATCGCCGCGTTCTGGAGAAAAGTTGCCAACCGCTCTCCTGCGCCAGTTGCGATGAGCGAGGGAATATCCGTCCATTGTAGTGAAGGCTGGGGTTCTGTCGCGAAATCCTCGGTATCGTTCACCGCCATGTCTAGGGGTGCGGCATCGACAATCGTTGCCAACTTGTTTGGACTAGACGGGGTCAATTGAGAGGAGCTAGTAAGCGGTAGCTTTGAAGCAAGCGTTGCGACGATCGCGTCGCTTGGAAAGAGTTTATCGAGCGCGTGCAGCTTTGATGAATCACCCAGACTGGCCGCGTCGTAGGCAAACATTCTTATTATAGCGGTGTCAGCACCATGCGATGGAAATGTCCCAAGCCCGCTCAGCCTCTCGTGAAATGGCTCGTAGGCCCTGACTGCAGCGTCAACTTCTCCTTGAACTTCGAGGTCCGCGGTCAACACCGCGTGGTGTGCGATGAGCACACTATCTGCCACGCGCTGAGGAATCCTTACCGATAGGAGATCGTCAAGTTGAGGATGATCAACTATCGCCTGGTTGTCCCCGACGGCAGCGAACAGTCTAATTCGCATCGACAACACATTTGACGCGGTATCGAGTTGGCGCTGGTCAATCTCCCCAATAGCTTGAAGCGCTGCGGCCCGATCGCCAGTCGCGATCCCCAAAGTGAACTGCCGACGTAACGACTCCACGGTTGGCCGGAATTGGGTAGTGCGGACTGGCGCCTGCGCTATGACGGAACGCATCTTAGCAAGCCGAGCGAAGACGTGTGCTCGATCTGCAAGTCGACTGTGCCAGCGAAAATAACCGGCCGGTGAGTGCAACAGAAGGAGTTCTCCCATCCTGCTACCTGTTGGATTAGACGAGATAATTGACGGCGCGGCTTCCCATCCTAAGCTAGGAAAGATCCAGCATCGCAGATCTTCGATTAAGCGTCTAAGTTGATCCGCCGATGGTGCCATCGACACCCACGTGTCGTCTTGTCTTCGGGAATACGGCAAAGATGCGGACTGCAGTCCACTTGCGGCGGAAACCTCAGCGGCGAGTGGATGGTCACTGGGAATGTCAACGTCGTTCGATAGGGTAAAGCCTAAATCAGCAGGCAAACGGCCACCGAACATATTGAGCAATTCGATTGTCAGCGCGGGCTCGATCATACCAAGGTCTTCCAGTGACGATCGAACTCTAGATATGCCCCTGCAATTTTTTCAGGAAGATTTCTACCTGACCCACTATGATAGATGACTTTCTCACCGCGAACACGGACCCCGTGATTGGTAATGTTCATTGAGCCTTCTATGTAAAAAACTGGTGCGAGAATCCCTTTTTCGTGGAATTTGCTCTCGGTGGTACGGAACGTCACGCGATCGGCGTTTTTGAGGACTGGTATGTTAGCAAAGGCCTCAGATCGATCGTTCTCCGTGGTTATTATGCGGACGTCGAATTTTCCCGAAAGGGCCGCCAAGTAATCCGAGAAACGAACCCAGGGCTCTTCCCCTGCTCGTGGAAACAAGGCCGCAAAATCGCGAAATCGGTTATCAAAGAGTTCAAAATCAGTGATCCAGGGACTGGCGAAATAGGCTGCTCGCTCCTGTTTTGCCAAAATAAGCAACGATGCTAACGCCGATCGAAGCAGGTCTGGCAGTGGCCAACCACCGCCGTGTGTCCAGATATCTCGACTTTTTAGATTGTGCTGCATCACGATACTCCCATATGCCGGATTTCGACTCTTATCCGCCATCCGATCGAATTCCGTGAGACACCATTCACTATGGGCCAGACGAGTACATAATCTCTTTCAAATGGCTCGGTCAGAAGCACCTGTAGACCCCGCCCGATCTCATCCAGTTCTTCTTCCGTTCGACCAATTATATCGACGCGATCTTTCTGTTTCAGCAACTCACGGAGATGGCCTATCCAGCCGGGAGCAACTTCTAGAGTGGAATCGTGGCTTTCGGACGCGCTAAGCCACCGGAGTGAAAGTTCTCGAGATGGCCGAATCGTGCTTGCAAACCGATTGGAATTACGAAGGCAGTGCGGGCAACTGTCATGACACGTGGGAAGCAGGAAATCCTGAGTTCGAGCAAAGAGTTGGGCCTCAGACGGTGGTTGTCCAGTCATATGGGCAATCATTGCCGAAAACCGTCGCCGGACGCTTGAAGAGTCGACCATTAAATAGGCAAAGACTCGCGCGTCGATCGGCCCTCCAAGATTTTCCTCTCTGTTTCTCCACAATCGATTTAGCCCGTTGAACCAGGCGTCGGTGATATTGGAATGAGAAGGCTGCAAAAGACGGCCGACGACAGCCACAACATTCCGACGCGACGCACCAAGGCCGACTTCATCAAGGGTTGAGGCTAAAATTTCTTGGGCCGAAAGAGTTTGCCGGTAGCCGCGGGCAAGTCGTGATACGTCAAAAACGTCTTTGAGCGCGCCATTATTGCGGACATTCGCCACTGCGGCGATGAGGTTTTCGCTATCGTCAGTTTGCGCACAGTATTCAAGGGCGTGTCTGAACGCTCGCTCGAAACTGCCTTCGCTGCTCATTGTGCTTTGCACGAATGCTTCGATTTGGCCCACGCCCCCTGGCGCATTTTCCGAGATTACGATGAGCGGACCGTCCTGATCGTCAAAGACATCAACTATGAGGTCTCCCTCACTGATGTCTGTGGCGACCGCGTGAACCGCATTCAAACAAGCCTCAGCTAAGGTCCGAAGGTGCCTTTGCCGGAGCCAAGCCTCGAACCTGTCATCGCTTGGTGACCAAAGGACGTGTTCAATGCGCACTATTTCGGCTGCGTTGAGTGGATTGGACCAGAGGGCTTCAATCCGCTGACGAGCCTTACCGCCTGCTTGGTGGTCATCGGTTTCGTTATCATCCAGCGCGGATACGCTGAACATACGAGACAAGACCCGGCCGACGGCCGAGATTCGCTTACCTTCGAGGAGAGACTGGGCCTGCTCGAGGTCGCAGCTATTTTTTAACGCCGTCGCAGTCAGCATTGCCAAACTCGTCTGCCATACCCATTCAAGTGTGAACGTGCCTGCAGCTTGACGAAGTTGTGGAGACTCCATCAAAGCATATCTGAAATACTCCTGGCGGAGCCGTCCCATGGCCGGCGGCGCCATTTCAGGCCGCTCAATGAGATGTTCATTACTGATACGAATGACGACAGCGTCAGCCGTGTGTTCGAAGCCGACGGCTTCGACTATCGGAGACCCCTCAGGGGAATTAGACCCGAGCATCAACGTTCCGCGACGCTCGGTGCCATCCGCCATCAGGATGTCGAAGGATCCCTCACTGGTTCTCCGCCGTACGAGCACGCCGTTAAGATCGCCGTGGAGATAGGCCTTTGCGTCAACAACAACGGGACGCCATGAGGCTTGAGCAAATATTGGGATAGGGCGTCCTAGCCCTACGCGTTCTTCGGAGGTAGACCATACCCACATCGCATTACTGCTGTCCTTAACATCCCGCGGTCGTTCAATCAGCGACATGCGCATTGGTTGAACCGTAACACAGGAGCCGTCTGTCCCAATCGGGATAGAATCCTGGAACAAGCTGCGTGCGGGAATGACCACGGGACTTGTTGCGGTAAGCAGCAGTTCGGATCCCTGTAGCCAGTAGCCACGCTCCTGATTGCGCACAGAAAAGCGTTTGGAGACTCTTCCAGGAGAAGACTCAATGAGTTGCGAAGCTATTCCCCGTGTTTCAGTGTCTTTGCTCGCACTAGGAAATTCAACGATCACGTCTGATGCCGAAAGGTCGGCGAAGGAAGCAGCGGGAATGAAGCCGGGAAGGGGTTGGCGTGCTCCCGCATCCTCTTGTTGATCTTGTTTCGCTGGATCTGCATAGGCCCACTCAGTCTCCAGTTTACGAAGTAGAGTAGGGACTGCGTGCCGCAGGATCGGACGAGGGGCCTCCCACAGCATTGCGTCGACCACCCGATCGATCTCATCGTCATTTGCGGAGGTAAATTGTTGTGTGTGTCGCACTACCCAACCCAACTCTCGACGAAAGGCCGAAAAATCATCGCCAAGGTCTAGTAGTCGGTTCAATAGTCCGATGGCCCTCCCGCGTGCGGCGTTGTCATATTGTCCGGGACGACGCAAGTAGCGCACGGGATCAGGCGCATTGACCCTTCTACCGATCCAGTCGAGAAGAAAGCTGGCAGCTTGAACATGCTGCACATAAGGATTGAGCAGGGGAACTTTGATTGGCTCGACTTCGGGCTGGAATAACCGTTCGCTGTTTTGGAACAGCCACCGATCGCGTCCCCAATCTGATAACACCACCAGCGTCGTTGGGCGCGAACCTCGTGTACGCCCAGCACGGCCCTTACGTTGAAGGAACGAAGCGATACTGCGCGGCGCTTTGTGGTGGATAACTGCACCGACATCCGGGTCGTCGTAACCGACTTCAAGACTCGCGGTAGCGACAATTATGTCCGAAGAGGTATCCGCGCCTGGATCTTGTGAACTGCACCGGCTAACTCGCGCGCCCTGCCGTAGGTCGTAACCGAGATTGTCTGGCAGCAGCCAAGTTTGCCCGTCCGCCATCATAGCCCGCTCTGTAACTGGGCTAACAATCTGGCCGGATTTGCGGGGCGGCAAACGGTATTGGCTCAATTGATTCCGCTCGGCATCGCTGAGATCGGGTAGCCAGCGGTTAAGACTATCAAGTTGGTCCGTAAATCCAAAGACCTTGCGGAGATAAATCGTCTGCGCGCCAGGGCTCCCTTGAGGGGGATAGTTGACATGCACGGGGGTGAGCAATCGGAGTTGCAACATCGCCGTTTGGATCGAGGTCGCCAGAAGCGATGCACCCGAAGCAGCATCTCCCTTGATGAGGACCGTGTATTCTCGGCCTTCGGGCTCTAATTCCGTTTGAGTTGGGCTGCACTCAACTACACGCTCCGGGTTGACGCACCCGATCGTTGCTAGATGCTTAGGGGCGTCTCGAAGAGTTGCCGACAGGCCCACCACGTGAAGACCCTTAAGCCTGGCTGCCTGCCGCCACCGCGCGATGATCCACGGCGCTTGCGCGCCACTTAGGCCACTATAGTTGTGGACCTCGTCGAATAGGAATAGTCGAGGCTTCTCCACCCCGGCGATGCCAAAACAGCTGGCCCAAATGGGATTTCCGAGTTCTCGATGCATCATCTCGAGCGACAGGAACAGTATGTCAGGTGGGTTCGCCTGAAGACTTTCGCGAGTCAAACTGATTATTCCATCAGCGATCTCGGGCGCCTCATGTAGTGCGTCCACACGGTAGAGGGGTGTTCGTCCCGCCCTTCGGTCAGAATCCAGCCAAATCAATTCACCACGTCCTGCGTGGAATGGTGCGCGTAAGAAAGGTACAATCCATCCCTGATTGTGGACTCGCTTCCATTGCTTGAGAAAGAGGCTTTTTTCTCCAATTTCGAACTGATCGGCCGGCGGAAGGTCGCCCAACAAGGCACCAACCGTGATCGGCCGTTTGCCATTGGCGACTAGCAAAGACGTTAACTTCCCCGCCTCCGAGATTGCTTCACGAAGTTGATCTGCAAGCAGAACATTTCGGGGATAGACGGCGATGACTTTTGTGAAGCGGTCCGAAGGTCTACCGAGTTCGCCAGCGATTGCCGTTAGAGCGGGAACGTAGAACGACTTCGTTTTTCCCGCCCCGGTTCCCGCGCATACGACTGTACCACTGTGATCCTCGCAACCATAAGCACGGAAGATACGCTCGAAGGAGCGCGCCTGGAAACCCGCGAAAGTGAATGCGCCTCCGCCGGGTTTGCGCGCGAGCGCCTCGAAAACAGATTTTTGAAAGGCCGGTTGTGTCGCGTATGATGCCATGCCTAACCAGGCATTTTCTACGGACACATTCGTTGCAGGGTAGCGACGAGGCGCCAAGTGGGTTTTTATGTCAGCTACGAGTTTGCGGCCACTAGCCCAATCCTGGTGGCTGAAGCGCTGCCGCAAATATGCGAATAGGCGCAAACCTTCAGCAAATCGACTACGTACACGACCGGACCCATCCGGCACGAGGTGCAGCAAGCCCGCGCGTCGCATCTGAACAATGATGCCGCCGAGATGAACGCCATTTTCTGCCAATTCATCCAAAGCGTCCCGCAGAACGTCGGGAGCGTCGCTCCCGACCAGCGTTGAAAGATCCGCATCGTCAAATGCAACATCATAATAGCCCCAATTATGTAGACGCTGTTCACAGGCTTCGATGAAATTTAGAAGCTCCGAAATAAGCCAGGGCGACGCAGTCGTCATTTTACATTCCAACTTTCAGGATTGTCCAAACGGCAGGGTAATTATCGAGGAAAGCAACGACTTCGGGATCGTGTAGATCACGCGCCTTGGCGCGGCCGTTTGAAGCGTCGATCATGAATTTTCCTGCCTTGCCTTCGAGGCCGAGGTTTGCGACAGCCGCAGGTATGCCTGCTGTGTCGGCAAGATAGTCAGCGGTTTGCTGGATGGTCCCAGGCGGCAGATCACGCCAACTCTCCAGCCGCACCAGCGATGCTTTCAGTGAGTCAGCGCCTGGCAATGACGCCCGCTCTGCAGCATCTGCGAGCGGTTTGAAGCGCCGCTGCTGCTCGTCGATCAGGGCTTTCCAGCCTTTAGCGACCGCCGATGAAGCTATTTCGAGGCGCTCATTGATAGTCGTAAGTGCTTCGTCAACGCGCTTACGTTCAAAGCCCGCACCGCCGTCCATTCTAATTTTGAGGCGGTTAGCAGCGCTGGAGGCAACAGTAAGTCCCTGCTTCGCCTTTTCTACGAAATCTAGGCCCTCGATTGCGCCGAGTGCTGTGCTTAGTCCACGAAGTCCCTCGGCGACATCGGCTGAAATCGCCAGCTTTCCTCGGACAGCAATCATCTCGCTTATTTGGGTGGCCCGTTTCTCTTTGTCTGGGATCGTTGACAGCCGGGCGATCAGTTCAGAAAGTATGCTCAAATGACTTCCTTCTCGGATTTTCCACCGATTCTTGCCAACTCGTGTTTGATGTCCTGCTCGAGCAAATCTGGATCGTCATCGGGTGTCAGATGGACAAGTTTCGCATCTGCGTATTGCGTAGCACTCTCAATCAAGCCGACAATCCGTTCGAGCACGGATTGCACACCAAGTAATTCCTTAGGATCGAACAACAAAATCTCGATATCGGTGCTCGCGTCTGCAGCCAACGAGGCGGCGGTCAATATCCTCGCCAGAGCGGAACCGCGATCCACTATTTTTTCTCGTTTGAAGAATTCAATATCGCCGCTCGGCCACTGGAGGCTCGACTTAAGAACGCCAATAAGTTTCTCAGAGTCTCGAATAAAATCTACGAAGCCGGCATAATCATTGCCTGGCACAAATCCATAGCGCGCCAACGTGCGATTAATCCCGCTTACGACGAGGCCAATAGCCTCGCGTTCAGCTTCGATCGCTGCGGATACACCAACCCAGTCCTTCAATCCCTCGAATGCTAAATATCGCGATTTCCAATAGCTGGACGCATATTCAGGCCGCAGTGGTTCGATCGTTACGCTAGCGCGGGTTTCGCTAATTGCTTCCAAAATTAACTGTGGGTCGATCACTACGATCCCGCCGGTTCCTTGCGGGATACTCGTCTCTTCGACCAAGAACTTCTGCAGCATTCGCTTGCGCTCAGGTAAATCCGCATATAATTTCCGCAGGGTTTCAGTAAGCACGGTTGGAGTTTTGAACTCTGCTGTCGAAGTAATATGCGCCAGCGCCAGTGACGTATCTGATGGCAACGCGGCGCGGCGTTCGACAATGGCCGCTAGGCAAAGGAACTTCGTCGCGTCTTTGATGGGCAGACTTGTCGGCAAATCCTCGGGGTCTAAGGATGCGAGCATCGAAGCTTGATAGCTCCGAAGCCAACGCGCGGTCAGTCTTTTGTAACGTTCTCCCTCACGAAAGTCCCAGGTGCCATCGCCAGCGATTGCGTGATAAGTCAGAGCAACAATAAGATCATATGTGTCGCGCGTCCGCGGGAAAACAAAAGTCACCATATTTTGCTGTGCCGGTTGAGTGGCGGAACCTTCGATGCGTACAGAGCCACGATTTGCGTCTCGCAACTTGCGTTGAGCTGGGACTGCCGGTGAGCGAATGTCGTCTAAGGGAAGTGAACCTTTCAGAAATCGAAGAATTAAGTCCTGATAATTTCCCGGATTTTCGAGCTTCTCGCCATTCGACCAGCGATCCAATCGGTTGAGAAAGTCGTTGAGCCGCTTTTGCGTTGCATCTGCAACAGGTGTGACAGCTCTCGGCGTCTCAACAGCTTTGATTGAAACCGCAGTTAAGTTGACTTCATCCTTCGATTTGTTACCCGACGCGGCCAGGTTTGTAACCTTGGAGCTAAAATCGGGCAGACTTAGTGGCTTAAGGATGCTTTGAAGATCCGATGCGATCTCTGCTGCCTTGGTCTTACGCGTCCAAGCCTCCACGAGAAGGCGGAACCGTGTTTGATCGCCGGAAGCCCAGCCGCCCAGATATGTTTCAACAAGACTTTGCCAGTCTGTTGGCGGTTGCCGGAGAATTGGTAGCGTCAGCGAATTTCGATTGCCTTCCTCCAACAAGTCAACGTGACGCATCAAAGGTTTTGTAATGTGGTCGAGCAAGCCTCGCTGCGTGGACCTTACCCCGGTTTGCGTCTCGTCGAGATGAGCCAGAAGATACGAAGCGGTGCCCGGCCGGAACGGGAATAATCCAACCTGTGTTTCCCCAAAAGCGATGGTGCCGAATGCCAGATGACAAGCGCCTCGAACGGAGCAATCATCGCACGCGCTCACGCTTACATCGCCTCCGCGCCGACGACGCTCTGCGACTAAAGCCACCTGTGGCTCAGGTAGCCGGGCGGCGTTCAAATAACGGCCGACGAAGCCGTCGATTTCGGTGCTATCCGTCGCCCAAGTATTGACGGCAGTCTCCTTGGGAAATGACAGAATCATGCCGTTGCCAGTGATGCGCTGATATTGATTGTCGCGCAGCCTCTTGAACGCCTGTTCTGTCATGCCCAGCACGGACGTGAGATCGCAAAGACTAGCGTCATTTTGCGGCTCAACAGCGTTGACGACTTCGTCGTCAAGAACGGACAGCGTGGAGACATCCTCAATTAAGAGAACGAGCCGCTGATTTTCCAGTCGCAAATCTTGCCGGATGGAGCGGAGAATCGTTGACAGCGCAGCGTTGCCCAGTCCCGTCAACTCGCGGAGAGCGTGTCGGAGACATTCGTTGCATACCTTTGCTGCGTCCTCAGCCGACTCCGGTTCGTCTGCGAATTCGTCGATCAGCCGTCTAACGCTCGACGTATTTAAGCCGGCGCTGCGCTGTTGCTGGTTCTCCACTCGAAACTCGTCGGCGGTAAATTGCGGAAACCCATCCCGATCAGCGACTTCGCTAGGACTAATCAGCTGTTGGATGTTTCGATCAATTACGCCGCCCTCCCGGCAGAGCCAAGCCCCAAAACCCTCTGCGTGAAAAGCTTCCGCTAGCTGCCGGATGGTGCGGGGAAGGGGTTTTTTTCCGGCATCTTGCCAGCGAATACCCAGTTCAAGGTGAAGTTCGGTCGCGAGTTTCTTACGGGCCTCTTTCTCTGATATTCGATCTATAGCGGTTTGCACCGGTTCAAGATAACGGTGGAACCGGCTTGGCAATTGCTCAACCAACTGCTCAAGCGCGTCCTTCAAACTCCCGTTTCGGCGTTGGACAAGTACCGGGAGGACATCAACTATCTCACCAGAATTGATCGCTTCATCATAACGAAGCTTGATCCAGTTGATTAGGTGGGACTTTCCTGTACCGGGTGCACCCTGCACCAACACAACATTCTCGCGCCCGCTTAGTCGTGCGATCCGATCCCACACTTCGGTATCGGTTAGGGCCGTGTCGGTTTCGCCAATTCTGATATGAGATATCGGCGCATGAGTTGCGAGAAATCGGGATGAGTTGACGTCGCCCATCGCTGCGACTGTCCGGATGGTGGCCTCGAGGCTGGCGTCCGTCCAACATGGTTGACCAAGTTTTTTTGGTATCACAATCGGCTCAGCCATTGCGGACCTCATGACTGTTCACGATGCGAACACTAGACACAAGGTCGGACTTGAGATGGGTTCCATCCCGTGGCGGGGCTGCCGCTGCTATAGTCCAGCCATCACTGTCAATCGGACAATGCAAAACCAACCGATTGTCTAGATGGAGATCAACAAGTGCGTGCGACAACCCAAGCGTGATCGACCGATGAGACCTTATCCAATCGGGATTTGCCGTTAGAAACAGATGCCCACCGTCGAGTTCGGGGCATCTTTCAGAAAGTCGCTCCATAAAAAGATCGATGGAAAGTTCGACATCTGTTTTGAAAATATTTGGGATCTGTCTCAACACTCTCTCGTAGGGGCTGGGATGAAATCGGTCATCCCCGTCATGCCAGCCGAGCCCGCTGTATCGAAACCATCTTCTCAAACCCCGATACTTGGTATCGTTGAATCGGTTCTTTTGGGTAACGCCACCGAAGAGTTCGCGCTCGAATCGAGCTTCCCACATTTTACCTGCTTCGGGGCCGCCCGCCGCTGACTCGTTTCTTCCAAGCAGGAACGCGTAAAAAAGCGCGAACCATGGCTCGACTTTCGTGTCGCTTAGGATGTTTTCGTCGATTGCGGCAATCAACGCAGACCGGGCTGTTATAGGACCGCGCGGGCCGGATGCACGCACCATCCCCTCAACGTCCTCTATTAGGTTGAGTTCTCTCGCGGCTGCGACGATGCTTCGTGCTTGATCGCTTTTTGCGGTGAGCCCAGGAAGCCCGTCAGGCTGGAGTAGTTGACGGATCGTCGGCATGTCGAGTTTACGTCCGCTCATCTTGCGTACGAGTTCGACCAACATTTCGACACGGGCGGGCGTAGCTTCAGAATCTGTGAACATTAAATTTGTGTCACCCACTCGTTAAAGGATGGGAAGAAGACGGAACCGTCGTGAGTAAGCAGGACTCGGTCGTTTGCGTCAGTTATTCGAGCGTCTTTCGGAAAAAGATGCGAGATGCGGGTGCCAGCGCGTAAGCGCAGCAAGGCGCGATCCGGAAAACGACCGTGCAGTGCTACAACGTGACTGGAAGGATCGATGCTTACCCTATTGATCTCGCTAGACAAATCGAGTCGGTAATAGTGTTGGCTGCTCGGAGGAAGACGTTCCGCCAAGGCGGATGCGACGCTGCCTAGGATGTCTGGGGCAAAGATGAAATGTCGGAGCTTCTGATCAGTGACTAAATCCGCTACTCTGTCTGCAAGCGACTCTGCTATCGAAACGCTGCCGGACACCTTCTCTAAAGAGACGATGTCGATCCGTGGATTAGTCGGGCCCTGGATGTCGAAATCCAGAAGTGGCACGGAGTGACGATCTAACGGTTCGTTACGGCATGCAATACACCCGCTGCAAACAACGATCGTCTCGGAGCCATATTCGCGACGCAAAAGGCGACAGATTTTGGCGGTACCGGCGAGAAGTTGATCAAGGGCAGCGATGCCCTGCCTCGCTTCCTTGAGATCGCGCTCCCGGGGGATCCTGAGGAACTCAGCAATTTCGGGATCGTGTGGTACGAAATTGCATTTCAAACGAACCCGCTCTACCCGTTCGCCGGGTTCGCTGTGGTCATCTGTAAATTGCATATCCAGTAGGTCGATGAGGTTGGCCCGCGCCATCATCAACAACAGGCGCTTGTTCCAACGAATATTCTCATTGTAACTGCGTCCGCCCATGAGACGGTGGTGCTTGGCATTGGTCGGGATATTTAGAATCCCGTCCTCATCAAGTTGTGCGGCATCAAGCATAGTTTTCCAACGCAGCGCGATGAGATCAGGCCCAAGAAACCGAGGCAGAAGGCTCGCTGCCACTTTTTGATCTTTTGGCACTAGAGGCATCCAAAGAGCGATCGACTTGGCGCCGTCTCTGCCTCCTCGGCCCACTTCTTGATAGTAACGGTTAACATTCTCCGGGTAACAAGCATGCAACACAGCACGGACATCGGCTTTATCGACTCCCATGCCAAAGGCAGAAGTGGCTACCATAATTTCCAGGTCGTTATTTCTCCACGCGAGGAGCAGTTTCCTACGATCCTGTCCTGTCGTATCGCCGTGAAAACATCCCGTCGAGAGGAAGCCAGAGGCCACCAGTCGTTGGCTAAGGCCGATCGCCTCCTCGACTTCAGTGACGTACAGGATCAAAGGACGCGGAAGATGTCGAAGAGCATCTAAAAGCGCGGAGTTGCGATCCTCGGATGTTTCAAAGCGACTGGAGAAATACGAAATTTCCGGCCGAAGTCTTTGACAGGAGAACTGCCGCCACTGGTCCTCGCCGAACATCGTTCGCAACAATTCCAGACAACGCGGCGTGAAAGTCGCGGAAAGGAGAAGCGTCCGCAGTGCTCCTCCACTCATTGCTAGCCATTGTTTCTGGCGAAGGGCGAGCAGTTGAAACTCGACGCGGAAGTGTCCGCCCCAGGAATCAATGATATGCGCCTCATCGATCACAAGGGTCGCCAAACGTCCAGAACGAGCAAGCTCATCAATTACGCTGCGTAGATTGCCAGAAACGCATGCTTCCGGCGATGCAAACAGCAGGCGGCAACTTCCGTTTTGCAAGGCGGAGCGAACCGCCGCAGGATCACTATTCGGGTCATTTGAAGAATAATATCGCGGACCCAAGTGCGGGAAGTCGGAAAGAATTTCCTTAGCCGAAATCCATTGATCGATTGCGAGAGCAGTCGTTGGTACGACGACAATTGTAACGCCGGCGGTAAATCTCGCGGCGACCTGGAAACTTAGGCTTTTGCCGGCCCCTGTCGGAAGTGCCAACAATGTAGTCGATCCGGGAGACGCGGTCAGTGCTTGCCAGCAAGCCTCCTTCTGCGCCGCGGAATGCCAGCTTCTTAATCTTCCTTCTGCAAGAGACCACAACCACGGTTCCGCAGGAAGGCCCTCGTCTGGTACGGCGAGTATTGGTGGCTCATCAAGGCCCTGACTCTCTGTCCAAAGATCCTCGGATAGCCACCGAGGTCGATAAGGTGACGCAACCAAATCACCGCCAGGTGAGAGGATCACGCCGCACTGGTTAGCGACAGAAGCAATCTCGGGCGTCCAATTGCCGACAAAGATTTTGCCGTGCGACCAACGGACCGCCTGACGTATAAGCACGCCATGCTCAACGCTCAGTGCACTATTGCGCTGGAGCAAGGACAAAAAACGCCACTTTGGATAATCGGCGTGCCAAGTAGAGGTTGGCGATGCGATCGCCAATGATGCTTTTCCGGTTTGAAGAGCGATCCGGAATTGCTGGTCTAGATTTAGCGGGGTGGCCATAGATGCTGTCGACACCATTCAGGTCACCGCGTTCAAGGCAAGGAAGCCTAGTCCATCGACTACGACTTCCCAGTTGGATATAAACTGTGAATAGCGGTCAAGCATAGCTTCTTCGCTCGCGGCCGCTGATTCAGGAAGTCTTTTTAGATGGCTTCGCTGTACATCGATCCGCTCGTATTCGGCGGCAAGCGGCTCAGCCAGTGCTTTCGCGAAATTCTGCTTAGCCGCCGGGATCAGATTTACTGTTGCTCGTTTTATGCATGCTTCCAGATCTCCGTCAAAACACTGGACTAGCTTCTGCACTTCGTCGGCTTTTATATCCTGCCAGCGTGCGTTTATACTTTTTGTCGTTAGTTTAAGAAGTAGGTCGGCAAGTTGCGGCGCGTTGACGGGCTGGCCTTGCAGAAGCGGAATAAACAACTGTCGCCGTTGAGTGGCAAAAATCGAATCGGCGAGATTGAGCAAACTGGGTGAAATTTCACCTGTTTCCACGCTCGGCCGCGCCGCTAGAACGAGTTCGAGCCCGATGAAACTCGGAGCAGCCGGCGCTTTACAGGCAATTGCGTATGTTCGTCCTGTCAAACGATGTTCCAGCGATTCAACGACGGCATCAAACAGGGGATTGCCGTAGCTAAAAAATTCAGCGTTTCTTTGCCGACGCGCGGTCTCGCGTCGAAATGTGCCAATTCGTTTGCCACTTTCTCCTGCTGCGTCCTTGTCGGCTATGACAATCTCTCCATGTGGCACGTTTTCTGGCTTGAAGCACCAAATCCCATCACTTTCATCGCTGTTATGATGCTTCGAAACGCCTTTTCCAATCGAGATGCCACGGAAGTAATCAAGAAAAGCCAATTCCAGGGCCATTTCATTTGAGGCCGATGGCGTGCGAACAAAGCGGTCCGCCCTCGCTGCATGATAAGAGCCTTCATCAAGCAATGCATCGCTGTCGTCGCGAATGCGCTCATCTGATGCCATCACCGTGAGACGCGGCGCAAGTTCGTACATCGCGGCTTCACCATCCCGAAGTGCCGCATCAATAATCTCATCTTGAAGGTGCCGGAGAGCAAACTCCAGGCCGCTTACCGAGCTGCTAAAAAGGTTCAGTCCCTCATGATAGCAGCCGTACAAACCCGCTTCCCAAGAGCCCGTCCTCACGCAAACGTTGGACGTAACCTCGAGCGAGACGGTCTCACGGCCAAGTCGATCGAGCCGACCAATGCGTTGTTCAATGACCGAGGGCTGCCACGGTAGGTCTGCATGAACAAGGCTGTGTGCGAATTGGAAATTACGGCCTTCTCCGCCGCTCTCATCACTGACCATAACCATCACGCCCATGTCGGTGCGGAAGCGGAGGACGCTTTCTTCTTTGCTGATGTCATCTTGATTGCTACGAAACTCTGTAACCGAGTTGTCGTGAAAT
The DNA here is from genome assembly GCF_048551595.1 of Rhizobium sp. CRRU65. Lineage (NCBI taxonomy): Bacteria > Pseudomonadati > Pseudomonadota > Alphaproteobacteria > Hyphomicrobiales > Rhizobiaceae > Rhizobium > Rhizobium sp. CRRU65. The sequence continues at coordinate 235,077 of NZ_JBLYZH010000009.1, read as the reverse complement.
TTTTCCTTAAGAAAGATAGCCAACCGCTGCGCGACGCCGGGAAACCCAGCAAAAACCAGGGTTTTGCGGCCGGCTTCAATTTCGCCACCTAAAAAAGATGCGATAGCCTCCCACCGTGTCGACGAGGACTGCGATAAGCGCCAGGATAACGCCAACTCGATCGCATTTTCCAAAAGCCTGGGATCGACGCGGCGCTTCACTCCCGCAGCAGAGGTTTCAAGTTGCATGCGCCATCGTTCGCCACCCAACCCTGTAACCGCGTTCAGCATTTCGACCCCGTAGGAGTTCACGGTGGCCGCCGTCACGTTTTTGAGTGCGGTTAGTACATCGAGTGTGGCATGCGGATCCACCAGTGCCTGCAATAGGATCCTGGCAAAAGGACGCAGGATATCGGCCTCTAATTCGAGGTTGGATGCAAGAGCATCCAACAGCGCTTCAACGCTCGTCACAGCCTCGGCTTCAATCTGATCTGGGTCGTATCGAAGGAGCGCAGGACGTCGTGCAATGGCTGTCAGACGCTCTTGGCTGATCAAGCGCACCTTTCGATTACGAAGGATTCGGCGATTGACGCGGTAACGATCGGTGACCAAAGAATGGACTTCGCCGCCGATGGCAGCCACCTGCGTCGGGTCATCTCGTGCCTTTTCTAGCAACTTACCGAGTTCTTGATCCGTCGCTAGAATCGGTAAGGAGCAAAGCCTTTCTAGGCGTGAGATGACATCGTTGTCGCTTGCCTCTCCGAGTTTCAGGTCGCTTAAGTCGTGAGAAAGCAGATTAAGCCGGCGTCCAAGCGCTTCTTGCGCATTGTAAATTTCTAGGAATGCTGGCTCGCTTGTGCCGCCCGCCCTGTAGGTCTGGGGATCTAGGAGCGCGAGCAGACGATAAAGTTCCTCCTCGCGGCGACGTACTGGAACAGCACTAAGAAGAAGCAAATCCGGGGTCTGGCGGGAAAGCTCCATTACCAAATCATAAAGATGCGAAGCGCCCAACAGGTGGTGCACTTCGTCAACAACGACCATATCCCATGTTACTGCGAGCAGGTCTTCGTCCAGGCCATCGAGAGCGTAGTTCGTTGAACAAATAACCTTCGTCCAATTTTTTAGATCGACCGATTCAATCGGGTGAAGGTCGGCGAGTTTAAAGCCCTGTCCTCCGAACCCCCCATGCATTTCGGACAGCCATTGGCGGGTGAGGGGCCCCGGGGTTAGAACGAGGATGCGGGCGTCTGGTCGCCTCGACAAAAGATCGTGAATAACAATCCCAGCTTCGATCGTTTTTCCAAGGCCGACCTCGTCAGCCAGAATGTAACGGCGAACGGGATCAAGGATCACGGTTCCGGCTACAAACGCCTGGTGGGGATGTAAATCTATCCGGCTCGCAAGAAGGGCGCGTAGACCTCCCACCTGTCGGTTGAAGCGCGCCAGGGCAAGGAGTAGTCGATGTCGCGCAGCGAACAACGAATAAGGCGCCGTTCGTCCCTGGAGAAGACGCTCCGGCAGGCCGTCGATCGCAGATGCGGAAAGCGGCACAAGCTCGACTTCGCTCGCTGTCGCGTTAAGGCCACCCTGGTAAACGATCTTGTAAATACGCGTCGGGCTGCCATTGCCTGCGAGCAAGCCTTTGACAATACATCTACCATCGGGGCCTGTGGCCAAAGCGCCCGTGTGCAGTGTAGCGCGCTTAAAGTCAGGACCTTCGAGGGCGCTTAGAGAGTATAGTTGGCGATTTCCCAGGTCACAAAACTGAACTTCGATTGCTCGTCCATGTAGTTTGACCACTTTACAGAAGCCGAACAGACGGTGCTCAAATATATGACCTAGAGTTATTGCTGCCGGGCGCGCTGCAAGCTGTGTTTTCATGTGAGTCAGAACCGGATGCTATCCGGATTCCGCACACGCTCCGCGCAGCGATTTCCCATAGAAAATACCGGCACTACCGGCAGCGAATCATTTGACAACTGCATCCCACCCTCACACGCGATGATGATGCCGATTTACTTAGGCTTAAGCAATCTCAGATTGAAGGGGTCTCGTTGCAGACGCTATCAACCGCGGAACGTAACCACCAAAAAAATCGTCACAATGCGGCCAATGGCGCGAATATGATGAGGATAAAGAATTTTAGGCCGGTACAAGGCCTAACTTGCGATCACGATTCCGAATCCAAATTAAGATCGGGATTGCTGCCGCAACCATTATGGCCTTGCCGAGGATCTGACCCGCGATGAACTCCAAGGAACCAAAGGCCAGGTATAGGAAAACCATGCTGTCGATTACCAATCCCGCGGCACTGCTTATGAGGGCAGCTTTTACGAGCCCACGTTTTTGAAGGGGCGTGAACACCAGAAGATCGGCCAATTCCGATAGCAGAAAAGCGATCGCTGAGGCTACGGCCAGGCTGGGCGCTGTAAACGTGGTCGAAAGCAAGGCGCCAACAATGATAGCCCCAATCGCCCATGATAACCCTAACCGCCTTTGAACTAGATCACGTAGAACCAACGCAAGTCCTATCAGAAGCACACCACTCGGCGCTGTCAGGCCAGGAGCCACTGGAATAACGCAAGGGCCGTTCGGTACGCAGAAAGTGCCAACGTTTCCGATCATGAAGTTGGCAAGAGGTATACAGGCCGCGAACGCGGACAAGAACAGGATGCCCTCAATCCGTCTCATTTTATCGATTTTGGTCATTGTGTAACCGCCTCTTCAGCAACGAACCGTCGATAGCCTTTTTCCCGCAGATCGCAGGCAGGGCAGGTGCCGCAGCCGTAGCCCCAATCATGACGCTCGCCACGCTCGCCGAGATAGCAGGTGTGACTATCTTCGACGATCAACTGGACGAGGCCTTCACCACCCGATGCTTTCGCGAGCCTCCACGTCTCAGCCTTGTCGATCCACATCAGCGGCGTTTCCAAAACGAAGCGACGCTCCATCCCAAGATTCAACGCAACTTGGAGCGCTTTGACGGTGTCATCCCGGCAGTCCGGGTAGCCGGAAAAGTCGGTTTCGCACATCCCACCGACGATGTGTTTCAAACCACGCCGGTAGGCGAGGGCTGCAGCAAATGTCAGGAAGATTAAATTGCGGCCGGGAACGAAGGTATTTGGCAGACTGCCTTCCTCCATCTCTATCTTGATGTCGCTGGTTAAAGCCGTGTTCGAGATCTCGCCGAGGGCCGCAAGCGAGATTGTGTGATCGTCACCTAGCCGGTCGTCCCATTCCGGCTTCAAAGCCTTCAAGCCATCCCGCAACGTGGCGCGGCAATCAAGCTCTATCCGGTGACGTTGACCATAGTCGAACCCGACCGTCTCCACCTTTTCGTACCGGTCGAGAGCCCAGGCGAGGCAGGTGGTGGAGTCCTGCCCACCAGAGAATAATACGAGAGCGCCCTGTGTCATATTCCTACCGATCATTTTCCGTCGTATTCAGCCCAGCAGAGCGGAGTCTCAAAGACTTTCACCAAGCACAGTTCGTTGAGGAGTGGCTTTGTCCGGTCCCAGATCCAAACCGCGATGTTTTCCGCCGTCGGATTTTCGAGTCCGGGAACGTCGTTCAAGGTGTGGTGATCCAGTTGCTCAAGGAGCGGACCGAAAGCCTTCTCGAGATCAAAGAAGTCGATGACGAAGCCCGTCGTAGGATCGACCGGGCCATCCAATTGCAGTTCGACCCTATAGGAATGGCCGTGCATTCGATGGCATTTGTGCGTGGTCGGAACATTCGGAAGCCGATGCGCGGCTTCGAATGTGAAGGTTTGCGTGATTTTCATGGGATCCCAATCAGCTTGTGGGTCTGCAGACTAAGCCGCCACGGGGGATGCTCAAGGCAATACGCTGCGACGGCTGCGGTGTTCTCAGCGCGGGAGGGCCCATCCATGGGCTGAAGCCAGTGATGGGTGAATTCGAGATCCACAAGGACGGATGGGTCGAGGTCCACCTGGGGATAAACGAGCTTGAGTTCACTTCCGCGGGTGACAACCAGATCTGATCCCGCTTTCGGACTTACGCAAATCCAATCGAGGTGGTCGGGCACGGCGATCGTTCCGTTCGTTTCTACCGCAATCTCGAAGCCAAGTGAGCGGACGGCGCTGATTAGGCTATCATCCAGTTGCAACAGCGGTTCACCACCCGTAAAGACGACGAACCGTCGCTCTGTTCTGTCGCCCCACGTTTGCGCAATGGCTGTTGCCAGGTCAGTCGCGGTTTGAAACTTCCCGCCGCCCTCACCATCGATCCCAATGAAATCCGTATCGCAAAACTTGCAAACCGCACTGTGGCGGTCCTGCTCGCGGCCGGACCACAAATTGCAGCCGGCGAAACGGCAGAAAACTGCGGCGCGGCCGGCCTGCGCGCCTTCTCCTTGCAAGGTTTTGAAAAGCTCTTTTACCGCATAGGTCATTGAGCCCTCGCGCTTAGTACCGAAACTTCCAGGTCAAGTGCTTCGGTCGCAGCCGCCCGACGCGCCTTGACGTCATTTCTTACAATTGTATTCAGGTATTGTGCCAGACTGACAATGTCACGATTGACGTTTTGCACCGATTTCCAATGCCGCTGGTCGCCGTTGCCAAAGTCCCACTGTCCAGATGTCCATGCGGTACGGCCGACGAGGCACGCCAAGCCCTTGGCGAAATCTTGCCATGACCGGGCCCCATCGAGAAGCGCCAGGATTTCCATGACGTATCCCAAGGCCATGACGCCTGCGCCATGGACCAAACGTGAAGTTTTCGGAGTGTGATCGCGCCACTCGTCCCGAAACACGTACTGAACGGCCCGATAGAATTCGCTCACCAGATCAAAGCACAATTCTGTGCCGTTCGGCTCTTTGACCATCTCGCGCATGATGCCATCGCTGACCGAATTGATGATCACGCGTTGAATGGCGGTGTCTCGGATAATACCAGTCGGGTTGGTGTGCTGATAGATATACCCTTTCAGCGATGACTCCTGGTCGAAATTAAGCTTTGCAGCCAATTCCGCAGCAAGTGAGCGATCGCCAAGCCTGCGCGGCAAACCCCGAACAGTTGGCAACAGTTCGTAGATCAGAGATTTGGGAAGTGGTCGTGTGTTGTTGATGAGGACGAACTGTCGACGCAATTCGGCTTCATCCGCACAGATCACGGCCGAGACGAAGACCTGAAAATCCTTATCATGGACCTGGGAGAGGGCCGTCAGGCGTTGTTGTCCATCGACGACGAGTCCTGGCGCGCCGCGTTCAAGGTCAATCTCCACGGTGCACCGTCCGTCAGCATCGACAGGTCCAACCTCGACGCGGTCTGTAAATGCAACCACGATGGGATTGGGAAGGATGGCTTCTGGCTTTTCCAGATAGTCCCGGATTTCCCTGATGTGACCAGCAATCTGAGGACGCTGAAAACCACTCAGCGCTCCGGCTTCGTTGCGGGCAACACGTTCGATGGTGGCGAACTGCTGAAGTTCAGATGCAAGTGCTACAAAAGATAGAACCGTGTGGGTCTGGCTTTGCTTCGCTTGTATCGCCTGGAATGTCAGCTTCGTCATGTAATTCACTTCTAGATGGGAGTTTGTTTACGAGCGATTTGTAGACGCCCAAGTTATGGATTCCGCGGCGCTTGTTGCGGTTACTCGCCCTGAAAATAAGAACCTCGATCGAGAGTGCTTTGCAGATCGGGCAAGAACATGCCTTCCAAGGTCGATCTTCCAGCGTTCGCCTATAGCGCGCCCGAAGTTCTTCGACGGCCCGCGTTCCAGGCAGATCGGCAAGCGGCGCGCCCATCAACGCTGGCGTAGCGTAGGTCAAGACAGCCTCAAGTGTGTCGTCGATCAACGCTTCGTATCGGTCGTAAGCTCGGAGCGCATCTAAGGCGCTACGTTCCATCTTGACCAATTCTTCCTGATTTAAAGCGCCGCGCTTCGCAAGCCGTTGAAGTTTCGGGTTCTCCAGCGCCTGCGGCACGCGTATTGCCGTGTAATAGTCTAGTCTTCCCGCAGAATTCGGCAGGTAGTAATTCGCCTTCGCATCTTTGAAAGCACGGATAAGCGGCGAGGTCGTGTCGAAACTCGTGATGTTGAAGGGTTCGAAAGTTTCGATTTCGTCTGCCTTCGCAAATCCAAGGACGTGGATCCTCGTGCTTTGCGGAATTGCCTCTCTGATCTCACGAAGGCAGGCCTTGATCTGCGAGGCTTTCAGAGGAACGGTACCCCCAAGAGCGAGATAGTCATAGCCCATAGCTACAAGGCGGCGGGCGGCCTCCGCCATGCTTCCCGGCGACCATCCCTGGATAACCCCAAGTGGCGTAAACCGGCCAGACATGTGGCGGGTGGAGACTTTGAACTCGGCGGCGTTTTCGAGAGTGATGTCGAACCGGCGGCGCGCGTCCTCGGTTCCGCCCTCAAAACCCGTCAGGTCTTCATCGAAGTCGAAAATGATATGGTCGACGGAGCAGCCATGGGTGAAACAGCCGTCATCGTAGAACTCGGCGGTATCTTCCGGCGTGTATGGCGGTCGCTCTTCCTTGTGGTACGTGAACGCTCCGCAATCTCCAAAAATAGGAAGGTGGCTGAACGGCGCCTTATCCAGCCGAAGGAAACTCCGGGCACCATCGCGACGAAACCGCATGGCCTGAGCCTCCGTGTATTTGCCGCCAACTGCCGTACCCCCGACAATCCCGCGCGAAACAAGCATGCCATCATAAGGCGCATAACCCATGATCTCATGAGGATAGACGTCATCCCAATATGGCTGGCGATTTTCAGAGTACCGGTCGCGGAGGAAATCGTATCCGGGATCGACATGGTCGAGGCTGTCGGCAAAAATGAACTTCATCGTGAGGCCTTCGAAAGCTTGCGATCAAGTTGGATGAGATACTGCGACAGCCTGTCAATGTGTTGCGACGTGCCCTGAAGGTCGTTCCACCTCCATCCGAGATCGTCCCACTTGCCTGCGGTCCAGCAGCAATACTGCTTCAAACGACCGAGAGATTGGCGAATGTCTCCCTCGACATCGGTGCTGCTTTCAGCGCGCAACATGACAGGATCCATGAGCGCGCCGATCGCCCGGATACCGGCCATATGCATTAGCCTGCTTTTTTCGGGTGCCTTTCCCCAAGCCTCAGGGAAGGTATCTTTCACAGCAGTCCAGTACTTCACCAACATGTTGAACATCTCGTCGGCGTCAGACGTGCCATCCGTATTCACATATTGGCTTAGCGCACTGGTATGGAGTTTCAGATTTGCTTTGATCGCGGCGATAAGAGCAGAGTCAATGATCACCGCGTTGGAAGTTTTCTTGTCAGACTTTCTTTTAATCAGTCTGTAAAAAGGAGAATCCTTGTGCGTGTTGAGCAAATTGCAAAGTTCGCTTGGCAATTTGTTTTCAGCCAAATCCTTCGGCAAAAGCGTGCTGACTTCGGGAAGCAGTTCATCAATCAGACGAGTATCCAGTGCTTTCACCTTGTTCACCAAAATGAATTGCTGACGCTGGACCTCGATATCATGGGAAACAAACGCAATGACCGGAACGGGTATGTCTTTGTTTTGCGTCCGCGAGAGCGCGAGCGATCGCTGCTGGCCATCCACGATCCACGCAGCCTTACCGCCCGTTGCCGGAACCGGAATGCGCAAGGTACCAGAGGTTACGATTTCCACCGCTTCGGAAGGCTTGGAGCCTCGCGCCGCTGTAAACGTCACATCTTTTGAGAGGGCAAGAATGATCGCATTTGGAAAGAGAACGGGTCCACTATCCAGAAATTCGACAATGGAATTGACGTGGCTGCGGATTTCCTGCCGTTGGAACCCTTTCAACTCATTCTCGTCGCGCTGAATCCGACTAATCTCAGCAATTTTCATCACTTCGGATCCCGGAAGAAAAAACGCATACACATCGGTTTCGACACCCTGCTGGGTTTTGACCGCCCGTACCGCGATATGATCATGTGCGCTCATCGGCCTGCCACCTCGTTCCGCACAATTGCGGCCAGACGAGCGAAGCGTCCTTGCTCGCAGGCGATATTCATTTCGTCTCGGAACATCCGCAACAGTTTCGTAGACCTGCCATTAGCCATGGCCCAATTGTCGCGCAGCAATTTTAGGACTTCTTGATCACTGACACGCTTGCCTGCTTTTCGCTCGGGGAACCGCCAATCAAGTAGCCTGGAGCGGACCGCGTCAGTGTGATCAGCTATGTTACCGTCAGGATTATTGATCAGAACGTTGGTTACGAAGTGCCTTAGCGCGCGCGAAGCATAGTCCCCGATGGTTCCTGGGATGGGGCTGTCGGGGCCATCTAGACGCTCGTCATATGGAAGTAAGAAAGGTCTCAAGATGGGGACGAGATCCACTTTGGCCGAGGCCGTCATGATCCGCAATCGCCCTGCATTTGCCGTCGATAGGGAGATAAGAAGCGGCGTCAGCATTAGAAGGTAGGAATGTGGAAGCGACACAAGCAGTAAGGCTTGAGAGTTGCCCTGTAGCACCTCAGACACTGCCTCGGCCTGCCGGCTGGAGAATACCTCCAGCCACCAATCGTAGGCACTAGCTTCGGGCGGAAGCTTCCTCAAAATGGAATCTGCTGAACCTGGGGAGACGGTAAGGTTGTAGCTCGGAATCTTCTTTTCCGCCGGTACCAACCCAAGACCGGCCGACGCGATGGTCAATTTAGCTCCGATTGCTCGGGCAGCCGTTTTGGCCTCTGCCATACTCCTTCCCGCATACAGGTCGGATGCAGAAACTTGGGGTTCCGCACGCCGTACCCGGTCACGCCAATCTTCTCCCACCGAATGCGTCGTTCCCGCAGTGATTGCTCTCGCATTGAGCAATACATCTGGGGAAAAACGCTTGCGCATCGTGCATGCAGTGAGAATTACGGTCATGCTAAAATCGGGCCATGATAACTGATAGGGTAGCTTGCCGTACTTAATAACTGCGATGACAGAAATCATCAAACGAAAAACTGCAGGCGCCAAAATTTAGTCGAGAAAACTGCGAGCGGTTGTTCATATGATCGGGATAGGAGCTTGGTTATGAGGGATGAAGAATACGGGTACACCCCTTGGGGCGCTAAGCTTGGCGGCCAAATTTACTGGAACGACGTCAACAGCTTGCGCATTGGCGTTGCTCTCAGCGACGATCCGTTACAGCCCGCAGCATCTCAATGTCGAACATCTTCCGCTCGGGTGGCGCCATTACGCCTATGTAATCTCGTTTCTTCGCGATGCACCGACGCATTCCATTGTTGTCCTGGATGAACCCGACCGCGTGCTTCATCCGCGCCTGCAACGCCGCCTTTTACAGGACGTCGCGGCGACTACGAAAGACCGGCACCAGCAGCTGTTTATCGCCACGCATTCTCCCGCCCCGGTCAATCCCGCCCTGGTCGAGCCGCTCGGAGCCAAGGTCTTTCGCGCGGGTGGTCACCGACTAACGGTGCTGACCGACCGGCGCGATGTCGGTCACTCATCGGCCGATCTCGCGCAGGCCAACGGGGTGATCTGGGTGGAGGGACCGACGGACAGGATCTACATCAATGCATGGCTACGACTTTATGCCGAGCATGCCGGGAAAGAAGCCTGGATTGAGGGGCTGAATTACCAGATCGCCTTTTACGGCGGCGCACTGCTCAAGTACCTAACGCTGTTTGACGCCAAGGATGGGATCGGCGACCGGGTTTCTCGAAACGCTTTCGTAATCATGGACGCCGACCTCGATGCGACCGATGGGGAAATCGACGCGTCGACAGCGAAGGGCACGCTTCTTGCGGAAGCCAAACAAATCGCTGCACAAAACGCCGATGGCAAAAGTCGCGAGGTACCAGCGTGGGTGACCCAGTCCTATACGATCGAGAACTATCTGCCGCCAGCCTACGATCAATGGCTGAAAACTGTCGATGAGCGGACCAAGATTGTCGGGAGGAAGATTACGCTTGCAGACCGGTTCCGCACCGGCGGTCATGGGTGGGAGGACAGCTTTCGTCAAGGCAGCGACCTCCCGGCAAAAATTGAGGCGCTCTTTGCTGAGATCGAGGCCTGGCAGGCCACGGACAAGGTCGAGCTGGCGCCGATGCGATCCCCTGACTCTAATCCGTCGATTTGGATTGCGGTTCGCGGCAAAGGCTTGCCCCGCCGGATAACTTGAAACCAAGATCGTGGGCCGGTACATCTCTCGCCCGGCCCACGCCCGTCAGATCAGGCTTCGGCAGCCTTTGCGGTCAAGGCCGACCCGCGATGAGATGGCTTTCTCGACACGACCGACGATTGGCAGGCACATGCCTCGCACCGCATGTCGGATTATTTCGCCAAATAATCGTGTGATGCGTGGCCCAGCTGTTCGGCACTTGAATCAGGCACGAATTGCCATGCGGCTCGGTTCCTGCTCGAAGGCCAGAAATCACAGAAGGAGGACGGCTCAATACCGTTCAATCCGGACAGCCATCCTTGATCCACTGCTCGATTTCATCGATCAGCGGGCAAGGGATATAGGGTCCGCCCTGCGGCATACGGTTTCCCCCGAAACCGACCCTCAAATCGATGATTAGGTTGGCCTGGCCGGCATTGGCTGTCCCGATAAGTTCGGGTTGGATCAGGCGGCGGTTTTTTCCAACCGCTGCCAGGAGATCAGCTTTCGAGTCCCACACAAAATGCGGTCCATGACCCGACAGATCAGGGTTGTGACCGTTGCTCGTAGCCCAGGTCTCCAAGGCCTCGTTTAATATCTGTTGCACGCGTTCGAAGCGCATACCATTCTCCTAGTGCTCGCTGACGTATTTTGAAAAAATATGGCTGACATTCAGCAGGAGTGGTTTCAGGATGACGGTCCCGGATACCGATTTGACGCGCTTGGTATCATGGCAACTGAAACAGTTCGGTTGCTCGATCTGCGTGAATGACTCCATAGCGAGGCTCGAAAGCGCGTCCTCGCCGGCGACGATGCCGTCGTCGGAGCTTTCCCCCGGCTGATTGCTAAAAGGCTTGTTCAGCAAAAAACTCTCTTCTGGCTTATCGAGCCAGGTGGCGCCAACGAGGCGGTAGAATTGGCGTTTGTCGGTTGCCGGAAGCTTGCCGTCCTGGAACTGGCCAAGCATGAATGCATTCAAATCCCGCAGGTCGTCGTCCTGTTCTATCGTCGTGGGCTTTGCCTCCGGATAAGCCCGGTAAACCGACGTCGGCAGAACGCCTCCTTTGTCCAGACGTTGCGTCTTTTCGTTAAAGGCGGCGGCTTGTTCGCTGAAGGTTGGAGCGATATTTGCAACCGTTCCTAAAGTGCCGCCATGATAGAGAAGGTAGTCGAAGGGCGAAATCGCGGTTGCCGGACCGGAACCGTTGGAGTCTGGATTGACTGGGGCGGAAGGGGCGAGGTCGGTCGCGCCGTTGAGATCGCTGTGTTCAAACGTCGACCAGATGAACTCGGGATGGCCCTTCAGGGTGAAAACGACATGAATAGCAAACAAGCCCAGGCGAACCCTCCTCGGGTCCGCGGCTCGATCGACTTCGATGCGATTGTTGACGACGTGAAGAGAGGGAACATCAGCCCAGGTGGTGATGTAGGTATCACCCTCATTTTCGTGCGTCAGCACCCGCCACGCAGACTTCAGCTCGACAATCCCTTCAGGAAAGGCCAGCGTATCGCTGGCGTTCTCAATAGCGGATTTGGTGGTGAGACCATTGTCTTTAACGAATTTAGCGAACTGATCGTTGACGTGGATCCCGTAATAGACCGGGTATCCGCGCTGATCGAAAAGAATGGCGGCATTCCCCGCCTGCTCGATGCCGGCGTCGACAGAGGTCGCAGCCGCGCCCGCAATTTTTGTCAAGGCAGCCGTCATCTGAAACGTTGAGGCGTCATTCGGCATCTGTATGCTTCGCGGCGCGAGGCTGAGCAGGTTCGAAGTGGCGATCTGTGCGTCAAACAGACTGCCCATCGACGGAAAGGAAAGAAAGTTTGCCCGGCCATCCGTGTCGGGCATGGCGTCAAACATGAAGTTGTGCCAAGCCTCGATGTAGAAAGGACAGTCCGGCTCGGGATGAGCCGGCGGTTTTTGAGTATAGGATGGCAGCGGCGTGGTCGGAAACCATGAAGTTAGCGCACCCTCACCAGCCGTTTCAGGGCAAGCTGCAAGGCTTTTACTCGCCAGCATCAGTGATGTGAGAAAGAATAAAGCGGAAGCTGCTCGGATTCGCACTTTTACCCCCCGTAAAAGACTGTTGAACGAACAAACCATCGATAACATGACTTTCGACCGTATGCAACCTAAACATTAATTCGTGGGGTATCAAGTAAATCTAAGATTGTCTACTGTGTTACTCAAGTTTAACAGGTAAAATCTTTCGCCGAACGAGATTCTATTGCCAGGAATGCAGCTCCTGGCGCGAAACGGATCTGGATCGCCTCTGCAAAAAATCGGTGAAGCCTCAAGTTGAGCGTCTCGCCCGGACGCCAACAATGCAGGAGGCATGGCGAGATTGTCCTAGCACTTGAATGGGTCCGATCCAACATAGACGCTTTCGGCGGTGACCCGAACAACGTGAGCCTCTCCCGGCCGAGTCAATTTATCGAGCCGTCACAGCCGTGCCGGTGACGGCCTTTCAGTGCCCTATTGCGCGGATGCGGTGAATGTGGGGTGCGGATCGTTTGTGACGTGGGGTGACGAAGGGATTTCGAAGCGTGGAGAAAATCGAGATGAAGCGCTGCAGACTTCCCGATGAACGGAAACCTTGCCGCGTCCTCTCCCGCTTCCGCAGTGGCAGATGGGAATTTGAGACCCTTGTGGGATTGGTGCTCGACAGAGGCTAGTTTCCGTGATTTTCGCGACCGCGCCAGGCTCCACTCGCTCTAAAGGGCAAAACAGTTGGCGCGACAATTTTCGGCAAGTCGGTTGTGAGTGCTTTCAGCCCTGATGCCGAGGTGAACGCGGCAAGGTCGGCGGGAATTACCCAACTCAGCGTGCGCGGCGAAATCGTCGCGATCATCAGCGTTGTCGTGCGATTTGAGGATGGAACAGGAGCGGCTATCGCAATAATTCCAAAACATCACACGACAGTGATGGTCGAGCCATTTGGGATTAGCAACGTGCTGTTCGATTTCGCCCGGCGGGGTTGGGATGGTAGGCTGGGCTTGGTACTCGACTACGGTGCGATCGCATCGGAAGTAGTGCCGCTGCGGCGAATTTCGGGCTGTTTCCCGAAAGCCGCGAGGATGCGAAGGCATTCGCGAAGAACTCCGCTCCCTTCAATAATCCTGCCCTGGCCCTCTACGCAGCGATGGGACTTGTAGAGGTTGGAACTCCGGAAGCAGGTGAGTGCTCTCACAGAGAATATGGGATGGTCCAAAAGTGGTGCGATATTCGACCTCTGCCTTCATGTCGGCAGCTGGAGCGTCGATGCGGGGCCATTCTGCCCGTTGCTAAGTCAAACGTGGGCTTTCTTGGAAAAGGACGCCCGGTATCTCCCCGATTACATCGTCGAAGCCGGCCGGCATCGACAAACGTCGCTTTGGACGACGTTCACCTCGGAGGGGATGAACATCATCGAAAAGGCAGGGGAGGCTGGAGAACTGCAATGGCAACGAAACTGATTTTCGTCCAAAATTACGACCGGGTCAGAAACCGGACGGACAATGCCCATGGTATTCAGGTTACTTGAGGGACCCTGTTGTTGCTGACCACATTTATGAAGCGGTTATGTCCGAGCTCTAGCGCTCTAGCGCGGTTCACCTGGATCGGAATTTGTTGACGGTGGGCCAAACTCGATAATTCCGCGCAGTAGTAGTGGAGTATCTTGAGGCACGGCTCCAGGCGTGCTTTTGAGTCCTGTCGAGATACAGATCTCGATGTCAAAACCTCGCCCAAGACGCGGCAAGCTGAGCGAAGCCCGCCGAAGTATAATCAAAACCCAAATTTGTTGTAGGCAAGCGGAGGGGCTCGGCGGGTTGCCAATTCTATCAATCGGTTAACTGTTTTAAACAGGCGTCGTTGGTTCTAATCCCTTCAAGGCGACCAGGATGGGTTTCGCCGACGACCAAGGGCATGTCCATCTGAGATATTAGCGCCGTGTTTTTGCTGCGACGATCGCTTCCGCCAGTATGATACATAGCTGTAGTTCTTCGAGCGTCATGCCGTTCGCGGCATTTGCAAAGCGTTCCAGGAGATCTGTCGTTTCAGCAACTGCGTCGGCGTGTCCTGGGACGCCCAGCAGCCAATTTGGTGTTGTGCCCAGCGACAACGCTATTCTTACCAGTATCGCTAAGTCGGGTTCTCTTCGGCCGGCCACATAGTGCGCATATCGGCGCTCATCGAGGCCTACCCGCCTCGCGGCCTCAGCGTTCGAAATGCCTAGCTGTTCAGCTCTTTCGCGAAGCCGCTTTGAAAGGATATCCATGGGAACGATTTGTTCCTCATTGATAACGATCTGGCCACGAACGATATGGAGTGATATAACTACATCCTGTAGTTTTGAATTTGATAGGTCGGATACATGGAACTACGCCAGCTCTCCTACTTCGTTGCGGTGGCCGAGGAACTGCACTTCGGCCGGGCGGCAGCCAAGGTGCGCATCGCCCAGCCGGCGTTGTCCAACCACGTGCAGGCACTGGAGCGCGAACTCGGCTGCGCGCTATTCATCCGTTCGACCAGGCGGGTGGAACTGACCAGGGCAGGGGAGATCTTCCACGAGCGCTGCGTCGGGATCCTGAGCGAGGTCGATCTGAGTGCCGAGATCACCAGGGCGGTGGCCGGCAAGACGATCCGGCAGATCAGGATCGGCACCGTCTATCCGGCGACCACCGGCGTGCTGCCGGCGTTTCTTGGAAAGATCGCCCGCAAGTACCCGGATATCCGCATTCATATTTCAAGCGGCAACACTGGCGACATCATCCGCGGCCTGGAGAACGGCCAGATCAATCTCGGTTTCATCCGGCCGGTGGAAAACATCGGCTCGTTGCGCTTCTCCTCGATCGCTCATGAACGGTATCTGCTGGCGGTGGCGAGGAGCAACCGGCTGGCGGAGCAGGCGGAGATCGTCATCGACGATCTGCGCGGGGAGAAGATCATCGCCTTCAATCGCAAGAACCTCTCCTATACCGAGCGGTACTTCAACGAGAAGTTCGAGGAATACGATCTGACCCGCAACATCGCTTATAGCTGCGACGACACCTATTCGCTGGTGTCGCTGGTCTCGGCCGGGCTTGGCATCGGCTTTGCGCCGGAATGGACCGAGGGCTTGCCGAACAGGGCCTTCGAACTGAAGGCGGTGAGAGGCATCGACTTCCGGATCGGGCTGGGTGTTGCCTGGAGCAAGGACGACCCAACCGCCTCGCGTGACGACATTGTCGATATCGCCCGCTCATTGGCATGGCCGGGCAGGTAAACGATCTGCGGTTCATCTGTGACGCGAGCGATGTGATCCCCTCGCGGATCTGCCATGTCTGCTTCCATCAGAACCTCCCCTGCGATTGCGGCCATCGCGTCCTGCCCCGGCTTTTGGTCCTGCCAGGCTCGCGCCGCCGGCAACGGCTTTGCCGTCCTCCACTTCGTTGCGGCCCTGCGGGTGCAGGCAGCGCTTGCCGCCCGGCTTTCGGACCGCCGTAGCAGGTCGCGATGGCCGCGACCTCGAAACGGAGGTTCCAACATGAGCAGGCAGCAATCCATTCAACGATCGGATATCCACAGCCGCATCACCAACACGATCATCGCCGATCTCAAACAGGGAGTGCGGCCATGGACCAAACCCTGGACGACAGGACATGCGACAGCCGAGGTCGGCCGGCCACTGCGCCACAATGGCCAACCCTATTCCGGGATCAACGTTCTGCTGCTGTGGTCGCAAGCCATCGCCCGCGGCTTTGCCTCATCACGCTGGATGACGTTCCGCCAGGCCATCGAACTCGGCGGCGCCGTTCGCAAGGGCGAAACCGGCACGACCGTGGTCTTTGCCAGTTCGTTTATCCGCACCGAGACGACCGAGACGGGCAGCGAGATCGAACAGGATGTTCCATTCCTCAAGGCCTACACGGTGTTCAACACCGATCAGATCGCCGGTCTTAACGGCCGCTTTGACGACACCGCACCTCACCAGGATCCGATGAGCCGCATTGGCGATGCCGGCCGCTTCTTTGCCAATACCGGCGCGCTGATCCGCCACGGAGGATCGGCTGCCTATTATGCCGCTCAGCGTGATTACATCCAGATGCCATGCCTGGATGCCTTCAGGGACGATGCTTCCTATGTCGCCGTCCTCAGCCACGAGATGACGCACTGGACCGCCGCACCGCGACGGCTTGATCGCGATCTCAGCCGCTACGCGAAAGACCGGAGCGAACGCGCCCGCGAAGAGCTGATTGCCGAACTCGGCAGCGCGTTTCTCTGCGCCGATCTCGGCATCGTTCCCGAGCTCGAACCGCGTCCCGACCACGCAAGCTATCTCGATGGCTGGCTGAAGGTTCTGGGCAACGACAAGCGCGCCATCTTCTCGGCGGCAGCCCATGCGCAGCGCGCCGTCGACTATCTGCATTCCCTGCAGCCGGAGCGCAACGAGGAGGAGGCGGCGTAAGCCGTCTCTTCTTCACTCAACTGTCTCTTCCTTCAATCAGGCATGCGAGACGCGGATGCCGATCACCGCAGGACCCGATAGCCTCTCGACCGCTTCCTGCGCAAAAGGGTGAGCAGGAGAACGACCGCTTTTGCCTCGCTGTCGAAGACATGGATCTTCTGCTGCCCGCGACTGCCGATGCGTCCCCAGCTGCGCACCAGCGAGGTCTCGCCGAAGAGGTTCGGCTCGATCGACAGCGCATAAAAGCGAGCCATGTTCTTCGATGGATCGATGCGTTCGATGTAGAGACGATAGGGCTGAACTGTCATGCCGGCAGAATCGCAAAGAACGGTTCACTGCGTCCAACGACATTTGTGAATCGGTTAGGCCCGATCGATTCATCGGGGTGATGGGACCGCCTCACTCATTTCCTGGCTCATCGCTCCGGCCTTATCTCTCCTGGTTCATCTCTCCTGGTTGACAAACAACCCGACGAATTCCGGATCGGAATAATAGCGCAACTTTGTCGCAACGATGGGCCGCTGGCCGGCGATGAACAACAGCTCGGTCTTGGCATGCAGGTTGCGGACTTCGTCGGGCGTCAGGAGAGGCCGGCCGACATGCTGCTCGGCGAAGGAGAGACCTGTCCTTCCCGAATCGAGCGCGCGCGCCGCCGTGTTGAACACCACGGTCTCCTGGCCAAGCAGATCGGAGACCAGACGGGCGCTGTCGTGATCGTTGACGCCGAACACTTGCAGCACGCCGGCGTTGGATAAAAACGTACCGGCGCGCTGGCCATAGGTGGCGCGCAACTGATGAATGTCCTGGACGATCGGCCAGAGTTGCACACCGTAACCTGCCATCAGACCCATGGCCCGTTCGATCGGCGCCAGATGACCAAGGGCGGCGAACTCGTCGAGCAGATAGAGAACCGGCGGCGTCGATGGATGCGGCGAGGGTGCCGTGCGCGCCATCTCGGTCAGGCTCTGGGCCACCAGCAAACGCAGCCATCGCGAATAGGCCGCAAGCCTGTCTGGCGGCAAGACTAGGAACACGGTCGCCTTGTCTGCCTTGAGGTCACCGAACCGAAAATCCGATCGCCCCAACACCCCGGTCATGCGCAGACTGTCGAGGAAATGTGTGTGTCGCTGGGCTGCCGATAATACGCCGCTGGCTTCGCGATCCGACTTGCCGAGATGGCGATTGGCAGCACGTGCCACCAGGCCGTTGATCGCACCAGTCCCCTGCATCTCATGAAGCAGATTCTGGAATGCCGCCGGCGCCATCGTCAGCAAATGCCTCAGCATCGTCAGCGTGCGCCTGTCGTCTGGTTGGCTGGCAAGCACATGCAGCAGCAATCCAGCGATCAGCGCCTTGGCTTCCTCGTTCCAATGGGCGTCACCTGAAAGACCAGGTTCGTCGAACACCAGCGCGTCGGCCAAGGTGGAGACGTCTTCGGCAACATCGATGCCGGCAGGATTAAAACCGTCCATCGGATTGAAGGCAGCCGTTGGTCTGCCGGTGATGCCGAACGGATCGAGGATATGAACCGGCCCGAACTTCTCTCGCGCATCACCGGCGATGATCGCGTTCTCGCCTTTCGGATCGATGCAGATGATCGAGCGGTCGGCGGTCAGAAGGTTCGGGATGATGGTGCCGACACCCTTGCCGCTGCGCGTCGGCGCCATGGTCAGAAGATGAGCCGGTCCGCTGTAGCGAAGAAGCCGGCCGGAGTTGTTCGCGCGGCCGATCAGCAATCCGCCTTCTGCCTTTGTCAGCGGCGCGATCTCTCTGCGGCCGGCAAAGCGCGCCGTCCCATGCGTGTCGTCCGCCGCCGATCCAAAATGCGTGATCAACGGAACCGACAACAGTCGAATGAGCAGCACGACGGCAAAGACCATCACCACCCAATCGCCGATATGCCAAATGACGTCACCCCTGTGGCCGCCGAGCATCACGCGTCTGAGGTAGTCGATCCCGAAGTAGACGGTGAACACGACAAGCAAATAGCCAAATGCACCCATGACAAACGACTTGGCATATCGCAGCGGAAACGTGATCAGAGCGACGATCGCCCAGAGCGGATCGCGGGCCGCCATGCGCATCATGTTTGCCAAGGCAATCTTGATCTGGTTGGCATGGATCATCACACTGCACTCCCGTTGCCGACATTGCCGATATTGCCGCGCGACGGTTCGTGTAGCTGTGGCTTCAGCAGATCGTCGAACAGATCCCGATCGCCGTCGCGGGTGAGGAACTTTGGCAGTTCGGATCTGAGCCAGGCTGCCAGTCCTCCGCCGATCTGCACATCGCGATCATGCTCCAGCCGATGCAGCACCAGTGCGCCGATCAACACCTTGCGGCGCGTATCGATGGCGCGTTCCTGTTTGCCGAGCCGGATCTGCAATGTCTTTCGCTGGGCTTCCAGCTGGGCCAGCCGTTCGCCGATGGTTTTGCGTACCACTGTCATTGTCTCCCTTCACGTCGATGAGCGATTGAACCCGCGGCATCAGGACAATGACCGCACGGGATCGCATGCGCAGATGCTGCCGCGATGGGTGCATGTCGGCTACTCGCAAATCTGCGCGTGGAAGCAACCGGCTGAACGGCTTACGACGTCATCGGGAGATTGCCGCATGCTCCCACCAGTGCCCGAAGGAGCGAAGCGACGAAGGCACAAGGGCGCACTTACGAGTTGCCGGGCAACTCAAAGCGCGGGCCGGCAGCCCGCTAACAAAGGGGACAAGCGATGGCGATCTATCATCTCAGCATGAAGCCGATCGCCCGCAGCGCTGGCCGCAGCGCTGTCGCGTCCGCCGCCTATCGTGCGGCCGAGCGGCTGACGAACGAGCGTGATGGGCTGACCCATGATTTTAGCAACAGGAAAGGTGTCGAGCATGCCGAGATCGTCTTGCCGACTGGTTCTTCCGCCTATTGGGCGATGAAGCGATCGGCCTTGTGGAATGCCGCCGAGCGTGCCGAGAAGCGAAGTGACGCCCGGATTGCCCGGGAATTCGAAATCGCCCTGCCGCACGAATTGAGTTCCGACCAGCGACTGGCGCTGACGCGGGCCTTCGCCGCCGATCTCGCCAACCGCTACGGCGCTGCCGTCGACTTCGCGATCCATCGGCCAGGTGGGGCAAGCGATATCCGCAACAGCCATGCGCATCTGATGATGACGACGCGCCAGCTGACGGAAACCGGTCTTGGCGACAAGACGCTGCTCGAGCGGGAAAACAGATGGCTTCTCGCCAATCACCTGCCGCCATCGCAGCTGCAGCTGAAGGATCTCAGACAGGCCTGGGAGCATCTTGCCAACACGCACCTTGAGAGGGCCGGCCTCGATATCCGTATCGACAATCGCTCGCATCTGGAAGCCGGGATCACGATCGAACCGAGCGAACATGTCGGTGTCCATGCCACTCAGATCGATCGGCAGGGTGGAATGGTCTCGCGCGTCCGCATCTCACCGCAATCGGCCGATCGCAATGCCGAGACCATTCGCCGGCGCCCCGAAGAGATATTGAAGCTCATCACCAACGAGAAAAGCGTCTTCAACCGCTATGATATTGCCAGGGCTTTGCATCGCACTATCAACGACGATGCGCAGACCTTCCAGAATGCTTTTGCCGCGGTCATGGCGTCGAAGGCACTTGTCGAGCTCAGACCCGACAGTTCAAGCCTTCGCGGTCGTGACGGCGAGGCACGCTATTCGACGGTCGAGATGGTGGCGATCGAGGGTGCGATGGCAACAGCCACTGTTGCGATGAAGACGCGCCAAAACCACGGTGTGGCGAAGCGCAATGTCGATGCGGCAATCGCCGAACAGGACAGATCGATCCAGGCGGGAAATCCTTCACCGGGGCAGGGGCTGTCGGCTGAACAGCGCCAGGCGATCGAGCATGTCACCGGCGCCTCGCAGATCGCTGTGGTGATCGGTTTTGCCGGTGCCGGCAAGAGCACGATGCTGGCGGCTGCCCGGCAGGCCTGGGAAGCGCAAGGCTATCGCGTTCATGGCGCGGCTCTGGCCGGCAAGGCCGCGGAAGGCCTGGAGCAATCGTCGGGGATCGCCAGCCGCACATTGGCGTCGTGGGAATACAGCTGGCAGGCTGATCGGGGTCGGCTGAATGCTCGTGACGTCTTCGTCATCGACGAGGGCGGCATGGTCGGAAGTCGTCAGCTTGCCCGCTTCGTCGACGAGGTCAAACGGGCCGGCGCCAAGCTCGTCCTGGTCGGAGATCATGAACAGCTTCAGGCGATCGGAGCGGGCGCGCCGTTTCGGGCGATTGCGGAAGCCGTCGGCCATGCGCAATTGTCGGAAGTGCGCCGGCAAAAAGCCGATTGGCAAAAGCAGGCTTCGATCGACTTTGCCTCGCATCGGACTGCCGACGGGCTTGCTGCCTACGAGGCACATGGCAACATCCAGCTGAAAGCAAACCGCGACGACGTGCTGAAGGCGATCATTGCCGATTACGTCGCTGACCGATCGGCCAATCCCAACGACACGCGCATTGCGATGGCCCATCGACGCGACGACGTCCGCGCCATCAATGCCGGCATTCGCGCTCGGTTGCAGGAGCGCGGTGAGCTCTCAAGAAGCACCGGCACCTCGGATGATCGTGGTGAGGAACTCACCTACCAGACCAGCAATGGGAAGCGATCTTTTGCGCGCGGCGACCGCATCGTCTTCCTGGAGAACGATCGTGATCTCGGCGTCAAGAATGGCATGCTGGGCGAGGTGATCGCCGTCGCGCCAGACGCAATAGACGTTCGGCTTGACGGCAAGGCGCAGACGCAAGATGGGCAACGCCAGGTGACCGTACCGGTCAATCGTTACCAATCCTTTGATCACGGGTACGCAACGACGATCCACAAGACGCAAGGGGCTACCGTCGACCGGAGTTTTGTCCTGGCGTCGACGACGATGGACCGGCATCTGACCTATGTGGCGATGACCCGTCATCGTGAGGAGGTGCAGCTTTATGCGGGGCTCGATGCGTTCAAGACGGAGCGATCCCTGACAGAGACACTGAGCCGCTCAGGCGTCAAGGAGACGACGCTTGACTATACCCATGACTTTGCCAATCGGCGCGGTATGGAGGATCGCCGGGGGCAGGGCGACGGCGCCGTCGCACCTGCGGTAATCATCAAGGAGGCGGAGCGCATCGCGGACACGACGGTTCCCAAGCCAATGCAGGAACCGCAGCCGCTCGCAGCCCGCACCATCGCCGATGGCGGCTCTTCGCACCAGGATCCCAATGTCGATGAACGTGGCGATGAACGTCGCGTGCTCATTGCGGCCGTGAAGACCTATGCGATGAGCGTCGAAGCGGTTGGACGGTCAAGGGCAATGCCGGCATTCGAACGAGATTGGGAGGCGGCAAAGCAGCTTGCGCCGCAAGTGTTCAACGACGCGCCAGCGGCCATGGACGTGTTGCGCGGCCGCATCCTGGATGAGAACGCAGATCCGGTCGAACTCGCCGGACAACTGAGCGCTTCCCCCGAGACGATCGGCGCGCTGGCTGGCAAGACCGGCCTGTTCGGAGACAACGCCGAACGCAAACACGCGCTTTCAAGGATCGATGCGCTGGCGTCGCATGTTCGCCAATCCGCCAACACCTGGCAGCGTCGCCTTGCGGCCGAATGCGGCTCGGAGCGCTGGAAGCGGGAAAAGCAGGACGTCGTCGAGGTTCTGGGGCCGAGCCGCCGGAGCGAAGCGCTGCTGCGCCAGCTCGATGATCTGCCTTATACGGACAAGGCCAAGTTCGTCGAGCGACTGGCCGGGACACCGGAGGGGCGTCAAGCGCTTGCCGAGGCAAAGGACATCGCTACTGCGATCGAAACGCGCTTCGGTCGCGCCGATCCCGCAGATCTCGCGGATCAGCTAAAGCGAGTGGGGCCCGATCGGGATGGTGATGTCGAGCGTATCCGCCAGGTTGCTCGCCTTGCCGATCGTAGTCATCGTGCGGAGCTCACCCAGCAGATGGAGTTGAAACGGTCCCTTTCGCGCACGAAGAGTTTGGGATTGGGGATGTAGAGTTCCATCACCGACCTGTGGTCTTTTTTGATTTCGGCCGGATCGTTCTGCGTGTCGATGATGCAGCGGATCGGCTCGGTCTTCTTGATCTGCTTGCGTTTCACGCGCACAGCTGGGCCAGCCTCCGGCTTTCGCCGACGGTGACGGTGACGAAATAGAAGCCGATTTCCGCACCTCCGCGTCAAGCTCTGGCCCCAGCACCAGACCTTGCAGAATAAGCCTTTGCGTGAATGCTCGCCGCCTTCGCCTCCACAGCGCGCTGTAGGGGGTGTCGAAATGGGGGATTTCCGAGCAAGCGGCTTTGTGATAAAACCTCTGCTATATATTCGATGAATAGAGGAATCGTCACAGGCGATGACATTCACTACCGCCCAGAGACTTCGAGCGCTCGACCTCCTGAAAGCGCGGGGGATGCTCCGGCTGAAGGATTTCGTTGCCGAAGGCATTGGACCGGAGACGCTCGCCCGTCTCGTTCGGGAGGAGGCAGTCGTCCGCCCGGCACGAGGCCTGTATCAACTCCCGGACACTCAGGCTGAGGCGGCCCATGCACTCGCTGAAGCGGCTGTTCTGGTTCCAAAGGGCGTGGTCTGCTTGACCTCCGCCCTCCAATACCACGAACTGACGCTGCAGATGCCCTCGGCTGTGTGGATGGCGATCGACCGCACTGCCTGGCGCCCCAAGATCGATTATCCGCCTATCAAGTTCGTACGCTTCAAGGGGTCCGCTCTCACCGAGGGCGTCGAACGGCATCGCATCGAGGGCGTCGAGGTGCCGATCACAAATCCGGCGCGTTCGATCGTCGATTGCTTCCGCTATCGGGCGAAAGTCGGCCTCGACGTTGCGATGGAGGGGCTGCGCGAGGGGCTCCGTCGGCGCAAGACCACAAGCGACGACCTCTGGACATATGCGAAAGAGGCGAGGATCTGGTCGATCATGCGACCCTATGTCGAAGCGACGGTGGCCGATGGCGCGTGAACTCAAGAAAAACGTAGGGGCATCGGTGCGCGCCCGGCTGCTGGATCGGTCTCGCGCAGAGCGTACGGACTTTCAGATCCTACTGACGCGCTACGCGCTCGAAAGACTCCTGTACCGGCTGAGCCTATCGGAGCATCGCGACCGCTTTATCCTGAAGGGCGCGATGCTGTTCGTAACCTGGATCGCCGACCCGTTTCGGCCGACGCGGGACCTCGATCTGCTGGGCTACGGCGAAAACAGCCCGAAGGCCATCGCCGAAACTTTCCATGCCATTTGCACGCAGCCGGTGGACGCTGATGGCGTAGTCTTCGACGTGGATGCACTCGCAGCCGCGCCGATCCGTGAGGAAGTCGAATATGGCGGCGTTCGTGTCCGTACCACTGCCACCATCGGAGGCGCGCGCATTCCCATTCAGGTGGACATAGGTTTCGGTGACGCCGTCACGCCTGGACCGGTCGACATAGAATATCCGTCGCTGCTCGATGCGCCGGTGCCGCGCCTGCGGGCCTATCCGGTCGCGACCGTGGTCGCCGAGAAATTCGAGGCGCTGGTATCGCTCGGCATGGCAAATAGCCGCCTGAAGGATTTCTATGATCTCTGGCTGATTGCCGAGACGTTCGAGTTGGAGCGGTCCACCCTCGCTGAGGCGGTGCGCCAGACCTTTGCGAGACGAGGGACGGGTATTCCGACGGAGGGGCCAACGGGTCTCAGCGAAGCCTATGCTGAGGTCTGGGATCGGCAATGGCGGGCGTTCCTTGGTCGCGAACGGATGGCGGCCGCACCACCCGCCTTGGGCACGGTGGTCACTGATCTCGGACGCTTCCTATTGCCGCTGACGCAGCCTGTGGAAGGGGAATGGCGCTGGAAGCCTCATGAGGGCTGGATTCAGCTCAAGTAAAGCAGCTTGGATATCCAAAGCGCTGAAGTACGATATGCCGGACGTCAGCGGATGAGCCTTCGCTCGAGAAAGCTTCGCATCTCGCGCCGTCCGATTTCCGTCAGTGCCCTGGCGTCTCGGCGCCGTCGCGCTAGCGATGAAACGATAGCGATCGTCGCGTTCGGCGTCCTCGGCGAAATGAACACGAGATGGCATCAGGGTTGGCTGTCAGCCAGACGATTTCGGATGCGCGCGAAGGATTCCGCAGCGGGGCGCAGTTTGCCCTCCTCGACCTGCCGGTTGGTCAGCGCCAGCACCTTCAGAAGCGCCAGCGTCTCCTGTGTTTCTTCGTATTGGCCGATATCCTGAAGGATGGCTTTCGCCTCTCCGTGAAGCGTAATGACGACCGGCTGCGGATTATCCTTCAGCTTTCGGATGACCTCCGGCGCATGCGCCTTGAGATAGATGACCGGCTTGACCTGTTCTGACAGCTTCATGCGGTTACTCCGTTTCGACCCAAATATAGACCATCAAGTGGCGATTGAAAGAAGCCTTACGCTGCCAGTGAGACACAGTCCCGGCAGGCGATTTTCCATCTTAGGTGCGGCCCTTTTTTTCACGCAACGCGTTCGAAAGAGAATGTCATTTCTTATAATGAAGTTTGTCTACTGATTTTATAGACTAAACTTTGCAACCAAGGATCGGATCGTGGCGTCATGACCTATCTCCTCAGCCTTCTCGACAAAAGCCCGATCGAACAGGGTCTCACCGCGGCGGACGCGCTGCGGGCGACGGTCAAGATTGCCGCCCGGGCCGAGGAACTCGGTTATCACCGTTTCTGGGTCGCTGAGCATCATAACATGTCCAATCTGGCGAGCTCCGCGCCGGAGGCACTGATCGCCTATCTTCTCGCCAGGACCTCGAGGATCCGCATCGGCTCCGGCGGCGTCATGCTGCAGCACTACAGTGCGTATAAGGTTGCCGAGACCTTCAATCTTCTGGCATCGCTTGCGCCCGGTCGCGTCGATCTCGGTGTCGGCAAGGCGCCGGGCGGCTTTCCGCTCTCGACGCGCGCCCTGCAGCTTGCCGTCGATCCGGCCAGGAAGCCCGATTTCGCGAGCCAACTTTCCGATCTCAACACATATCTCGCTGCCGACCCGAATTACGAGGGGGCGCAGGCAACGCCTTTCCCGCCGACTGCTCCCGAACGTTTCCTGCTCGGCGCCAGCGTCGAAAGCGCCGAGCTCGCTGCCGAGAAGGGTTGGGAACTCGTTTTCGCCGGTCACCTGAACGGCGATCCTGACAATTTGCGCAGAACCTTCGAGGCCTATGAGCGGGCATCCGGCGGCAAGCGCCCGATCCTGGCACTCGCAGCCTTCGCCGCCGAAAGCGAGGACTATGCCCGCGAGCGCGTCGGCAAGCTGCGCATCGTCAAGGTGTTCCTGCCGAACGGCCAGACCGTCAATGTCGGCAGCGAGGAGCAGGCGGCCGAATTTGCCCGCCAGGCCGGCGTCACCGATTACCGCATCGAGGAAAAGGTGCCGAGCGTGCTGCATGGCACGGCGGAGCAGATCCGCAAGGAGCTGGACGAACTTCACCGCCGCTACGGGGTCAAGGAGTTCGTGCTCGACACGCCGGCGCTTTCGGCCGCCGAGCGGCTGGCCTCCATCGAGCTGCTCGCCAAAGAGCGGCTTTCCCTCGCCGCCTGACCGTTTCCAAAAAAGGATTGATCCCATGGCTCAAAGACACGTCACGTTCGGCATCATGCTGCAGGGTCCCGGCGGTCACATGAATGCGTGGAAGCATCCAAGCGGACCGGCCGATGCCAGCGTCAATTTCGATTTCTTCGTCAAGACGGCGCGCAAGGCTGAGGCGGCTGGCATCGCTTTCGCCTTCGTTGCCGACGGGCTCTACATCAACGAGCAGTCCATTCCGCATTTCCTCAACCGGTTCGAGCCGATCGCCATTCTCTCGGCGCTCGCCGCCTCGACCTCGAAAATCGGCCTCGTCGGCACGGTCTCGACCTCCTACAGCGATCCCTTCACCATCGCCCGCCAGTTCGCCTCGATCGATCTCATCAGCGGCGGCCGGGCAGGGTGGAATGCGGTGACCTCGCCGCTCGAGGGTTCCGGGCGCAATTACAGCCGCGAACATCCCGAACACGAACTGCGCTATGAGATCGCCGAGGACTATATCGATGCGATCAAGGGCCTGTGGGATTCCTGGGACGACGACGCCTTCGTCCGCAACCGCGAGACCGGCGTCTTTGTCGACAAGACGAAGATGCATCGCCTCAACCACAAGGGCCGCTTCTTCCGCGTCGAGGGGCCGCTCAATATCGGCCGCTCCAAGCAGGGCCAACCCGTCGTTTTCCAGGCAGGCGCCTCGGACTCGGGCATCAGGCTTGCCGGCAAGCATGCCGACGCGGTCTTCACCAATGGCGGGCCGTTCGAGGAGGCGCAGGCCTTCTACCGGCAGCTCAAGGACAGCGTAATTGCCCATGGCCGCAGTGCCGCGGAAGTCGGAATCTATCCTGGTATCGGACCGATCGTCGGAGCGACGCAGGAAGAGGCGGACGCCAAGTATCAGGCGATCCGCAACCTCGTCACCATCGAGGAGGCGCTGCTCTATCTCGGTCGCTTCTTCGATCATCATGATTTCAGCGTCTATCCGCTCGACGCGCCGTTCCCCGAGCTCGGCGATATCGGCAGGAACAATTTCCGCGCCACCACCGACCGCATCAAGAAGACGGCGCGGGAGAAGGACCTGACGCTCCGCCAGGTCGCGCTTGATTCCGCAACGCCGCGCACCGCCTTCATCGGCACGGCGGAACACATCGCCGACGAGATCATCCGTTGGGTGGATCATGGCGCCGCCGACGGCTTCATCCTCGGTTTCCCTGTCATCGCCGAGGGCTTCGACGACTTCTCCAGATACGTTCTGCCGATCCTCACGGAACGCGGCTATTTCGATCCGGTCCTGAAGGGCGAGACGCTGCGCGACCATCTCGGCCTGCCCTTCCGCGAAAGCCGCTATGCGGCTGGCGCGGACCAGGTCGAGCGCGGAAAGGCTGTCGGCGCCTGAGGCGCTGACGAACCGCAATGAACATCATCGCTCAGAACTCGCACAGCAACGATCCGGTCGAGAAAGGTATCGCCGCCTATCTCGACGAGATCATCGCGCTTCGCCACGACCTGCACCAATATCCGGAGCTTGCGTTCCAGGAGCTCAGAACCAGCAAGCTTGTGGCATCCCACCTTTCCTCCTGGGGCTATGAGGTGGCGACGGGCATTGCCGGAACCGGCATCGTCGCCACCCTCAAGCGCGGCGATGGCAAAAAGCGGATCGGCATCCGCGCCGACATGGACGCGCTGCCGATCGAGGAGGCGACCGGTCTTGCCTATGCCAGCAGCAATCCTGGTGTCATGCATGCCTGCGGCCATGACGGACATACGTCGATCCTGCTCGCCGCCGCCCGTTATCTCGCCGAAAGCGGCAATTTCAGCGGCACGCTGCGGCTGATCTTCCAGCCCGCCGAGGAAATCGGCGCCGGCGCCCGCAAGATGATCTCGGAAGGCCTGTTCGAACGTTTTCCTGTCGACGCGGTCTTCGGGCTCCACAACTGGCCGGGTGTTCCCGCGGGTCAATTCGGCTTCGTTAGCGGCCCCGCCATGGCTTCGGTCGATCAGGCGGTAATCAAGATCATCGGCAAGGGCGGCCACGGCGCCGAGCCGCACCGCGCCGTCGATCCGGTGCTTGCCTCGGCCTCCTTCATCACCGCCTTGCAGAGCGTCGTTTCCCGCAATGTCGACCCGCAGGACATGGCGGTCGCCACCGTCGGCTCGATCCATGCCGGCTCCGCCTCGAACGTCATCCCTGAGAGCGTCGAGATGAAGCTCACCATGCGGGCCTTCAGCGAGACGGTCCGCCAGCTGTTGCGAGACCGCATTCCCGCCCTTGCCCGCGCCCAGGCCGAAAGCTTCGGCGCCGAGGCGGATGTGAACTACCGCCTCGGCTTTCCGGCGCTGGTCAATCACACAGCCGAGACGGCCTTTGCCCGCGACGTCGCCTATGACGCACTCGGCCCGGCGGCGGTCGAGAAGGATTTCCGGCCGAGAACCGCGAGCGAGGATTTTGCCTTCATGCTGCAGGCAAATCCCGGCAGCTACCTCTTCGTCGGGAATGGCGACAGCGCTCCTCTCCACAATGCCCACTACAATTTCAACGACGCGATCATTGCGCCCGCCGCCCGCTACTGGGTCCGGCTCGCCGAAACCTTCCTCACTGATGACAACGGGTGATGAACGATATGAGCGATACGTTTCTCTATACCAGCCCTCTCGACCCGCGCGCCAAGCCGCTGATCGATGAATTGATCCACGAATATGACAGCCGCTACGGCAACTATTTCAATGCCGAAGGGGCCGCAGCCGAGCTGAACCGCTATCCTCCCGAAGCCTTTGCGCCGCCTGACGGCAATTTTCTCCTGTTGATCCGTGGTGGCGAAACCATCGGCGGCGGCGCCTTCAAGAACTATGACGACCGCACGGCCGAGTTCAAACGCATCTGGACGCGCTCCGATCTGCGCCGTCAGGGCCTTGCCCGCCAGGTGCTCGTGGAACTGGAGGCCCAGGCCGCCCGCCAAGGCTATTCCCGCATCTACCTGACGACCGGCTTTCGCCAGCCCGAAGCCGTCGGCCTCTATCTGAACTACGGCTACACCGCTCTCTTCGACACCTCCGTTGATCCCGAGATCTACAAGAGCCTGCCCTTCGAGAAGGACATCACCCATCTCGCTGAGCCTGCTCACGAAGATGCCGAACCGCGCCTGCGGGTGGCCGGCGCAAATTTCTGAAAACGGCAAAGACCGACAATCATAAAAGGGAAGCACAATGGCGCTGACAACGGATTTCGCCGGCATCGACCCCGGCAGCAGGACGGCAGGATCGAAGGATTACTCCCGTTACCGGATCGTGCCGGCGCGTCATCCGGGCCGCCTGGCAGGCACGATCTTTGCCGCCGTCGTCATCATCGCCGTGCTCTATTCCATCTTCACCAATCCGCGCTGGGGCTGGGGCGTCTTTGCTGAATGGTTCTTTGCCGAACCAGTGCTCGTCGGTCTCGGCAGGACGCTGCTTTTGACCGTGCTTGCCGCCATATCCGGATCCATCCTCGGGACCGCTCTGGCGCTCGCCCGCGTTTCCAGGTCGCCGCTGCTCTCAGGTCTTTCCTGGGGCTATATCTGGCTGCTGCGCTCGATCCCGGTCATCGTGCTGCTGCTGATCTTGAACAATCTCGGCTACCTCTACGAGACGATCAAGATTGGCATTCCCTTCACCGATACCGTCTTTCTCGACTATCCGACAGTGCAATTGCTGACGCCCTTTGCCGCCGCCTTCCTCGGCCTGACGCTCAACCAGTCTGCCTTCTTCGCCGAGATCGTGCGCGGCGGTATTCTCTCGGTGGATCATGGTCAGCTGGAGGCGGCCGCCGCACTCGGTCTGCCGCGCCGCCGCCAGGCCTTCCGCATCGTGCTGCCGCAGGCCATGCGCTCGATCCTTCCGACCGGCTTCAACGAACTCATCGGACTGGCGAAGAGCACCTCGATGGTCTACGTGCTGGCGCTGCCGGAGCTCTTCTATACGGTCCAGGTGATCTACCGCCGCAATCTCGAAGTCATTCCGTTGCTGATGGTCGCGACCGTCTGGTACCTGATCATCATGACGGTGCTGTCGATTGCTCAGCGCTATATCGAACGCTACTTTTCCAAAGGCGCCGTGCGCAACCCGACGCCGTTGCCCTTCCAGGCATTTTTCGAGCGTTTCCGCCGTCCGCTGCCTGTCGTCGATTCGGCGACTGACACCGTGCGCAAGATCGGTTTCCAGGATGCGGCAACGCTGCGGGCCGCAGGCGGCGCGGTGCGCATCCACGGTATCTCGAAGAGCTTCGGCTCGCTGAAGGTGCTCGATGATGTCGAGCTCAGCCTTCCCGCCGGCAGCGTGACCGCCATCCTCGGCCCGTCCGGTTCCGGCAAGTCGACGCTTCTGCGCACCATCAACCATCTGGAGCGTGTCGATGAAGGTTTTATCTCGGTTGACGGCGATTTCGTCGGCTACAGCAGGAAGGGCGACACGCTCTACGAGCTCAAGGAGAAGGATATCCTCAAACGCCGCGCCGATATCGGCATGGTCTTCCAGAGCTTCAATCTCTTCCCGCATCTGACCGTGCTCGAAAATCTCATCGAGGCACCGATCCAGGTTCGCGGCGTCGGCCGTGAGGACGCCGTGCAGCTGGCGCAGGAGCTGCTGGCACGCATCGGCCTCAGCGACAAGATCAGCGCCTATCCGCGCCAGCTTTCCGGCGGCCAGCAGCAGCGTGTGGCGATCGCCCGCGCACTGGCGCTCCGCCCGAAGGTGCTGCTCTTCGACGAGCCGACCTCGGCGCTCGATCCGGAGCTCGTCGGCGAAGTGCTCGACGTCATCAAGGAACTTGCCCGCACCGGCACGACGCTCGTCATCGTCACCCATGAGGTCGGTTTTGCCCGCGAAGTCGCCGACACGGTCGTCTTCATGGACAGCGGCCGCATCCTGGAGGCCGGCCCGCCGGCCCGCATCTTCACACAAGCGGAACATCCCCGTACGCGGGAATTCCTCGCCAAGGTTCTCTAGCGCGAAACAGCGCTGGCGAAATGCCGGGCCGCGACGGGCTGCTCCGGCCGAATAGCGACAATCACAACCTAAAGATGAAATGGAGAAGGGGCATGACATTTACAGATA
This sequence comes from Rhizobium sp. CRRU65, assembly GCF_048551595.1. Lineage (NCBI taxonomy): Bacteria > Pseudomonadati > Pseudomonadota > Alphaproteobacteria > Hyphomicrobiales > Rhizobiaceae > Rhizobium > Rhizobium sp. CRRU65. The sequence continues at coordinate 203,927 of NZ_JBLYZH010000009.1, read as the reverse complement.
GAGCAAGGCTTCTGATAGCGGGAGCCGTCACCATTGCTGCGATCGGTTTCGGTTCCGCTCAGGCGCAGCAGAAGTTCGATCTCAGCCCCGAGCAGCCGAACCGGTTGCGGGTGGAAAAGAACGAGAAGCGCATTGCCGAAGTCAAGGACTTCAAGTTCGTCGAAAGCGGCGTCTTCACCGTCGGCATCAGCTCAAGCGGCAATCTTCCGCTGCATGACTATGCCTCCGATTCCAAGACCGTCATCGGCTATGACGTCGATCTGGCGCAGGCCATTGCCGACAGCCTGGGCCTGAAGCTGGAGTTGGTTTCGGTCGCCTGGGCCGATTGGCCGCTGGGGCTGACCTCCGGAAAGTTCGACGCGGTGATCTCCAACGTGACGGTCACGGAAGAACGCAAGGAGAAGTTCGATTTCTCGACCTACCGCAAGGATGAGCTTGGCTTCTACGTCAAGGCCGATAGCCCGATCGCGGCGATCAAGCAGCCGAAGGATATTGCCGGCCTGAAGGTGATTACCGATGCCGGCACCAACCAGGAGAAAATCCTGCTGGAGTGGGATCGCGAGAACGTCGCCGCCGGCCTGAAGCCAATCGAGGTGCAATATTATGACGACGACGCGGTCAAGGATCTCGCCGTTCAGTCCGGCAGGGCCGACACCGTCTTCAGCGTGAACGCGACGCAGGCCTATTCGGCGGGGATCAACGGCAAGACCAAACTTGTCGGCACCGTCAGCGGCGGTTGGCCGATCACGGCCGAAATTGCCGTTACCACGCGCAAGGGCAGCGGCCTGGCTGCTCCCTTGACCGATGTCGTCAACGACCTGATCGCCAGTGGCGCCTATCGGAAGATTCTCGATACGTGGAACCTCGGTCCCGAAGCGATCGACAAGGCCCAGACCAACCCGCCGGGCCTGCCGAAGAGCGGTTCCTGATCAGTTCCTATAGGGCCGGCGGCATTGCTGCCGGCCACCCTGCCTGACAGTTTGGAGAATAAAAACCATGATTGCCTTTCCGGCATCCCGGACCCTGCTGATCGCCGCCATGGCGTCTGCCCTTTGCTACGGCGCAGCTCCTGCAGCCGAGGATTTCGACCTCAGCCCAGAGCAGCTGGGCCGGCTTCACGCCGCCAGGAACGATGCGGCGATTGCCGCAATCCCCAAGGATTTCAAGTTGGTCACGCCAGGCAAGTTTACTATCGCGGTCAGTCCCGGCGGCCCGCCGCTTGCTACTTATGCCACGGATGCCAAGACCGTGGTCGGGGCAGATCCCGATTATGCCTATGCCGTCGCCGATAGCCTCGGGCTGACGCTGGAGATCGTGCCGGTCGCCTGGATCGACTGGCCGCTCGGCCTCGCCTCGGGCAAGTATGATGCGGTCATCTCCAATGTCGGGGTGACCGAGCAGCGCAAGGAAAAATTCGATTTCTCCACCTACCGCCAGGGCCTGCACGGTTTCTTCGTGAAATCCGACAGCCCGGTCACCTCGATCAAGGAGCCCAAGGATGCGGCAGGCCTCAGGATCATTGTCGGGGCCGGCACCAACCAGGAACGCATCCTGGTGAAGTGGAGCGAGGAAGATGTTGCCGCGGGCCTAAAGCCGATCGAGCTGCAATATTACGACGACGAGGCAGCAAGCCTTCTCGCGCTGCGGTCCGGCCGGGCCGATGTCATCGTCCAGCCGCATGCGCAGCTCGTCTTCATCGCCGCGCGCGACAAGAACATCAGGCGCGTCGGCACGCTGAGCGCCGGCTGGCCGGATCGCTCGGACGTCGCGATCACCACCCGCAAGGGAAGCGGACTGGCCGATGCGCTGACTGTCGCCACCAACGGCCTGATCAAGGACGGCACCTACGCAAAAATCCTCGACCACTGGCATCTTTCCGAGGAAGCCTTGCCGGTATCCGAGACCAATCCGCCCGGCCTGCCGAAATACTGATCATCGGATGGCACGAGTGGAAGAGACGACATGAGCGGCCACAACATATCCATCAGCCATATCGGCTTCCTCACCCCCGGCAACTATGCCGATGACGATCCGTTGTCGGGATTGGAGCAGACGCTTGAGCAGCTGCAATATGGCGAAGATCTGGGCTTCGACAGTGCCTGGGTCCGCCAGCGGCACCTGGAGCCTGGAATCTCTTCGGCCAGCGCCTTCCTGGCGGCGGCGACGCAGCGCACCAGCCGGATCGAGCTTGGAACCGCGGTCATCCCGATCGGTTACGAGAGCCCTTACCGGCTGGCCGAAGATCTTGCCACCGTCGATGTTCTGTCCCGCGGACGGCTGAATGTCGGCGTCAGCGCTGGCCGGCCGCTACACGCCGAGCTGATCGCCCCGCTCGTCTTCGACGGCGATTGGACGGGTTACGATTTCTCGCATGATCGCGTGCTGCGCTTTGCCGACAATCTGCGTGGCACTTATCTCGGCGACGAGCAGACCTTGATCAAGACGCCCTTCGGCCCGCAGCGGCCGCGGCTGCAGCCTTATGCCAGGGGCCTGATCGACCGGATCTGGTATGGCGGCGGGTCGCAGCGCTCGGCCGAATGGGCCGGCCGCAATGGTTTCAACCTGTTGACCGGCAATGTGATAACTGGCGAGGGGACCGATGATTTCTTCACCGCGCAATCGCGGCTGATCGAAACCTATCGCGCCGCTGGCACGCAGCGCCGGGTCGCGCTGGGCCGCGTCATCGTGCCTTTCGACAGCGCCGATGCGGCAACGCGCCGCCGATATCGAGACTATGCCGATGGCCGTGATGAGCGGACGCTTTCGCCGCAGGGCGAGCGGGGCACCTTGTTTGCCCGCGATGTCGTCGGCACATCGGACGAGATATTGGCGCAACTGTTTGCCGATCCGATCCTGCCCGAGGTCGGCGAGTTGCGGCTGGAGCTTCCTTACGAGTTCGAGCACGAGGAATATCGCCAGATTCTCCACGACTTCGTGACGCGGATCGCCCCGGAGCTCGGATGGAAAGCACAATCCGAAGTTAGATCCGCTTCCTGAAAATACCGTCGCCCATTCGACGCCAGAACAATCACCTCGCAGGGAACATGCATCAGTGACCAAATCAGTAGAATACTTCTTTTCGATCGGCTCACCCTGGTCCTACATCGGCTTCGACGCCTTCGCCGAACTTGCGGCGAAGAACGAGGTCGTCATCACGCCCTATCTGACGACGGTGGTCGAGGAAAATGGCGGTATCTTTTCGCGCAACCGCCCGGAGATCCGGCGCGCTTATTGGACGCGGGACCTCAAGCGCTGGGCGCGCGTGCGCGGCAAGGAACTGCGGCTCGAACATCGCCCTGATTTGAGTGATCCGACGCCCGCGTCCCTCTTCGTGATTGCCGCCTATCTCGACGGACAGGATTGGATCGGCGTTGCCCGCGCCCTGCAGCATGCCTTCTGGAGCGAGGCGAAGGATATCGGCAAGCCCGATGTGCGCGAGGCGATCGTGACATCAGCGGGTTTCGATGGCGCAGCACTCCTCAGACGACAAGCCGACGACGATGTCCAGAACAAATGGTCGGCGGACCGCGTCCATGCGCGCGACAGCGGCGTCTTCGGCTTTCCCACCTATGTCTATGATGGCGAGATCTATTGGGGACAGGACAATTTGCCCTTCCTCGAACGTCATCTTCACGGCGACAAGCCTTAGGCTTGGATTAAGCAATCCAGCCCCCGTGGACGGATTTTTTCAGATAAGCCTATAAAATAGATAGGCTTTATTCTCTACTCCTGATGCCATGCGATAGATTGGTGTGGTTGATGGGGAAATCACGCGCATGCTCGACAGGACTTCGCAAGCCGCCGGAAACATTGCTTCCAGGCGTTCGACGGAATGGCCGACCGTCATTCTCGCACTCGTCATCCACGGCGGATTTCTCGCGCTGACATGGTGGTGGCAATCATTGCCGCTGATCGTGGCCGTGATCGCAGGAGGCTGGTTGATTGCCTGGCACGGATCCCTTCAGCACGAAGTCATTCACGGCCATCCGACGGGAAACCAAGGGATAAACGACGCGATCGGGTCGATACCGCTGTCACTGTGGCTGCCTTATCCGATCTATAAGGAAAGCCATCTGGAGCATCATCGCGACGAATATCTGACCGATCCGATCGAAGATCCGGAATCTTCCTATTTTACCAAGGCTACCTGGGAGCAGCTTGGCGCCACCGGCAGGTTGCTGGCGCGGTGGAACACCACCCTGTTCGGCCGTTTGACTATCGGTCCTGCGGTGATGCTGTTGAGTTTCCTTGGACAGGAATGGCAGCAGATACGGGCGAACGAGCCGGGACAACGTCGGATTTGGGCAATGCACGGCATCGCCGTTGCCGCCGTCCTTTTCTGGGCGATGGTCGTCTGCGGCGTGCCGCTGTGGCTTTATCTCGGTTTCGTCTATACGGGTGCTGCGATGACGCGGCTCAGATCCTATGCCGAGCACAGATATGCCGAAAGCCATGAGGAACGCACCGCCATCGTCGAAAACAGCTATCTCTTCGGCTTGCTGTTTCTGTTCAACAACCTGCACGTTCTCCATCATCGCCGGCCGGGCATTTCCTGGTATCGCCTTCCGACGGTGTATCGCAAAAACCGCGATACACTCGTCCGTTCAAATGGCGGGCTTGTCTATGATGGCTATTGGGACATCGCGCGCCGGTTTTTTCTGAAGCCGCACGACGATCCGACGCATCCTCATCATTCATAACAGGTACGGCGCCATCGTACCCGATGGTCACCGGGTTGGGCCGCCAGTGCCATTGCCACGTCTCAGCTTTGCGGGCGTGAGGCCAATTGCCTTTGCTGAGGTGCGTCGCGCGAAGCAGCAGGCGCTGTCTGGCGAAGCGAGCGTCGTTCCGCTCGAGCGATGATAGCGGACGGAATTCTGTTATCTTGGCAAGATTGCGCCATCCCATCGAAACCGTTCCATTCTATTGGAGGAAAAGATATGGGAAGATTTTTTTACATTGTTTGCTGCAATTAGTTCTTTTATCTCCCGGTTCATTGAAACGCGAAACGCCGCTGTATTGATCGGAGAGAGACAATGAACCCCGCCATGAACATGATGCCGATGATGAACAACATGATGCCTGCCATGATGAACCCGATGATGGGTGGAATGATGCCGATGGGCGGCATGCCCATGATGAACGGCGCGATGATGCCGATGATGGCCTCCATGCCGATGATGATGATGATGGGCTCCATGAAATGCACCATGACCGCCGAGGGCATGGTCTGCGAAATGAAGCCGATGGAAGGCATGGACAAGGACATGTTCATGGAATGCTGCAAGCGCATGATGTCGATGATGTCCGGCGGCATGCCCGTGATGATGAACTGCGGCGGCATGATGATGTGCTGCACGATGGCCGCCTGAGCCATCCGCCTCTCAAGGAAACGACCAGGAGCCTCCGGAAGACGGGGGCTCTTTTTTGCGTCAGACGCGAACGTCTTCGAGATAGGTCGTAACCAGGTAGAGGATTGCTTCCGTTCCCGTCATGTTTCGGTAGATATGGGGCACGTCTGCATCGAAGATGATGGCGTCGCCTTCACCCAGGATATGCGGTGCCTGCTTGCCGGCAATGATTTCGACGGTTCCTTGGGCAACGACCAGATTTTCGACTGTTCCATGCTGATGGGCATCGGCACTTTCTGTATGGTGCGGAGCGATCCTGAGCTCGTAGAATTCCACCTTTCTTTCGCCTTCGAAGGGGAAAAGAGCCCGTGTCCGGAAGCGCCCTTCGGAAGAGGCGAGGATCTTCGATCTTGCTCGCGGTACGGCAATGATCGAGGTTTCGCCGCGTTCGGCGATCAGCGCGGCGCACGGAATACCAAGAGCAAGTGCGATCTTCGAGAGAATGCTTAACGTCGGGCTGCTTTTACCCGTTTCGATTTGCCCGAGCATGGCACGGCTGACACCGGCGATCTTTGCCAGCCGGTCCAGGGAGTAGCCGCGGCGGGTGCGAATGCGCCGCAGATTCTGTCCTGTCTGAACCGTGATCTCCTCGGCGGTGTCTCTGGCTTCGCCGTCGGGAAGAAGCGCTTGATCAGACGCCATATCCCGCAATGCCCATTGCCATGACCGGGACAAAACCCCAATACGGCACCCACATCAGAACCGGCTGCATCGCAAAGGATACGGGTGCGGCCGCCTTGGACGCATCGGGCGCATCTTTGCTGCGCGATTGCCGGTAGGCCTGGAAATCGATGACATCAGCCGTCTGCAATGGCATGAAAAGCTCCCGCTAAAATCTATAAGAAGCCTATATTTTCCGCAGAGGAAAAGGCAGGGCTTGTCATCCAATCGTCCCGCTGAACCGGAAATCTTATACCAATTATATTCGACCTTGCGGCAAAGCCATTTATGGCGGGCAGTTTGCAAGAGCTCTCGCCGGGCTCGAGACATCACGATGCCGCCCGCATCAGCGTCTCCAGAAGCAGCCGAACAAGTCGCCTCCCTGCCTTTCTTCCCGCACGCGCGATCGCAGATGCCGAAGCGGCCGCCAGATCGTCGATCGCTTGTAGCGATCGCCATACAGCTTATGCGTGCCCGATCGGCGGCGAACGTTTTTTTCAACCAGGCGAAGAAGGAGAGACGCATGTTTCTTTAATCTATCAATTTTGTAGACAATAGTTGAGGCAACACAAAGAGAGGAAAAACCATGTCAGCTTTCAAACTCGTCGGCATTGCTGGCAGCTTCAACCGTCCATCGAAGACATTGGCACTCGTTCGACATGTCGCCGAACGTGCGAGCATTCGCTACGGATTTACCAGCAAGACCTATGATCTCAATGATGTCGGTCCGTCGCTCGGCAGCGCCTTGTGGCGCAAGGATCTCGACGCGCAGGCCAGGCATGTCGTCGACGAGATCGTACAGGCCGATGCCCTGATCATCGGTTCGCCAACCTACAAGGGCTCATATCCCGGCCATTTCAAGCACCTGATCGACCTGATCGACCCCCACGAACTTCGGGGCAAGCCGATTATCATCACGGCGACCGGCGGCGGTGACCGGCATGCGTTGATGGTCGAGCATCAGCTTCGGCCGCTGTTCGGGTTTTTCATGGCCCACACCTTGCCGACCGCCGTTTATGCGTCCGATCGCGATTTCACAGACTATGCGGTCTCATCCGACCCGCTGTTGGGCCGCATTAACGAAGTGATCGGCGAATTGGCGGCCTTCTTTCCCCGCGCAAACCCGGCCCTGGCGGCAGCCGAGTAAGGATCGTCGCGATGGCTCGATCTCAGGAAGCAACGATCCCCGATGCGGAACGGCCGGGGGCAAGCGAGCAATTGTGGAGCGTCTTCGAATTCGCCCGACGCTATCGTCTCGCCAAACGCGAGGAGAACCGCCTGCTGATGCTTTTCGGACCAACGGCATCGCTTCACATTCTTCTCGCCAATGCACAACGTCATTCGCTGATTTCGTAGTGCAATTCCAGCAAAAGTGCACAGCGGTTTTGCGTCCGGAATTGCATGAAAACAAAGAGATGAGCACTTCCGCAATTCGAAGAAAGACGGAAATGCTCTAGCCGAAGAATACGGGTTCCTTACAGGAGGTTCGCATGAAGCTTGATTTTCAGTTCTGGCTGAAGCTTTCGATCGGCCGGTTCCTCGGCCTGAAGCCGCCCGCTGCACGGGTGCCTGTGAATGGATCGTTCGCGCGAGACGACGAGCGCGACCGGTCCGCGCGCGAATACGAACTCCATTATTGGGGCACCATGCCCGGCCTTTGGTATTGAGGAGAACGGCGCGATGGCGATTGTCGTGGAGACCGACCTGCGTCGGGGCGGTGCGAGAAGAGCGGAAGGCAGCGGCATGTCGCATTTCAGGCATGCGGCCGGAATCTGCACGATCGTCAGCTCCTTCACATTCCTGTTCGCCCTGGTGATCGGGTGGATCTGATGAGTGATGTCCGATGTTTGCCCCAATCGAGAAAAAGGCCGACGCGCAGCTTCAAAGAGGAAGCCGTCAGATGATCGACGTACTTATTCTTCCCGGGCTTTTCGGCTCGGGAGAAGGGCATTGGCAACAGCATTGGCTGCAGGATCAGCCGGACAGTCGTCTAGTCGCTCAGGACGACTGGGACCATCCGAACCTTGACAACTGGCTGCTGCGATTGGAAGGCGCGCTTGAAGAGGCCGGCGAGGCCTATCTGGTTGCCCACAGTCTCGGATGCCTGCTTGCCGCCCGCTTGGCCGGGCGAAGTGCTGCTCGCCGCGTCAAAGCAGCATTGCTCGTTGCTCCATGCGATCTGCCGGTCACGGAAAACCTGCATCCCGGGCTTATCTCGTTTGGCGCCATGCCGACGGCGCCTTTGGCTTTTCCGAGCATTGTCGTCGGCAGCATGAACGATGCGTACATGACGGTCGATCGGTTGACCCTGTTCGGCCGCTTGTGGAACGCAGAGACCAGGAATATCGGCCTTGCCGGGCACATCAATGTCGCCAGCGGCTTTGGCCGCTGGCGCAGCGGCTACCGATTGCTGGAGGGCTTGAAGACGCAAACGCGCGGTCGAAGGCATGTCGTTTCCATGCCGCCGGCTTTTGCTATGTGAGTGGAATCGCCATGTCCGACATTGTCGCCGACCTGCTGCGCCTAAGCGAAGATCCGAATGCCGACCCGAGGACCAAGCGCCGCCAAACCATGGAGCGGCTGGTGCAGACGCTGCTCGCCATGGCAGATACCGAAATGGGATCAGAAGATCCGCAGCACCGCCATTCCATCATTCATTTGACGACGATCATCCGCGAGATGACGGGAAGGATCGCAGAGGCCGATGATGCGACGTTTTCGGCAATCGTCAGGGAGGCCGCGATGCTGATACGCAGCCTGCAGCGGCGCCAGGCCGACGCGGCCAGATTTACGGTGCACTGACGCATGACGGATATCCGGGAGCATAAGCTGGTGACGGTCCGGGGAAGCAAACTTTTGATGCCCGGATCAACAATGGCTCTGACGGACGAGCTCGTATCGCTGAGCCTTCGCCCCGCGATTGATGTCGGCCCGGAGCCACACCGAAAACCGCTGACCGAAGCGGAGGTGGAGATGCTCGCCAACCGGCTTCTTCACGAGTCTACCGGCACGCCGCTTTGGATCTTCGCCTATGGCTCATTGATATGGAAGCCGGACTTCGATGCCGTCGAATCGCAGCATGGCGCGACAAGAGGGTGGCATCGCTCCTTCTGCCTGCAGATGACCCGCTGGCGGGGAACGCGGTCCCAGCCGGGCCTGATGATGGCACTTGACCGTGGTGGGCGATGCAACGGCGTCGTCTTCAGGCTTGCCGATGATGACCGCCTTGGCCAGATTCGGCGGTTGATCCGCCGTGAGGTCGGCACGATCGAAGACGCAGCGACGGTGCGCTGGATCCCGGTCGCAACCGCGCATGGGCTGGTGCGTGCGCTGGTCTTTTGGGCTGGTCCGAAAGGCGAGCGTGTTTCCCGCAAATTGCCGCTGGAGACGGTGGCGCAGGTACTTGCGAGAGCCTGCGGGCACATGGGCTCCTGTGCCGAGTATCTGTATCTAACGGTGAAACATCTGGAAGAACGTGGCATCCGGGACCGCAATTTATGGCGGCTTCAGAAGCTGGTCGCAGCCGAGCTCGTCGCCATACACGGGCTGAACGCGGCGGCGGGAAACCATTGAATATCGCTCCCTGCCCGCCCTCCGGTCAGAGCTTGCCCTTCCAGGGCACGAGGTACGCCTCCAGAAACCGGATGACGGCCGAGAAGGTGAACGCGCAGATCGCAATGATACCGATACCGACGAAGACGACGTCGGTCGCCAGGAACTGTGAAGCCGACATGATCATGAAACCAATCCCGCGCGTAGAGGCGATCAATTCAGCTGCAACCAGCGTACCCCAGCCGACACCGAGCGCAATTCGAATGCCGGTGAGGATCTCGGGCAGGGCCGACGGCAGGACGATATCAAGGAAGAGCTGCAGCCGGCTAGCGCCCAGCGAACGCGCGGCATTGACGCGCTCGATCGGCAGCGCACGGACGCCGGCCTGGGCCGAGAGGCAGATCGGTGCGAACATCGCAAGCACCAGCAGCGTGATCTTCGACGTCTCGCCGATGCCGAGCCAGATGATCATCAGCGGCAGGTAGGAGAGCGGCGGAAGCGGCCAGTAGAATTCGATCGGCGCGTCGAGCACCCCTTTTGCCCATCGGTTCAGGCCCATGAGCAATCCGAGTGGGATGCCGGCGGAGACGGCGATCAGGGCGGCGACGACGATGCGGAACAGGCTTGCAAAAACATGCTCGGACAGCGACGCACCTGCGTAACCGTCGCGATAGATGGCGCCGATCTGTGTCAGCACCTCGTCAGGACGCGGCAGAAACAGGTGTGGAACGACACCGAGCGCAGAGACGACCCACCACAAAAGCAGTATGGCCAGCGCTGTCGCAATGCTGATGGCCACCGTCGATTTCTCGCCGGCTCCAAAGCCCGCCATTTTCACCAGCTTGACCTGATGGTCCTCTCTACCCGCCGCAATCGGCGGTGCCTGCACTATATCGCTCATGCGGCGCTCCTGAGGTCTTCGGTGCTGTGGAGAATGGCGCGGATCTCCTCGCGCAGCTCGGCAAATTGCGGCGACGCCTTGATTGATCGGGCGTCGCCGGTTTCGGCGAAGCGGCGAACGAAATCCAGATCGAAGCGCGCAACGACGCGCCCCGGTCGAGGTGACATGACCAGGACCTGCGTGCCCAGGAACAAGGCTTCTTCGATCGAGTGCGTGATGAAGAAGACCTTCTTTGCCGTCTTATCCCAGATGGAAACCAGCAGTTCCTGCATCTGCTCGCGCGTCAGGCTGTCGAGTGCGCCGAACGGCTCGTCCATCAGCAGGATGTCGGGATTTGTTGCCAGAGCCCGTGCGATGCCGACACGCTGGCGCATGCCGCCCGACAGCTCGTAGGGAAAAGCGCCGGCGAATTCGTCGAGACCGACGAGCCGGAGCAGCTCCAGGGCGCGCGCTTGGCGCTCCCTGCGCTTGACCCCGGCGAATTTCAAACCGAGCGCGACATTGTCGATCACCGATTTCCAAGGTAGCAGCGAGTCTTTCTGAAAAACGACGCCGCGATCTGCGCCGGGTTGTTCAACCGCACGGCCATCGAGCGTGATCCGGCCATCCGAAAGCGGAAGGAAGCCGGCAATCGCGTTGAGAAGGGTTGATTTGCCGCATCCCGAAGCGCCGAGTGCGACGACGAAGCCCCGTTCGGGAATATCGAAGGAAACGCGATCGAGTGCGTGAACCGTCCGCCCGTCGCGGGCTGCGAAGAAAACGCTGGCGTGATCGACTTTAAGCATGTTGCCGCTCGCAAGTTCGATGCCGGCGCGGTAAGCCGCGCCGGCGCTGGGGAGGATCAGTTGCTGACGCCGGTGAGGGCATCTGCGGTGACGAAGGCGCCGTAATTCGCCTGTACATCGGAAACCTTACCCTGTTCCTTCAGGAACGATGCCGTGTCCTTGAGAATCTTGCCGGCACCCGCCTTTTCGCCGCCGCCGAGCCAGGCATCCGATGCCTGGACCTCAGGTGTCAGAAGCGTGAGGTTCTTCAGGGCCGATGCCTGCTGGTCGGCTGTTCCGCCGAGAAGCTTGGCAAGTGATTTGGCGTTGTCGCTGTCGGGACCCCAGGCGGATTTGTCCGATGCGAAGGACGCGTAGTATTTGTTGATGACCGAAGCGAAGCCCTTCAGAAAGTCCGGGTTGTCGGCGGCAAATTTCGAGGTCGCGACCCAGGCCGAGAATGTCGGCGCACCCTTGTCTGCCACGTCCTTGGAGGTGACGAGAACCTTCCCGTTCTTCTTCAGTTCGGTGAGCGCCGGATCCCAGACGAAGCCGCCATCGATATCGCCGCGGTTATAGCTGGCGACGATTTCGGGCTGGGGGATGGCGAAGACCTGAACGTCTTTTTCGGTCAGGCCCAGCGATTTGATCAGCGCCAGGAGCTGATAGTGGTCCGTGGATACCGGCGCGGCAGCAAGCTTCTTGCCCTTCAGATCATTCAGGCTTTCGATGCCGGAACCGTTGCGGACGACGAGAGCCTCGTCGATGCCCGAGATGGAGGCGAGGTAAAAAGCCTTGACCTCGAGCCCGCGTGATACCGCAGCCGCAAACGGGCTGGAGCCGACATAGCCGATCTGGACATCGCCGGATGCAATGGCCGCAAAGATTTCGGCGCCGGAATTGAACCTGCGGAAGTCGATGTCGTATCCCGTCTCCTTGGCGAATTCACCATTGGCGATCGCCACGGAAGACGGCAAGGCGTCGGTCTGATAGGCGACAACGACCTTCTTGTCCGCCGCTTCGGCGACAACAGCCGTTGCAAAAGTGCCGACGCCGACGGCGATCGCGGCAACCAAATTCCTGAAATTCATCTTGAGCCCCTTTGTTCAGGGCCGGACGGCCCTTGATCTCACCCTCAAAAGCGTAATGGTTGGGGAGGGGCTAGCGGGAGAAATAACAAACTATATTTATAGACAATAGAGATAATTGTTTCGTGATTCTGCCGCTTGTGCGATCAACAGGGACCGGCGAGCGACATTGGGCTTGAATGACGAAATATCTCGATGACGCTCTGAGCTTCAGGGAGAATGTATTTGGCATATGATGTTATCGTGGTCGGTTCCGGTTTTTCAGCGATAGCGGTTACCTGCAATCTCATCGAGCAGCTTCCCGCTTCGGCGAAGGTCGCCGTCGTCGGCGACGATCCTGGTTTCGGCCGCGGGACGGCTTACCGGACGGAGCTCTATCTCCATCGCCTCAATGTTCCGGCCGGCCGCATGAGCCTTTTGCCGCATCAACCCGACGACTTTGTCGACTGGCTTAAAAGCCATGGCCGTCCGTTGCAGGCCGGCGATTTCGCCTCGCGCAGCGATTATGGTCTTTATGTCCGCGATACGCTTGCACGGTTGCTTCGAAAGCGGGACGGCCGTTGCCGGGTCGATTTCATCAAGGCTAAGGCAGCGGGATGCGTTGAACGTTACAGCAGCACGCTGGCCTTCCATCTCGGCAACGGTGACGAGATTGCCGGGAAGACCGTGGTGCTCTGCCTCGGCGTCGGGAACGCGACCCTTCCGGTCGCTCCGGACGGAATTCCGCCATCGCTGCGATCGCGGATCATCGAGAACCCGTGGCGGCTTTCGTGGCTGAGGCGCGTCGCACCATCCGATGCGGTGTGTATCCTCGGATCCGGCCTGACGATGATCGATCAGGTGCTGGCGCTTCGCGCCCATGGCCACCGCGGCAGGATCGATGTGCTTTCGCGGCGCGGGCTCGCACCCCTCGGGCACGCTTGGAAGCCGCCAGTGCCTCTGCCGATCGACGTCGAGAAGCTTCCAGATACGATCAGCGGCATATTGAAGACCCTGCGGGGAAAGAGCAGGACGGTTGCCGACTGGCGAGCCGTGATGGACGGTCTGAGGCCTGCAACGCAAGCTCTCTGGCAACGGCTTTCGGGCGAGGAACGTGCACGATTCCTCAGGCATGCGCTTCCCTGGTGGAACATCCACCGTCACCGGGTCGCGCCTGACGTGTTCGACAGGTTTGAGACATTGGTCTTGGACGGAACTGTTCGTTTCCACGCAGGCTTCATGAAATCGCTCGGGGCCGAGGAGGGCCGGCTTGTTGCCGGCTACAGGGTCAGAGCGGCGCGCGAGATCGCCGAGATCAGGGCGGACTGGCTCGTCAACTGCACGGGAATGGAGCGGGCCGGGATCAGTCATTCACCGCTTTTGAAGGAAATGAGCCGCTTTGAGTTGATCGCCCCCGATCCTCTCGGCCTCGGGATCCAGGTGGACGCCGCTTCCGAGGTGATAGCCCCGTCGCGGATCTCGCCGGCCCGACTATTTGCGGTCGGTGCCCTGACGGCGGGGCAATTCTGGGAGATTACCGCCGTTCCGGATATCCGGGTGCAGGCCAAGGCCGTGGTCGAAGAGATCGTTTCAAGAGGCTAGCTCCCGACGTGTCGGCAGCAGATCAAAGGTGCTGCAACGTCCTTTGCGCGTCTGAAAAGACGAGCGGCGCTATAGGTCGGCACAGCGCTTGTTGAATTGCCGGGCGCCGACAGCTACAGTATCTGGTACGCCATAATACGATTCTTGCATTCGGCTGCCGCGGCGGAAGTTGAGCGTGCAAAGTCCAACACTGAGGTACAGAATGAGCGGCGCTCTAAAGGACGCAATTCGAGTCGAGCGTCCTGCAAAGACCTTGCGGGAATTGGCGCTCGACAAGGTCCGCGAAGCCATCGTCAACGGATATTTCCGTCCCGGAGATCGCCTTGTCGAGCGTGACCTCTGCGCCCAGCTCGGCGTCAGCCGAACAGTCGTGCGCGAGGTTCTGAGGCATCTGGAATCGGAAGGGCTTGTCGCCAATCTGCCGAACAAGGGGCCGATCGTCGCGCAGCTCGACATCGGGGAAGCCAAGCAGATCTATGAGATCCGTGGCGCGCTGGAAGGCATGGCGGCGCGGCTGTGCGCGGAGCGCCGCAGCCCCGAGATCGTCGCTGCGCTGGAGGAATCTCTGGCCGGGATCCGCAACAGTTACCGCGATAACGATATGGCGGCTGTGCTGACGAACACCTCTTCCTTCTATCATACGCTGTTCACGATGGTTGACAGGAACGTTGCCTGGGGTGTCGTCAATCTTCTCACCGTGCGCATCAACCACCTGCGCTCGATGACGATCAAGACGGAGAGACGCGGCATCGAAGGCCCGCTGCAGATGTCGAAGATCGTCGACGCCATCCGCCGCGGCGACGGCGAGGGGGCTTACCGGGCGGCGATGGATCACGTCGCCGCCGCGAGCGCGATTGCCGAAGCGGTGCTGTCGGGGAAGAAGCCTGCCGACTAGGCACGAGCGGCCCGTGCCGCTTCCCCGCAGGCCTGGCAAAGCGCTCATCTCAGCTGTCGATATCACTCCATTCGCGATGATGTTCCGCGCAATTTAGCGGAACCCATACTCCGCGCTTGACACGCAACTTTGTCCAATGTGATGGTATGCCATATTAAGTAATATGTAAGGCGGTAGCATGGACTGGGATGACCGACTTCTGCACTCGGCCTGCCTCCACGGGCGCCGCCGTGTCGTTTGTCAGCTGACAACGCGCTGACGGGAAGAAAGCGCTGCCCGGTGGGTCGAAGGGCGCACGCGCGGCAAATCGAAAAACTCGCCTTGGCCTAAACTGCTCCTCGAGGGAACCAACTTGACACTCATATATTATGGTATACCATAATACGAAATTGAGAAATGAGGTGCTCGATGGCCATTCAAATTCGCAAGACGGGACTGCAGATCGAAACGACGCTGATCGAAGGCGGCAAGGCCGCGGCGGTTCCGCTGAAGCTGTTTACCGCCTTCGCGGTCGTGAAGAATCCCTGGGCCGGTCGCGGCTTCGTCGACGACCTCAAGCCCGAAATTCACGCAGGCGCTCCGGTGCTCGGCGAGTTGCTGACCAAGATGATCATCGATGCGGTCGGGTCCGGCGAAGCTGTCGAAGGATATGGAAAGTCCGCTGTCGTCGGCCTGGACGGCGAAATCGAACACGGATCCGCGCTTATCCACACGCTGCGTTTCGGCAATTTCTATCGCCAGGCCGTCGGCGCCAAGTCCTATCTCGCCTTCTGCAACACACGCGGTCCGGCCAATGCGCCGATCATGATCCCGCTGATGGACAAGAACGATGAAGGCCGCCGTTCGCACTACCTGACCATCCAGACGTCGATCCCCGACGCGCCTGCTGCCGACGAGATCGTCGTGGCTCTCGGTGCTTCGATAGGCGGGCGCCCGCATCACCGCATCGGCGACCGCTACCAGGATCTGAAAGACCTGGGGCAGGACGTTGCCAATCCTGCGGGCGTTTGAAGGAGCGCTCTGAGATGCTGACGGCCGGATCGACCACACGCACCGCTGCAGCAACAAACGCCGCCGGTGCCTTGCCCCGAAAAAAGACGGCAAGCGGAACGGCCTATCACGAGGCCGGCAGCGGTGAGCCGTTGGTTCTCATTCATGGCGTCGGCATGCGGCTGGAGGCCTGGGCTCCGCAGATCGCATTCCTGTCTGCGGGCCATCGCGTCATCGCCGTCGATATGCCGGGACATGGCGAGAGCGCAAAGTTGCCGGCGGGCAGTCGGCTCGAGGAGTTCGTCGACTGGTTCGGACGCTTTCTCGACGAGATGGCAATCGACACGGCAAATGTTGCCGGACACTCGATGGGGGCACTGGTTTCAGGAGGGGCGGCCGTGACCTTTGGCGAGCGGATCAGCCGCGTCGCCTACCTCAACGGCGTCTACAGGCGTGATCCTGAAGCAAAGGCCGCCGTGCTTGCGCGCGCCGCGGCCATTCCGGTATCGGGCGTCGACAAGGAAGGCCCTCTGGCCCGCTGGTTCGGCGATGATGCAGACAGCGTCACTGCGCGTGAATTGACGCGAAAATGGCTGAACCTCGTTGATCCCCAGGGCTATGCCGTCGCTTACGCCGCCTTTGCGGGAGGAGACGAGACCTATGCCAACGGCTGGAAAGACGTGGCTGGTCCGGCCCTGTTTCTGACGGGGTCCGATGATCCGAACTCGACGCCCTTGATGGCGACGCAAATGGCAGAGCTTGCGCCGCAGGGCTACGCTCGCATCGTCGAAGGCCATCGTCATATGGTGAACCTGACCGCGCCTGATATCGTCAATTCGCTGCTCGCTGAGTGGCTGTCGTTCGGGGAGGATGAACGATGACAATCCAGACTGTCGACCCAAGAGCACTGCGAGATGCATTCGGGGCCTTTCCGACCGGGGTGACTGTCGTCACCGCCTGTGACGGGGATGGAAATCCGATCGGCTTCACAGCGAACTCCTTCACCTCAGTCTCGCTTAATCCGCCTTTGCTGCTCGTCTGCCTTGCCAAGTCGTCGCGCAATTTCGCCACCATGACCGGAGCACAGCACTTTGCGATCAACGTGCTTTCGGAAACGCAGAAAGACGTGTCGAACACCTTTGCACGCCCGGTCGAGGACAGGTTTGCGGCGGTCGAGTGGGCGAAGGGATCGGCAGGCTGCCCGATATTCTCGAACGTTGCGGCCTGGTTCGAATGCGCCATGGAAGAGGTCATCGAGGCTGGCGACCACGTCATCTTGATGGGGCGCATCGAAGCTTTCGACAATAGCGGCCGCAACGGTCTCGGCTATGCGCGTGGCGGTTATTTCACGCCGACGCTCGCAAGCAAGGCGGTGTCCGCGGCAAGCGAAGGCAATATGGAACTTGCAGCCGTTGTCGAACGCCGCGGCGAGGTTCTGCTGCTCGGCGAAGATGTGCTCTCCCTGCCAGGTGTCGATGCCCATGACGGCAGTCCGACCGAGACGCTGCAAAAATACCTGGAAACGCTCACCGGGTTGAAGGTCAGCATCGGCTTTCTCTATTCGGTTTATGAGGGCAAGAGCGACGGCAAGCAGCACATCGTCTATCACGCCGTTGCCGGAGAGGGCGAGCCCGCCGGCGGCAGGTTCCTGAAGCCTGACGCATTGGTTGCGGCAAAGTTCAAGACCAGTTCGACTGCCGATATCGTCAACCGTTTTGCGATGGAAAGCTCGATCGGCAATTTCGGCGTCTATTTCGGCGACGAGACCGGCGGCACTGTTCACCCAATTCCAGCCAAGGACGCAAAAGAATGAAGTTCTCCCTCTTCGTCCATATGGAGCGGCTCGACGCCAATCAAAGCCATAAGAGCCTCTACGAGGAATTCGTCGCGCTTTGCGAGATCGCCGACAAAGGCGGCATGCACGCGATCTGGACCGGTGAGCACCATGGCATGGATTTCACCATTGCGCCCAACCCGTTCGTGACCATTGCCGATCTGGCACGCCGCACATCGCGGGCACGGCTCGGAACGGGGACGGTGATTGCCCCCTTCTGGCATCCGATCAAGCTTGCCGGTGAGGCGGCCATGGCCGATATCATCTGCGACGGAAGGCTGGATATCGGTATCGCGCGCGGGGCCTATTCCTTCGAATACGAGCGTCTGTTGCCCGGTCTCGATGCCTGGGGTGCCGGTCAGCGCATGCGCGAGCTCATCCCGGCGGTCAAGGGCATATGGGCCGGCGACTACGCCCATGACGGGGAATTCTTCAAGTTTCCGTCGACCACCTCGGCGCCGAAACCGCTGCAGCAGCCGAACCCGCCCATCTGGGTGGCAGCGCGCGATCCGAATTCGCACGAATTTGCCGTCGCCAACGGCTGCAACGTTCAGGTCACGCCCCTCTGGCAAGGCGACGACGAGGTTCAGTCGTTGATGGAGCGCTTCAACGACGCATGCGCCAAGCATCCCGAGATCGAGCGGCCCAAGATCATGTTGCTGCGCCATACCTATGTCGGCTCG
This sequence comes from Rhizobium sp. CRRU65, assembly GCF_048551595.1. Lineage (NCBI taxonomy): Bacteria > Pseudomonadati > Pseudomonadota > Alphaproteobacteria > Hyphomicrobiales > Rhizobiaceae > Rhizobium > Rhizobium sp. CRRU65. Next base: position 185,568 of record NZ_JBLYZH010000009.1, on the reverse strand, counting down.
TCGGCGGACGATGTCGCTCAGGCCGCCCATGAACTCAGCGTCTACTACAATTATTTCTTCGCCTGGTTCAAGAATGAGAAGCCGGTTACCCAGGGTCTGATCGAACGGATCCCGGACGACCAGATCAGAGCAAACGCGATGCTGTCGGACCAGGTCATGCGCACCAACAACGTCGTTGGCGATGCTGAGACCGTCATCGACCGGCTCAAGGCGTATGAAGCACTCGGTTATGACGAATATTCCTTCTGGATCGACACCGGCATGAGCTTCGAGCGCAAGAAGGCGTCGCTCGAACGCTTCATCACCGAGGTCATGCCGGCATTTCAGGAGTAACACCATGCGGCGTTTCCAGCACTATATCGACGGCGAATTTTCAGATGGCGCAGCCAGCTATCCGAGCATCGACCCCGCTTCCGGCGCGGTCTGGGCTGATATGCCCGAAGCGCGCGAGGCCGATGTCGACCGGGCTGTCAACGCGGCCGACAGGGCGCTTTACGATGGCCCCTGGCCGAAACTGACGGCCACCCAACGCGGCAAGCTGCTTTACAAGCTGGCCGATCTGGTTGCCGCCAACGCGCAGATCCTCGCAGAACTGGAGACGCGCGACACCGGCAAGATCATCCGCGAAACCTCGGCGCAGATCGCTTATGTCGCCGAATACTATCGCTACTATGCCGGCATCGCCGACAAGATCGAAGGCGCCTACCTGCCGATCGACAAGCCCGACATGGATGTCTGGCTTCGCCGCGAGCCGATCGGCGTCGTTGCGATGGTCGTGCCGTGGAACAGCCAGCTCTTCCTGTCTGCGGTGAAGATCGGACCGGCGCTTGCGGCCGGCTGCACGATGGTGGTCAAGGCCTCGGAAGACGGGCCGGCGCCGCTTCTCGAATTTGCACGGCTCGTGCACGAGGCAGGCTTTCCCGCCGGCGTCGTCAACATCATCACCGGTTTCGGCGCGTCGTGCGGCGCCGCCCTCGGCCGGCACCCGAAGGTTGCGCATGTCGCCTTTACCGGCGGCCCTGAAACCGCCCGGCACGTCGTTCGCAACTCGGCCGAAAACCTCGCCTCCACCTCGCTTGAACTTGGCGGCAAGTCGCCATTCATCGTCTTTGCCGATGCAGATCTCGAGAGCGCTGCCAATGCCCAGGTCGCAGGCATCTTCGCCGCGACAGGGCAGAGCTGCGTTGCCGGATCGCGCCTCATCGTCGAACGCAGCGTCAAGGACAAATTCGTCGCCCTGCTACGGGATAAGGCGGAGGCGATCCGGATCGGTGCTCCGCTCGATATGGCGACAGAAGTCGGCCCGCTTGCCACCAAGCGCCAGCAGGACAATATCGGCGCCCTCGTCGCCAAGTCGATTGAAAGTGGCGCCCGCCTTGTCACGGGAGGACGCAAGATCGACGGCGACGGCTATTATTTCCCGCCGACGATTCTCGACTGCGACGATGTCGCCTCGCCCTCGCTGATCGAGGAATTCTTCGGGCCGGTCTTGTCCGTCGTGTCGTTCGAGACGGAGGCCGAGGCGCTGCGGCTCGCCAACGATACCCGTTATGGCCTGGCTTCCGGCGTCTTCACCCAGAACCTGACCCGGGCGCACCGGTTGATGAAGGGGCTGCGAGCCGGGATCGTCTGGGTCAACACCTACCGCGTGGTCTCGCCGATCGCGCCGTTCGGCGGTTTCGGCCTGTCCGGCCATGGCAGGGAAGGCGGCATGGCCGCGGCGCTCGACTATACCCGCACCAAGACGATCTGGCTCAGGACATCGGACGATCCGATCCCCGATCCCTTCGTGATGAGGTAGCGCCGATGTTTTACGAAATCCGCACCTATCGGCTGAAGAACGGCACCATCCCGCAATATCTCAAGGTCGTCGAGGAAGAGGGGATCGAAATCCAGAAGAGCCATCTCGGCACGCTCGTCGGTTACTTCTTTTCGGAGATCGGAACGATCAACGAGATCGTTCACATCTGGGCCTTTGCGAGCCTGGACGACCGGGAGGCGAGGCGCCAGAGGCTTCTGGCCGATCCCCGGTGGCAGGCCTTCCTGCCCAAGATCCGCGATCTGATCGAAGTGGCGGAAAACAAGATTATGAAGCCAGCCAACTTTTCTCCCAGGAGCGAGGCGCACTGACGGCATAAGGCATACCCGTAGGACAAACCAGAACAAGGATAAGGGAACATGAAAACAACATTTGCTGTCGCGGCGGTTGCCGCATTCGTGGCTGTGTCCGTACCGGCGCGCGCCGACAACATGGTCTTCTCGAGCTGGGGAGGAACGACCCAGGACGCGCAGAAGGCCGCATGGGCCAGCCCGTTCACGGAGAAGACCGGTATCACCGTCGTGCAGGACGGGCCGACGGATTACGGCAAGCTCAAGGCGATGGTCGAGGCTGGCCAGGTCACCTGGGACGTCGTCGACGTCGAAGGCGACTATGCCGCCCAGGCCGGCAAGAATGGCCAGCTCGAGAAACTCGATTTCTCGGTCATCGACAAATCCAAGCTCGATCCGCGCTTCGTGACTGATTACTCGGTCGGCAGCTTCTATTATTCCTTCGTCATCGGCTGCAATGCCGATGCCGTCACCGCCTGCCCGAAGACATGGGCGGATCTGTTCGACACGGCAAAGTTTCCGGGAAAGCGCACATTCTACAAGTGGTCGGCTCCCGGCGTGATCGAAGCGGCGCTGCTTGCCGACGGTGTGGCCGCCGACAAGCTCTATCCACTTGATCTCGACCGCGCCTTCAAGAAGCTCGATACGATCAAATCGGATATCGTCTGGTGGTCGGGCGGCGCACAGTCGCAGCAGCTTCTGGCATCCGCCGAGGCTCCCTTCGGCAGTGTCTGGAATGGCCGCATGACCGCGCTTGCGGCGAGCGGTATCAAGACCGAGACCTCATGGGAACAGAACATCACCGCTGCGGATTCGCTCGTCGTGCCGAAGGGTTCGCCGAACGTGGAAGCCGCGATGAAGTTCATTGCAATGGCGACTTCTGCCGAACCGCAGGCCGCCCTTGCAAAAGCCACCGGATATGCACCAATCAACGTTGACTCGGCCAAGCTGATGGATCCGGAGACGGCCAAGACCCTGCCGGATCAGCAGACGGCCAGCCAGGTGAATGCCGATATGAACTACTGGGCTGATAATCGCGATGCCATCGGCGAGAAGTGGTACGCCTGGCAGGCGAAATAGCCTGAAACTTGAGATGAACGGGTACGGCGAATGTTCGCCGTGCCCCCGCAGTGTCGGTGCCCGCTTGTCGGACCTCGGCGCCTGCGGAAATTGACGGGTGGGAAGGACTGTCATGTCGACATATAGCGATGCCTCCGCTGCAATTGCGCCCCTTCCAAAGGTGCGCAGGGCAACAGGTTTCGGCGGGGTGCTTCCGGCTCTCGCCTTCGTGACGATCTTTTTCATCGCGCCGGTGGCAGTGCTCCTGTTGCGCAGCGTGCTGGAACCCGTGCCGGGTTTTGGAAACTATGCGCAGCTGATCGGGTCCGCGACCTATCTGAAGATCTTCGCCAACACCTTCATCGTCTCAGGTCTCGTCACGGTGATTTCGCTGCTGATCGGATTTCCCGTTGCCTGGGCGCTGGCAATCATGCCCGGGCGCCTAACCTCGGTGATCTTTGCGATCCTGCTCCTATCGATGTGGACCAACCTGCTTGCCCGCACCTATGCCTGGATGGTTCTTTTGCAGCGCACGGGGCTCATCAACAAGATGCTGATCGGAATGGGGCTGATCGACAAGCCCCTGGCACTGGTCAACAACCTGACCGGGGTGACCATCGGCATGACCTATATCATGCTGCCCTTCATCATCCTGCCGCTCTACGGCGTGATCAGGAAGATCGACCCGTCTACCCTGCAGGCGGCGGCACTTTGCGGCGCCAACCGGTGGCAGTGCCTGACCCGTGTTCTGCTGCCCTTGGCAATGCCCGGCATGGCGGCTGGTGCACTCATGGTCTTCGTCATGTCGCTTGGTTATTTCGTCACGCCGTCGCTTCTCGGCGGCACCGCCAACATGATGCTCGCAGAGCTGATCGCGCAATTCGTGCAGTCGCTGGTCAACTGGGGCATGGGAGGTGCTGCGGCGCTGGTTCTCCTCGTGGTGACCCTGTTGCTTTATGCCGTGCAGCTGCGCTTCGTCGGCAACCAGAATCCGGGAGGGCGTTGACATGTTGCTCAATTTCGACCGTCTCGGCTGGTGGAAATACATCCTGCTGGCGATAACGCTTCTGACTGCGGCCTTCCTGCTGATGCCGATCGTCTTTATCGCGGCGCTCTCCTTCGGCTCCTCGCAGTGGCTGATCTTTCCGCCGCCCGGCTGGACGCTTCAATGGTACAGCGAGCTCTTTGCCGATCCGCGCTGGCTGGAATCGGCCTGGACGAGCTTCAAGATCGCGGTCATCGTGACTGTTCTGTCGGTGCTGCTCGGGCTCGTGACCTCCTTCGGGCTGGTGCGCGGTTCGTTCCTGTTCCGCGATGCGCTGAAAGCACTGTTCCTGACGCCGATGATCCTGCCCGTCGTGGTTCTTGCGGTCGCCCTTTATGCCTTCTTTCTGAGGATCGGCCTTGGCGGCACGTTGGTAGGCTTCGTCATTTCGCACCTCGTTCTGGCGCTGCCCTTCTCGATCCTCTCGATCTCAAGTGCGCTGGAGGGCTTCGACAAGTCGATCGAGGACGCGGCGGTTCTGTGCGGCGCCTCGCCTCTGGAAGCAAAGATCAGGGTCACCCTGCCGGCGATCAGCCATGGGCTGTTTTCGGCGGCCGTCTTCTCGTTCCTGACTTCCTGGGACGAGGTGGTGGTGGCAATCTTCATGTCCAGCCCGACCCTGCAGACGCTGCCCGTCAAAGTATGGGCAACGCTGCGGCAGGACCTGACGCCCGTTGTCGCTGCGGCGTCGACCCTTCTCATCCTTTTGACGATCCTCTTGATGGCGCTGGTTGCCGTCGTGCGTAAGGTACTGAAACAATGAAAGAACCGTTCCTTCAGATCCGCGGAATACGCAAGGAATACGGCCCGGTCGTCGCCGTCCACGACGTCAATCTCGACGTCCGGCGCGGGGAGTTCCTGACCTTTCTCGGACCGTCCGGATCCGGCAAAAGCACCACGCTCTACATCCTGGCCGGTTTTGAAACTCCAACGAAAGGCGACATCACGCTGGAGGGCAAGACCTTGCTCGACACGCCTTCGCACAAGCGCAACATCGGCATGGTGTTCCAGCGCTACACCCTGTTTCCGCATCTGACGGTGGGCGAAAACATCGCCTTCCCGCTGAAGGTGAGGCGGAAGTCCAAGGCCGAGGTCGACAGCAAGGTCAAGGAGATGCTGCGTCTCGTCAGGCTCGAAGGCTTCGAGGATCGCAAGCCTGCGCAAATGTCCGGCGGCCAGCAGCAGCGTGTCGCCCTTGCCAGGGCCCTTGCCTATGATCCGCCGGTGCTTCTGATGGACGAGCCGCTGTCGGCGCTCGACAAGAAGCTGCGCGAGGAAATCCAGCATGAGATACGCCGGATCCATCAGCAGACCGAAGTGACGATCCTCTATGTCACGCACGACCAGGAGGAGGCGCTGCGGCTCTCCGACCGGATCGCCGTCTTTTCCAAGGGGGTCATCGACCAGATCGGCACGGGGCCGGAACTCTATGCCAATCCGCGGACCCGCTTCGTTGCCGAATTCATCGGCGACAGCGACTTCATTTCCTGCGACCTGCTGTCATCCTCCGATGGGCAGGCCACCATTTCGCTTGGCGGCGGAAGCGTCTTCAATGACATTCCGGTGCATGGAAAAGGAAGCTCCGGGACAAGGGCAGCCCTGATGCTGAGGCCTGAGCGCATTCGGTTGTCGCGAAACCAGGTGGCGGGAGCGGGTCTTGCCGCAACCGTCAGCGACATTACCTTCCTCGGCAACAATATTCACGTCTCGACCGAGACGGCGACGGGTGAGGCGCTGGCGGTTCGTCTGCCGTTTGGTCATGAGGCTATCGTCGGGCTCAGCCGTGGCGATATAGTCCATCTGAATTTCGATCCCGGTGCCGCTCACGTATTCTGTTGAAAGTTGTCATATGAAGCTCAATGATCCCTCGCTGTTCCGCCAGGCATGCCCCATCGCCGATCGCTGGATCGAAGCGGAAGGCCGCAAGGCGGCGACGGTCCGCAATCCAGCCACAGGCGAGCCGCTGGGGGTGGTCCCCGATCTCGGTGCGGCGGAAACGGAAGATGCCATCCGCGCCGCGGTCATCGCCCAGAAGCTTTGGGCGAAGAAGACTGCCGGGGAGCGCGCCGCCGTTCTCAAGGCATGGCATCGGCTGATGATCGAAAACCGCGACGATCTGGCGATGATCCTGACGCTGGAGCAGGGAAAACCGCTGGCCGAGGCCAAAGGGGAGATCACCTATGGTGCGAGCTTCATCGAATGGTTCGCCGAAGAGGCGAGGCGCATCAACGGCGAGGTCGTACCGGGACATCAGCCGGACAAGCGGATCCTCGTCCTGCGCCAGCCCGCAGGCGTAGTGGCGGCAATCACGCCCTGGAACTTTCCGAATGCGATGATCACCCGCAAGATTGGCCCTGCGCTTGCCGCCGGCTGTGCCGTCGTGCTCAAGCCGGCGCTGCAGACGCCATTCTCTGCCATTGCCATCGCCGTTCTCGGTGAGCGTGCCGGCCTGCCGCCGGGGCTTCTCAACATCGTCACGGGTGACGCAGCGGCAATTGGCGGAGTGCTGACGGCAAGCCGTGACGTTCGGGTTTTGACATTCACGGGCTCCACCCGGACGGGCGAACTGCTTTACCGGCAATGCGCGCCGACGATCAAAAAGCTCGGCCTCGAACTTGGCGGCAATGCGCCCTTCATTGTGTTCGACGATGCTGATCTCGACGCTGCCGTCGAAGGCGCGCTCATCGCCAAGTTCCGCAACAACGGTCAGACCTGCGTCTGCGCCAATCGGCTTTATGTTCAGGACGGCGTCTATGAGGCGTTTGCCGCCAAACTCGCCGCGGCGGTTTCGGGCCTGAAGGTCGGCAACGGTCTCGACCGTGACGTCGTGCTTGGCCCGCTGATCGACGACAACGCCGTCGCCAAGGTTGAAAGCCATATCAGCGATGCCGTTACAAAGGGTGCCGGGATCGTCTTAGGCGGCAAACGCCACGCGCTTGGCGGCCATTTCTTCGAGCCGACAATCCTGCGCGATGTCGCTGCCGGCATGCAGGTCGCTCGCGAGGAAACCTTCGGGCCGCTTGCACCGCTTTTTCGTTTCCGCGACGAAGAGGACGTCATCGAACAGGCGAACGACACCGAGTTCGGGCTTGCTTCGTATTTTTACGCCCGCGATCTGTCGCGGGTATTTCGTGTGGCCGAAGCGCTCGAATATGGGATGGTCGGCGTCAATACCGGTCTTGTCTCCACAGCCGAGGCTCCATTCGGCGGTGTGAAAATGTCAGGTCTCGGCCGCGAAGGGTCAAGGCACGGGTTGGACGAATATACCGAGCTCAAATATGTATGCCTCGGCGGCATTGCTTGATCTAGTCGATGCTTGCGCCTCGCAAGGAAAGACCAGAATGCCTCTCGTCAGCATCGCCATGTATGCTACATCCCAGCCGGTCGCGGAGGCGACCGCTGAGTTATGGTCGTTCCTCCGGCACTATCTTTTGGAAGCCGGCCTCAAGGACCTGCCCGAAAAGCTCGATCAGGCGGTTCGCTACAATGAAGCTTGGCTGAGGCCGGATCTTCTTCTCTCGCAGGCATGCGGCTATCCCTTTGCAAAGAGCCTGCGGGGCAGGGTCCGCCTGGTGGCGACGCCGATATATCACCATCCCGGCTGCGACGGCCCGCTGATGCGCAGCTTCATCATCGTCGCCAAGGATTCTGCCCTTCATTCGCTGGAGGACTTGCGCGGCACCACGGCGGCGATCAACGGCCCTGACAGCAATTCCGGCAGCAATTTCTTTCGCGCAGCGGTCGCTCCGCTTGCCCGCGACGGCCACTTTTTCGGCCGGATTATCGAAACCGGCAGCCACGGCGGCAGCATCGCCGCCGTTGTCGAAGGCAGGGCCGACAGTGCGGCCATCGATTGCGTGACCTATGCAAATATTCGGCGCTTCGATCCCGGCCATATCCAAGCGGTCCGCATCATCGCCGAAACGCCCAAAGGTCCGGGTCTGCCTTTTATCACCTCAGGCGATGCGTCGGACGACAGAGTCCTTCTCCTGCGAAATGCGCTTGGCGCCGCGATCAAGGAGCCGTCGCTCTCCGCCATGCGCGCCACGCTCGGCCTTGTTGATTTTTCAGTGCTTTCAGAAGGAGATTATCAGCCGCTTTTATCATTGGCCGGCGATGCATTGCCCCAATTAAGGGCTTGAAAGCGGCAGCGGACATCAGAGCGCCGAGTTTGCTTCCGTCTCGGCGAGACGGTGAGCGATGCGGTCGGCATTGGCCATGATCGTCATCGTGACGTATTTCGAGGAAAGATCGGGAAGAATTGAACCATCGACGACGTAAAGACCGGGATGAAGATTCATGTCGCCATCCGAAGAAGTACCGAACGGGCCGGCTGCGCCCATAGGCAGAGTGCCGGCGAAATGTGCATCGATGCCAGGCTCCGCCAGCGATGTGCCCGGGAGCTGTATCAGTCCCAACCGTTTCCATTCACGGCGCAGCATTTTTTTCAAAGCCTCGGCGCGAAGGCCAAATCCCTCTGCGAAGCCGCCGCGGACGGTCAGACCCTTTCTTGCCGTTTCATCGCGACGGATGTAGCTGTGGCTTTGATCGCCGGGATAATAGATCGTTGCGACGAGGAGACTGCCGCCGATAAACTCGAACGTCGCGCGCCCGGCTTTTAGACCGAGCGGCATCCTGTTGACGAAGCTCTGCGCCGGCACAGTACCAACCTCATAGATCCCTCCGTCACGTAATCGGATGCGCCGCTGCCGTAGCGCAGAGATAAGCCAAGCTGCGCAAGGCTGTGCCTCGGCGTCGGGGAACGCAACAAACGTGGGAGGCAGAGCAGAGGGACGGCCAGCGTGGGGCTGTTGAACAGACGCAGCCCGTGCTCGTCAAACGGCAGGAAATCGGCCAGCAGGGCGGCCGTTCCAAAGTCCTGCGGCCAGAATGATCCTCGGTGCGGAAAATGACGATCCGCGTTTCTGACTGTCCAGCTGAGCCTCGTGTCGACGAGACGGCCGGCACGTTATCGAGTAAACAAAAATGCGGAGACTTTCGCAATAGAAGCAGATCCTGTAGGATGCGCTGGCGTTCCGCGCCTTTATCTGTCTTTCCACGGATTGACGATCTTGAGGTCCATTCCCGCAAAATCCGAGACATTGCGTGTCGCGAGTGAAGCGCCGCGTGAAATTGCGATGGCAGCAATCTGAGCATCGAATTGACTGAACGGTCGACCCGCCTTGCGGCGGTCGGTGACGATAGTGGCATAGACATTTGAAGCGTCGCGATCAAATGGCAGAACACGACCGCCAATATCCTCGCTAAATACCAACAAGATCGCCGCCTCAAGATCGCGTCGACGACGTCCCTCGGGAAGGAGACGCAGTCCGTAGAGGATCTCAGCCGGTGACTGCTGTCGTGAAGATCGATGTAGGATGTTGTGCGGCGAACCAACCGATCACCGCCACATTCGGGGCGGGCGTCAGCAGCTCTGAGATGACGTTGGTATCGAGAATGATCACGCGGAGATGTCCGGGGGATCACGGATCGGCTCGCGGGGCGGGATGTCGAGTTCGACGCCGCCAACCGAGAGCAGACGTGCCCGGATCGCATCCGCGAGATTGCGCGCCGGCGGTTCGCTCGTCGCAAGCGCCATGCGCAGGATATCCCGTGCTTCGTCCTCCATGGAGCGGCCATGCGTTGCTGCCCTCATGCGCAACCGCTGCTTCAGACCGTCATCGAGATTGCGGATCGTCATGCTTGCCATCGCTATCTCCATACATCAATGACTGCATATTAATCATTGATTGCAGGATTCCAAGGTTGGCGTGAAGATAGCGGTGTCGCAAACGCCGTGCGTCGGCAGAATCGAGCGCCGAGACGGTGGCGCGCTTGCCATCCTCAGAACCGATGTTCCGCTCCTTCGACCGGATTTGCCCAGACTGTCATTCCAGATGCAAACGGCGTCTCGCCTTCGGCGCGCACCACCATCTCGCCGAGTTCGGGAACGTCCAGGTAGAGGATAGCGTCGGCGCCAAGCCGCTCGAGATGCCGGATCCTGCCCTGCCATTGCCCGGCACGTTCCGAAAGCCTGATATGCTCAGGGCGAATGCCGTAGGTCGCGCAGTTCATTCGCCGTGCTATCTCGCCGCCATAGAGGTTCATTTTCGGGCTGCCGATGAACCCGGCGACGAAGGGTGTTGCGGGATTGCGGTAGAGCTCCATCGGACTGCCGATCTGCTCGACCGCGCCGCCCTTCAGGACAACGATCTTATCCGCCATCGTCATGGCTTCGACTTGGTCGTGGGTGACATAGATCATCGTCGATTTCAGGCGGGCGTGCAGATCGGCGATCTCAAGGCGCATCTGGGCTCTGAGCGAAGCGTCGAGATTGGAGAGTGGCTCATCGAACAGGAAGACCTTGGGATCGCGGATGATCGCGCGGCCGATGGCGACGCGCTGCCTCTGGCCGCCGGAGAGTGCTTTCGGCTTTCTCTCCAGCAGCTGGGTGAGCTGCAGCGTTTCAGCTGTCGCCGCGACCTTGGCGGCGATTTCCGCCTTTGGGCGGCGGGCGAGCGAAAGCCCGAAGCCGATATTCTCGGCAACGGTCATATGTGGGTAGAGCGCGTAGCTCTGGAACACCATGGCAATGCCGCGCTCGGAGGGTTCGGCATAGGTCACCTCCTTGCCGCCGATGGTCAGCGTGCCTGATGTCGTCTCCTCCAGGCCGGCGATGATCCGCAGCAACGTCGATTTTCCGCATCCAGACGGGCCGACGAAAACCACGAACTCGCCGGAGGCGACCTCCAGATCGATTCCCTTGATGACTTCGAGGGCGCCAAAGCTCTTGCGAACCTGCTTGAGAGTGAGCTCAGCCATTCTGCTACCCTTTGACTGCGCCGGCCGTCATGCCCGCGACGATCTGCCGGTTGAAGAAGATGAAGACGATCAGCGGTGGGATCGTTACCAGGAGGATGTTCATGAACAGGAGATTGTACTGGCTCGTGTACATGCTCTGGAAGTTATAGAGCGTCAGCTGCACCGTCACGTTCTCCTTGCCGGGAAGGTAGTAGAGCGGGTTGGTGAAATCGTTGAAGATCGCAATCGACTGGACGACGATGTTGGTGACGGTCACCGGCTTCAGCAGCGGCAGGATCACTCTGAAGAAGATCTGCCGGGGCTTGGCGCCATCGATCAGCGCCGCCTCGTCGAGGTCGCGTGGTATGGTCGAGATGAACGACCGGTAGAGCAAGGTCGAGAAAGAAAGATTATAGGCGACCTGGATCAGGATCATCCCGGTCATGGTCTTGAAGAGACCGATCTCCTGCAAGAGGCCGATGGTGGGCACGACGGCCGGCGGCATCATCAGGCCCATGAAAAGAGCAATGGAGGCCACCCTGTTCCAGACGGTCCTGCGACGCTGCATCACATAGCCGACCATCGCCGACAGCAGGATCAGGATCGTGACGGAGGCGACGGTGATCAGGGTGGAGTTGAAATAGGCGAGCATGAGCTGGTAGTCGCGTGCCTTGAAAACGGCGACCAGATTATCCCAGAACAGCCACTGCGCAGGCAATTCGAAATTAAGGCGAGATGCCTCGGATTTCGATTTGACCGCCTGGAGAGCGACGAAAATGAAAGGCATCACGAAGATGACGGCCGCGACGGCAAGGGCTATCGCGCCGGTCACGTAAGGGCGGGTGCTTCTCATTCTTCGACCCCACGCCGGTTGAACCAAAGGGTGAGTGGCAGGATGATCACGGCAATCAGCGCAAACAGGATGACGTTTCCAGCGGTCGACAGACCGTAGAAGCCCGCCTGATACTGTTTGTAGATGACTGAGGCGATCACATCCGAGGAGAAACCAGGCCCGCCGCGGGTCATCGCCCATATCAGGTCAAAGGATCGAAGCCCGCCGATCAGCGACAATGTCACCACGGTGATGGTGGCGGGACGCACGAGCGGCAGGGTGATCCGAAAAAATTGCTGGAGACGGGTGGCGCCGTCGATTCTCGCCGCCTCATAATAATCGGGGCTGATCGCAGCAAGACCGGCGATGAAGATCAGGGTGGCGAGGCCGACACCCTTCCAGAGATCGACGAGGGCAACCGAAAAGAGGGCGAGTGCCGGATTGGTCAGCCATCCCGGCCCGGGAATGCCGAGCGTTTCGAGCGTGACATTGATGATGCCTCTGGTTGGATGCATCATCACCGTGAAGGTGATGCCGATGCCGATCGTCGAGACCAGGACGGGAAAGAAGACCAGCGTGCGCAGGAAGCCGCGGGCGAAAATATTGCTGGTCAACAGCACGGCGAGCAGCAGCCCGCAGACCGTCTTCAGGCCGGATGTGGTCACGGCATAGATCAGCGTGTTGACCAGTCCCTTGACCAGGAAGGGTTCGGAAAAGAACTGCTGAAAATTTTCGAGCCCGATGAATTCGGCGGTCGAAAGATCCCAGCGCGTGAGGCTGAACCAGAGGGAGGATACCGTGGGAACCAGAAACAGCACGCCGTAGATGATTGCGGCCGGAATGAAAAACCACAGCGGGTAGGGCGATTTGCGCGAGCGGGGGCGTGTCTCGGTCATGACTACCTCTTCGATCGGGTGGAACCTCGCTCCATCGGGAGCGAGGTTAATTGACCCGAAAGACCGCTACCAGTTCGGCAGGCCGAGTTGCTTGGCCTGTTTGCGCACATCGTCGTCATAGAGTTTTGCCGCGTCGGCTGGCTGGCGAATACCGGAGCCGACTTCGACGGTGATCTGCTCGAGAGCCGGCCCCTTGACCGGCGAAACAAATTCCAGCGCCGGGGTCGTCTTGTCCTTGGCCTCGAAATAGGGAAGCATGTCCTTCACCGCAGGCGGCACGTCGGCAGGCAGACCGCAGCCGTCGATCAAGGGAGGCCCTTGCACGGTGTTGGTTTCCACCATGATCTTGCAGCCTTCGACGCTTCCTGCGAAATCCACGAATTTCTGCGCTTCCTCTGCGTGCTGACTGGTAAGGGGAATGTAGAGGGCGGGCGGCATCCAGACCGTCAGGCCATTCGTCGCCGCGTCGTCGCTCGGCTGCGCGAAGAAACCGACATCTGCGAGGTTGTCGGGATAATTCTGCTTGAGCGCGCCGATTGCGAAGCTCAGCATTGGATAGTGCGCTGCCTCGCCCGTTGCCACCATTCTGAGGCCATCGTCATAGCTTGCTGCGCCGAAATCCTCGTTCATCAGGCCAGCGTCGTGAACGTCCTTCAGCCGTTCGAAGCCTTTCATGGCCGCCGGCGTCTCTGCGTATTTCGCCTTGTTGGCAGTGTAGTCGGCGGCGAAGTTCGGCACGGCGGCATGCAGGTTGTAATAGTCCGCCAGAACGAATAACTGCGAGGTCCAGGTATCGCGATAGGTCTGCGCCACGGCGACCTTGCCTGATGCCTTGACCTTTGCGTTGTTCGCCATGAAGTCCGCCCATGTCTTCGGGACTGACAGGCCGAGGTCCTGGTAGATTTTCCTGTTGTAGAGGATGCCGCCCGCCATCGCCGTGCCGAAGGGAACACCGTAGAGCTTGCCGTCGGCGCGGACGACCGACTTGAAGCCTTCGTCCACCTTCGCCTGCGACGCAAGACCGCTCAGATCGACAAGCGTCTGCGCGGGTTTCAGCGCCTGGAGCAGCGAGCCGGAATTATAGAGAAACACATCGGACATCTCGCCGGTCGCTAGGCGCGTCTTGATGATGTTGTCACCCTCGCCGCCACCGGCCCGTGGCTCGATTTCGATCGTCACGTCGGGCACCTTTGTCTGATAGGCGGCAACCAGCGCCTCGGCGGCAGCGACCGTGTCCGGATTGTTGTCGATCAGGAATGACAGCGTGGTTTCTGCATGCGACGGGCCGGCCGCAACCAATGCCAAAAGCGCGGACGCGCCCGCAAGAATGAGTTTAATCCGATGTGTCATGACGTTCCTCCTCTGAACGGTGTGACGTTTATGCTCCTCAGGAAGTGGGTAGAGAAAAGGCCAGTCGGTGCGTCCCGGGGTGAATAACGGCTTCCTCGACGATGGGCTCTCCGTTGAGCGACGGGTTTTGATGCCGTTTTCCGGGCCGGAACCGGCCGATGCAACCTTCCGGAAGTGTCAGCACATAGGTGACCTTGTTGCCGTCGCACTGCCAGCCGGCCTCGATGCGTCCCTGGCTGATATCATGATGGGCCGATACCGGCGAAAGCGAAGGAATCGGCGCTGGATCGACGATCACCTCGGCAAATCCGGGTGCGCTCGGGCTCGGCGAAATTCCGGCGACGCTTTCGAATAGCCATTGGCAGACCGCGCCATAGGCATAGTGGTTATAGCTGTTCATGTCGGGTTCGTAGATCGTGCCGTCAGGCGCCATGGAATCCCAGCGCTCCCAGATCGTCGTCGCCCCTTTCGACACCTGGTAGAGCCACCCCGGCACATCCTCCTGCAGGAAGACCTTTTCGGCAAGATCGTCCATGCCGAGCTTTGTCAGCGCCGGCAACAGGGCCGGCGTTCCGATGAAGCCGGTGCCGATCTTGTAGTCGGCATCAATGATCACCTGCCGGAAATGCTGCTGCGCGGCTTGCCTGTGCTCTGCCGGTATCAGGTCGTGAAGGAAGGCCAAGGCGTAGGATGTCTGGTCGTTGTGCGCGAGCCGTCCCGCCGGCGTGATGAACTCGTTGGAAAATGTCAGCCGGATCTCGTTTGCGCGCTGTTTCATCTTCTCTTCAAGGGCATGCTCGCCGAGAGTGGCTGCGATCCTTGCCAGAAGGTCGGTCGAGATGAAGTGATAGAGCGTCGCCGCGCAGTCGTCGGCGATCGTCGGGCGAGGCTTTCGATTGTCGCCGACCGGCTGCAGCCAGTCGCCGAAGGTGAAGCCTCGGGCGCCCCAATGCGACGGCGGGCGAACCAGGGGACCATCCGAGATCGACCAGACAAAATCGACCCAGCGCACCATGGAATCCAGGCACTCCGCCAGAACGGCCCGGTCGCCGTAATGGGTGTAGAGCACCCAGGGGATGACGACGATCGCGTCGCCCCAGCCGGTCGAGCCGGCATAGCCCGGGAAATTGGTCGGATGCAGACGCGTCGGATCCGGCGAAAAATGTGAGACGGCGCCATCCTCGCGCTGATCGGCCATCACATCCCGCAGATACTTTCTCAGGAAGGATTGGCTGTCGCTCAGCCAGCATGCGGTTGCGGCAAAGACCTGGGCGTCGCCCGTCCAGCCGAGGCGTTCGTCGCGCTGCGGGCAATCGGTCGGCACTTCGACGAAATTGGCGCGCTGCGACCAGATGGTATTTTCGACCAGACGATTGACCAGCGCATTGCCCGAGGTGAAACCGCCGGCGGGCTCGGCCACAGACGAGATCGGGATGGACGCGATTGCGAGGATCTTCGCATCGCCCGTAATCGTCACCCTGGCATAACGGAAGCCGTGGAAGGTGAAATGCGGCGCGTAGGTCTCGTCGCCGTCTCCCCGTAGCGTATAGACGGTGTGCGCGGCAGCCGTGCGATAGTTGCGATTGTCGAAATGACGGTCGGGACCGAGAACTTCCGAATGCTCCACCCGGACTTCGGCGCCGGCAGTGCCCCGGACGGTATATCTGATGTAGCCGCCGGCATTCTGGCCGAAATCAAAGATCGTCCTGCCCTCATCGTCGATCCAGTTTTCGACCGCGGCGAGTGGCCGCAGCTCGCGCACCGCAGCAGTTTCATGCGCGACGAGCAATGCCCTGTCGAACGGCAGTCTCTCGGTGCCGTGGCTCTCCAAGTAGCTTTCCTGCCGGGCATCATAGATTTCGCCGAAATAGATCCCCGACTTCAGAATCGGCAAAACACCGCTTCGCCATGTGGTGTCGGTGGAAAGAAGGGCGCCATCAGCTCCGATCAGATCCGCAATGGCGCCGATCCTGTCACCCCAGCAATTCGGGATCGCCTGGGCGCCCCACATCAAGGGCGATCGGTACCATCCGTCGGCAAGCCAGATCTCGATGCGGTTGAGGCCCGGCTTGAGCAGGTTCGAGACATCATACCGCTGGTAAGCAAGGCGATCGTCGTAGTTCGTCCAGCCGGGTGTCAGCAAGTCACCGCCGACGCGAACGCCGTTGATGAAGCAGCGATAGAGGCCAAGTGCGGAGATGAAGAGATCGACGGGGAGCCCCGGGCCATCATGCTCGAAAGTTTGAGAAACGAAGCTTGCCGCCGTTCCCTGACCGCCATCCGATAGCGGCGCGATCATATCCCCGGACCAGGTACGCGAAACGAGGTTGCCGCTGATGGCTGCCGGCTGAAAGTTCATCAAGTCCTCCCGACGAGTTGTAGAACGTTCTCCATATAACGTTCTACATTTTCTTCGGAAGCGCAATAGAATTTTCGTTACCAGTCTGCCATGGTGGTTGTGCGGGCGATGTTGACGACCCGCAGCAAGCCAGAGATTTCATGTCAATCGAAGAAAAACAAAAGCCGCAACGGAATGATCGCGTAACGATCCGGACCGTGGCAACTCACGCCGGCGTATCGGTCGCAGCAGTTTCCAAGGTGATGCGAAACGCCTATGGCGTCAGTGATGCACTGCGCGCAAGGGTGACTGATTCCATCGAAACACTCGCATATCGCCCCTCGCGGGCAGCACGAGGGCTGCGTGGCCGGAGTTTCACCATCGGCGTGCTCCTGATCGATATCCGCAATCCTTTCCTTCCGGAGGTGATTGCCGGCGTGAACGGGGTGCTGGCGCCTTCGCACTATCAGGCGATGATCGGGGTCAGCGATGCGCGCGTGCAGCTGGAGACGTCGTTGATCGAGTCGATGATCGACTACAAGATGGATGGCCTGATCCTCGTTGCGCCGCGTTTGCCCTCGGACATCCTCGCAAAGTTCGCAGTCCAGATACCGATCGTCGCCGTCGGTTACCACGATGCCAGCGCTACGGCCTTCGATACCGTCAATGCCGACGATCAGCGCGGCGCGGAGATCGCGGTGGAAGCGCTTCTTGCCTGCGGCTATCGCGACATCGAAATGCTGAGCCTTGGCGAGCGCCAGGGGCACGCGGTCTCCGTCGTCCGCCAGCGTGAGATCGGGTTTCGCCGGGCGATGCAGCGTGGCGGGCTCGGCTCCTCGCCAGCGATCGGCAAAATTCCGATTGCCTCGCCGAAGCGGGAAGAGGCGATGCGAAAATTCCTATCGAGGAAGGACAGGCCGCGCGCCGTATTCTGCTGGAGCGATCTCGACGCGATCACCCTTCTCAGCCTGGCTATGGAGATGGGCGTGCGCGTCCCCGAAGATCTCGCCGTCATCGGATACGACAATTCGCCGACCGCAGCACTCGGCCTCGTCAATCTCGCAAGCATCGATCAGTCGGGCAGGGAACTCGGTCAGGTCGCAACCCGGGCCCTCATTTCCAGAATAGAAGGCCGCACCGCTTCCGAGCATATTTTCCAGATACCGTCGCTGGTCAGCCGAAACAGCCTGGCCCGTTCCGGCAATTCCACGGACAGATAATAGCGACCACGGCCGGCTTGCCGGTGTTGCTTGCCTTCGTTTTCAGTCGGATTGAGGGGGACTGCCGCAAGACTGCCGCACGACCAGGCGACACGGCAATCTGGTGATGCCGGCAGGGACCGGTTCACCCTTGGAGAGGCTGAGGATTGCCAGGCCGGCGCGATGGCCCAGTTCCTTCAACTCCATGTCTATGGTGCTGAGCGGCGGGCGCGTTTGCCGTGCGACGACCTCCCAATTGTCGAACCCGACCACGGCGACATCCGTGGGAATCTCCACATTGAGGTCGCGCAGCGCGTCGATGACTCCGCGGGCGATCTCGTCACTGCCGCAGAAGATGGCGTCGGGCTTTGGGCCGGGCCGGGCAAACACCGTCTGGACGGCTTCGTGACCCCATTCCTCCGACCACTCGCCGAACATCGCTTCGGCACCGTCGCCGCAGGCATCAAGATAGGATTGGGCGCGGATGCGAGCGGCGAGATAATCCCGCGGCCCGGTGATGTGCAGGATCCGCGATCGACCGAGCTCTTTCAGGTGGTCGACGGCGAGGCGGGCGCCCTGTTCGTCATCAGGGAAGAAAGTGACGCTGTCGGCCGGCCCCTCGGCAAAGACGTAGACGACGGGTATCGGCAAGCGGGACAGCTGGACCGGCGGCTTGAGGTCGAGGCGGGTCGCGGTGAATATGATGCCGTCGACCTGCCGGTCAAGAAGCGCCTCCAGGTGCAGCTGGGCGAGCCTTGGATCATTGTTCGTGGCGCAAAGGAAGACGGAAACGCCGTGATCGACGAGCACCTCCGATACCCCGGCCGCCATCGGCAGCGTCAGTCTGCCATAGGTGTCGTTGGTCAGCATGCCGATCGCATGGCTTCGCTTGCTCAGCAACCCACGGGCGAGTGCGTTGGGCCGAAATCCGATTTCTTCCGCCACACGCCGGACCCGCTCGCGTGTCTCGGGCTTCGTCCGGCCGGTGTCGTTCAGCGCGTTCGACGCCGTCGAAATGCTAACGCCTGCAGCCTTCGCCACGTCGTAAATCGTCCGTCTCCGATCGCCGCTATTCTTCAAATTCCGCCTCGTCATCGGTTCATGATAAAAGCTTTTAGCAGAAAAAAAAGGTGCTGTTAAAAGGTTTTATCAAACCGACATCAGATTTATGCACACAGACTGTCGACACCAAAAAATTTCTGATCTAACGTCCATTTCGTCCGACGGCCTTGGGCCTGAACGAGAAAAAGGGGAACAAGCATGCTTCGACTGAAAACAACGATCACTGCTCTTGCGCTGCTGGCAAGCTCTTCTCTCGCCGGCGCCGAAGAAATCACCCTATGGGTGCGCACGTCGTCCGGCGCCGTCCTTCAGGGACTGGCAGACAAATACAATGCCGCACATTCCGACAAGGTCAATGTCACCCAGATCACGGCGGAGCAGATGGTGCCGAAGCTCGGTGCGGCGATTGCCGGCAGCGCGGCTCCTGATGGCGCCGTGCTCGACCTGATCTATCTCCCGACCTTTGCCGCGGCGGATGGTCTCGAGGATATCTCCGACTTCGTGAAGGGCTTGCCCTATTCCTCCGCGATGAGCCCGTCGCACATCCGTCTTGCCACCTATGACGGCAAGATCTATGGCGTGCCGGCCCTGCCGGATGCCTCGATTATCGCCTATAACACCGATCTGTTCACCAAGGCCGGCCTCGACCCCAACAAGGCGCCGGCATCGATGGAGGAGGTCGCCGCCGATGCCAAGACGATCGCCGCGCTCGGCAACGAGACCTACGGCTTCTATTTCGTGGCAAATTCGGGAAGCTGGCTGATCTACGACTTCCTGCCGCATCTGTGGGCCGCCAATGCCGATGTGCTGAGCGATGACGGCCGCAGCGCCACGGTCGATACGCCGGCGCTGCGTGAGACCATCGCTGCCTATCGCGATATGTGGAAGGCCGGTGCGATCCACCCGACCTCGCGTTCCGGCAACGGCAACAATGCCGTCGAAGCCTTCGCCTCGGGCAAGGTCGGCATCCTGATGACCGGCTCCTACATCGTCAATCTGCTGACCAGCAAATATCCCGACGTGAAATTCGCCGTTGCGCCGATCCCGGGGCCGAAGGGTGGCGCATCGAGCTTTGCCGGCGGCGACACGCTGTCCCTCATCAAGGGCATCAGTGAAGAGAAGAAGAAGGTCGCGCTCGACTTCGTCAATTTCTACATGCAGCCCGAGCAGCAGGTCTATATCACCCAGGAATCGGGGATGCCGTCGCGCACCGACCTCGCAGCGGAAGCCTATGCGAAGTTCGACCCGCGCAATCTCGTTGCCTACGATATCCTCGCCAAGGCGCGCACGCCCTACACTTTTTCGTCCGATGAACTCTTCGTCAGCCGCACCGGGCCCTTCCTCAACCTGATCCAGGGCACGATCTTCGGTGACGACGTCGACGGAACGATTGCCAAGACGCAGGCCGACTTCACCCGTATCCTTGAACGTACCAATCCGAACTAAGCCAACGCGTTTCGTCAGGGTGTCCGTGGATGCCCTGACGTTCATTTCACATCTCGACATTCAAGCGGAAGGAGGAGTTGCGGTGGTATCCTCGACACTTCGCAGCCGAAGGCGCGCAATCGCGACCGGAGAAGCCGAGCCAAAGGGTTGGCTTGGTCTTGCCTTCATCCTGCCGGGCTTGCTGTTCATCGTCGTGCTTTTCCTCGTGCCGCTTGTCATGACGGTCTGGATGAGCTTCTACAACTGGCCGCTTCTCGGCCGGACGAAGTTCATCGGCTTGTCCAACTATGCCGAACTGATCGGCGATACCCAGCTTTGGCATTCCCTGGGTTTCACGCTGCTCTACACTGTGCTGGTTACGGTTGCGATCTTCCTGGTGGCCTTTCCTCTGGCGCTGCTCGTCGACCGGCCGCTGCGGATCGCCGGCTTTTTCCGCACGATCTATTTCATGCCCGTCGTCATCGGCTTCGGGGCAGCCTCGACATTGTGGATGTGGCTGCTCAATCCCGATAGCGGCGTCTTTGCGCAGCTGCTGCGCGGCGCGGGCATCATCGACAGCGCCCCGAGGCCGCTCGAAAGTTTCTGGCCAGCCCTCGGCGTCGTCATCCTGATGGTCGTCTGGAAAACAGCGGGCTTCACGATGATCATCCTCCTGACCGGCCTTCAGAGCATATCGAACGACGTCATCGAAGCCGCCAGGATCGACGGCGCCAGCGTCTGGAGCCGGTTTCGCCGGATCACGCTGCCTTTGATGAGGAACTCGGTGGTGCTGGCGCTTGTCCTCAACGTCACCTCGTCGATGCTGGCCTTCGACCAGTTCTTCATCATCACCCAGGGCGGCCCCGAGAACAGCACGATCTCGGCGGTCTTCTCGATCTATCTCGCGTCGTTCTCATCCTACCGTCTCGGTTATGGCTCGGCGATCTCCTTTGCCCTGCTCATCGTCCTGGTGGCGATCAGCGCCATCCAGTTCGTCCTGCTGCGCCAGCGGCCGGAGGAGGGTTGATGGAACGGCTCAACCACAATCTCGCAGGGAAGCCGGCGAGCGAGCGGCTCGGTTATCTCGCTTTCGTTCTGACGGCATGCGTCTTTGCCGTCTTCTTCGTGATGCCGATCGTCTGGTCTTTCGCCAATTCCTTCAAGCCCGCGGCCGCAGCACTTGCCGATCCGGCAGCGCTTTTCTCGAAAGCCTTCTCGCTCGAAAACTACCGTCGCCTCGAGCATGTCGGCGCCGGCTGGTACGTCTATGCCGGCAATTCGGTGCTGATCGCCGCCGGAACGGTGATCCTGACGGTGCTCGTCGCGGTGCCGGCGGGATACGGTTTTTCGAAGTTCCGCTTTCCCGGCCAGTCGCTGCTCTTCGTGCTGATCATGGCAACGATGATGATCCCCTTTCAGTCGATCCTGACGCCGCTTTTCCTGATCCTGAAATTCCTCCACCTGCAAAACAGCCTTCTCGGGCTGGTGCTGATCTACGTGACGTTCCAGCTACCCTTTTCCGTCTTCATGATGCGCAACGCCTTCGACGCGGTGCCAAAGGCGCTGATCGAGGCGGCGCGGATAGACGGTGCGTCGCAGGCTACGATCCTGCGCCGGATCATGCTGCCGATCGCGCTTCCCGGTGTTGCCACCGTTGCCATGTTCGCCTTCCTGAACTCCTGGAATGAATTCCTTGCCGCCCTCATCTTTCTGTCCGACCAGAACAAGTTCACGCTGCCGATCATGCTGGTCAATGTTTCATCGGGCATCTATGGCATCATCGACTGGGGCGCGCTTCAGGCCGGCATAGCCGTGACCATGGTCCCCTGCATCCTGCTTTTCCTTCTCTTGCAACGATATTACGTGCGCGGCCTGACGGCCGGCGCCGTGAAGTAACAGCGCTCGTCCCGCTCAGGAGTCCTCATGACCAGCTCACCTCGTTTTCAACCGGCACGCGCTGCGGGACGGCAGCGATACAGGCCCGCCGACCATTCCAGTGTCGTGTTCCGTGGCGGTTTCTGGCAGAGTTGGACGGAGACGGTTCGCAACGTCACCATCCCGACACAGCACAAGCGGCTGGAAGAGGAGGGCTTCCTCGAGGTGCTCGATTTTGACAAGCCGGCCGGGCCGCTGGTGCGCCCGATCCAGCCGAGCGGACTGTCGATGCAGCATTTCTTCGATTCGGATTTCGGCAAATGGATCGAGGCCGCAAGTTACACGCTGAAGGCTCACCCGAATGCGGCGCTCGAAACGAAGATCGATGCTATCGTCGAAAAACTCGAGAAAGGGCAGATGGCAGATGGCTACCTCAACAGCTGGTTCATTCGCCGCGAGCCGGACAGGCGTTGGACCAATCTGCGCGACCTGCACGAGATGTATTCGATGGGCCATCTGCTGGAGGGGGCCGTCGCCTATTACGAGGCGACTGGAAAGCGTCGCTTCCTCGATGTGATGATCCGCGCAGTCGACCATATCATCGAAACCTTCGGTGCCGAACCCGGAAAGCTCAGAGGTTATGACGCCCATGAGGAAATCGAGTTGGCGCTGGTCAAGCTCTACCGGGTGACGGGCGATCCGCGGCATCTGAAGCTTGCGACCTATTTCGTCGACGAACGTGGGCGAATGCCCTCATATTACGACGAGGAGGCTCGCAAGCGCGGCGAGAGCCCTGAGGATTACGTCTACAAGACATATGCCTATAGTCAGGCCCATTTGCCGGTGCGCGATCAGCACCAGGTCGTCGGCCACGCGGTTCGCGCCATGTACCTGTTTTCTGCGATGGCGGATCTCTCCCGTGAGAACGACGATCCGACATTGAAGGAGGCCTGCGACCGGCTTTTCGACAATCTGGTCAGCCGCCAGCTCTACGTGACCGGTGGCCTTGGCCCGTCGGCATCCAATGAAGGGTTCACCCGCGAATTCGACCTGCCGAACGAGACGGCTTACGCCGAGACATGCGCGGCCGTCGCGCTCGGCTTCTGGAGCCATCGCATGGCGCAGGTCGATCTCGACAGCAAGTTCACCGACAGGCTGGAAACGGTGCTTTACAATGGCGCGCTTTCCGGCATCTCGCGCGACGGCGAGCGTTATTTCTATGAGAACGTCCTTGAAAGCCACGGGCAGCACCGCCGGTGGAAATGGCATTACTGCCCCTGCTGCCCGACAAACATCGCCCGTTTCATCACGTCGCTCGGCCAATATTTCTATTCGACTGATGATCATCAGCTCGCCGTCCATCTCTACGGCACCAATTCCGCCGAGCTGACAGTCGGCGACAGCTTCGTGCGCCTGATCCAGGAGACGCAATATCCCTGGGATGGCGACATCAGCCTGCGGTTCGCCGTCGAGCGGCCAAGCCGGTTTCAGCTTCGTCTTCGGATCCCCGGATGGTGCAGGCAGGCGCAAATCTCGGTCAACGGCGTTGCCGTCGATCTCGATCAATGCGTGACGAAGGGTTATGCCGCAATATCAAGGGAATGGCGCAATGGTGACGAGGTGCGCATCGGCTTCTCGATGCCGGTCGAGCGCATCTACGCGCATCCTGCCGTCTCCGAAGACGGCGGGCGCGTCGCGCTGCGGCGCGGGCCTGTCGTCTATTGCATCGAGGAGACGGACCTCGGCGGCGAGCCGCAGCGGCTCCGCCTGCCGGCATCTGAGGAAATTTCTGCCCGTTACGATGCCTCGCTTCTCGGCGGAGCGACCGTCCTCGAAGGCACCGCGCTCGAAGCCGATATATCCGATTGGCAGAATGCGCTCTATCGCACCGCGCGCCCCGCGCTGAAGGAGCGGCCTTTCACCGCGATCCCCTATCACCTCTGGGCCAATCGCGAGCCCGGAGCGATGGCGATCTGGTTGCACGAGGTCTAGGAGAAAACCATGGCACGGCTGGAACTCAAGAGCATCGTCAAATCCTATGGCATCTACGAGGCCGTGCGCGGCATCAGCCTTGACATCGAAGACAATGAATTCGTCGTTTTCGTGGGTCCGTCGGGATGCGGAAAATCGACGACATTGCGCATGATCGCGGGTCTCGAACACATCACCGGCGGTGAGATCGTGATCGGCGACCAGGTCGTCAACCGGCTTGGCCCGGGCAAACGCGATATCGCCATGGTCTTTCAGAACTACGCGCTCTATCCGCACATGACGGTGCGGGAGAATATTTCGTTCTGCCTGGAGCAGCAGAAGCTCGCCAAGAGCGAGATTGACGCCCGTATCATCAGGGCGGCGGAAACCCTGCATATCAGCGAGCTGCTCGGCCGGCGCCCGGGCCAGCTTTCGGGCGGCCAGCGCCAGCGCGTCGCGATGGGGCGCGCGATCGTGCGGAACCCGAAAGTCTTTCTCTTCGACGAGCCGTTGTCCAACCTCGATGCCAAGCTTCGCGTACAGATGCGCACGGAGATCAAGCGGCTGCACCAGCTGTTGCCGACGACGACCGTCTACGTCACGCACGACCAGGTCGAGGCGATGACCATGGCGGATCGTGTCGTGGTGATGAATGGTGGCATCATCGAACAGGCGGGACCGCCGCAGGCGCTCTATCATCGGCCCGTCAGCCAGTTCGTCGCCGGCTTCATCGGCTCACCGTCGATGAATTTCCTGTCGGCGACGCTGCTATCAGGAGACAAGGGTCTCGTCGTCAAACTGACTGACGGCAGCGAGCTTCCGGTGCCGAAGGCGCGCGCCGGCGACTATGCCAGCCATGCCGGTAAATCAGTCGTGTTCGGGATCAGGCCGGAATCGATCACCGACCGCCAGGCCCGTCCTGGTTATGCCGACATCGAAGCTAAGATCGATCTTGTGGAACCACTCGGGCCGGAGACCATGGTCTATTTCGGCATCGGCGAGGCAAGTCTTTGCGCCTGCATCGATCCCGAGAGCGGGCCCAGGCCGATGTCGACGATGCCGCTCTCGTTCAACATGAACCAGATGCATCTGTTCGATCCGGCGACCGGCCGGTCGCTGGCGCTTGCCTGAACCGCAAACACTGAAAGGCCGGCAACCGCGAGGGTCGCCGGCCTCGATGATCAGGCAGCCTGGCGGATCTTCGAAGGACGCGTGGCAGCGGCCTTCTCGACCATCGCGGTGACTTCGGCGCGTCGGGCGCCCGAAAGCGGCAGGCGCGGCATGCGAACGCGCTCGGAGCCGCGGCCCATGATCTGCTCGGCAAGCTTGATCGACTGCACGAGGTCGTGTTCGGCATCGAGGTGCAGAAGCGGCATGAACCAGCGATAGATCTTGCGGGCCTCTTCCCAGTCGCCGCGTTCGGCGGCGGCAACGAGTTGTACGGATTCCTGCGGGAAGGCGCTGGTCAAGCCCGAGACCCAGCCCTTGGCGCCGAGCATCAGGCCTTCAAGCGCCACGTCGTCGAGACCTGCGAAGATATCGAAACGATCGCCGAATTCATTGATGAGATCGGTGAAGCGGCGCGGATCCGGCGCGCTTTCCTTGACCGCCTTGATGTTTGGCACATCGGCAAGCACCTTCAGCACATCGGCGCCGATGTTGACGCGGTAGGCCGGCGGGTTGTTGTAGAGCATGATCGGCAGCGAGGTCGCTTCGGCGACGGTACGGAAATGCGCGATCAGCTCTTCGGGCTTCGGCACATAAACCATGGCCGGCAGCAGCATCAGCCCGTCGGCGCCGAGTTTTTCGGCGTCGCGAGCATAGGCGACGGCACGGCGCGTGTCGAATTCGGACACGCCCGTCACCACGGGAACGCGGCCGTTGACGACCTCGACGGCAGCTTTCAAGATCGTGCGCTTCTCCTCGGGGTCCAGCGAATTGTTCTCGCCGCATGTGCCCATGACGATCAGTCCGTTGACGCCATCGTTTACAAGCGCGTCCTGGACGCGCTGGGTCGAGGGCAGATCAACGGAAAGATCATCGTTGAACTGTGTCGTTACGGCGGGAAATACGCCCTTCCATCCTGTGGTCATTGATCGAGCCTCGTTGAAACTGGTTGCCTTATATACAAACTGTCGACAAGATTCAATGATGTGAGCTTACATATTTGAGACCCCGAAGACCGACATTGCGAGAATCGGCCGAAACGCAATACAAGGCTCTAACAAAAGAGGGCGGACGAATGCGGAACGACGCGGAAAATGTGCGGGTGCGCGGCTCTGGCACGCAGAGCGTCTATGTGACGCTTAGGCAGGAAATCCTGTCGATGGCGCTGGAACCCGGCAGTCCGCTCGACGAAGTGCGGCTGTCGGAGCGTTTCCGGATGTCGCGGACACCCATTCGAGAGGCGCTGTTGCGGCTCGCCGCCGATGGGCTCGTCACGACGCTGCCGAACAGGAACACGATCGTCGCAACGATCGATTTCGCAAGCTTGCCCACCTATTTCGAAGCGCTGACGCTGATGTACCGGGTGACGACCCGCGGCGCGGCGCAACGGCGAAACGGCGAGATCATGAAGACCATCCGCCGGCATCAGAAGGACTTCGCCGATGCCGTTGCCGCGCGCGATGCCTATGCGATGATCGAGGCCAACCGCGAATTTCACGTCGCGATCGCTGAACTAGCCGGCAATTCCTATTACACGGCCTTCTTCGCCAGGCTGCTCGACGAGGGCCGCCGCATCCTGCGCCTTTACTACTCGACATTCGACGACCGCCTGCCGCGCCAGTATGTCGACGAACACGAGGAGATCATCGCCGCAATCGAGGCCGGTGACGTCGAGCGGGCCGACCAACTGGCGATCGCCCACGCCGGGCAGATCGTCCGCCAGATCCAGGAATATATTGCCCGCGACCTCGACCGGCCGGTGGCGATCAGCATGTCCTGACGCGACGAGAGCAGTGAACCGCTCGAGCCTCAAGAGGCGAGGGGGCCGCCTTGCTCTCTGACCAAGGTCATCAGCCGGCGCAGGACAGCCGCCGACTGGCGAACACCGTCATGCTCGAATTCGTTGGTCACCCATGCCTGCACATTGGCGACGTGGCGCGCTGTTTCGAGCGAAAGCCCGGCATCGACATACATGTCGTCATGATAGATGACCGCGGCGACCGGCACCTCGTTTGCAGCGAGACGTGCCGGAGCATAGAGCGGGGCGTAGTGCTCAATCGTTGCCAGCGCCTCGACACCTGCCCTGAAGGCCCTAAGCGAGCGAATTTCCTCGAACATCCAGGGATACATCATCTCCCCCGTCAACAGCAGCGGCCGCCGGTCGCCCGCAAAGGCCGGATGCTCGGCGCGGATGCGTTCGGCTGCCCAGGCAGTCGGCGTCCCGGCCTGGCCATAGATGCTTTCCTGCAAAACGGCGAAGAGCGGATTGTCGTCATATGAGGTCAGCGACATCACCGACGCGAGGAAGCGCTCGGAGAGACGTTCTTCATTGGGACCGGAGAAAGCCTCGTCGACCAGCCAATGGATGTTCTCGTAACCCGGCGCCATGCCGAAATCGATGCCGATGGTCTGAAAGCGGCGAACGGAGAGGCGATCGCCATCGGGCAACCGCACCTCATTGGTCTCGATATAGTCGGCGATCCGGCCGATGCGTTCGGCATCCCCGGGGTAGCGGCGGTAATAGGCGGCGTTCTTTTCGGTAACGCGCGGGTAGGTGCGCCGATAGACATCATCGGCCGTCGCCCCAAGGCCGGCAAGGCCGCCGGTGACATAACAGGCGGAAAGTCCCTCCGGCGCCTTCGAGAGATAGGTGAGTGTCAGGAAGCCGCCATAGCTCTGGCCAAGCGTCTGCCAGCGCCCGCCGCCGAAGACGGTTTTCCTCACATGTTCGCAATCGGCAACGATGCTGTCGGCACGAAAGAGGCTGAGATAGTCGGCTGCGGCCCTGCCGTCGGCAAAGTGCTCCATCGTCGCACTTTCGATCCGGCTGCTGCGCCCGGTGCCGCGCTGGTCGATCAGGATAACGCGGTGCGTCTTCAGGGCTTCGGCAAGCCATGGCGGCCCGCCGTTGCTCGGCCGCGGCGACTTTCCGCCAGGACCGCCTTGAAGGAAAGCCAGCAACGGCAGTGTTTCACGACGGCGGGCGGGATCGCACACTTCACGTGCAAAAATCCGGATCGTCTCACCCTCCGGCTTCGACCAATCCAGGGGCACGTCGACCATATGATCGCGCATCAGCATGCCCGGTGTGGTGTATTCGACCGCCATGGCTATCTCCTCACTTTTCATGTCGACATATTGCCTACAGCGGCATTAGTGTCGGTTCAAGATCCTGGCTGCAAGGCGAGGGTTTCATCGATCTCGAAGCGCAGGAAAAGCAGGAAAACAACATGTCGTGGCAGCACCCCGTACCCCGCATCACTGAGGACGAACGGCAGAACCGCCTCGCCGGGCTTCGGAAACTGATCGAAGCCGAAGGATTGGCTGCCGTGCTTCTTGGGCCGACCGAAAGCCTCCACTACTTCACCGGGCTCGTCTGGCATCCGAGCGAAAGGTTCCTCGGCGCGCTCGTCATGCCCGCGACCATTTCCTACATCGTTCCGGGGTTCGAGCGCAGCCGTGTCGAAACGCTGCCACATCTGCCGGGGGAAATCCTGGTCTGGGAAGAGGAGGAGAGCAGCGCCGCTCTCATCGCCCGCCTTGTTGCCCAGCGCGGCAGACTTGCCCTCGACGATGGCTTGCCGCTTTTCTTCTATCACGCATTGGCAGCGGAGATGGGCGCGGCAAGGCTTGCCGATGGCGGGCGGCTGATCCGCGACCTGCGTTGCATCAAATCGGCTGCAGAGCTTGCCCTCATTCAGTATGCGATGGACCTGACGCTCGACGTCCACAAGCAAGTGCATGGGCTTTTGAAGCCGGGCATCAAATCATCCGAGGTGGTCGAATTCATCGACCGACAGCATCGCCAGGCCGGCGCCGATGCCGGCTCGACGTTCTGCATCGTCTCCTTCGGCGCGGCGACCTCGCTTCCGCATGGCGCCGACGGCGATCAGGTCCTTGGTCGCGACGACGTCGTTCTCGTCGATACCGGCTGCCGGATCGACGGTTATCATTCCGATATCACCAGGACCTATATTCTGGAGGACGGCAACAGCGCGTTCGAACGCGCCTGGTGGATCGAGCGCGAGGCGCAACAGGCCGTCTTCGACGCAGCCCGGATCGGCGCCGCCTGCTCGAGCCTCGACGATGCGGCCCGCAAGGTGCTTGCCAAACACTCGCTAGGCCCCGACTATCGCCTGCCGGGTTTGCCGCATCGCGCCGGTCATGGCCTCGGGCTCGAGATCCACGAGGAGCCATACATCGTTCGCGGCAACGACGCGCCGCTTGCCGCCGGCATGTGTTTTTCCAATGAACCGATGATCGTCTTCCCCGGGAAATTCGGGATCCGGTTGGAAGACCATATCTACATGACCGCCGAGGGACCACGCTGGCTGACCAATCCAGCGGCGGGACCGACAAAGCCATTCTCCTGAGAAGGCCCAATCTCACCCGCTCAGGCAGCGCCGATTTTCAAGTGGCTGTCAGGCTGGGCGACCTTGAGGAGATCATCGCCGCGATCAAGCCTGACGATCGCTCACGCCGCGCAGATCGTCCGACAGCACCAGGACTATATTGGCCTCGATCTCGGCCGGCCGCTGGCGATCAGCGTAGCCTGAAGCGACCGGATTGAAGAGGTGGAGGCTGCCCCGGCCCGCACATTAGCGAGAGGTGCCGGAAATTCGATCCGTAAAGTATTACTTCGCAAACATTACTTGCTTTCTGGCGTGGTAAAAGGTTGACTATGGTTAACCCTATAGTCTCGAGGATAGGATGATGGATTTGTTTAGAAGGGAGGGGGATGACCAGGCTCAACTGAAGAAAATGACACTAAATAGCAGATATAGAAATATAGCGGCGATGCTTTCGATTGCAGTGGTTGCCCTGTCTATATTCTTGATATCGATTGGCGCTTTAATTGAGTTTTTTCAACCCGCATTTTTGTCAAACGTCATTCTCGACGACGTCCCTTTGCACTACATCGCGTGGTTCATGATAACCTTCGGGATCACTATCGCCGTCATCAACGTGATTTTGGCGGCAAGGCGGGAGATCGAGCAAGAGACGGCCGAAAGCATGCTTCCATCGGACGCAGCCGAGATCAAAAGGCAGGCTTTGCGTGACCTTCGAACACATCGAAACGGCTATGCTCGTTCCTCCAAGGTTAATCAATATCTCTGGAATTTTCTCACCTTGGCGATCATCGTTTTGAGTGGCCTTTCATCATTGTTTTCGGCCTATGGACCGGTTGTCCCGAATTGGCTGCCAATGACCGCTTCCGCGCTCGTGGCGCTTTTCGGCGTCATAATGGTCCAATTTCGCGTCAGGGATGTCTGGCAATTGAGAGAGCAGGGCAGGATTGAAGCGGAAATGCTGGTCGCCGATGCGCATCTCATTGAGACGACAGACAACCTTGCAACGCTCAAACAGGTAGCCGCCCTCAGAAGGCGCGCCCATGCACTTGAGATGAAACAGCTCAACCAGCTCTTCGTGGAAACCACAGAAGCAAATCGGTAAGTCACTCTCGGCATATGGCGGGACCGTTCTTCTGAGCGGGAATATGCCTCGTCGCTCGAGCACGTGTCGACTGACGCTCCACGACTTTGACAACGAACCGATGCCTCACGACGGTCCCTAGTGTCAGCGTTCGCCTTCTATTTCGGCCCTTCGCTCTGCGCCCGTGCCGCGCTCGATGGCTATTGCCGCCTTTCCTCGAGGCGATGCGCCGCAACCTCGTCGGCGTCGGTAGGCTTGTTGAACTGTTCGATCTGCCCGGTAAACACGCCCTGATCACCCGGAGCATCAATCACCCCGTTCCCCCAATGGAGATGTCTTCCAGGTGAGCATGACGCTCTATTGGAACGGTTTCTGCGCGTCCTGAGTGGATCCCGGGACTCAAGAAAGAAGCAATTGAGACATAGTTCTTTGAAGCAAGCTTCGATAACCACCGCCAAATCTCGACACAGATGACTTTCCGCTCCGCAAAGCGGCACCGCAGAATATTTCGATGTGCCTTGGACACACGACACTCCGGATCGAACTGAGGTCGAACTCTAATAGCTGTGTGGATGTTAAGCGCGGTTAAGGAAGTGTAAAGTTTGGTAAAGGTTCTCTCTGCGACACAGGCCAGGTACGCTGTTGGCCGAGAAAATGCAGGACGCGCAGGCGGCGCGGGGCCGCCTGCGGGGTAACGCGTCCCGCGGTCTCGTTCCGGGGGGGAATTCGACCGAAGAGGTGGTCAAAGGCATCGATGCCTTTTCCCGATCCGCGCCAACTCAACGAGGGATTGCGGGCCATGTCGCTGCAATCCGGTTTCAGCGCGTATTATGTCATGGCAGGATCAGTAGCGGGACGAACGTTAAGTGCGGTCAAGTTAATGTTAAGTTAGGTAAAACTTGGCTGCGCGACTGTATTTGTGCTGTATGGCTTGCCGGGATTGAGAGCGGATAATGCGAATGAACAAGGTTCTCCTTATCGACGACGATGCCGAGCTGACGACGCTTCTGCAGGAATATCTGGTCGAAGAAGGATATGAGGTCGTCACGGATACAGACGGGCGCGCCGCCATTGCCGCGGCGGCCGGCAATACGGTTGATATTATCGTGCTCGACATCATGATGCCTCGGATGAACGGGATCGAGGTTCTGCAGAGGATCAGGAAGCTCAGCCAGGTTCCTGTGCTGATGCTTACCGCAAGGGGCGATGACGTCGACAGGATATCGGGTCTCAATCTCGGCGCCGACGACTATGTGCCGAAGCCATGCTCGCCGGGCGAACTTGCGGCGAGACTGCGCGCCATCCTCCGCCGGGCGGGCCAGCCGGCGGCCGGTGCTTCGATCGACATCATAAGGGCGGGAAAACTCGTGATCCATCCTGGCAGCAGGATCGCCGAATGGCGCGGCGAAAGCTTGGACCTGACCGGCACGGAATTCAGCCTGCTCGAGGTCCTCGCCCGCAGCGCCGGCCAGCTCGTGTCGAAGCAGGACATTTCGAAGCGGGCCTTCGGCAAGCCGCTGACCCCGTTCGATCGCCGGATCGACGTCCATATCAGCAGCGTTCGCCAGAAGCTCGGACTGAGGGAGGATGGCCAATCCTGGATCCAGTCCGTTCGCGGCCAGGGCTATCAACTTCTCGTGGACTGACCATGCCCCGGCTTTTCTGGAAATTCTTCACGACGATCTGGTTGACGATGGCGGCAACCGTCGGCGTCATCATCCTGCTCGTCAATTTCCTCCAGGGCGTTCCTTTTGCGCGCGAACTGGAGGAAGAGCGGCGAGTGATCGCCCTGAATCTCACCGCAAACATGCTCGCCAGAGATGGTGAGGATGCCGCCGCGCATTTCGTGCGCGCAAGTGAAGAGACGCTACCATCTGGTCTGACGATCTCCAAAACGGCGAAAGCCGATGCCTGCGCGGTTCAAAAGACCGTCGACACACGATTCGTCCTGAAGGACGAGGTTTGCTACCAGATTTCCCTGCCGGCCAAGGCGACGTTCACGTTCGAGAACTTCGGTCCGTTCTTGCCGTGGCTCACGATCCTGATTTCGAGCACGATTTCGGCAGGTGCACTCGCCCGATATCTCATTCGTCCCGTGGTGCATCTGCGCGATGGCTTGAGCGCGCTCGCCCATGGCCGCTTCGATTTCCGCATCGGTGACAAGATGGCCGGCCGAAAGGACGAGGTTACCGCGCTTGCGCATGACTTCGATTCCAGCGCCGCCCGGCTTCAGGAGCTGCAGGATGCGCAGCAGAGGCTGTTCCATGATGTCTCCCACGAGCTGCGTTCGCCTTTGTCCCGCCTGCAGGCCGCCGTCGGCGTGCTCCGGCAGAGCCCGGCGAAACTCGGCGCCATGCTAGACCGCATGGACCGGGAGGTCGAACGGCTGGATGCGCTGGTCGGCGAAGTTCTGACGCTTGCCAGGTTGACTGCCGGATCCAGCCGGCCGCTGAAAACGCACACTCTTGATGTCATCGAGCTGCTCAACGAAATTCTCGGCGATGCGGCATTCGAAGCTCAGGCGCGGGAGGTCTCAATCACAACCAGTGTCGAGGGCGTTTTCCGCGCCGAAGTCGAAGGCGAGCTCATCTACAGGGCGCTCGAAAACGTCGTCCGCAACGCCGTCAAGTACACAGCCGAGCATTCGCGCATATCCGTATCGTGCGAGACGACAGACGAGCGCCTCAAAATCTGTGTCACCGATCAGGGGCCAGGTGTCAGTCGAGACGAACTCGAACGGATCTTCCAGCCGTTCTCACGCGGAAACGAGGCTGTACCGAGAGGTGGATATGGCCTGGGTCTGGCCATCACCAGACAGGCCATCGAGCGCCATGGCGGGCGTGTGCATGCGTCGTTGCCGGATGCCGGAGGTCTTGCAATCACCCTGGAGCTTCCCCGAAAGCCGACGTCCTATGGTTCGGCTGATGACCGGGCCTGATCCCGCCCAGCGATTTTACCTAACTTTACAGTGTCTTTACCGCCATTAACGCTGGCGCCGCTAAGCCTGAACCCACGATCCCGGTTCAGAAAGCTCGCCCGTGAATCCGTCGCTCTGCATGAACCTATCATCGCTGCGCAACGCCGCATCGGCGGTCACGCTTCTGCTGGCAGGCTGCGTCAGCGGCCCGGATCACGTTCCCCCAGAGATGCCGCTTCCTGCCAAATTCAAAGAAGGAAGTACCAAGAGCAACGGCGATGTCGTGGCGGCGCAGTGGTGGACGGCCTATCGTGACAAGCGGCTCGACGGCCTGGTGGCTCATGGCCTCAGCGAGAACCTTGATGTCCTGCAGGCGCTCGAGCGCATCAATTCGGCTTTCGCCAATGTCACGGTTGCCGCTGCCGGTGGCCTGCCGAGCCTCGATGTCGGCGCATCGCACACGGTATCCGGCGAGAAGGGTTCTGAGCGTACGACGATCGGTACCACGAATGAGACAGGTGGCGAGGCCAGCCTTTCCTGGCTGCTCGACATCTTCGGCCAGTACCGTCGCTCGAAGGAGAGTGCGATCGCCTCGCTGGGGGCCGCCTATGCAACGGCCGACAATGCAAAGCTCACCTTTCTGAAAGACCTGGTCGAGAGCTATATCGACGCCCGCTATTATCAGCAGCGCATCGCGCTTTCGCAGGCGAATTTGAAATCCCGCCAACAGACTTACGAACTCACGCAGCTGCAGCTCAAGGCGGGTGCGGCCTCCCGCCTCGACGTCGTTCAGGCCGAGGGTCTGGTACAGTCGACAAAGTCCGACATTCCTGGCCTCGAACAGAGCTTCACCGAATCGGGCCATCACATTGCCACTCTGCTCGGGATGCCGGCGGCCTCGCTGATGGGCGAACTGCAGAAAAGCGCCGGCCAGCCGGTTTTCCGTGGCGACATTCGGGCCGGCATTCCGGCCGATCTCATCCGCAACCGTCCCGATATCCGCAAGGCGGAACGCGAGCTGGCGGCGGCTGTCGCCGATATCGGGGCCGCGGAAGCCCAGCTCTACCCGTCGATCTCGCTATCCGGCTCGATCTCGCCGAGCTGGGTCAAATCATCCGGTGCAAGCGGCGGAACTCTGACCAGTTGGTCCTTCGGGCCGACACTCAACCTGCCGATCTTCGATGGCGGCAAATTGCGTGCGAATGTCGACATCGAAAAATCCGATGCCAGGACCCAATATCTCGCCTGGAAAGCTGCGGTGCTGAACGGGGTCGAAGAGGTTGAAAATGCGCTGTCGGCTGTTCGCCGTGACACGCAGACGCTCGAACCGTTGCGCAGACAGGTGCAGACGGCACAGGAGTCGCTTGCGCTTTCGACCACGAGCTACAAGGATGGCGCCTCGTCATTGCTCGACGTCCTGGAGGCACAGCGGTCGGTCTCCGATGCCCAGGAAAGCCTTGCCGACACCGTGCAACAGGTTGCCAAGGACTATGTGGATCTCTACGTCGCCATCGGCGCCGGCTACCTCAGCCGAGAGAACGCCGCCTCCAAGCACACCGCAAAGGCGGGCTAATTGGTGGCGCATTTGCTCTATCGCCCGGCCACATCGAGAATGCGGGTCGCGAGCTTGAGATGCGGCAAATCCATCATGCGTCCGTCAAGCTGGATGACGCCCGCGTCGGGGCTGGCGGCAAAGGCGGCGGCGACTTTCTCCGCCCAGGCGATCTCGGATGCATCCGGCGTGAAGGCGTGATTGATCGTTTCGACCTGGCTCGGATGGATGGCCATCATGCCGGAAAAGCCGTCGCGCCGGGCTCGGCCGACATAGGCCCTGAGACCGTTCAGATCGTGGAAATCGGGATAGACGGTGTCGATTGCCGGAACGCCGGCGGCATGGGCTGCGAACAGCGTGAGCGAGCGGGCAAGCTCGTAAGGCGGCGTGTAGCGGCCATCCGTCCTCCGCGCGGTCGTAGCCCCCATCGCGGCAGGCAGATCCTCCGCCCCCCATGTCAGGCCGCAAAGGCTGGTCGCGACATCCCGGTAGCTGCCGATCTCGAAGATCGCGGATGGCGTTTCGGTTGCTATCGGCAAGATCGGAATTACAGATGCAAGAGAGCCTGCAAGCTTCAGCACCGAAGCGGCACCCTCGGCCTTCGGCAGCACGATCGCGAAAGGATGAAGGCCGCTCAAAGCGGCAAGGTCGTCTTCGAATTCTGGGGAGGCGAGGGGATTGATGCGGATCAGGAGAGGGGTCTCGCTGGCATGATGCAGGACGAACTCGTGCACGCTCTCGCGCGCTTTCGGCTTGTTTGCGGGCGCAACCGAATCTTCCAGGTCGAGAATGACGGCATCGGCGCCTGAGGCGAGCGCTTTTTCGAAACGCTCCGGCCGGTCACCGGGCGCAAAGAGTAGCGAGCGCAGCCTCATGACGGTTTCACCTTCAGCAGTGCCGTGCGCAGGCACTGGCAGACGATCTCGCCGCGCTGGTTCAGGGTGATATGCCGGAAGGTGACGATGCCGGCATCGGGGCGGGAGTTCGAGCGACGCAGCTCCATCACTTCCGTTTCCACCCGCAGCGTATCGCCGATGAAGACCGGCTTTGGCATCGTTACCTTGTCATAGCCGAGATTGGCGACGAGCGTGCCGAGCGTGGTGTCGCCGACCGAAAGGCCGACGGTGAGGGCAAAAGTGAAGGTGCCGTTGACGACGATCCGGCCGAATTCGGTCCCGGCCGCATAGTCGGCATCGAGATGCAGCGGTTGCGGATTGTGGGAGAGCGTCGTGAAGAGCAGATTGTCGGTCTCGGTGACCGTGCGGCGGACGTCGTGGGCGATGCGGTCGCCGACCGTCCATTCGTCGAAATAGCGGCCGGCCATCAAATCTCCTCCTTCACAATGCTGACGACCAGCTGGTTTTCCGAGACCCTGATCCCCGAGGAAACCTGCAGCTTTTCGACGATGCCGTCGAAGGGCGCACGCAGAGAATGTTCCATTTTCATCGCTTCGACTGTCAGCAGGCGGTCCCCCTTGGTGACACGATCGCCTTCGGCGACATCCACCGAAATGACCAGGCCGGGCATGGGTGACAGGATCGCGCCATCACCGGCACTCTGACTTGCCTCGACCTCGCTGGCGACGGGCAGGCTGATCGGCCAGGCATTGCCGGCCTCGAAAAGCACCGTGGTTTCACCGATCGTGATGGTATTGGCCTCAAACTCCGGACGCGATTGCCCCCAATGGAGGTGATCGCCAATACGGATGCGCACCCTCTTGTCCTCTGCGCCGGCGATGCGGAACCCGGTCAGCGCGGTCCAGGGATTACCATCGGTGTTCTTTAAAAGCGCCGTGGCCGCGCTATCGATTGCAGTTTCGCTCGGCTCCGTCGCCACAAGCCTTTCGTCATGACGATCGAGAAAGCCGGTATCGATCCGAGCTGCGCGAAAATCCGGATCGATGGCGATATGGGCGAGAAGACCAGCATTGGATCTGACCGGCCAGACCTCGATGCCAGCGCAGGCGGCTGCGAGCTTCGAAAGTGCGGCCTCGCGGTTCGGCCCATGCGCAATGATCTTGGCAATCATCGGGTCGTAGAAGGCGGTGATGTCATCCCCTTGCTCGACACCGCTATCGACACGGACGGTTTGCGGCAGGCTGAGATGTTCAAGCCGGCCGATCGACGGCAGATAGCCGGCGGCAGGATTTTCGGCATAGAGCCGGGCTTCGAAGGCCCAGCCGCTCATGGCGATCTCGTCCTGCATTTTCGGCAGCGGTTCGCCGCTAGCGACCTTCAACTGCCAGAGCACCAGATCCTCGTCAGTAATTGCCTCGGTGACCGGATGTTCCACCTGCAGGCGGGTGTTCATCTCCATGAACCAGATGCGATCTTCGCAAAGGCCTTCCGAGGCATCGGCGATGAATTCGATGGTGCCGGCGCCGACATAATTCACCGCTCTTGCGGCTTTCACCGCCGCATCGCAGATCACTGCCTGGGTGGCGGCATCGAGACCGGGGGCAGGGGCCTCCTCGATGACCTTCTGGTGACGGCGCTGCAGCGAACAATCGCGTTCGAAGAGATGAACGCAATTTCCGAGCTTGTCGGCGAAAACCTGCACCTCGATATGGCGCGGATTGGCGATATAGCGTTCGATCAGAACGCGGTCATCGCCGAAGGCGGCAGCCGCCTCACGGCGGCAGGAGGCGAGAAGTTCGGCGAAATCCTGTGGGCGATCGACGCGGCGCATGCCCTTGCCGCCGCCACCAGCGACCGCCTTGATGAGCACGGGATAACCAATGATATCAGCCTCGGCCGCCAGCCTCTCTTCGCTCTGGTCCGCGCCGATATAACCGGGGGTCACAGGCACGCCGGCTGCTTGCATCAATTCCTTGGCCGCATCCTTGAGCCCCATCGCCCGGATTGCGGCAGGGGGCGCGCCGACCCAGATGATCCCGGCCTTTTCCACCGCTTCGGCAAATCCGGCATTTTCCGAAAGGAAACCGTAGCCGGGATGGATCGCGGCAGCGCCGGTTTTCCGGGCGGCATCGAGGATGCGTTCCTGCGAGAGATAGCTTTCGCGGGCCGGCGAGGGGCCGATGGCGATCGCCTCGTCCGCCTCCCTGACGAAGGGGAGGCCGGCATCGGCCTCGGAGTAGACGGCGATGGTGCGGATGCCGAGCATCTTGGCCGAGCGGATGATGCGGCGAGCGATTTCGCCCCTGTTGGCAATGAGAAGGCTTTCCATCATCGGCGCCTCACATCCTGAACAGGCCGAAGCGCGGCCCTTTCGGGATCGGCGCATTCAGGCAGGCGGAAAAGGCAAGGCCCAGCACGTCCCGTGTCTGGCGCGGATCGATGATGCCGTCGTCCCAGAGGCGAGCCGTGGCATAATAGGGATTGCCCTCGGCCTCGTAGCCGGCGCGGATCGGCGCCTTGAAGGCTTCCTCCTCTTCAATTGGCCAATTCTCACCGCGCGCCTCCGTGGAGTCTCGGCGGATCGTGGCGAGCACCGAGGCCGCCTGTTCGCCGCCCATCACGCTGATGCGGCTGTTCGGCCAGGTGAAGAGAAAGCGCGGGCGATAGGCGCGGCCGCACATGCCGTAATTGCCGGCGCCGAAGCTGCCGCCGATGATGACCGTGACCTTCGGCACGCTCGCGGTCGCAACCGCCGTCACCAGCTTTGCCCCATCCTTGGCGATGCCGCCGGCCTCATAACGGCCGCCGACCATGAAGCCGGAGATGTTTTGCAGGAAAAGCAAAGGCACGCGGCGCTGGCAGGCGAGCTCGATGAAATGCGCGCCCTTCAGCGCGCTTTCGGAAAACAGCACGCCGTTATTGGCGATGACGGCGACGGGCATGCCCCATATGCGGGCGAAGCCGCAGACCAGCGTGGTGCCGTAGAGCGGCTTGAACTCATGCAGTTCCGAGCCATCGACGATCCGGCCGATGACCTCCCGCACATCATAGGGCGAGCGCACATCCCCCGGGATCAGGCCGCAGAGATCCTCGGGATCGAGTTTGGGCGGCCGTGGCTGCTGCAGGTCGATATCAATGGCCTTCACGCTGTTGAGAGTGGCTGCGATATCACGCACGAGCAGCAGCGCATGCTCGTCGTTTTCGGCGACATGATCGACGACGCCGGAGCGGCGGCCATGGGTTTCGGCGCCGCCGAGCTCTTCGGCCGAGATGATCTCGCCGGTCGCGGCCTTCACCAGCGGCGGGCCGGCAAGGAAGATCGTGCCCTGATTGCGCACGATGACCGTTTCGTCGGACATGGCGGGCACATAGGCGCCGCCGGCGGTGCAGCTTCCCATCACGCAGGCGATCTGTGGGATTCCCTCGGCCGACATCTGCGCCTGATTGTAGAAGATTGCGCCGAAATGGTCGCGGTCGGGAAAGACTTCGGCCTGATGCGGAAGATTGGCGCCGCCGCTATCGACCAAATAGAGACAGGGCAGGCGGTTCTGCATGGCGATCTCCTGCGCCCGCAGATGTTTCTTCACCGTCATGGGGAAATAAGCGCCGCCCTTCACCGTCGCGTCATTAGCGACGATCATCACTTCGCGGCCGGACACGCGGCCGATGCCTGATATGATGCCGGCGCCGGGCGCCTCGTCATCATACATGCCGTTGGCGGCCAGCGTGCCGATCTCCAGGAACGGGCTGCCGGCATCGATGAGCAGCTGGATGCGATCGCGCGGCAGCAGCTTGCCTTTGCCGGTATGGCGCTCGCGCGCCGTTTGCGATCCGCCCTCGCGCGTTTTCGCCGAACGATTGAGGAGTTCGTCGATCAGGGCTTTATTCTTGCTGGCATTGGCCTTGAAGCTGTCGCTGTCGCGATCGATCGCAGTCGAAATCACCGTCATGATGCAATGAGCTCCCGGCCGATCAGGTAGCGGCGGATCTCATTGGTGCCGGCGCCGATATCGTAAAGCTTGGCGTCGCGCAAAAAGCGTTCGACCGGCCATTCCTTGGTATAGCCGGCGCCGCCGAGCGCCTGGATCGCTTCCAGCGAGACCTTCACGGCATTCTCGCTGGCGAAAAGGATCGCGGCAGCAGCATCCGTGCGCGTCGCGCGGCCGGCATCGCAGGCGCGAGCGACGGAATAGACATAGGCGCGCGCCGAATTCAGCGCGACATACATGTCGGCGATCTTGCCCTGCATCAGCTGGAAATCGCCGATCGCTTTGCCGAATTGCTTGCGATCGCGCACATAGGGCAGCACGACATCGAGGCAGGCTTGCATGATGCCGAGCGGCCCGCCGGCAAGCACGGCGCGCTCATAATCAAGGCCGGACATCAGGATCTTCACGCCTTCGCCTTCCCTGCCCATCAGCGCCTCGGCCGGCACCGCGCAATCCTCGAAGACCAGTTCGGCCGTATCGCTGCCGCGCATGCCGAGTTTGGAAAGCTTCTTGGAGACGCCGAAACCGGGCAGGTCTTTCTCGATGATCAAGGCGGAAATGCCTTTCGGGCCGGCCGCGGGATCCGTCTTGGCATAGACAACAAGCACATCGGCATGCGGCGCGTTGGTGATCCAGAATTTGGTGCCGTTCAGAACATAGCGGTCGCCTTTTTTCTCGGCACGCAACCGCATGGAGACAACATCGGAACCGGCGCCGACCTCCGACATGGCGAGCGAGCCGACATGTTCGCCGGAGATCAGCTTCGGCAGATAGCGGCGCTTTTGTTCCGGCGAGGCCCAGCGGCGGATCTGGTTGACGCAGAGATTGGAATGGGCGCCGTAACTGAGCCCCACGGAGGCCGAGGCGCGCGAAACCTCTTCCATGGCGACGACATGATCGAGATAACCAAGACCGGCGCCACCGAATTCTTCCTCGACGGTGATTCCATGCAGGCCGAGCGCACCCATCTCGGGCCAGAGCTGGCGTGGAAACGTGTTGCTTTCGTCGATCTCCACGGCCAGCGGAGCAATATGATCGGCAGCAAACCGCGCCGTCGTTTCACGGATCGCGTCCGCGGTTTCGCCGAGCGAAAAATCAAACATGGCACTCCTCCCGCTGAAATATGTAGCGCGGGTTGCGGCAGGGTCAAAGTGCCCTTGAATGATGCGGCCGAAGAACCTTGCGAATTCTTGTCGAGAGCGCGTGAGCGCCATTTTCTTGAAAAGATGGAATATATGGAAATCAAACCGGAGACGATGATCATGCGACAGTTCACGACAGGTGATCTCAATAAACAGATTGGTGATGTGACCGATGTCGCGAGCCGCGAGCCGGTTATTCTTACCCGCCACAACAAGCCACGTTTCGTGCTGATGAGCTATGAGCACTATCAGCGGATGCGCAGCGGCGGGGACCCGCGTCGTGCCCATCACATTTCGGAGATGCCGGACGAGCATGCCGAATTGTTCGGCGAGGCGATTGAGCGGCTGGCGCACGGTGAAGGCTACGACGATAAGCCATGAGTTTCGTCCTGGCGAGGTGGTTACCTATCCCTATCTCTGGGCGTGGCAACAGCAGCGTGGTGAGACCGAGGGGCGCAAACAACGCCCAGTCTGTGTCGTCATCGCGATCCGCAGTGCGAGCGATGGAAACACGCATCTCGTCCTTCTGGCAATCACCACACAGCCGCCGGAGGTGGGAAGGGTGGCCCTGGAAATTCCCGATATCGAACACCGTCGCGCCGGTCTCGGTGATCTCAAACAGAGTGGGATCGTCGTCGACGAATACAATTACGATATCGTCGAGCGATCCTGGTACATCGAGCCTCATCAGGCGGTTCTTTGGCCGCTTCAGCAAGTCGTTCATGATGAAGGTTGCCGCCATGTTCGCGAAAGCGCGAGGCCAGTCAGGGCGGGTCAACCGATTCGACTGACATGCCCTCGATTTCCGCTCCGTCCCGCCGAAAGCCCTCGGGGCTCTTGCCCACCCATTTGCGGAAGGCCCGGAAGAAGGCGCTCGGCTCGGAATAGCCAAGCTGCACGGCAATCTCACCGATGGTCATCGTCGTGTTCAGCAGCAGTTCGACGGCGAGGTCGCGACGGATGTCGTCCTTGATGGCGGCATAGCTTTGTCCCTCGTCGCGCAGGCGGTGGCGGAGTGTGGAGGGCGGCATGCGCATATCGGCGGCAAGCTCGGCAAAACTCCGCCACATGGCAGGCGTCGCCTGGTTCAGGCGACGGCGGACGCCGGCGGCGATGCCCGCATCATAACGGTAGCGCACTAGAATATTGGCGGGTGCGCCGCGCAGGAACTGTTTGAGCGCCTGTTCGCTGCGCCCCACCGGCAGGTCGAGCAGGGCGCTGTCGAAGCCGAGCCGGCTGATAGCTTGCGAGAAACGTACGGGCGCGCCGAAGAATAGCCGGTAGTCGGCCCCTTGTTTGGGTTCCGCGCAGCGGAAATCGACGAGCCGGATCGGAATGCGCCGGCCGACCAGCCAGCAGATGAGGCCGTGCAGGATGATCCAGTAGGTGCGGTAGGCGAAGGCCGAACGCGGGCCGCCGGCATCGCTCAGTTCGATCTCGGCCAGACCGTCGCGGATGACGAGCCGTCCCCGGGGGTCGTCGAGCACGACATCGAGGAAGCGCAGCGCCCGGCGCAGAGCGTGACCCAGCGTCGGCGCATGCAGCACAGAGTGGCAAAGCAGCGTGAAGCTGCCGCTACGCATCGGTCGACCCCCCATGCCGAAGAATTCATCGTCGAGCTCGACAGCGATCGCCAGCCAGAGCGCGCCATAGGTCTCTGCCGAAACCGGCTGATCAACCCAGGATGCCAGGCCGACGCGGGCAAGGACCGGCGCCGTCGGCTTGCCGAGCCGCCGCAGGCTGTCGAGTGCCTCCTCCACGAAGCCCGGCGCGATCATGCGTCGCTCGATCTCGGCCATTCTATCCTCGCTATGGCAAAACTGGCCGAAATAATGGAGCAGTTCTGTCATCGCTTGCAATAGGTGGAGCGAATAGAATCGTATCCGTCGGTTGCGCTTGGAGGGGGCGCAGTCGGCA
Source organism: Rhizobium sp. CRRU65 (assembly GCF_048551595.1). Classification (NCBI taxonomy): domain Bacteria; kingdom Pseudomonadati; phylum Pseudomonadota; class Alphaproteobacteria; order Hyphomicrobiales; family Rhizobiaceae; genus Rhizobium; species Rhizobium sp. CRRU65. The sequence continues at coordinate 142,632 of NZ_JBLYZH010000009.1, read as the reverse complement.
GGGAGGAAGAGATTCATGCTGATCCGTGGAGCAAGTTTCATCGTGACCGGCGGCGGCTCCGGCTTGGGTGCGGCAACCGTGCGCGCGCTTGTGGAGGCCGGCGGGCGCGTGACGATTGCCGATCTTAACGCGGAAGCCGGTCAGGAAATCGCCCGAGAATTCGGAAGCGATGCCTGTTTCGTCGAGGCCGATGTGACCGATGGCGAGAAGGGGGCGGCGGTGGTTGCCGCTGCCGTCGAAGCCTTTGGCAGCCTGCGCGGTTTGGTGAATTGCGCAGGCGTCGCACCGGCCGAAAAGGTGATCGGCCGCGACGGACCGCACCGGCTGGAGAATTTTGCCCGCACGGTCGGCATCAATCTCATCGGCACGTTCAACATGATCCGGCTGGCCGCCGCAGCGATCCAGACGACCGAGCCGGATGCGGAAGGCGAACGAGGCGTCATCGTCAATACGGCCTCGGTCGCCGCCTTCGACGGCCAGATCGGCCAGGCAGCCTATGCCGCCTCCAAGGGCGGGGTGGCGGCGATGACCTTGCCAATCGCCCGCGAGCTTGCCCGTCACGGCATTCGCGTTGTGTCGATTGCGCCGGGCATTTTCGAAACGCCGATGATGGCTGATATGCCGGCCGAGGTTCAGGCAGCACTCGGCAAGAGCGTGCCCTTTCCGCCGCGGCTTGGCCGTCCGGCAGAATTCGCCGGGCTGGTACGCCATATCTTGGAAAACAACATGCTGAACGGCGAGGTCATCCGCCTCGACGGCGCATTGCGGATGGGCGCGCGCTGAGCGCTTTGCCCGAAGGAGGAAAGATGGTTTTGCAAGACCCCATCGTTATCGTCGGTGCAGCGCGCACCCCGATCGGCAGCTTTCAGGGAGAGCTGAAGGAGGCGACAGCGCCGGAACTCGGAGCAACGGCGATCCGCGCGGCATTGCAGCGGAGCCGCGTCGAGGCCGAGGCGATCGAGGAGGTCGTCTTCGGCTGTGTACTGCCGGCGGGGCAGGGCCAGGCACCGGCCCGCCAGGCGGCGATCCATGCCGGTCTGCCCTTCGCCACCGCGGCCAGCACCGTCAACAAGATGTGCGGCTCGGGCATGAAGGCGGTGATGATGGTGCATGACCTGATCGCCGCCGGCAGCGCTTCTGTAGCGGTTGCAGGTGGCATGGAAAGCATGACCAATGCGCCCTATCTCCTTGACAAGGCCCGTGGCGGCTACAGGCTCGGCCATGGGCGTGTCGTGGATCATATGTTCCTCGACGGGCTGGAGGATGCTTATGACAAGGGGCGCTTGATGGGCAGCTTCGCGGAGGATTGCGCCGAGGCCTATCAGTTCACGCGCGAGGCGCAGGACAGCTACGCCATCACCTCGCTGACGCGGGCGCAGAAGGCGATCGCCGAAGGCTGTTTCGAAAGCGAGATCGTGCCGGTCACCGTAAAAACGGGTAAAGCCGAGCAGGTGGCGAGCCGGGACGAACAGCCCGGAAAGGCGAAGCTCGACAAGATCCCGACGCTGAAGCCCGCCTTCCGCGAGGGCGGCACGGTGACCGCCGCTAATTCCAGCTCGATCTCCGATGGCGCGGCGGCCCTGGTGCTGATGCGCCGCTCCGAGGCGGAGCATCGCGGCCTGAAGCCGCTTGCCACGATCCTTGGCCATGCCACGCATTCACAGGCGCCCAATCTTTTTGCCACCGCACCGATCGGCGCGCTGCAGAAGCTGTCCGATCGCACCGGCTTGCCGCTGTCGGCGGTTGATCTGTTCGAAATCAACGAGGCTTTCGCCGTCGTCGCCATGGCGGCGATGCGCGATCTCAACCTGCCGCATGAAAAAGTGAACGTGCATGGCGGCGCCTGCGCGCTCGGCCATCCGATCGGCGCCTCGGGGGCTCGCATCCTGGTGACGCTGCTTGCAGCACTGGAGCGATACGACCTGAAGCGCGGCATGGCCGCGCTCTGCATCGGTGGCGGCGAGGCGACCGCCGTTGCCATCGAACGGCAATAGGAGAGGGAGAGAACAGATGATCCTTTCCGACCTCCAGCAGCAAATCTCAGATCTCGCCCGTGACTTTGCCCGCGACCGGCTAGCGCCGGGGGCAGCCAAACGCGACCGGGAGCATCTCTTCCCACGCGAGGAATTGAAGGAAATGGGTGAACTCGGGCTGCTCGGCATGCTGGTGCCGGAAGCCTATGGGGGATCGGATACCGGCGTGGTCGCCTATGCCGCGGCGCTGGAGGAGATTGCCGCGGGCGACGGAACCTGTTCGACGATCATGAGCGTGCATAGCTCCGTCGGCTGTGTGCCGATCCTGAAATTCGGCGCCGAGGAGCAGCGGCAGCGCTTCCTGCCGAAACTGGCCAGCGGCGAGTGGATTGGCGGCTTTGCGCTGACCGAGCCGCAGGCCGGCTCCGATGCCTCGAACCTGAAGACCCGGGCGCGGCGTGATGGCGACCACTACGTGATCGACGGCTCCAAGCAATTCATCACCTCGGGCAAGAACGGCAATGTCATCATCGTCTTTGCCGTTACCGATCTCGATGTCGGAAAGAAGGGCATCACCGCCTTCATCGTGCAGACAGATACGCCGGGCTACGAGGTGATCCGCGTCGAGGAAAAACTTGGGCTGCATTCCTCCGATACCTGCCAGATCGCCTTCAACAGCATGCGCATTCCGGCAGAACTCAGGCTCGGTGCGGAAGGCGAGGGCTATCGCATCGCGCTCGCCAATCTCGAGGGCGGACGGATCGGCATCGCGGCGCAGGCCGTCGGCATGGCGCGGGCGGCCTTTGAGGCGGCGCGCGATTACGCCCGCGAGCGTACCGCTTTCGGCAAGCCGATCTTCGAGCACCAGGCCGTTGCCTTCCGCCTTGCCGATATGGCGGTGCGGATCGAGGCGGCGCGGCAGCTCGTCTTTCATGCCGCGTCCCTCAGGGAGGCAGGGCTGCCCTGCCTGTCGGAAGCCTCGATGGCGAAACTCTTTGCCTCCGAGATGGCGGAGCGCGTCTGTTCCGATGCGATCCAGATCCATGGCGGTTATGGCTACATGGCCGATTATCCGGTCGAGCGCATCTACCGCGATGTGCGCATCTGCCAGATCTATGAAGGAACGAGCGACGTGCAGCGCATGGTGATCGCCCGCAATCTATAAGAACCACATCCGGCCCTGCTTCCGGAGGAGAGGAGCAAGGCCGGCAAAGGGAGGAAAGAAAAGACATGGTGGATTCCGCTCGTTTGAGCCTGCATGTCCCCGAACCCGCCGTTCGCCCGGGCGGTCAGCCCGATTTTTCCAACGTCAAGATTGCCAAGGCCGGTTCGGTGCCGCGGCCGGAGGTGGATGTCGCATCCGAAGATATCCGTGATCTCGCCTATTCCATCATCCGCGTTTTGAACCGCGAGGGCGAGGCGGTCGGTCCTTGGGCTGGGTCGCTCTCCGATGAGGCGTTGCTGACCGGGCTTCGCAACATGATGAAGCTGCGTGCCTTCGACGCCCGCATGCTGATGGCGCAGCGGCAGGGCAAGACCTCCTTCTACATGCAGCATCTCGGTGAAGAAGCCGTCAGTTGCGCCTTCCGCAAGGCGCTCGAGACGGGAGATATGAATTTCCCGACCTATCGCCAGGCCGGCCTGCTGATTGCCGACGACTATCCGATGGTCGAGATGATGAACCAGATCTACTCGAACGAGAGCGATCCTTTGCGCGGCCGGCAACTGCCGATCATGTATTCCTCCAAGGAGCATGGCTTCTTCACCATCTCGGGTAATCTCGCCACCCAATATGTGCAGGCTGTCGGCTGGGCGATGGCCTCGGCGATCAAGAACGACAGCCGCATTGCCGCCGCCTGGATCGGCGACGGATCGACGGCGGAATCGGATTTCCACTCGGCGCTGGTTTTCGCCTCGACCTACAAGGCGCCTGTTATTCTCAACATCGTCAACAATCAGTGGGCGATCTCCACCTTCCAGGGCATCGCCCGCGGCGGCTCCGGCACCTTCGCGGCGCGCGGCCTCGGCTTCGGCATTCCGGCGCTGCGTGTCGACGGAAACGACTATCTCGCCGTCCATGCCGTCGCCTACTGGGCGGCAGAGCGCGCGCGGCGCAATCTCGGCCCGACGCTGATCGAATATGTGACCTATCGCGTCGGCGCGCATTCGACCTCCGACGATCCGAGCGCCTATCGGCCTAAGACGGAATCGGAGGCCTGGCCGCTCGGCGATCCCGTGCTGCGGCTGAAGAAACATCTGATCGTCAAGGGTGCGTGGTCGGAGGAACGGCATGTGCAGGCCGAAGCCGAAATCATGGACGAGGTGATCGAGGCGCAGCGCCAGGCAGAGGCGCATGGCACACTGCATGCCGGCGGCAGGCCTTCGGTGCGCGACATTTTCGAGGGCGTCTATGCCGAGATGCCGCCGCATATCCGCCGCCAGCGACAGAAGGCGGGGTACTGATATGGCCAGGATGACGATGATCGAGGCCGTGCGCAGCGCCATGGACGTCTCGATGGCACGGGACGACAATGTCGTCGTTTTCGGCGAGGATGTCGGCTATTTCGGCGGCGTCTTTCGCAGCACGCAGGGCCTGCAGGCAAAATACGGCAGAACGCGCTGCTTCGATACGCCGATCAGCGAATCCGGCATCGTCGGCACGGCGATCGGCATGGCGGCCTATGGGCTGAAACCCTGTGTCGAAATCCAGTTCGCCGATTACATGTATCCGGCCTATGACCAGCTGACGCAGGAGGCGGCGCGCATCCGCTACCGTTCCAACGGCGATTTCACCTGCCCGATCGTCGTGCGCATGCCGACCGGCGGCGGCATTTTCGGCGGCCAGACGCACAGCCAGAGTCCGGAGGCGCTTTTTACCCATGTCTGCGGGCTGAAGGTGATCGTGCCGTCCAATCCCTATGATGCCAAAGGCTTGCTGATCGCGGCGATCGAGGACCCTGATCCGGTCATGTTTCTGGAGCCGAAGCGCCTCTATAACGGCCCCTTCGACGGCCATCACGAGCGGCCGGTGACGCCCTGGTCGAAACACGACCTCGGGGAGGTGCCTGATGGCCATTACACCATCCCGATCGGCAAGGCCGAAGTGCGGCGCGCGGGATCGGCGGTGACCGTCGTTGCCTACGGCACCATGGTACATGTGGCGCTTGCTGCGGCCGAGGATGCCGGCATCGATGCCGAGGTGATCGATCTCAGAAGCCTGCTGCCGCTCGATCTCGATACGATCGTCAAATCGGTCTCGAAGACGGGTCGTTGCGTCGTCGTGCATGAGGCAACCCTGACATCCGGCTTCGGCGCCGAGGTCGCAGCACTGGTGCAGGAACATTGCTTCTATCATCTCGAAGCGCCAGTCGTGCGTGTTGCCGGCTGGGACACGCCCTATCCGCATGCGCAGGAGTGGGACTATTTTCCCGGTCCCGGCCGTGTCGGGCGGGCGCTTGCCGAAGTCATGGAGGCCTGAGCCATGAGCGAATTCATCATCAAGATGCCTGATGTCGGGGAAGGGGTCGCCGAGGCCGAGATCGTAGAATGGCATGTGAAGACGGGAGATCCCGTCCGTGAGGACATGGTGATCGCCGCCGTCATGACCGACAAGGCCACCGTGGAAATTCCGTCTCCTGTCAATGGTACCGTCACCTGGCTTGCCGGTGAAGTCGGAGACCGTATCGCGGTCAAGGCTCCGCTGGTGCGGATCGAGACGGCGGGAGATGTCGGCGAGGTTCAGTTTGCAGGGATTTCGCAGACGCCGATTGCCGGAACGCCCAAGGCCGAGATTGCAAAACCTGCTCCGCCAGCGCCAACTCCCGCGCCGGCGCCGGCGGAAAAGCCGCTTGCCGCGCCCTCCGTGCGGCTCTTCGCCAGGGAAAGCGGTGTCGATCTTAGGCAGGTGCAGGCGACCGGACCGGCCGGGCGCATCCTGCGCGAGGACATCGAGCAATTCCTAAGCCATGGGACCGCGCCTGCAACGGCAAAGAACGGCTTTGCCAGGAAGACGGCGACCGAGGAGATCAAGCTGACCGGCCTGCGCCGCCGCATTGCCGAGAAGATGGTGCTTTCCGCCTCGCGCATCCCCCACATCACCTATGTGGAGGAAGTGGATATGTCCGCGCTTGAGGAGTTGCGCGCCACCATGAACGGCGATCGCAGGCCTGATCATCCAAAGCTGACGGTTCTGCCCTTCCTGATGCGGGCGCTGGTCAAGGCGATTTCCGAGCAGCCTGACGTCAACGCCACTTTCGACGACGATGCCGGCATCATCATGCGCTATAGTGCTGTGCATATCGGCATCGCCACGCAGACACCGGCCGGTCTGACAGTGCCGGTGGTGCGGCATGCCGAAGCCCGTGGCATCTGGGATTGCGCCGCCGAGATGAATCGGCTGGCGGAAGCGGCGCGCTCGGGGACTGCGACACGCGATGAGCTGTCCGGCTCCACCATCACCATCAGCTCGCTCGGTGCGCTTGGCGGCATCGTCTCGACACCCATCATCAATCATCCCGAAGTGGCGATCATCGGCGTCAACAAGATCGCCACGCGACCGGTCTGGGACGGCACGCAGTTCGTGCCGCGCAAGATGATGAACCTCTCCTCCAGCTTCGATCACCGCATCATCGACGGCTGGGATGCGGCAAACTTCGTCCAGCGCATCCGCACGCTCATCGAAACGCCTGCGCTCATTTTTATCGAAAGCTGAGATCCATGAAAGAGATCGTCTGCAAGCTCCTCGTCATCGGTGCCGGTCCGGGCGGTTATGTCTGCGCCATTCGCGCCGGACAGCTCGGCATCGATACCGTCATCGTCGAGGCCGGCAAGCCGGGCGGCACCTGCCTGACGGTCGGCTGCATTCCCTCCAAGGCGTTGATCCATGCGGCCGAGGAATTCGATGCGACGCAGAAGATGCTTGCCGGCAAGAACCCGATGGGCATCCGCGTCGAAGGCGCCTCGATCGATCTCATGAGGACGATTGCCTGGAAGGACGGGATCGTCAGCCGGTTGACGACCGGTGTTTCGGGGCTGCTGCAGAAGGCGCGAGTCAAGATCGTCCACGGCCGAGCCCATTTCCGCGATGGCAAGACGGTGGAGGTGGAGACGGAAACCGGCCAGCAGATCATCCGCGCCGAGACCGTGGTGATCGCCACCGGTTCGGATCCGGTGGAGCTTGCGAACCTGCCTTTCGGCGGCCGCGTGATTTCCTCGACAGAGGCACTGTCGCTGACGGAACTTCCGAAAAAACTCCTCGTCGTCGGCGGCGGTTATATCGGGCTGGAGCTCGGGACGGCCTTTGCCAAGATGGGGTCTGATGTGACGATCGTCGAGGCGACGCCACAGGTGCTGCCGCAATATGATGCCGAGCTGGTACGCCCCGTCATGCGCAAGTTGACCGAAGGCGGTATCCGGGTGTTGACGGCTGCGAAGGCGATTGGCCTTGCCGACAATGGAGAGGCATTGATCGTCGAAACGGCTGATGGCCGGCGTGAGACCCTGCCGGCGGACCGCATCCTCGTTACCGTTGGCCGCCGCCCAAGAACCGCAGGATCCGGTCTCGAAGAGCTCGATCTCGATCGTGCCGGGCCTTATCTGAGGATCGACGACCGCTGCCGCACCTCGATGCGCGGGATCTATGCGATCGGAGACATAACCGGCGAGCCGATGCTTGCCCATCGGGCCATGGCGCAAGGCGAGATGGTGGCGGAAATCATCGCCGGGAAGAAGCGGGCCTGGGACAAAAGATGCATTCCCGCCATCTGCTTCACTGACCCGGAGATCGTCAGCGCCGGCCTGTCGCCGGCGGAGGCGAAGGCGCAAGGCTACGAAATTCGCACCGGCCAGTTTCCGTTCAGCGCCAACGGGCGGGCGATGACGATGCTGTCCGAAGAGGGCTTCGTGCGCGTCGTAGCCCGGGCCGACACCAATCTCGTGCTCGGCCTGCAGGCGGTCGGAGCCGGGGTTTCCGAACTCTCGGCGGCTTTTGCGCTGGCCATCGAGATGGGTGCACGCCTGGAAGACATCGCCGGCACCATCCACGCGCATCCGACCCGCAGCGAAGCGGTGATGGAGGCGGCGCTGAAAGCTTTGGGAAGCGCGCTGCATATCTGAGCCGGAGTCCTGTATGAAAGGTGGCAATCTCCGAAAAAATTGAGCAGGGAAACCGTCCCGCGATGATTATCGAATTTCTCGACGGTCTCCGTTCGTCCCAAGCAACAGACTGGTTAGTTTCGTTCAGTTCGGTGTTGCCACATAAACCTGCTGTCAGTGAGCGGGGTGTGGAGATGGTGGGATGAAGAATTCAGCCATCAGCTACAAGCGTCACCGTCTCCCGCAACAGATCATCGCGCACGCGGTCTGGCTGTATTTCAGATTTCCTTTGAGCCTGCGGCTGGTAGAGGAAATGCTGCTGGAGCGCGGCATCGTCGTTTCGTATGAAACGATCCGGCGATGGGGTCGGAAATTCGGACCGGCCTACGCGAAGCAAATCCGCCGCCGACGGCCGTCGGGCCGGGACGTCTGGCATCGGGACGAGGTGGTAGTTTCCATCGCCGGCCGCAAACACTGGCTCTGGCGTGCCGTTGACCAGGACATGACGAGATCGGGCAGGCGTTCAAGGCAGCGGGATTGGATGCCTATCTCGTTCATGTGCTGTCGCCGGGCGACCTCGACGCCATTGCCACGACACGTGAGGCGGGAACGCGGATCGCCTATTCCGAGCAGCAACTGTCGGGCTGGATCTTGGCCGTTCAGGGCGTAGTCGCCTATCTCAAGGGGCAACCACGCTCTGGCGGTAAGATCGGAATTTGGGAATTTCCCTTGGCGCGCAAATCGCGGCATAGATCCGCAGGGGGTTGTCGTCCGTTGAAGCTGCAAGAACAGTTCTACTGAGGATTTCTCATTTTCATAGAATACAAACGCATCTTTTTGGAAAGTTTAATATGGCCTTGAATATTCTGAATACGAACGGCGCAACGATCACCAAGACCGGCGCCGAGTTCGAATCTTACGACGTCATCCGCAATTCCGAAATCAATCCTCTCCTCTCGGTCAATCTGGTCATCTCCGATTCCGGGACGGTTGATCTTGCTGACGAACTGGGCTCTGGCTCCGCGAATGTGACCGGCTCAAACGGCGACAATGCGATCACAACAGGCGCAGGCAACGATAACATCGATGGCGGCGAGGGCGCAGACACACTGAATGGGGGCGCCGGAAACGATCTGCTTCGTGGCGGTAATGGCAATGACACGCTTGACGGCGGTGATGGCAATGACTGGCTCGCGGGCAGAGATGGCAATGATATTCTGAATGGTGGTGACGGCAATGACCAGATTATAGACGACGTCGGAAATGACGTCATCAGAGGCGGCTTGGGCAACGATACGATTTCCGATGGTGACGCCGGCGGCCGTAACCCTGAGGTCTTCGACATCAATGCGGGCGACGGCGACGATGCCATAAGCGTGAAGGGGCAGGGCTCCGGAACAATCGACGGCGGCGCGGGGATCGATACTCTCCAAGCCTCTGAGCTAAGAGGCCTGACGATCAAGAACATTGAAGTCCTTGAAACGGTGGGATACTGGGTTGCCGGTTCAAGCGCGCAGTTCGAAAGCTTTGACACGATCGTGTGGTCGACCGATTCGTTCCACAATTTTAACCCCGCATTGGCAGTGACAGACAGCGCCCACCTCGATCTTTCCGACGAACTGGGAGATCGCGGGGCTTTCGTTACCGGCTATGTCTCTGGCGTTGACGTCAAGACCGGCGGTGGTAGCGACGAGTTTACAGGCACCGATGGCAACGACATTTTCGACGGCAGCGGCGGCAACGACATCATCAATGGCAAGGCCGGCAATGACAAGTTGACCGGGGGCGCCGGCAACGACACCATCAATGGCGGCGCCGGCATCGATACCGCGATCTTCTCAGGTAATTTCGTCAATTATTCCTTCGCATTGAACAACAGCGATCACATTCTGACGAGCGCCCTGGAGGGCAAGGACACGCTGACGGACGTCGAATTCGCGCGCTTTGCCGACGGCGTCTACGATTTCGCCACGGAAACCTTCATAAGCAGCAATACCGCGCCGACCAATATCCAGCTCTCGAAAACCTCCCTGTCGGAAAGCACGCCGATATGGACCACGGTCGGCCTGCTCAGCGCCAAGGACGTCGATGGTGACAAGCTCACTTACACGCTGCTCGACGGCGCCAACGATCATTTCCGGATCAACGGCAACCGCATCGTTACCTCCAAGGCTCTGGATTACGAGACGGCCAAGTCGCACACGATTAAGGTCGCCGTCTCCGACGGCAAGGTCTCGGTCGAAAAGGACATCACGATCAACGTCCTCGACGTCAACGAAACCCCTGCCAACAAGGCGCCGACCAATCTCGCTTTCTCGCGCAGCTCGATCTCCGAGATTGTCGCGATCGGCACCTCGGTCGGCCTGCTCACGGCACGCGATCCGGAGGGCAGCGTGGTGAAGTGGCGGCTGACGGATGATGCTGACGGCATCTTCAAGCTCGTCGGCAACAAGATCCAGACAAAGGCGGCGATCGATTTCGAAAGCACCCACAGCCTGACTTTCACCGCCGAAGCCTATGACGCTGCCGGAAACGCCACGAGCCACGATTTCACGGTGGCCGTGAAGGACGTCTTCGAGCCGTCCTTTTCTAGCTTGTCGCATGAGGCGTTGATCTAACTGCGACTGGATTGCCGTCAGGCGCGGAGATGCGTTGTGATCGTCTCTGGATGCGTTGCGAAGGGATAGGTCTGCCACCTCTCCTCCTTCATTCCTGTGCTTGTCACAGGAATCCATTCACGGCGCGTCCGCGCCGTGAATGACTCTGCGGCAAGAAAGAAAGGATGTCGCTTTGCCGGAAGCGGCCATGCCGGTCTTGGAGAAACTGGAATGATCCGGCACCTTCCCATCCAGACCGAGCCGGCAAAACCAGCGATAGGCCAAATTGAGATGGGCCTCTTCGTACAGCCGCCGATCCGAGGATGCCCAGGCAGTAGCCGATGATCCGCATCATCAGATCAGGATCAACCGACGGCCGGCCAGTGCCGCTATAAAAGGGCTTTAGCTGCGTGCGCAGCTGTCGAGGTCGAGATGGCGGTCGATGCCGCGCAGCAGATGATCGGCAGGAACGTGATCATCGAGGCGGAAGTCGTAGAAGAGCTGCGCAGGAACCGCCTGACACCTCATCACTCAATCCGCCGCAAATCAATGCGACGATTGAATCATGACACCAAAGCATCGGCAACGCCGAGTGTTTTCAACACTATCTCTCCGAAGGGGACATTAAGCACATATTGGCTAGATGCTGCTGGCGGACGCTTAGCTCAGGCATGGTTCATATTGCGCCGCTGTCCAACAAGCCTTCCAACAAGGCTCCGCTGAACTTTCTCTTATTCTGGGCACCGTCCTTCAAAGGACGGAAAGATATGGCGCCGTCGCTCGCTGGCCCTACCTGAACACCCAGAGAAGGTTTATCAGGAAATTGAAGACGAAGGCCGCGCCGATTCCAAAAAGCTTTGCCCACAAGGGCGAGAGCCCAACCTGCTGCACGAGGATCAACGTCACGAAGACATTGATCGAGAGGCCGAGCAGTGCGCCGATCAGGAACAGTGAAGCGCGCTTGCGGCTTGTTGCCTGATTGAAGACATAGCGGCTGGTGGCGCTGTAATTGACGGCGGCCGCGATCAGCCAGCTCGATGTCGCCGAGAGCCCGAGGGGCACGCCAAACGCCAGCAGGCCACGAAACACCGTGAGGTCGACGAACGCGGCCAGCCCTCCGGTGAACACATAGCGGATAGCCTTTGACAAGATCATCCGGACGCTTCCTTTGCCCGCAGCGCTGCGAACACAGGGTCCGAATAGGTCGAAAAGGTCAGCCAGCCCTCGCGTGGCCCGTCGGAGCGAATGAGCGGCAGGACACCGGCGCGCCGCGCCGCAAGGCCATCCCGCTCGGGCCTGTCGCCTATCAATACGGTTTGCGCCGGGCCGACGCCGGCGCGCTGCATCAGCATCTGCAGGCCGCGCGGATCAGGCTTCTGGATGCCGACGCCGGGATCGCTTGCGGCCAATATGTAATCGGCCGACAATGTCATCTTCTGCAGCTTCTCGTCGGCAGGATAATCAGAATAAATCCCGATCGACTTGTTCTGCCGTCTGAGCCCGGCAAACAACTCCACCAGCCCATCATACCGGCAGGATGCGATATAGGCGAGCGGACGGCGCTCGATCCACTCGCTGACGATTGCCTCTATCCTTTCGGCTGGCTGGCCGGTTCGCGCGACGGTTCGCGTCATCAGGCTCGCCTGAAAATCGTCGATCTCCCCCTCGCCGATGGCTTCACGCAAGGAGCGGTATGCGCGTAGCACACGCAGATTGGTCAGGCTGCCTCTCGCCACTGCATCAGCAATCAATTCGCCGGCCATTCGAAGGCGTAGCATGCGCTGGTTGTATAACGTTCCGTCGACGTCGAAGACGACGAACCGGATACTGCCCCAGTCGACATTCCTCGCGATCATCGGATGGTGATGTAGTGCTGTTCGGTCAGCGTCACTAAAAGCGGAATGTCGACGAATGTCGCGAAGATGAAGGCCGCCGCCAGGGCCGCGACGATGGCGATCAGGCCGGGCTCGCGGAACAGCTTTTCCGGTTTCTGCGCCGTAGAGCCCGGTTTCGTCGCCATCACGAAATAGGCCGTGAACAGGGCTACGACGAAGGGCAAGACGAGCATGTACTCGATGCGATACTTGACCAGGAAGACGGACAGAAAGGCAATCGAAAACAGTGAATACGCAATGCAGGAGGCGGTCAGCGATACCTGCGTATACTTGGCGAAACTCGCCCGGTAGCGCGACAGCAACTCCTTGCCATGCGACGCGACGATCTCGTCATATTCCGATAAGCGTTTGGCCGCCATGAGGAACGCGCCGCCGAACCAGTAGGCCAGGATGATCGATCCCGGCGGCAGGCTCGTTGGGTCGATCATTGACCAGCCGATCACCAAGCGGATCGGATTATTGATCGATTCTGAGATGACATCGAGATAGGTCTTATCCTTGCTTCTGATCGGATCGAGATTGTAGAGGATCCCCTGAATCGCAAACAGGCAGGCGACGAAGAACAGAAGTTTGCTCGAGAGGATGGCGCAGCCCAGGCCGACGATGAGCAGCACGGTCCATTCGAGCTGAACCAGCCTGCCGTTCATCGCGCATTGCACGGCGGACCGCTGCGATTTCGTCGGATGATGCCGGTCAAACTCGCGGTCGAACCACTCGTTAATGCAGTAGTTCGCGGATGCGATGCAGAGCGCGGTCACAAATCCGAGCAGGATCGAGGACGTCAGGTCGTCGGTTCTGACCCCCCGCAGAAGATAGGCGAGGATGATGCCGGGAACGATGAAAACATGCTTCGTACTGTGATCGAGCCGTGCAATGGCGATATAGTCGCGCAAGCCCGCTCGGCCTGATGCGGTCACCCTGCGGTCACCCAAGCTTGTGTTCATGCCGGACGCCTCCTTTTTCGTCAGACGGTCTATTTCCGATCACCGTCCAACAGATACACATCATAGGTTTCGAAATAATTCGCAGGGCCGAATTCGGCGAGCAGCATCGTCGTCGACAGGAAATCGTCGATCTGTTGGCGCGAGGCATGGAAGGTCTCCAGTTGTAACCCTCCCGGCAAATCTGGTCCGGAACTATTCTCTTCAGCTTGTGCTGCATCAGGATTACCACTGGAGACCGGGTCTGGGCGTGCAGGTCCTGGCTAGTTTTCAGCGCCTCTCCAAGATCCGCGTCCAGCTGACCCTTCTTGGTGAAGCGGACGTAGGTCCTGAATTTCTGCTCGCGGGTCAGATATATCGGATCGTTGATGTAATATAGCAGGGCTTCCGCGAGATATTCCGGTTCGGCAACGATGGTTGCCTTGGCGAGTTAAGGCCGGGAGAGGATGAGACGGGCGAGATCCGCACTGCGGTGACTTGCCCTGAGAATTTACTCCAGAATGGATTAATGTCCGCCGCCGAGGTGGTGCATCAGAACTCGTCACTTAAGATAGGTTGCCTATCCAGCTCCGAAGGAGCTCAATTTCTCCAGAAGCGCCTGTGAAATCTCGAACTGGCGTGCCGTTCCACGCCCCATCGAATTCTTGACGATCGTCTCGTCCAGCATCCCTCGCTTCACCAGCAGATCCACCGTCTCCTTGACGCCACTGCGTGTCAGAGCGGTAATTTCCATGATGCTGGAAAGTGTTAGCTTCTGGTGTGCCTGGTTCATGCTGTAGAGGATCGTCATCATGCCGACCTGCTTCAGCCTTGCTTGAGGCGTCTCGTCATCGTCGAGAGGATGATCGAGGATCTCATGCAGGATCAGGCCTGAAAAAGCGAGATTGTGCCATTGAGTCTTGAGTGCTCTTGTCATGTCATTTTACTGTGTTATATAAGTCAGTATAAATTGCTCTACAGGCAAACCACCTCTTCCGCAATGGGATGTCCTTTGAAGGGTCGTGCTCATGAAAAACCTTCTGTTCAACTCAGTTGTCGCGGCCTGCTGCATATTGCCACCCTATCTTACCTCGCCTGGCAACGCGCAAGCAACTGATTGGGGTTGCGAGGTTATCCTGTGCCTTTCCAACCCCGGAGGTCCGACGCAGTTCGCGGAATGCCGGCCGCCGATCCAAAAGCTGTGGCGCGAGCTTGCCGAGGGGCATTCGTTCCCGACATGTAGCGGCGCCACCTTCCACAGTTCGCGCCCGGGCTATGAGCCGTATTACTGCGAAACCGGATACCGGCTGGAAAGCGATTATGGTCCGCGCGGGCAAGAAACAACCTGCGTGTCGACAGCCCTCCAGCCGGTGAGTGATGCATTCTGCCTCAATCTTGGCGCCGGCAAAATTTCAGCAAGGGTTCGGTCCTCTCGCCGCGATGGCAGCGGGAGGATGGGCGCCGCCGGTGCATGGGTTATTCGACGGCTCGTCCGAACGTGCGATCGCAACCTCACTAAGTCGAGGTCACCATCGATGGGACAGCCACGCAGCGGGTCTGGTATTGATCGATGGCGGTCGCTTTCGTGGATCTCGCGCAGACATGCGCGCCCATTGTGGAAGTCAGAACGCTCGCTGCTGTCGTCAGTCTCGAGAGCCGTTTCAAGCCTTCCGCCATTCGGATCAACAGCGGTTCGCCGCTTGAGCGCCAACCCGCATCGAAGGCGGAAGCAATTGAGCTTGCGACCTCCCTCATTACGGATCACCAGAACATTCAATGGAGGAGTTGCGCAAGCTGAACCTTTCGATTTCGAGAACGAGATTTTCGGGCGCTTCACCATCAATTTGCTGGACGATCTCGAAATCGACGTCGGCACCCACGAATACCGCATCAGCGGCGGCAGCTGGATCAACGCTTTGACGGCCGATGAGGGTGGGGTCGAGGTCCGGTTTCCGACATTGGTTGGGTTGACCGACGAAGAATTCGGTTCACTGGCATCGACTATTGAGGATATCACGCTGGAAACTGGCATCCCCGTTCATGCGGTGCGCGCCATTTGATCCTCGTGGTAAAAGGCGCTTCAGATGCTAAGAGGTGGCGGACGACGCCCGCCTCACAATTGGCGATCGCCGCAGCCGTTGTGAGCTGAGCGGCAATGGCGGACGCCGCAATTCCCGTCCGCGCAAGGCCGCACGCCTCAAACCAGCAACTTGCAGCATTGTTGGAAATGCTGTATATTGCAACAAATACAGCAACAAGGAAACCCATATGTCGAAGTCAAGCGGTTCCTATTCAACCAGCGACCTCTCCCGTAAGTCTGGCGACATCATCGCCGAGGCCCTGCGCCATCCAGTGACCATCACCCAGCGGAATAAACCCCGACTGGTCCTCCTCAATATCGAAGACTACCAACGGCTGATGAAGCAGTCGGATCGACGCACCGCCGGGACCATTGAAACGATGCCCGATGAACTGTTTGCCGAGTTCGAAAACGCCGTCGAGGCCTACGCCGGCGAGGACGAGGCAGGCCACTGATGAACTACGAGCTGATCCAGACCGCAAGCGTCATACGCTATCCCTATCTATGGGCGAGAGAGGCTGGGCGTGGAGAGACGGAAGGACGCAAGGAGCGGCCGGTGGCCGTCGGCGTGAGAATGCCGCGGCCGGACGGGGATCTGGTTCTCTTCTTTCCCATCACCACCAAGCAGCCGGAGGCGTCGCGGTTTGCTGTGGAAGTGCCGGCCATCGAAAAGCGCCGGGCTGGCCTCGATGCCGATCGCAGGCTTTGGATCATTTTCGATGAGTTCAACACCGACATCGTCGGAAATTCATTCTATCTTGAGCCTGAGCCGCCAACCGGCCGCTTCAGCAAGGCCTTCTTCCTGCCGCTGCTGCGCGAATTCATCCGTCGCCGCAAGTCGGCCACGGAGGTCAGCCGATTCCGCTGAGCAGGCCCTGAGAACTCGAATTAGCGTTTGCGCACGAACTCGGTGCGTAGAACGAGGCCCTTAATTCCATCATGGCGGCAATCGATCTCCTCGGGATTATCAGTGAGGCGGATCGACCTGATGACGGTGCCCTGTTTCAGCGTCTGGCCGGCTCCCTTGACCTTCAAATCCTTGATGACGGTGACCGAGTCACCATCGGCCAGAACATTGCCGCTTGCGTCTCGAACGACCGCCTCACCGCCACTGGCGGATGCTGCCATCTCCGAAGCCGGACGCCATTCGCCAGTCACTTCGTCATAGATGTATTCGTCATTTTCAGCGGCCATGCTCGTCTCGGTTCCTCAGAAGTCCTTGGCGCCTTCCGTGCGGGAGCGGCGTACAAAGGCGCTTATCGCAGACGTCCGCCCAACGCAACTCGGGCGGCGCTGCTGAACGTGTGAGCTCGTCAAGTTCGCACGAAGCGATTGGCCTTTGCTTGCGCATCCAATGAAGAAGCAGGGGCGAAAATCGTGCTGGTCGGCGATGCGATGCAGCTTCAGCCGATCCAGGCGGTATAGGGGAAAGCCTTCAGCGACATGCTGCGCAGATCGGGCAAACCGAGTTCATATGCGTAGCGCGATGAACCCGATGAAGGATGCTTTGCGATCAAACCAAATGTCGACTGCAGCGCGTCAACGAAGCTAATCGCGACTTGAGCGCCAGCCTCGCGAGCATAGTAGTCCACGGCATTCTCGATATCCCCGCGGGCCGACTCGCGGGGAACGATAGACTTTGCAATCACTTGGAGCTTTGCCGCGAGGCACGGGCTCGCAGGCTATCGAAATAGGCGGCATCAACCGGCTCGGTCGTCTCGAATGAAGCACCCTCAAGCAGGAGACTACGCAAGTGCTGCCGATCTTTGTCGTGACGGATCAACTCGCGGACGTATTCGCTGCCGTAGCGCGCACATAGTGCGCACCAGGCGGCCGCTGTTTTCGCATCTTGTCCGTAAAGCGATCGGGCAGCAGTACTAATGTTCCCAACATCTGCATCACTCCAAAAATCCGGTGCCGTTTTGGTGCAGCCGGCTGAAAACCTTTTGAACATTTCGCGCATTAAAAAGTCCCGTTACCGTCCGGAAACAGGCCGTCAAATTATGCCGGAAAAAGCCGATGACGACCGAACGAGCTACACTACCTCTCGGGACATCATCGGCCGTGATGCTTGAGAAGTGGTGGCTCTGACGTGTAGTTCACGTTAACACCTAGGGGCTGCAAACTCAGGAAAGCTACGAAACAGACGTCGGCTTAGCAGTGTTCGGAGATGATTGAATTGAGGCCCTTGTGAATTCATCTGTGGGATCGAAATGCGGCTCGATAGCTCCGGGTCTTCAAATCATGCCCGGACGAGGTTAGATCAGCCTCTGTAAACCTTCGAACCGTGACTGCCATGATGCGCTTTCGCGGAAGCCAGGATATCAGCAAAGAGTTGCACCGACCTTGGAAAACTTCGAAACCTGCCGGTGAACAGCATCGATGTCAATTTCCCTTCCCCTATCCTCCCAACCATCAGAAAACTTTCTCATGACCAATCCCATCAGCGTCTATTCGATGCCCGGAACGTGTTTTTTCGATCTGGCTCCTGCTGCGGGCGGCGAGCCCTATCGCTTATTCCTTTCCATTCCGGCGGAGAAACCGCCTGCGGGAGGATGGCCGCTTCTCGTCATGACCGACGGCAACGCCACTTTCCCCTTCGCAGTCGCCAGCTTGGTCACGCAGGCACCTTACCCAACGGGGACGAATGTCGGTTGGGGGGTGATCGCGGCGATCGGCTACCCCTCCGACGAGCCCTATGATCCGCTCCGCCGGTCTTGGGACCTGGGGCCTCCGCCGGTCAAATCCTATCCGCCGTTCGTTGAGGGTGGTCCGCCGGTTGTAATCGGAGGGACCGGTAAGCTGGTGGATTTCATCGAGAACGAGCTTATACCGCGGATTGCAGAGATGGTGATCCTGGATCCGATGCGCCGATCACTTTTCGGACATTCCTTCGGCGGCCTCTTTACTCTCTATGCCCTGTTCGAGCGCCCAGGTCTGTTTGCCACTTGGATTGCGGCCAGCCCAACCATCTATTGGGAGAACAGTGAAATCCTCAAGAATGAAGCGCAGCGTCAAGACGCGCCGGGCAATGCACCCTTCCTGCATTTGTCCGCCGGAGAATACGAAGGCGATGAGCTGGCACCCTTCCAGTACCGGAACGAGGATGCCACTGCTCGCCTGGAGAAGAGGAAGACGGAACGGACCGTCCTCCTGGCGCGGGAGATGGCGGAGCGATTAAACGGCACTGCCGACGGATTGCGTACCGAATTCGAGCTCTATGCCGGTGAGACCCACATGTCCGTTCTTGCAGCGGCCGTGAATCGTGCGGTTGGCATCGCATTCGCCGTCCAAAGTTGACCGACATGTGACGCTTTCTGCAAGGGGCCTCATCGGTGAATAAATCCGGCGGTTAGACGATCGTCCTTGAGACGAACGTCCTTGCGCGTGCACTCGTCAAGGTCGGCGCCTCATGGCGTTTGGGATTACCTCCTCTTCTCCGTGTTGCCGCTAAACCTCATGGTCCCGACCAGGAGCAAAGATGGTCACAAAAGCGGGATTTTTAAGTTGACTCCAATTCTCCTGTTTGAGTAAACGGACTCGCTGCAGTGGCCGGAGGGGCGACCGTCACGCTGCTCGATATTGGTCTGACAGGGGATAGTATGACAGTAGGACTACAGGGAAAGTTGCGTGTGTTCACAAGCCGATTGATTGCGAGCAGCGCTTTGATGACAGTGTCGTTCGGATCGGTAGGCATCGGCTGGGCCCAAGACAATGCGGCGGAAGAGGCGACGCAATTGGCCCCGATCGTCATAACCGGCAAGTCGGATCGTGTGGTTGGCCCTGATCGCACCATCGTTGCCAAGGATACCGCCACAGGCACCAAAACAGATACTCCGGTCGTCGATGTCCCTGCGTCCGTGTCGGTGGTGACGCAAAAAGAGTTGGAAGAGCGTCATGTGGACAATCTTCAGCAGGCGGTCGCTTATACCGCCGGCGTCTTTTCGGATGAGTTCGGAAACGACGATCGCTACGACTATATAAGAATTCGCGGCTTCGATCAGACGGCGCTCGGCACCTATCGGGATGGACTGGCGGCGCGCATTCCTGCCTGGTTCACGGCCAGCCGCCTCGAACCCTATGGTCTTCAGCGCGTCGAGGTCCTGAAAGGATCGACTTCGACCCTCTTTGGCCTTAACGGCCCGGGGGGACTGGTCAATGCGATCACCAAGCGTCCCTTGGATGAGAAGCATGGCGAAGTGTACACGTCTTATGGGGATGGCACCAAGGAAGTGGGTGCGGATTTCGGCGGCCCGATCGATGCCGATGGCGTTTGGACCTACCGGCTTACCGGACTTGCCAAGGACGGTGACCAAGGCTTGGATTATTCGAACGACGACCGCACCTACATTGCACCGGCACTGACGATCAAGCCGGACGAGGGGACCTCGCTCACCATTCTGACCGATTACTATAAACGCGATGGAACGGGCGCACGGGGCGTTCCGACCGGTGCAAATATCGATGTCGACACCTTCCTCGGCGAACCGGACTTCAATCGCTTCAATACGGAGCAGGTCGACATCGGATATCAGTTCGAGCACGAGATCAACGACAACCTGACCTTCCGCTCCAACGCTCGCTATACACATTTGAGCCTGGATTATGCTGAAGTCTATGGCGCATCGCTGGACCCGACGGCCAATCGAACGGCGTTCTCGGTTGACGGCACGTCCAACCGCTACGCCTTCGACAATCAGCTCCAGTACGATACCGGATGGGACGGGATCGACAGCAAGACGCTGGTCGGCGTTGATTACACCAGTGACAATACGCGCGAAAACATCCTGTTCGGCACGGCGGGGCCGATCGATATTGATAATCCGGTCTATTGCGGTCTTTCCTGCATTAACCTTGGCCCTTATGTGAACTGGCGCGTCAAACAGCAGGCGCTCGGGATCTATGCTCAGGAGCAATTGACGTTCGACGATCGATGGATCGTTACCCTGGGCGGACGATGGGACCAGGTTCACACGACCGCGGATTACCTCGATAGCGGGACAAGCGACGACGACACGGCGTCAGCTTTCACCAAGCGGGCCGGACTGACGTATAAATTTACGCCGAACCTCGCAGCCTATGCGAACTATTCGGAAAGCTTCCAGCCGCTCGTCGCGCAGACCGCAAACGGCTACGCTGTGACGGGCTCGTTGAAACCACAGCAGGGTGAACAATACGAAGTTGGCCTCAAATATCAGCCGGATGGGTTTGACGGCCTCTTCACCTTGGCGCTGTTTGATCTTACCCAAACCAATGTGCCGAGCTATGTCAGCCCTCTGGTGCAGGAGCAGATCGGCAAGGTCGGTGTGCGCGGCATCGAATTTGAAGGGAAAGCCGCAATCAACGACAGGCTCAATCTCACGCTTGCTTATTCCTATTGGGATGCTGAAATCCGCGAAGACGGGACAGGCGGCAATGTCGGTAACCGGCCTTCCCGCGTGCCGCGACATCTGGCATCGGCCTGGCTTGATTACACGATTCCGGGAGACGGATGGCGCGGTGACCTGACGATCGGGGGAGGTGTCCGCTATATCGGTCAAACCTACGGTGACGATACAAATACGGTGTCGCTTTCCAGCTATACGCTCGTTGATGCCGCGGTCAGCTACAAGGTGACCGAGGACGTGACGCTGGCCGTCAATGCAACGAACCTGTTTGACCATAAATATCTCGCCACCAGCTATTACGGAACTGAGTTCTACGGCGATCGGCGTAAGGTCGTCGGCACCCTGAAGTATTCCTGGTAAAGTGGCGGACGCCGCCTTTGTCCAATCAAGGCGGCGTCCGCATTCTGAGCGTCGAAAGAAGCAATTATCCGCGGAGAAGCCGAACTGTCGCGCCGGTATCCCTGCCGTTGTCGGGGCCGTTTGTCTGCGGATCTTCGCTGACGGAGCAAAACGCTCCTATTGATGGCGGGTTTTTCTTGCCGCGATGACAGCCACGGCTCTGCGGTGCGTGCCTCATGGCCGCCCCTCCCTACGCATAACCCTCAGCTGGCACTGCGCTTCCGCATCATCAGCATCAAGAACGGCGCTCCGATGAGTGCGGAAACGAGACCGGCCGGGATCTGGTAGGGCGATACGATCGTGCGGCCGACGAAATCAGCCGCAACCATAAGCCCCCCTCCGATCAGAGCGGCGCCAACCATTTGCGGCAGCGCGCGGGCCAATCCCGCCTCCCGCGCAAGGTGAGGTCCCATGAGGCCGATAAATGACAACGGGCCAACCGTGAGCGTCGCGGCAGCCGTCAACAATCCTGCAAGGCCAAAAAGCGCAAATCGCGATTTCGCCAAGGGTATACCGACCGCCGCCGAAGGCGACGGCCCAAGCGGAAGGATGTCAAGCCAACGGCGAGCGGCGAGCGAGACGGCAATCAGCACGGCGCCGAGCGCTACCTCCATTGCGGCGGTCGACCCGTCGATAAGATAGGTGGACCCGCTCATCCACCGCATCAGCAGCGCTGCTCTCGGATCTCCCGTCGAGCTCAACACGCCGACGACGGCATCGACCATCGCGCTTAAGGCAATGCCCGCCAGCAGGACTCGCTCAGGCGCAAACGCCGATCGCCGGGAACTGACGAAGATGACAAAAAGAACGCTGATCGCACCGGCCACGGCAAACGCAAATTGCCCGGAAAACCCTGGAGCGACGGCAAACAGGGCAATTGCAACACCGAAGGTTGCGCCGGCACTGATCCCCAGAACTTCGGGACTTGCCATTTCGTTTCCGGTCAGCCGCTGAAGGATCGAGCCCGCGACCGCAAGCATGGCGCCCGATGTCAGGGCGGCGAGGATTTTAGGTATCCTGATCGCAAGAACATCGACCGAAAATTCGCCTGATGTAAAAGCCCAGCCGCCGTTGATGTCGCGTCCGAGAAACGCGCTGACCATCAACAGGACGAGCAGGCCGGCGGCAGCGACGATGACCGGTCGGGTTCCATCCCATCGACGTGGCCGTCTGAACACCGGCGATTGCTGTAGCCTATGACGGATCTTCAGCCGCGGCAGGAGCGCGAGAAGCAGCGGCGAACCGAAGATGGCCGTCACCGCCCCCGTCGGCAAGAAATCACCAAGTCCGCCGGCGACAAGTTGCAGGATGGAGTCGGCGAAGAACAGCAGTCCGGCGCCGATCAGGGGAGACCAAAGGATGAGCTGCGCGGGACGCCGTGCTCCGGACAATCGCGCAATCGTCGGCGCGACCAGTCCAATGAAACCGATGACCCCAACGGCGCTCGTGACAAATGCAGCAAGCGCGACGGCAAGGGCGACGACAACGAAACGCAGGCGGACCAATCTGACGCCGAGTGCCGTGGAACTGCTCTCGCCAAGATCGAGCAGCGAAAGCGGTCTCATCACGAACGCGCAGCCGATGGCGATGCCGGCCAACTTCCAAAGAAGCGACAAGGGAATGACCCAGCTTTGCTGTGCCAGCGAGCCGGCGCCCCAGATGAACAGGCTCGAGAGGTAGCGCTGGTTCAAATAGGTCAGGATGGCAGCGAGGCCACCGCACCATAGACTGAGAACCAGCCCCGACAAAACAAGCGAATAAGGCGAAAAACCACGGCGCGCCCCCAAGCTGACGACGATCGCAGCAGCGGTCGCACTGCCAATCAGAGCGACAAGATCGCGGCCGGCGCCAAGCAGGTCGGGGAGAAATAACGATGTTACCACCAGCGCCAGGTTTGCGCCGGCGGACACGCCGAGGGTGGTAGGATCGGCGAGCGGGTTTCGCAAAACTTGCTGAAACAGCGCCCCGGACAAGGCAAGCGCGGCTCCGGCAATCAGCGCTGTCGCAAGACGGGGAAGCGTCGAATAGGTGAACACCATTCGCGTGACATCGTAATCCGGTCGAGCCATTTCTGACATCGCAGGAGCCGCGAGAAACCACGATGCCACGCCTCCACCGCACATCAGGAGGATAAAGACAAGTGCTGGCCCGATATGGTCGCGGCGGGATACCATCAAGCTTCCTTTTCCAGAAGATCTGTCAAAAGGCCCGCGAAACGCATGGCCTCGTTCACCATCCCGAACATCAGGGCTGGCGGCAGAATCGACAGATGGCCTGGACGCGCAAACGAAAGCCTGTTCCACAGCGGGCTCTGAGCGAGTTTCGGAAGAACGTCCGGAGGAATTGGCTCAAAGGCGATCAGACGCGCGTCCGGATCGGTGATCTTGGAGAGATCTTCAATCCCGATCGTTTCAAAACCCCAATAATTCGACTCTCTGGTCCAGGCGTTCCGGACGCCGATGCGCTCGAGCACATTGTGGAACAGTCCAGGACTCGAGTAGATGCGGGCATGGCGGGCATCCATGAAGTTCACGAGGGCGACCGGCGGCAGGTTCTTGCCCGCCAGGCGACTGCGGCACTGCGCAAAGAAGACGTCGGCTCGCGCGAGGAACTGCTCTGCTTCATTCTCACGGCCAAGCTCAACGGCCAATTTCCGCGTCGCCGCGATGGCAGCGGTAAGAATAGGTCCAATGCCCGGCGTAAAGATTTCCAGCCGAACGACTTTCGCCACCGACTGCAGCTTGGGCAACAGCTCATCCAGGTAGGGTGTGGTCAAGATAATGTCGGGCTTCAGCGTAACGAGAATTTCAAAATTGACCTCGAACGCACTGCCGATATCGACGACGGATTTTGGCATCGGCGGCTCGACAACCCATCTGTCCCAGTCGGCGAGGTCCGAAATCCCGACCGGAGGCAATCCGAGTGATAAAAGAGTGGACGCAAGGCCGTAGTCGAGACTGACGATCCTTGGGCCCATCGACTGTGCAAACAGCGGAGCCGGAATGAGCGAGGCCCCGGCGAACTGCAAAAAGCAGCGCCGCGAAAACCCCATTGAACGCAGAGCCTCAGCAAACATAGACGAGCGGATAGGGCAGGTTGGGCGCGGAGATCACATCCATGTCGATCCCATAGATCTCTTGCAGCGTGTTTGGCGCGAGGATCGCGCTCGGTGTTCCGCTGGCAACCACGCGACCACGTTTCAATGCATGGATCCGATCGCAGAAGCGCGCGGCCATGTTGATGTCGTGGAGAACGATAATGACACTCCTTCCACCTTCATGCGCCAGGCGTCGCACAAGTGAGAGCACCTCGACCTGATGCGCAACGTCGAGTGCCGCAGTCGGTTCGTCGAGCAACAGGCAGCGAGCATCCTGAGCGATCAGCATCGCAATCCAGGCCCGTTGCCGCTCACCGCCCGATAGTGTTCCCATGATACGGTCGGCGAACGTCTCGATATGCGTGGCTCGAAGGGCTTCCTCGACTTTCTCTTCATCGTTCTTTGTGAAGCGGCCGAGCGCTCCGTGCCACGGATAACGACCACATCCCACAAGCTCGCGGACCGTCATTTCCGATCCGGTTGTGACGTCCTGGGGCAGATATGCGACCGAACGCGCAAAGGCGCGTTCGCTATACATCCTCAGATCCTGGTTACCGTAAGAGATCGATCCGGTGCTCGGCGCAAGCTGGCGAGCCAACATTTTGAGAAGACTGGATTTGCCGGAGCCGTTGTGGCCGACCAGCGCGACAACTTCTCCTGCCGGAAATTTAAGACTGACGTCGCAGAGAATTTCGTTCCGCTCGATCAAAAGACCTATATTTTCGGCGACAAAAGTTTCAGCCGTTCGAGGCGGATCTTGAGGGAGTATAGCCACGTGACATCCTTTAACCGGGTGATAGGTCGGTACTAAAGATGAGAGCGGCAATCAACTATTTTCGTTGTTCCTCCGCCTAGGTCTCGTCATCTCGTGCGGCAGCCCCGGCTTTCGGCCCGCACGCCGGCTTCTGTGCCGCTTCAGGGTAAGGGACTGAGGGAGGAGGAGGATAGCAAATCCTCTCCAGCGTGTGTAGTTCTGAACAAATTTTGAGATTATCATTATTTAACCGTCGCTTGCAGGATCTGTCGCAGTTCAAGCGGGAAAATATATGCAATCTAAAATTGTATAAAGTGGCATAAGCTGAATTATGGAACTACGCTATCGGCTTTCAGTCGAACTTCGACGACACATGGTAAGCTCCATTTAAGTGCTGACGACTGCGTCACCACCCTTCGCGGCCTTCCTAGAAGCGAGGGGCCCTCCCAGGCCCCTCGGATCAGTTTGAAGATCGGCCGTTCAGCCCCACTTCATTTCTCCCTTGGCAACTTTGGAGCCTATGTCGAGCGCAACGCCCATGCCGAGACCGGGGAAGCGGGCTTCCATGGCGGCCTTCAGCGCGGCGGAATCGGCGGCCTTGGCGAGTTCTTCCTCGAAAGCGACCAGATAACTCTTCGTGTGTTCGACGGCGGACAGATCGGTTGCCGCTTCCGGCATCATGTGGCCGGGAACGACGATCGTCGGCTTGCGGGCGCTGATCTTGTCGAGGGTGGCCACCCAAGCGGCACGCTGCTCCGGAGCCTGGGTGTCAGCTGTCCACACGTGGACGCCGGAGAAAATCATGACGCCTCCGAAAACAGCGTTCAGCGACGGCACGAACAGGTACCGGCGATTGCTTAACCCTACCTCGGCCGCGACAATCTCGACGGTCTCACCATCAACTGTGAGGCTTGAAGCGTCGAAAGCCTCGGGCATGACGATGTCTGCAAGGGTCTGCGGGCCGTTCTCCTTGAGCTGCGGCCCCCAAACAGCAAGCTTTTTCTCGACGTTGCCCTTGATCGCTGCAACCGTGTCGGAAGCGGCCAGCACTTTTGTGCCGGGAAAGGCTTCGAGGACCGGTTTGAGGCTGAAGTAATAGTCCGGATCGGACTGGCTGACATAAATCGCGGTCAGCGTCTTGCCGGTGGTCTTGATGGCTTCCGCCAGCGCACGACCGTCGGGATAGCTGAACCCGCCATCGATCAGCAACGCTTCGCTGGGGCCGGTCAGCAGCACCGGAGCGCGAAAGAAGCCATTCTGACCGGCGGGGAAGTGCTTCCAGGCCAGCTTTGACCCAGCTGCGTTGCCGAGACCGGCAGGCGCAAAAACGGCAACGGCGCCGGCTGCGAGGGTGGTTTTCATGATTTCTCTCCTTGAATACATGGTTGTCTCCGATGATCGCCAGTTTCGATTTTCTGCTGCCGTGAGTGTTGCCCCCGACAGGCTTTGCGGTAGTTCATGGAACGGTCTGCTGAAAACGAACGATCACGCTGCCTGAAGCTCGGCAGCAAGTCGGTCAAAGCCGCCGAACAAGGCATCGCTGCGCAGCACGCGGCGCTTATCGCCGTCGCTGACCAAAAGCGCCGGGACACCATCCATCCGGAATGCAGCCATGAGTTGGCGGGACTTCCCGATCCTGTTGCGATAGATTTCGAGCAGAGCCTCGTCCGGAGCCCGGACACGAGCGGCGGAATCGGAAAACCCGGCCTGATCGAGAACGTCGGCCACGACAACGATCTCCGAGGTGTTGAGGCCGTCAACATAACGGGCGATTTGAAGTGCCTTCAGAGCTTCGCGCTCTTTGTCGAGTTGCGTAAGCCCGACCGCAATGATCCCGAGCGTCGCAGGGGCGGAGTCGAACATACTGTCGGCGCCCCCGAGAACCTGATCGCGATAGAGCTGGCTGAAGACCTGTCCCGTGAGCCGGTTGATCCGCTGGTCATTGTGCCAGGCATAGGCTGCGAAACGTTGATCCAGCGGACGCGCGCCTTCGCCCGCGAAGAGCCCGGTGGGCGCGAGCTCGACGGTGAGATTGTCAAGCTTGGCCATTTTGTCGAGCGCGGGCGCCGCACCATAACACCAGCCGCAAAGCGGATCGTAGAGATAGATAAGATGCATATCGGACCATCCTTGAGCGATGGACAACAGATAGTGCACTTTTATTGAGTGATAAATATTGTTAAATGTGACAGAATGTATGTCAAAAACTTACAATCAAATGGAAGAAGGTTATGGAGGCTGTCAACCTCAATCGGCTGGCCTATTTCGCAGCCGTCGTCGATACCGGCTCGTTCACGAAAGCTGCCGAGCGCCTCGCAATCACGAAGACGGTCGTCAGCCAGCAGGTTGCGCGGCTGGAAGCTGAGTTGAAAACCAGCTTGCTCCTCCGAACAACACGACGCGTCGAGCCGACTGAGGCCGGCAAGCTTCTCTACGCGCGCTGCGTCTTGATTTTCCGCGAAGCCGAGGACGCGGTCGATGAAATCACCCGCGCAAATGCCGAGCCGACAGGCATGCTACGCATTGCTGCGCCCAATGATTATGGTGCGAGCACGATCGCTCCGATTGCTGCATCCTTTATCCGGAAGTACCCCGCTTGCAGGGTCGAGCTTCTGCTCGCCGATACGAAGATGGATCTGCTCGCCAATCAGATCGATCTGTCGATCCGCGTTGGTTGGCTCGATGACTCCAGTCACCAAGCGAGACGGATCGGTTCGTTCCGGCAGTTTCTTGTGGCGTCTCCCAGCTTCTCCGCCACGCTCAGTTTGAACAGCCCGGAGGATGCGGCGGGTCAGCCGTTTATCGCCAACCTGGCCCTCAAGGAGCCGGTGACCTGGAGGTTTATCCAGGGCGATTTCGATCGGCGCACCGTGCGGATGCAACAGAGCCTCATGAGCAATTCGACGCCTGCGGTTCTCGCGGCCACGCTTGCGGGGGCGGGCATATCCGTGCTGCCGGATTTTCTGGCTGGAGAGCATATAGACGCTGGCCGACTGATAAGATTGTTGCCGGACTGGAGCCTGCCGGCCGGAGGAATCTATGTCGTCTATCCGGCAGCTCGGTTCCGCACACCCAAAGTCACGGCTTTTGTCGCAATGCTGACTGGCGGTCGCTCGCCCGACTAGGCTGTGCCATCACGCAGCCTGAGTTGTTTCCATACGTCGCGTCGCCAGCGGCGCAGCCATACGGTGGCGAAGAATTGGTATGCCGCCGCAGGGCTTTGCAAAGGAAACTCCGACGCCATATTCTCGCCTTGACGGCGACCCCTTCCCGAAGTTCATTCAGGCGCTATGATATAGGAAAACAAGGGCGAGCATGGGACAAGATACAAGCGACCTTCTAGAACGGATGACGATTGTCGGTGATCTGGAGGTTGCCTCCTTCGTTCCCTGGATCCGGCGCCATGCCGCTAAGCTTGGGCTCTCGCACACCATATCTCATACGAGTTCCATGCGGATCGAACTTGAGGTTGCCGGGCCAGAGGAGTTGATCGACATGATGGAGATGGGATGCTCTCTCGGGCCCATCGACGTATGGGTCGAGAGGATAGATCGAACTGCGATCAGCGGCGAAAGGACCTAGTCCGGGCTCTCGCGTATTTCGCCGGTGCATATTATTTACTCAATGTTGCCAATGCGAAATAATTATGCAAACCTGATAAGGTTGCGGCGGAATTGCCTCGGCGCCGATGCGGGACTTGATCGGCAAGCATTTGGTTTTGTTGGGAATTCTACTCATGCCTTCCGATACGACGGGCTTTTGGACGCCAGTCGCCCTTTCCCGGGATTTGCCGGCCGGAACCGTCATGCCGGCTTGGACGGCAGCCGGATCGATTGCCCTGTGGCGTAGCGCTTCGGGGCGCATTTCGGCATCGGCGGATCGCTGTCCGCACCGTGGCATGCGCTTGTCTCACGGCTTCGTTCGTGGCGAGGCGCTCTCTTGCATCTATCACGGGTGGAGCTATGGCCAGGCCGGAAACTGTCTGCGCATCCCCGCCCATCCGGGGCTGACGCCACCGGAAAGCATCCGCGTCGCCACCCATGATGTCGAGGAAGCGGGCAGCGTGATCTGGGTGGCGGTGGGCACGCCCGCATCGAAGCCGCCGGGGCTCGAGGGCCTCATTCCCCTGCGCTCCCTGACGGCGTTCGCCGGTATCGCGGCGATCGAGGCGGCGGCCGGTGCCAAGACGAGCCCAGACGGTCTTGTCGAGTTCGATGCATTCACCGGGACCATCTGTCTGCTATTGTCCGCTCAAGAAGACGGAAAGACGCTGATCCATGTGCTGTTGAAGGGTGATGCCGGCCCTGCTGCGGGCATCGGTGCTTCACGGGCCGCCGAAAGCCTGCGGCGCCGGGCCGAGGGTCTTCAGAAAAAGGAGATCGCGCAATGACCATGCAGGCGATGATCGACGAATGGTATCCGGTCGGGCTTTTCAGCCAGCTCGACAGCGCCGGCCGCAAGACGGCGCTGATGGGCGAGCCGATTAAAGTGGCGCGCGATGCCGATGGCAATGCGAAGGTGACGCGCGGCGATGGGCGTGCTCTGCCGGTGCGCGTCCGTTACGGTCATGTATGGTCCTCCCTCGGCGAGCCGAAGAAGGAAGTTTTCCCCATTCCCGAGGCCGACCAGCCCGGCCGCCGCTTCGTCGATGTCGGCGTGGTGCGCGTGCGCTGCTCGCCGCTGCGCGCCGTCGAGAACTTCCTCGACATCGCCCATTTCCCCTTCGTCCACACCGACATTCTCGGCGCGGAGCCGCATACCGAGGTCCAGAACTACAAGGTCGAGATCCGCGAGGAAGAAGACGAGGTCTGGGCAACGCAGGTGAAATTCTACCAGCCGCAGGCTGCCAAGTCGGCAAGTGGCGGGATCACGACAGAATATATGTACCGCGTGCCGGCGCCCACCTGCTCCGTGCTTTACAAGACCTGCCCGCCGCGCCCGAGCGAATGGGATGTCATCACGCTCTTCGTGCAGCCGCTGGCCGAGGACCTCTGCGACGTCTGGCCATGGATGGCGCTCTTCGACGACGAGACCGCGATGACCGACCTCATCCATTTCCAGCAGACGATCTTCCTGCAGGACCGTTCGATCCTCGAAAACCAGATTCCGCGGCTGCTGCCGCTCGACCCCGGCATGGAAATTCCGACGCGGGCCGACCTGACATCGATTGCTTACCGGCGCTGGTTGAAGCGCCACAATTATACCTACGGCGCACAGCTGGTGGCGCAATGAAGCTCTACGACTATATTCTCTCGCCCAGTTGCTACAAGGTGCGCCTGATGGCGGCGCTGACCGGCGTGAAGCTTGACTTGCGCCCAGTGGATTTCCATCCGGGCGCCGAGCATCGCGGCCCCGAGCTGCTTGCGCTCAACCCGGCAGGCTCCATTCCGATCCTGGAGGATGGCGACCTGATCCTGACCGAGTCGTCGGCGATCCTCGTCTATCTCGCCGCCAAGGGAGCACCCGAATGGCTGGGCAGCGGCAAGGCCGAGGAAGCAGTGCGGGTGCAGCAGTGGCTGTCTTTCTCCGGCCGGCTGACGGCAAGCCTCGGGGCAGCACGGCTCCATGAAATGCTGCTGCGGCCGGGAGATATCGGCGCGCTGCAGGCCCAGGGCATCGCCGCGCTTCGCGAGCTTGAAGCCGGGCTTGTCGAGCAGGGTCTTCGCGGCATGCGCTTCCTCGCCGCCGACCGGCCGACAATTGCCGACATCGCCTGCTTTCCCTATGTGGTGCTGGCTCCCGATGGCGGCGTCGCGCTGGATGCTTATCCGGCGATCCGGCTCTGGTCGCGGGCGCTACGCGCCCTCGACAAATTTATCGAGATGCCAGGTATCCACCGGCTGCACGAGTTGAAGCCCGACCCCCAGATCGAACCGGGCGAGGTGTAACATGGCCGGCTACCTCCTGAAGAACTGTGCAGCCGTGATCGCCGACGAGGGCAAGGGGCCGGTCGTCCATCGCAATGTCGATCTGCTGACCAGCGGTCCGGCAATCGTGGCGATTGGCGAAAATCTCGAGGCGGACGCGCTGCCTGCCGGCACGACCGTTCAGGATGCCGCCGGCTGGTTTGTCTATCCGGGCCTCGTCAACACCCATCATCACTTCTTCCAGTGTTTTGTGCGCAACCGCGTTGATCTCGACTGGACGAAGCTCTCGGTGATCGAGTGGCTGGACCGCATCTACCCGATCTTTTCGCAACTCAACGAGGAATGCTTTTACCACGCCTCCGTCACGGCGATGGCCGAGATGGTCAAGCATGGCTGCACCACGGCCTTAGATCACCAATACAATTTCCCCCGGCACGCCGGAAAGCGGCTGATCGACCGGCAGTTCGAAGCAGCCGAACTGCTCGGCATGCGTTTCCATGCCGGCCGCGGCGGCAATACCCTGCCGAAGTCGGAAGGCTCGACTATCCCCAACGAGATGCTGGAAACGACCGACGAATTCATCGCCGACTGCGCACGGCTGATCGAGTCCTACCACGATACCAGCCCCTTCAGCATGCGCCAGGTGCTGGTCGCGCCGTGCCAGCCGGTGAACTGCTACCGAGAGACCTTCGTGGAATCGGTGGCATTGGCGCGTGATCGCGGCGTCATGATGCATACCCATGTCGGCGAAGGCGAAAGCCCGGTCATTCAGGCTCGCCATGGCATGCGCACGGTCGACTATCTCGAAGAACTCGGCTTTGCCGGGCCTGATACTTTCTATGCCCATTGCTGGGAACTGACACACGACGAACTCAGGAAGATGGCGGCCAGCGGCACCGGTGTGGCGCATTGCCCGGAACCGGTCTATCTGGTCGGCGCTGAGGTCACCGACATTCCCGCCATGGCCGCCTTCGGCCTGCGTGTCGGCCTCGGCTGCGACGGCGCGGCCTCCAACGACAACTCCAACCTGATGCACTGCCTGCATTCCGCCTACATGCTGCAATGCCTCGTCTCCTCCAGCCGTGCCCATCCCGTGCCGCCGCCGGTCGATTTTCTCGGCTACGGCACGGCAGGCGGCGCTAGCCTGCTCGGCCGGCGCGATATCGGCCGGCTCGCGCCCGGCATGGCTGCCGACCTGTTTGCGATCGACACTCGGCGTATGGATTATGTCGGCACGCGCCACGATCCGCTGAGCCTGATTGCCCGCGTCGGCATCGGCATGGCGACGGACATGACCATGATCAATGGCCGCGTCGTCTGGCAGAAGGGCGAATTTCCCGGGCTCGACGAAGCCAAGCTGGCCGCCGATGCCGAGGCCACACTATCCACCGTGCAATTTTAAAAAAACCAAAAGAGGGAACTGAGAACATGACCAAACTGACCCGCAGAAACCTGATGACGGCCGCTGCCGCCACCGGCCTTGCCGGCGTGCTCGGCAGCCGCCTTGCTTTGGCCGCCGACGAGCCGCTCGGCATCACGCTCGTCGTCCCGTCGCCGATCGGCGACGTTGGCTGGGGGCATGCGCTTGCCGCCGGTCTCGAGCCGATCAAGGCCGCTTACGGCGACAAGGTAAAGGTCACCGTGCTTGAGAATATCGCGGAAGGCCCGGACGCCGACCGCATCATGAACAAGACCGTCGCCGACGGAAACAAATTCCTGATCGCCGGCTCTTTCGGCTATCAGAACGGCGCCTTGCAGATCGCCCGCCGCGATCCAAGCGTCACGGTCCTGCACGCCTCCGGCTTCCAGGTCGCTCCGAACTTCTCGCCCTTCGCCGCCAAGTATTTCCAAGGTACCTATCTGCTCGGCATGGCTGCCGCAGCACTTTCCAAGACCGGCAAGCTTGGCTCTGTCTCCGCCTTCGCCATTCCCGAACTCATCACGTCCATCAACGCCTTCACCCTCGGCGCCCAAGCCGTCAAGCCCGACATCGAGGTCTCGGTGGTCTGGGTGAACTCATGGTTCGACCCGGCCAAGGAGCAGGAAGCCGCCAAAGCCCTAATCGCGCAGAAATGCGACGTGATCTTCTCCAACGCCCAGGACACGCCGTCTGTGATCTCGGCCTGCGAGGAAGCCGGCGTCTACGCCTTCAACCTCAACTCCTCGATGAAGAAGTACGCACCGAAAACCTATCTCGGATGCATCTCGACGGACTGGTCGCCGTTCTTCAAGGCATCGGTCGACGCCCACCTTGCCGGCGCTTTCAAGGGCGCCAATGCGTTCCTCGGCGTCGCCGACAAGGTCGTCGAAGTGGTCGACTGGAATGCGGATGTTCCGGCTGACGTGATGACCAAGATCAAGGAGATCGAGGCAAAGGTTGCCGACGGCAGCTTCTCGCCCTTCACCGGGCCGATCGCCAAGGCCGACGGCAGCGAAGGTGTCGCATCCGGTGCAACCATGGCCGACCCCGAGATCATCGCCATGAACTGGCACGTCAAGGGCGTCTCCACGCCGCTGCCGAAATAAGTCATGACCACCCCGCTCCTGTCGCTGCGCGGCATTTCGAAGAGCTACGGCCAGATCCATGCCAATCAGGCCATCGATCTGGACGTGGCGCCGCAATCGATCCATGCGATCCTCGGAGAAAACGGGGCGGGAAAATCGACGCTGATGAAACTGATCTACGGCGTCGAGCAACCGGATGACGGTGAGGTCATCTGGGAAGGAAACTCTTTGCGCCTCGCCTCCCCCGCCGAGGCGAGGCGCAACGGCATCGGCATGGTCTTCCAGCACTTCTCGCTGTTCGAGACCCTGACCGTCCTGGAGAATATTCGGCTGGTCGTGCCGGGCCGCAAGGCTGAGCTCAAGGAACGCATTCGGACGCTCGGACGGGAATTCGGCCTCGAAGTCGACCCGCTCGCCCATGTGCATGCGCTGTCCGTCGGCGAGCGGCAGCGGGTGGAGATCATCCGAAGCCTGATGACCAATCCGAAGCTGCTGATCCTCGACGAGCCCACCTCCGTCCTGCCGCCGCAACTGGTGGAGAAGCTCTTCGACACACTGCGCCGGCTGCGCGACGGCGGCGTTTCCATCCTGTTGATCTCCCACAAGCTCGAGGAAATCCGGGCGATCTGTGACCGGGCGACGATCCTGCGCGGCGGACGGGTGACCGGAGATGTCGACCCGCGCGAGCATGATGCCCATGACCTTGCCCGCATGATGATCGGCCGTGAGATGCCGGCGCCCATCTCGGCCCTGCCACTGTCCGGCGGGGAAAAGCGGCTGGAGATCATTGGGTTGGATTATCAGCCCGACGATCCCTTCGCGGTGCCGCTCTCCGGCATCAGCCTCGAGGTGCGTGCCGGAGAGATCCTAGGGATCGCCGGTATTTCGGGCAACGGCCAAGGCGAGCTTGCCGCGTTGATTTCAGGCGAGACGGTGCTGGGGCGTGACCAACGCGACCGGATCTACATGATGGAGATGGATGTCGGCAGGCTCGATGCCGCCGCGCGGCGAACGCTCGGATTTGCCTTCGTTCCGGAAGACCGGCTCGGACGCGGCGCGGTGCCCGAAATGTCGCTCGTCCTCAACAGCCTGCTGACGGCTCATCCGCTCAAGCTTTTGCGGCACGGTCTCGTCGACAAAGCGCGTGCGTTGGCGTTCACCCATGATTGCATCCGTCAGAATGATGTCCGCACGCCCGGCCCGGATGCCGAAGCCGGCACTCTATCGGGCGGCAATCTGCAGAAGTTCATCGTCGGCCGCGAAATCATGCTGTCTCCCAAATTGCTTTTCCTGGCGCAGCCGACCTGGGGCGTCGATATCGGCGCCGCATCCGCCATCCGCAGCCGTCTGGTCGCATTGCGCAATCAGGGCATGGCGATCCTCGTCATTTCCGAGGAGCTGGAGGAATTGTTCGAGCTCTGCGATTCCATCCAGGTGCTGCATCACGGCCGGCTAAGCCCGCCGCTCGCAACGCGGGACACGAAGCCCGAGGAGATCGGCCGACACATGATCGGGGCACAAGCCTCGCCCGAGAAAGTCCAGTGATGAGTGCTTGGTCCCTTGCTTTCGTTCCCACCCTGGTCCGCCGGGAGCGCGCTTCGCTTGCCGCGACCTTGCTCGCGCCCGTCATAGCACTTGTCATAGCGGTCGCGCTCAACCTCGGACTTTACATTTTGATGGGCCGTGACCCTGTCGCGGTCATTTATGCGATGCTCTTCGAGCCCTTCCTTTCCTGGGCCTCATTTTCGGAAGTGCTGCTAAAAGCAGGCCCGCTCCTTCTGATCGCACAGGGACTGGCGATCGGCTTTCGCGCCAAGGTCTTCAACATCGGCGCCGAAGGCCAATTCATTCTCGGCGCGATCTTCGCCTCTGCCATTCCGGTCTGGTTTCCGCAGGCGACGGGCCAGTGGATCTGGCCGGCGATGCTGCTGCTCGGCGCCATCGGCGGCGCACTTTGGGCTTCTCTCACCGCCTTCTGGCGCGTGCGCCTCAACGCCAACGAGATTCTCGTTTCCCTGATGCTGAGCCTCGTCGCGGCGCAGCTGCTGAACTATCTGCTGCTCGGCCCCTGGAAGGATCCGAACGGCTTCAACTTCCCCCAGTCGGTGATGTTCCAGTACGATGCGATGGTACCGACCCTGATTGCCGGTACCCGCGTCAATGTTTCGTTCCTCATCACGCTCGCTTTGTCGGTTGCGGCCTGGGTCTTCATGCAGAGGAGCTTCATCGGTTACAAGCTGCAAGTCGGCGGTCTGGCGCCGCGAGCTGCCGGCTATGCCGGCTTTAAGGAAGGGTGGGCGATCTGGCTTTCGCTGCTGATCGGCGGTTTTGCAGCCGGTCTTGCGGGGGCCGCCGAAGTCGCCGGTCCGCTCGGCCAGCTGCAGCGTTCGGTCGCGAGCGGCTATGGCTATGCGGCCATCATCGTCGCCTATCTCGGTGGCCTGCATCCGATCGGCATCGTGATCTCGGCGCTGGTCATGGCGGTCATCTATATCGGCGGCGACAATGCCATGGTCTCGGCCAACCTGCCGATCGCCGCCGTCCGTGTCTTCCAGGGCAGTCTGCTGCTCACTTACCTGATTGCCGTCGCCTTCGTGCGCTATCGCCTTGAATGGCGCCGCGCCGCCCACCGGAGCCCATCATGAACGCCATCGAGTTCATTCTTGCCGGCATGCTCGCGGCTGCGACACCGTTTCTTCTGGCAGCCCTTGGCGAGCTGGTGGCCGAGCGCGCCGGCGTCCTCAACCTCGGGGTCGAGGGATTGATGGCCTTCGGTGCCGTGCTCGCCTTCATTATCGTCTACCAGGGCGGCGGACATCTCCTGGGTTTCGTCGTCGCCGGGCTCGGCAGCGCGGTCCTTTCGCTGCTCTTCGCCGTCGTCACGCTGGGTTTCCGGGCAAACCAGGTGGCGGCGGGGCTTGCCATCGGCATTCTCGGCCAGGGCCTTTCCGCGCTTTTCGGCAAGACCTATGAAAGCCTCACGGTCAGGGGACTGCCGAAGCTTGGCCTTCCCGGGCTTTCGGAACTGCCGGTTGTCGGCGGCCTGTTCGTCCAGGACATCGTCGTGTGGATTTCACTCGCCGCGACCCTCGCTTTGTGGGCCATATTTGCCTACACCAAGCTTGGCCTCATCGTCCGCGCCGTCGGCGAGAATCCCAAGGCCGCTCACGCCATCGGCTATTCGGTAATCTCAGTCCGCGTCCTCGCCATCGCCTTCGGCGGCGCGATGGCCGGCTTCGCCGGCGCCTATGCGTCGGTGGTCTATACACCACTCTGGGCCGATGGGATGATTGCCGGGCGCGGCTGGATCGCGATTGCCCTCGTCGTCTTCGGGACTTGGCTCACCGGCCGTATCTTCCTCGGCGCCTGCCTGTTCGGCGCAGTCTCGCTGATGGGGCTTGCAGCCCAGGCAACCGGACTGGACGTTCCCTCGCAACTGCTCTCGAGCCTGCCATATCTGGTCACGATCATCGTGCTCGGCATCATCTCCGCCGACCGCCGCCTGTTGAAACTGAACGGCGTCGCTTCGCTCGGCGAGCCATTCGAGCGGTAGTCTTCGGTGTTGCGGGACAGCGCGGCGCGCGTGCGCTGCACAAATAGGCGCTCTCACGACCGCGCACATAGCAGCAGTCGCACAAAACCTCGGCACAAAGCAAGCATGCCTAAAGTATAGGCACTCGCGAATTCTTCGGGTTTCTCTTTTTACTTCAAGCTGTTACCAGCATCCTGCAGAACTGGCACGCCGATTGCAGGTTCAGATACGCATCGGTCAACGGCGACCGGTGCGGATAGGCGCGGCATAAGCGCCTACAATAGACACCGACGTCGCAAGGTTTTTGCTCCGGGATTCTCCCATCCCCTGGACGCAATTTCCGGCGGCGTTTTTTTGTGTCCAAATTCAGCCAGCAGAGGGAACCTGCGCATGACTAAGAATTTGCAGACTGGGATTTCGACAACCGGCATTACCCGCCGCAGCATGCTCAAGACGACTGCAGCGGCTGCCCTCATCGGCGCTGTCAAGACGGCCTTTCCATCCGGCGCCTTCGCAGCCGGAGCAGGCCCTGAGGTGAAGGGCGTCAAGCTCGGTTTTATCGCTCTCACCGATTCCGCGCCGCTGATCATCGCCAAGGAAAAGGGCTTTTTCGACAAGCATGGCCTTCCGGAAACGGATGTGGCCAAACAGGCCTCCTGGGGTGCGACCCGCGACAACCTCGTGCTGGGTGGCGCCGCAAACGGCATCGACGGTGCGCATATCCTGTCGCCGCTCCCCTATCTCATGCATACCGGCAAGGTGACGCAGAACAATAAGCCGGTGCCGATGGCAATCCTCGCCCGGCTCAACCTCGACAGCCAGGGCATTTCCGTCGCCAAGGAATATGCCGACACCGGCGTGCAGCTCGATTCCTCCAAGCTGAAGGCGGCATTCGAGAAGAAGAAGGCGGAGGGCAAGGAGATCAAGGCCGCCATGACCTTCCCGGGCGGCACCCATGACCTCTGGATCCGCTACTGGCTCGCCGCTGGCGGTATTGATCCGAACAAGGACGTTTCGACCATCGTCGTGCCGCCGCCGCAGATGGTTGCCAACATGAAGGTCGGCAACATGGACGTCTTCTGTGTCGGCGAACCGTGGAATGAGCAGCTCGTCAACCAGGGCATCGGCTTTACCGCAGCCACCACCGGCGAGCTCTGGAAGGGTCATCCTGAGAAGGCGCTCGGACTGCGCGCCGAATGGATCGAAAAGAATCCCAATGCTGCCAAGGCCCTGCTGATGGCTGTCATGGAGGCGCAGCAGTGGTGCGAAAGCATGGACAACAAGGCGGAGATGGCTGACATTCTCGGCAAGCGCCAATGGTTCAACGTTCCGACCAAGGACGTGCTCGGCCGCCTCAAGGGCGACATCAATTATGGCAATGGCCGCGAGGTCAAGGCCACCGACCTCTATATGAAGTTCTGGAAAGACGGCGCCTCCTATCCGTTCAAGAGCCACGACACATGGTTCATGACGGAAAACATCCGTTGGGGAAATCTGCCGGCGAGCACCGACATCAAGGCGCTGGTCAACCAGGTGAACCGTGAAGACATCTGGCGCGAGGCCGCCAAGGATCTCGGCGTCGCGGCGGCCGATATCCCCGCATCGTCTTCTCGCGGCAAGGAGACTTTCTTCGACGGCAAGGTCTTCGACCCTGAAAATCCTTCGGCCTATCTCGACAGCCTTTCGATCAAGGCTGTCTCCTGACCCGCTCCGGCGCGCAACGGGCGCGCCGGCCTTTCATTCCCGTGAGGAGCGCGTTGATGTCCGCCCTGGCAAATAAAGAAATTCCCTCAACGTCTGCCTCCGCCAAGCTGGCGGCAAAGGTTCTGCCATTTTCCGGCAAGCATGGATCGCGGATCGATTTTCGTCGAGCGGCACTGACCGCACTTCGCAACGTCGTTCCGCCAGTCGTCGTGCTGGCACTCATCCTGCTCGTCTGGCAGGTGCTCTGTTCATCGGCGGATGCCTCTTTACCCTCGCCGCATCGGGTCTGGCTGGATAGTTATGACCTGATCGCCTATCCGTTTTTCAACTACGGCTCCCAGGATATCGGGCTCGGCTGGCGCGTGCTCATTTCGCTGCAGCGCGTTCTCTATGGCTTTGGGCTTGCCGCGGTTACGGGCGTCATCATCGGTGCGATCATCGGGCAGTCGATCTGGGCAATGCGTGGCCTCGATCCGATCTTCCAGGTGCTGCGTACGGTTCCACCGCTCGCCTGGCTGCCGCTGTCGCTCGCAGCCTTCCAGGATTCCAATCCTTCGGCGATCTTCGTGATCTTCATCACTTCGATCTGGCCGGTGATCATCAACACCGCCGTTGGCGTCCGCAATATCCCGCAGGATTACCGCAACGTCGCCGAGGTGCTGCGTCTCAACCAGTTCGAGTTTTTCTGGAAGATCATGTTGCCTTCGGCAGCGCCTTACATCTTCACAGGCCTCAGGATCGGCGTCGGCCTCTCCTGGCTCGCCATCGTCGCGGCCGAAATGCTGACGGGCGGCGTCGGCATCGGCTTCTTCATCTGGGACGCATGGAACTCGTCGCGCCTTCCGGACATCATCGTCGCGCTCGCCTATATCGGCATCGTCGGCTTCGCCCTCGACAAGCTGGTGGCAGCACTCGGCAAACTCATCACCCGCGGCGCCATGGCCAACTGAGGAACGCCCCTATGAACGCCTATCTGAAGCTTGATCATATCGACAAACACTTCGATCGGGGCGGCGTGCGCGCCGAGGTGCTGAAGGACATCAACCTGACGATTTCCGCGGGCGAATTCGTCTCGATCATCGGCCATTCGGGCTGCGGCAAATCCACCCTGCTCAACCTCATCGCCGGCCTGACTCCGGTATCGGCAGGCGCCGTGCTCCTTGAAAACCGTGAGGTCAACGGGCCCGGTCCGGAGCGCGCCGTCGTCTTCCAGAACCACTCGCTGCTGCCCTGGTTGACGGTCTACGAGAACGTCAATCTCGCCGTCTCCAAACTCTTCAGCCGAACAAAGACCAAATCCGAGCGGCATGACTGGGTCATGGCCAACCTCGACCTCGTGCAGATGGCGCATGCGAGGGATAAGCGGCCTTCGGAAATTTCAGGCGGCATGAAACAACGCGTCGGCATTGCCCGCGCGCTTTCAATGGAGCCGAAGATCCTGCTGCTCGACGAGCCCTTCGGCGCGCTCGATGCGCTGACCCGCGC
This sequence comes from Rhizobium sp. CRRU65, assembly GCF_048551595.1. Classification (NCBI taxonomy): domain Bacteria; kingdom Pseudomonadati; phylum Pseudomonadota; class Alphaproteobacteria; order Hyphomicrobiales; family Rhizobiaceae; genus Rhizobium; species Rhizobium sp. CRRU65. Next base: position 102,344 of record NZ_JBLYZH010000009.1, on the reverse strand, counting down.
CCATCTTCAGGATGCGGTGATGGAGATCCACGCTCGCCTCGGCAACACCATGGTGATGATCACCCATGACGTCGATGAAGCGGTGCTGCTGTCCGATCGCATCGTGATGATGACCAACGGTCCGGCGGCCCGCATCGGCGAAGTGCTCGATGTGACCATGCCCCGCCCCCGCAATCGCATCGAACTCGCCTCCGACCGGACCTATCTCAAATGCCGTGAAGCCGTGCTGAAGTTCCTCTACGAACGTCACCGCTTCATCGAAGCGGCGGAGTAGAGACCGGGGACATAACCTCGGCGTTTACCGGCCGTGGTCTTTTCGCCTTCGTAGCGGCGCGTGATTTCAGGCGTCGCGCCTCTTTACTCCCCGGGCGTTGCAAAGACCGCGCTGGCATCGCTGACAATTTCCACATGGGAATATGCCGCCTGCCCGGCGGCGGCGGCGTCCGCGCGCATGATCGCGGTGACGATCCGGCCGTGCTCCTCATAGGATTTTGCCAGGCGCCCGGGCAGACGGAACTGCGCCCGCCGAAAGGGCGCGAGGCGCGCCCGCGTCTGCGTGACCATCTCGAAGACATGATCATTGTGCGCGCCGCGATAAAGCCGGGTGTGAAAGTCGGTATTGTGAGCCGAATATTCTTCTTCCGCACCGGCATGCACGAGCCTCACCGATTCCCGATGCTCCAGCTCCAGCGCGCGCCGCTCATCGACCGTCATACGCTCGGCCGAGAGCCTGGCGCAGATCGCTTCGAGTTCGGCCATCGCTTCGAACATCGAATGCAGATAAGCCTCGGTGACATTGGTCACGACGGCACTGCGGTTCGGCTCGCGCGCAATCAATCCCATGGCGCCCAGCTCACGCAGAGCCTCGCGTACCGGCGTGCGCGAAACGTCAAAACGAACCGCGAGCGACACCTCGTCCAATTTCGCGCCAGGCAGGATTTCCCCCGTGACGATCATGTCGGCAATCGCTCGCACCATCTGTTCGACGGTGGTTCCGGTACGGATCACTTCTCTGCGCCTGGTCTGCTTCACGATACGAATCTGCTCACGTCAACATTCTGCATACAGATGCGGTTCGAGACTCGATAAGTCAAATCTAGTGGCGAAGATATTGTTAAATTTTCGCTTTCCGATGCACGAGCACCTCAGGCAATCCGAATTTATGCCAATCGCGCAGTAACAATGAACAAGAAATATCTATTGATTACTTTTTACGCAAAGATTCGATCAATCTGCATGCACTTTGCAATGCACAGATCTTGCTGGGGCGGATAAACTATAAAAAACAATAGATTAATTTCTGGCACATGCATTGCATGCACTTTTCTGTACCCGTTCGCAACCGGCCCAGCGCCGCAAGGAGCATTCCGATGACCAAACTCCTTTCCATGAACCGCCGTAATTTCCTCCAGGCTTCCGCTGCCGGTGCGCTTGCCGGCGCCATGCCCGGCCTGATCGCCTCCTCCGCCGCAGCCCAAACAGCGCTGACCGTGGGCTTCATCTATGTCGGTCCTAAGGACGACTACGGCTACAACCAGGCGCATGCGGAAGGTGCAGCCGTGGTCAAGGCGCTATCGGGCGTGACGCTGGTCGAAGAAGAGAATGTGCCGGAAACCGTCGACGTCCAGAAGACGATGGAATCCATGATCAACCTGGATGGCGCGACCCTGCTCTTTCCGACCTCCTTCGGCTACTTCGACCCGCACATGCTGGCCGTGGCCGCCAAACATCCCGACATCCAGTTCCGCCACTGCGGCGGCCTCTGGCAGGAGGGCAAGAACCCGGCGAACACCGGCTCCTATTTCGGCTATATCTTCCAGGGCCAGTATCTGAACGGCATTGCCGCCGGCCATGCGACGAAGAGCAAGAAGATCGGCTTCGTCGCCGCCAAGCCGATCCCGCAGGTCCTGCAGAATATCAACGCCTTCCTGCTTGGAGCGCGCGCAGTCGATCCTGGTATCACCTGCCAGGTGATCTTCACCGGCGAATGGTCGCTCGCCGTCAAGGAGGCCGAAGCCACCAACGCCTTGGTCGACCAGGGCGTCGACGTCATCACCTGCCACGTCGACAGCCCCAAAGTGGTCGTCGAGACGGCCGCCGGCCGCGGCGCCTTCGTCTGCGGCTATCACGCCAACCAGAGCCCGCTTGCTCCGGAAAAATACCTGACCGGCGCCGAATGGGCCTGGGGGAACGTCTACAGCGACTTCGTCAAGAAGGCGCAGGCCGGCGAAAAGCTCGGCAACTTCGTGCGCGGCGGCCTGAAGGACGGCTTCGTGAAGATGAGCGCGCTCGGTCCCGCCGTGTCGGCAGAGGGCCGCAAGGCCTTCGAAGCCACGCAGGCTGAGATGATGAAGGGCGGCTTCTCGGTCTTCAAGGGACCGTTGAAGGACAATAAGGGCGACACCGTCGTGGCTGCCGACAAGAGCTACGCCGAAGACGCGATCGAGCTCGAGAGCATGAATTATCTGGTCGAGGGCGTCGTCGGGTCCACGGCATAAACCGCGAAGGGAGAAGCGCCATGACCATCGAGGCCAATGATCCCGCAATAGCCATCACGGAAAAACCGGTGTCGCTGCGCCCCATCTTCGAATGGATCGCGCGGCGAGCCGAGCCTGTTGTCATCGGCCTCGCGGCCATCCTGATCGGTCTTGCGCTCTTCTCCCTCTTCATCCTGGCGGTCGGCAAGTCGCCGGCCACCCTCTTCCAACTGATGTATACCGGCGGTTTCGGCAGCTGGTTTTCGGTGCAGAACAGCTTAAGTCGTGCCGCACCCCTTCTCCTGACGGCACTCTGCGTCGCCCTGCCCGCCCGCCTCGGCCTCGTCATCATCGGCGGGGAAGGAGCGGTCGTGCTGGGCGGCGTTGCCGCCGCAGCCATGGCTCTGCCGCTCGCCGGCACCGCGCCTGTTTTCCTCACTCTCATTCTGATGGCAATCGCTGCCATGGTGGTCGGCGGCATCTGGATCGGCCTTGCCGGTTTCCTGCGGCACTATCGCGGCGTCAATGAAACCATTTCGTCGCTGCTGCTCTCCTATATCGCCATCGCCCTGATGAACCAGTTTGTCGAAGGGGTGCTGCGCGATCCTGCAAGCCTCAACAAGCCGTCGACCAGGCCGCTGCCGGCGGACTACATGCTCGGCAACATTCCCGGCATGGACGTGCATTGGGGCCTCGTCATCGGCATCCTCGCCTGCATGATCTCCTGGATCGTGATCGAGGCGACGAGCTATGGTTTTGCCGCCCGCATCGCCGGCGGCAACGTGCGCGCCGCGCAGATCCAGGGGCTGCCGGTGGGCAAGCTGATTGCCGGATTTACCGCGCTTGCCGGCAGCTTTGCCGGTCTGGCGGGCATGATCGAAGTGGCGGCGGTGCAGGGAAGTGCCAACGCCTCGCTTGCCGCCGGCTACGGTTATACCGGTATCCTCGTCGCCTTCCTCGCCAGGCACAATCCGCTGGCGATCATTCCGGTCGCGATCCTGCTCGGTGGCATCGACGCCTCGGGCGGCCTCATCCAGCGGCGCATGGGCCTGCCGGATGCTACGGTTCTGGTGCTGCAGGGGACGCTCTTCATCGTCATTCTCTTCTGCGAGACCTTCTACGGCCGCTTCAAGATCTTCAATCCCGACCTCTGGAAAAGGAGCCTCTGATGGAAGAGACAGGCATCGGCATCTGGGGCGTGCCGCTGGCGATCTTCGCCGGCGCCATCCGCGTTTCCACGCCCTTCATCTTCGTCAGCCTCGGCGAGACGATCACGGAACGCTCCGGCCGCATCAATCTTGGCCTCGAAGGCACGCTCGTCTTCGGCGCCATGACGGCCTATGCGGTGGCCGTCATGACTGGCTCCCCGACCCTCGGCGTGCTGGCCGCAATGGTGGCGGGCGCGACCTTCGGCCTTATACACGGCTGGATCTGCAAATTCCCCAAGGTCAACGACATCGCCATCGGCATTGCCATGATGCAGTTCGGTCTCGGCATGGCGTTCTTCCTCGGCAAATCCTTCATCCAGCCGGTGGCGCCGAAACTGCCCTCGATCCCGCTCGGCGGCTGGTCGAGCACTCCGCAAGTCCAGGCGGCGCTCAATATCAACGTGCTGTTCTTCATCGGCGCGGCACTTGCCCTCTTCCTGTTCTGGGCCTTCAAGAATACCCGCATCGGCCTGATCCTGCGCGTCGTCGGCGACAGCACCGACGCGGCCCGGGCCATGGGCATCCATCCGGACCGGGTTCGCTTGCTGGCAACGGCAGTGGGCGGTTCGCTGGCGGCAATCGGCGGCGCCTATCTCTCGCTCTACTATCCGGGCTCCTGGAACGAAGGCATCTCGTCGGGTCAGGGCCTGATGGCGGTGGCTCTCGTCATCTTCGCTCGCTGGAATCCGATCGGCTGCTTTCTCGCTGCCCTGCTTTTCGGCGGTGCTGGCGCGCTCGGCCCGGCGCTGCAATCGGTCGGCGTCACGCAAGGCTACTACCTTTTTTACGCCGCGCCTTACGTGCTCACCCTCATCATCCTGATCGCCACCTCCTCGCCCACCCGTTCGCTCGCCGGTGCGCCGGGTGCGCTCTCGCTCACGAAATAACGGAGCCTTTCGATGAACGGACTTGGCGGTCTCAACAAATCCGAACACGGCGTCGGTATCGGCCTGGTGCAGCTCCAGCTGCCGGTGACCGTTACCAAAGCGGACTTGGCAAAACAGACGCAGGTGATCGTCGATCTGGTGGCCAAAGCGCGGCGCAACCAGCCGGGCATGGACCTCGTCGTCTTTCCCGAATACGCGCTGCATGGCCTTTCCATGGACATCAATCCGGAGATCATGTGCACGCTCGACGGGCCGGAGGTCGCGGCCTTCAAGCAGGCCTGCAGGGACAACCGGATCTGGGGCTGCTTCTCGATCATGGAGCTGAACCTTGGCGCCATGCCCTACAACTCCGGCATCGTCATCGACGATCAGGGCGAGTTGAAGCTCTATTACCGCAAGATGCATCCCTGGATCCCCGTCGAGCCCTGGGAGCCCGGCGATCTTGGCATCCCTGTCATCGAGGGCCCGCGGGGCGCGAAGCTCGCTCTGATCATCTGCCATGACGGCATGTTCCCGGAGATGGCGCGCGAATGCGCCTACAAGGGCGCCGAAATCATGATCCGCACGGCCGGCTACACGGCGCCGATCCGCGATGCCTGGCGCTTCACCAATCAGGCCAACGCCTTCTGCAATCTGATTGTCACCGCAAATGTCTGCATGTGCGGCTCGGACGGCACGTTCGATTCCATGGGTGAAGGCATGATCTGCAATTTCGACGGCACGATCATCGCCCACGGCACTTCCGGCCGCGTCAACGAGATCATCACCGCCGAGGTGCGGCCTGATCTGGTGCGCGAGGCCCGGCTCGGCTGGGGCGTCGAGAACAACATCTACCAGTTCGGCCATCGCGGCTATGTCGCCGTCGCCGGCGGCGCTCAGGATGCGCCCTACACCTACATGCACGACCTCATCGCCGGCAAATACCGCCTGCCATGGGAAGACGAAATAGAGGTCAAGGACGGCACGTCCTGCGGATTTGACAAGCCGATGCGCCGCTACGGCGAACCCCTCAAACCTGCCGCGGAATAGGAGAGAGAATGATGGACGCGATGGTCGACACCAAAGGGCATTTTATCGACGCCGATCCCTATCCGTGGCCCTATAACGGCGCTCTGCGGCCAGACAATACCGCCCTCATCATCATCGACATGCAGACCGATTTCTGCGGCAAGGGTGGCTATGTCGACCATATGGGCTACGACCTGTCGCTGGTGCAGGCGCCGATCGAACCCATCAAACGTGTGCTGGCCGCCATGCGGGCCAAGGGCTATCACATCATCCATACCCGCGAGGGCCATCGCCCCGACCTTGCCGATCTGCCGGCCAACAAACGCTGGCGCTCGCAGCGGATCGGCGCCGGCATCGGTGATGCCGGCCCCTGCGGCCGAATCCTGACGCGTGGCGAACCGGGCTGGGACATCATCCCCGAACTCTACCCGATCGAAGGCGAGACGATCATCGACAAGCCCGGCAAGGGTTCGTTCTGCGCCACCGACCTCGAACTCATCCTCAACCAGAAGCGCATCGAGAACATTATCCTCACGGGGATCACCACCGATGTCTGCGTTTCGACGACGATGCGCGAGGCAAACGACCGCGGCTACGAATGCCTACTTCTGGAGGACTGCTGCGGTGCGACCGACTACGGAAACCACCTCGCCGCGATCAAGATGGTGAAGATGCAGGGCGGCGTCTTCGGCTCGGTCTCCAATTCCGCGGCTCTAGTCGAGGCGCTGCCCTGATGCCGTCATTGCGTGCCCATGTCTTTCGCGTGCCAGCCGACGGCCCCGATGACGTTGCCGGCGTCGAGGCGCTCTTTGCCAGCGGCCTTCAGGCGAACAACGTCGTCGCCGTTCTCGGCAAGACGGAAGGCAACGGCTGCGTCAATGATTTTACCCGCGGTTATGCCACCCGCAGCTTCGAGACATTGTTCAGTAGATATGGCGTCGACGGCGTCTCGATCATCATGTCCGGCGGCACCGAGGGGGCGCTCTCGCCGCATTGGACGGTTTTTGCGCGTGAAACCGTAGAAACCCCGGGCGAACGGGCGCTGGCCATTGGTGTGTCGCGTACCCCCGCGCTGCCCCCCGAACATCTCGGGCGCCGGGAACAGATCCTGCTCGTTGCCGAAGGCGTGAAGTCCGCGATGAGGGATGCCGGCATCGATGATCCCGCCGATGTCCATTTCGTGCAGATCAAGTGTCCCCTGCTCACCTCGCGCCGGATTGCCGAGGCCGAGGCAGCAGGCAGGACGGTCGCAACCCACGACACGCTGAAATCCATGGGCCTCTCGCGCGGCGCTTCGGCTCTCGGCGTCGCCGTGGCACTCGGCGAGATAGATGCGACATCGATCGGCGATGCCGACATCTGCACACGTTTCGATCTCTTTTCCCGCTGCGCCTCAACCTCGTCCGGGGGCGAACTCACCGATCACGAAATCATCGTCCTCGGCATGAGCGCAAAATGGTCCGGTCCGCTGTCGATCGACCACGCGGTCATGCTGGATGCGATCGACGCGCATTCCGTCAGGAAAGCCCGCGAACGCCTGCCGGAAAACAGCCGGCTGGCGGCGGTTCTCGCCAAGGCCGAGCCGGACCCGTCCGGCAGGATCGACGGCAGGCGCCACACGATGCTCGATGACTCGGATATTGCAGGCACCCGCCATGCCCGTGCCTTCGTCGGCGGCGTTCTCGCCGGCATCTTCGGCATTACCGATCTCTATGTGTCCGGCGGCGCCGAACACCAGGGTCCGCCCGGCGGCGGTCCCGTCGCCATCATCGTCGAAAAGGAGCAATGAAGTGAGCACAGTCCGCGACACGCCCCTTCCGCAAGCCGGCAAGGCCGTCGGCATCGAGACGCTCGATATGACCATGCGTTTCGGCAGCTTCACCGCGCTCGACAACGTCTCTATCGCCGTTCCGGCCGGCTCTTTTCACGCGCTTCTCGGCGAAAACGGCGCCGGCAAGTCGACGCTCGTCAAATGCATCATGGGCTTCTATCACGCCACGTCAGGCTCGTTGTCGGTCGACGGCCGCGAGGTGGCGGTCGCCTCACCCAAGGATGCCGCGACCTATGGGCTCGGCATGGTCTACCAGCATTTCACACTGGTTCCCTCTCTGACCGGTGCGGAAAACCTGGTCATCAGCCGCACCGAAGTGCCCGCGGTGATCAACTGGCCCAGGGAACGCAAGGATCTGGCGGCTTTCATGGAGCGCATGCCGTTCAAGATCCCGCTCGACAGGCCGGTGAGCGAGCTTGCCGCCGGCGAAAAACAGAAGCTCGAAATCGTCAAGCAGCTCTATCTCGGCCGTTCCTTCCTCGTCCTCGACGAGCCGACCTCGGTGCTGACGCCGGCCGAAGCCGATGAGATGCTCGGCATCGTCCGCGGGATGACCGAGCGCGGCGAGCTCACCGTGCTGATGATCTCCCACAAGTTCCACGAGGTGACGAAGTTCGCTGATGCCGTCTCGATCCTGCGGCGCGGCAAGCTGGTCGGCACCGGCAAGGTCGGCGAGCTCTCCACCGCCGAGATGGCGGCGATGATGATCGGCGACGTCAAGCTCGCCGAGCTCGACAGCCGTCTGCCGGTGGCGGAAGCGGCCAAATCCGTGCTCACTGTGACCCAGGTGAAAGCTCCGGATCGCTCCGGCCTGAAGACGATCGAGATCGACGCGCTGACGGTCCGCTCCGGTGAGATCGTCGGCATCGCCGGCATATCCGGCAACGGCCAGAAGGAGCTGACGGAAATTCTGGCCGGCCAGCGCCCGACCGATAGCGGCCAGGTCATGGTCAATGGCGAGACTTACGGCGCCACCCGTGAGGAGACCCGCAAGAACAGGGTGCGTTTCATCCCCGAAGAGCCGTTGCAGAATGCCTGTGCGCCCAAGATGACCGTGAGCGAGAACCTTGCGTTCCGCACCTTCGATTTGAAGCTGGACGGCAAGGACGCGATCTGGCTGAACAAGGGCAGCATGAAGAAGCGTGCCTCGGCGCTGATCTCCGACTTCAAGGTCAAGACGGCCTCTTCCTCCTCGCCGATCGCAGCGCTCTCGGGCGGCAACGTGCAGCGGGCGGTGCTCGCCCGCGAACTGACCGGCGATGTCGATCTGCTGATAGTCTCCAACCCCTGTTTCGGCCTCGATTTCTCGGCCGTTGCCGAAATCCGCGCCCGGATCATGAAGGCCCGCAATTTGGGAGCCGCCGTGCTGCTGCTTTCGGAAGACCTCGACGAACTGCTCGAGATGTCCGACCGCATCATGGTCATTTCGGAAGGCAAGCTGGTTTACGAGACACCGGCGCGTTCGGCCGATATCGGCGTGATCGGCGCCCACATGGCGGGGCATCATTGATGATGGGGATCAAGGCAGAACCCTTCGCCTTTCCGGTGAAACATGATGAGCTCGCCCTCATCGTCATCGACATGCAGCGCGATTTTGCCGAGCCGGGCGGATTCGGCGCCAGCCTCGGCAACGATGTCAGCCGCATCACCAGGATCGTGCCCGATGTCAAACGCCTCATCCAGGGATTCCGCAATGCCGGCCTGCCTGTGATCCATACGATGGAGTGCCACCGGCCTGATCTCTCCGACCTGCCACCGGCCAAACGCGACCGCGGCAATCCTGCGCTCAGGATCGGCGACGAAGGCCCGATGGGCCGCATCCTGATCGCGGGCGAACCCGGCACGGCAATTCTTCCGGAGCTCGCTCCGGTGAAGGGCGAAGTCGTCATCGAAAAACCCGGCAAGGGCGCCTTCTACGCGACCGACCTCGGCACCGTGTTGCAGCAGAAGGGCATACGTCAGCTCGTCTTTGCCGGTGTCACCACCGAAGTCTGCGTGCAGACGACGATGCGCGAAGCAAACGACCGCGGCTATGAATGCCTGCTCGCCGAGGAGGCCACGGAAAGCTATTTCCCCGAATTCAAAGCCGCCGCCATCGCCATGATCCGCGCCCAGGGCGCGATCGTCGGCTGGACCGCCCATATCGACGACATTCTGGAAAGCATCGCCCATGCCTGAAACGACCCGCGAACGCCTGACCTCAGGCGGCTGGAAGGAGTTGGAATTCGGCCCTTTCCGCGATGCTGTCACCATTCACTGGATCCGCCCCTTCGAGGGCGATCAGCCGGGCGTGGCGCTGCTGAAATATGAGCCTGGCGCCTCCGTTCCCCGCCATCGCCACGAGGGGCTCGAGACCATCCTGGTGCTCGATGGCGTTCAATCCGACGAGACGGGCGATTACATCAGCGGCAGTTATATCGTCAATGCACCGGGCAGCGAACATTCGGTCTGGAGCGAGACCGGCTGTGTCGTGCTCATCCAGTGGGACCGGCCCGTCAAAATATTCGAAGACGACACTGCCTGAACCCGACGCCGGCCTTGAAGGTCTGCCCGACGATCCGAAAGGACATGAACGTCACAGCAGCATCGAGGCGCCGCGATCGATATAGGTATCCAGAAATTGCTCGAGGCGGGGATTTCTCGGCCGTTTGAAGACGTCCTGCGGCGGGCCGGTGAACAGCACCTTGCCGTGATCGAGAAAGATGATCTGCTGGCCGACCGTCGCGGCAAATCCGATCTCGTGGGAGACGACGACCATCGTCATGCCCTCGGCGGCGAGATCGCGCATGACGTTGAGCACCTCGCCGGTCAGCTCGGGATCAAGTGACGAGGTCGGCTCGTCAAACAGCATGATCTTCGGGTTGAGGGCTAGCGCCCGGGCGATGGCGACGCGCTGCTGTTGCCCTCCCGAGAGCTGCGACGGATAGTGCCCTGCCCTGCCCTCGAGGCCGACCTTGACGAGCTGGGCCATTGCCCGCTCCTCAGCATCCTTGCGGCTCATCTTGTGAACGGACTTCAGCGCCTCGCTGACATTGCCGAGCGCGGTCATATGCGGCCAGAGATTGAACTGCTGAAAAACCATGCCGATCTGGGATCGGATCCGCCGGTTCGCCGCCGCCGGCACCCGCTCCCGGACGCCCTTGGCGTTTTCCGCAAAGCCAAGCACCTCGCCGTTGACGGCAATCGTACCCTTCGTCGATTCCTCGAGAAACGCCATGCAGCGCAGCAGCGTACTCTTGCCGGATCCGGATGGGCCGATGACGCAGGAAACCTGTCCCTGAACGATGTCGAGGTCGATGCCCTGCAGCACGGTGGAACCGCCAAAGGTCTTGACGAGATTTTTGACTGCGATCGCAGGAATGCTCATATGTTGAAAAACCTGAATCTTGAGAGTTTCGTTTCGGCGAGGTGACCGAGCCAGCCGGTGATTTCCACCAGCGCCCAATAAAAAAGGGCAAGCACGAAGAGCGCCTCGACGAAAGCATATTGCTGCGAACCGATCGCACTCAACGTCGCCGTCAACTCCGGCACGGTGATGATGGACAGCACGGCCGTCTCCTTCATCAGGATGATCGTCATGTTGACCGAAGGCGGCAACACCAGCATGGTCATCTCCGGCAGCAATATGCGTCGGACGATCTGCCCTTGTGTCAGGCCAACGCACAGGCCGGCCTCGATATGTCCCTTCGGGACGGCGGCAAAGCCCGAACGGAAAATCTCGCTGAAATAAGCCGCGCCGTAGATGGAAAGGCCGATGACGCCGGCCGGGATCGGATCGAGTGACAATCCGACGAAGGGGCCGCCGTAGTAGACGAGGAATATCTGAATCAAGAAGGGCGTGCCGCGCAGCACTGCGATGACAACGCCGAATGCCTTGTCCGGGACAACGCCGCCAAAACGCCTGGCAACGGCAACAAGGAAGCCGAGCGCGGCAGCGGTCGGCGTGGTGACGATCCAGATGACGATGGTGAGCCATGCGCCGCTGAGGATTTCCGGAAAATTGTTGAAAATCACATTGATGTCGAAGGTCATCGCGGCACTCCCGGCAGGGAGCGTTCGATCAGGCCGCCCGCAAGGGCGACGATCCAATTGATGATGAAATAGATTAGACCGGCGGAAGCGAAAATCTCAAGCGGCAGGAAGGTGCTGCCGGCAAGATCCTGGGCCATGCGCGTCAGCTCGATGACGCCCACGACCGAGACCAGCGAAGACGCTTTCAGGATAAGGATCGCTTCGTTGACGAGTGCTGGAAAGGTCAGGCGCAGGGCGATCGGGGCCTTGATACGACGGAAGATCTGAACGGGACTCATGCCAACCATTTCGGCAGATTCGACCAGGCCCATGGGAACGCTGGCAAAACCGCCGCGCAGATTTTCAGCTTGGTAGGCTGCCGTACACAGCGACAGACCAACGATGGCCGCAACGATGCTCGGCACGTTGATGTCGATCGCCGGCAGCAGGTTATAGATCAGCAACAGCTGCACCAGCAGCGGCACTCCGCGAAAAAAACTGATGAAAATCTTCGCCGGCAGCACCAAAAGCCGTTGCTGCGAAAGCAACATGGCGGAAATAACGATCGCGATCGCAAAGCCGATCAGGATAGAAACCACGCTGATCGTCACCGTGTAGATCGAGGCTTGCAGAAGCAGTTCGAAAAGCTTGATGGACATGGGCGATGTTTGCCTGGGCGCTGCGGCCGTGAACTCTGATGCCACGGCAGATTGCGCCCCGACCACTGGCGGGGCGCGTTCGTTTCACCGGCGGCAAATCAGAATGCCGGGTCCTTGACAGCATCAGGCGTATCGAAAGATGCACCAAACCACTTCTTCTGCAGCTCTGCCATGCGCCCGTCTGCCTTGATCTTGAGCATCGCGGCGTCGATCGCATCCATCAGGGGCGCATGGTCGGCATCCTTGAGACCGATGAAGCCGAAATAGGACTTCTTGCCGAATGGCGGCAGGACGACTTCGAAGGTGCCCTTTCGCTGGCTGGCGACGAAGGCGATATTCGGCAGCGAGTTGGCAACGCCGGCAATACGGCCGGCGGCGAGGTCGGCGTAGGATTCGGTAAAGGCGGGATATTCGCGCACGTCGACCTTGGTCGGCAGCGTGGCGGAGAATTCCTTCAGCTGGTCGAGCTGCGCAGTTGCCTTGCCGACACCGATCGTCTTGCCGGCAATATCTTCCGGCTTGCTGATCGTCGTGTCGCCAGCCTTCTTCAGAATGGCAATCGTTGCTTCGGCGATCGGCGGCGTGAAGCGATAGCGCTCCATGCGCTTCTTGGTGATCGTTGCAGGACCTGCGACGACATCGAACTTGCCGGCCTCGAGCGCCGGGAAGACGCCGTCCCAGGGAAGGGCGACCCACTCGATCTTGACGCCGAGTTCCTTGCCGATCTCGGCAAAGAGGTCGACGTTCAAGCCCGTGTGTTCGCCGGCATCGATATAGTCGAACGGTGCGAAAGCCGTTTCGGTGCCGACCTTGAGGGTGCCGGCTGCCTTGACGGCTGCCAGCGTGTCGGCGGCATGGGCGGAAACGGCTGCTCCGAGCAGGAACGCGGCGCCGACCAGACCCTTCAGCAGTGAATGTGCCTTCATGATCATCTCTCCAGTTTTTATTCCCCCGGCGGAGGAGTTTTTGTTCCCGACTTCGATTTCCTCTGCGCGGATTTCTATGCTCCGCTTTTGACTATACAAATAGATATAGGCTGGCCTAGAGTGTCAATGTAAAAGACGAGGAACGCAAAATTTGTGCCGGGTGGCGTCGATCTCGCTGGCATGACCGTTCCCGTATTTATGGTCGCTGACGCCGGATGAGGTGCGGGCTTGGTGTCGATTTATCAACGTATTTTCACCGATGTCGAGACGAAGATCATCAGCGGCGATTGGCGGCCCGGTGACCGTATTCCCGTCGAACACGAACTCGCGGCGGAATATCGGTGCTCGCGGATGACCGTCAGCAAGGCGCTGTCGGCGCTTGCCGAGCGCGGCATGATTGTCAGACGGCGCAAGACAGGTTCGTTTGTCGCATCGCCCCAGATCGACCGCACGGTGATGGATATCCAGGATATCAGCACCGAAGCGGAACTGGCCGGGCACGAACACCGCTTCGAAATCCTCGCCCGCAAGATCGAGCGCCTTGGAGAGGCGGAGGCGCAGCAGCTGTCGGAACCTGCCGATGCAGAAGTCCTCAGGCTCCAATGCCTGCATATCGTCGATGGCAGGCCGAATGCCATCGAGCGGCGGATCATCATGCTCGATGCTGTCCCACGGGCGAGAGAGGAGAGCTTTGCTTCAACTCCGCCCGGCAAATGGCTGCTTGACGAGGTTCCCTGGTCCAAGGCCAAACATGTCATTCGCGCCGTTTCGGCCGACACCACGACGGCGCGGATCCTGCAGACGGAACGCGGCGAGGCCTGCCTTAGCCTCATCCGCCAGACCTGGCAGAACGGTCGTACGGTGACCTATGTCGAGTTCACCCATCCAGGCGACCGGTTCCAGTTTGCGGGGACGTTTCATCCGGCAGCAAATTGAGCTCGACGCCAATCACGAGAGGTTCTGCAAGTGACCGATGAGCGCCTCAAGGCGATCCCGCTGAAAAGTTTGCAGGCGTTCGAGGCGGTGGGGCGCTGCGGCGGCGTGACGGCAGCGGCGCTGGAGCTCAGGGTTTCGCCGGGCGCCATCAGCCAGCAGATCCGCAAGATCGAAAGCTTTCTTGGAATTTCGCTTCTGGAACGCAGCGGGCGAACCGTCGAGCTGACCGCCTGGGGCCGGCTCTACCATCAGGAGATATCGAAGGGGTTCGAGCAATTTGCGCTGGCCCAGCAATTGTTGGAAAAGGCGCGCAACGAGACGGCGCTGGTGCTCAGTGCGCTTTCCTCCGTCGTCAACAAATGGATCGGCAGGCGCATCTTCGACTGGCAGGCGCTTCATCCCGAAGTTCCAGTGAGGATTATCGGACGCGACAAAGAGCCCCGGATCGGTTTCGACGATGTCGATTTCCGCGTCAGCTATGGATCGGACGTCCTCCAGCACGAACACTATACCGAACTGTTCCGCGATTGGGTGGTGCCTGCCTGCTCGCCGGCGCTGATGCAGGATCGCGCGCATGCGGCTCGCGATCTTTTCGAAAAGCCCCTCCTCCATGTCGAGTGGGAACGGCACTTCACCCCTTATCCCAGCTGGGCGGAGTTTGCCGCCAAGGCCGGTGTCCCCCTCGATGCGTCGTCGCCGGGCCTTTCCTTCACTCTTTCGAGCAGCGCGATTGATGCTGCTGTCAACAAGCGCGGCGTCGTGCTCGCACAAATGTCGATGATATCAGACGAGCTTGAAGCGCAAACGCTGGTCATTCCCGTCGACCTGCGCATTGCACTGCGCGAAAGCTATTTTCTCGCCTGGGACCGTGCGGCCTTGCAGAAGCCCCACGGGCACGAATTCCGCGAGTGGCTCATTGCTATTTCCCGTCAGCAGGCCCTGGCGTCAGCGCCTAAGCCGATACTTTAGAAAAACTAAAACGGAACCTAGCTGAGCGATATTGATGAAAATTTGCGCCTGGCGATAATTTACGCAGTCGCCCTCCACCGTTGGCGGCGTGGCCGACATAGCAGGAGAGCTCGATGGCGCGAACCGACAAGATGAAACTCGGGACTTTCGTCTACACATTCGGCTTTCACCCGGCCTCCTGGCTGCATCCGGCAAGCGACGTCAATGGCGCCAACGACTTCGCCCATCTGCTCGATGTCGCCAAACGATCCGAGGCGGCCAAATTCGATTTCATGTTCATGGCGGATTCTCCTGCCGCTGCCGTCGGCGATCCGAAAGCGCTTGCCCGCATTCCAACCAAGATGAACCGTTTCGAACCGCTGTCGCTGCTTTCGGCTCTGGCGGTCACCACCAATGACCTCGGTCTCGTGGCGACGGTATCGACGAGTTATTACGAACCATACAATGTCGCGCGCTTGTTCGCCTCGATCGACCATCTGAGTAAGGGCCGTGTCTGCTGGAATGTCGTCACCTCCGACCACGACGAAACCGGCTACAATTTCAATCGTGAAGGGCTCGACCCGCATGCGTTACGCTACGAGCGTGGCAACGAGTTCGTCGATGTCGTATTCGGTCTTTGGGACAGCTTCGAGGACGGCGCACTGCTTCTCGACCGTGAAAACGGTGTCTACTACGACAAGGACAAGCACCACACGCTCAATCACAAAGGCACGCACTTCCAGGTTCGCGGACCCCTCAACATCGCGCGAACGCCCCAGGGCCGTCCTGTCATCGCCCAGGCGGGCGGTTCGGAACCCGGAATGGACATGGCGGCACGCACGGCGGAGATCGTCTTCAGCCTGGCATCGAATATCGACCGAAACCGGACCTTCTACGAAAACGTCAAGAGCCGGATGCCGGCCCATGGGCGCGATCCGGACGATCTGAAAATCATGCCGGGCATCGTGATCAACGTCGGTGAAACTGAAGCCGAGGCAAAGGCGAAGGTGGATTATCTGATCGACAAGATGCATCCGGATGTCGGCCGGCTGATGCTCTCCGAATTCCTCGAGGCGGACCTGCGCGACGTCGCACTCGACAAGCCTTTCCCCATGGATCGGCTGCCGGCGGCGCCCAAGGGATCACGCGCCTTGTTCGACGAGCTGGTCGATTTCGTCAGAAGCGGCCGCACCGTCGGCGAGCTCATCCGGCACTATGCCGAGAAGCATACCGGAAATGGCATGACGGGCACGCCGGCCCAGATTGCCGACTTCATGGAGGAATGGTTCGAAACGCGCGCCGCCGACGGCTTCATCCTGATGTTTCCGACCTTGCCGTCCAGCCTCGACGACTTCGTGCGGCTTGTCCTGCCAGAGCTTCGACGCCGCGGGCTGTTCCGCGAGGAATACGAAGGCAAGACCTTGCGCGAAAACCTCGGTCTTTCAATGCCGGTAAACCGCTTTGCCAAAACAAAAGAGCCAGCCCGATGAGTGTCGAGGCTTTGATCAGCGAAGCGGACTTCAAGCTTTCGATGCGTCATCTGGCGGGTGCCGTCAGCGTGATTACGGTCGGCGACGGGCAACACCGCACCGGCTTCACGGCAACGTCGGTCTCCTCGCTATCGGCGGAGTTGCCGTCCGTCATCGTCAGCGTCAACCGAGCGTCTTCCTCATGGCCGGCGCTGCAGCGGTACGGCTGCTTCTGCGTCAACGTGCTCGCCGCCGACCAGCAACAGGTGGCGCAATCCTTTGCCGGTCTTGACGGACGAAAGGGCGCCGAACGCTACGGCGGTGCAGGATGGTATCGCCTCAAGACCGGCGCGGCCGCCCTTGAAAACGCCCTGACGGTCCTGGACTGCAAGCTCGAAACCGCTTTCCACTACAATTCCCATGCCATTTTGGTCGGACATGTTTGCGCAATGGAAATCCGGCAGGGCATAGGGCCGCTGCTCTACTGGCGCGGCGGCTATCATGAACTTCCGGCGGAGGTTGATCAAAACGGTCTAGCGAAGGCGCTCGGACAATAGCCCAATCGAGGCGACATCCGCATTGGCAAAGGCAAGTCTGAGGTAACGCTCCTGGCCCTCGCCGAAATAGGCGCCGGGCAAACAAACGATGCCGGATTCCTTGGCGAGTTTCTCGGCAACTTCGGAAGACGATCGATCGGCGTGGGGATGGCGGACAAAGGCGAAATAGGCGCCAATCGCACCGATCTCCCAATCCGGCAGCCCGGAAAAGACCAACCTCAAAGCGTCCGCCCGGCGAGCAATCTCCAGCCGGTTGCCGGCCCGCCAATCGGCAAGCGCCGGGATCGCCGATGCAACGGCGATCTGGGCCGAGCGCGGCGCGCAGATCTGCATATTGTCCATCACCTTGGCGATCTCGGCGATGAGTTTAGGCCCTGCCGTGATTGCACCCAGCCTGTGACCGGGGATGCAGAAGGATTTCGAGAAGCTGTAGAGAAGAACGAGCGTGTCTTCCCAGCCCGGCTCTGAGAGGAGTGAGTGTGGCCGTCCGTTATCCTCGCCGAGGAAATCGCGATAGGTTTCATCGAGGATCAGCCAGGCGCCGTATCTCCGGCAGAGAACGAAAAGCTCATGCAGCAGGCTCGGCGGATACACGGCCCCGGTGGGATTGTTTGGTGTGACGACGGCAAGCATCTTCGCGCCGGCCGCAAGGGCCGCCTCGGCCGAACCTGGATCGGGAAGAAAGCCGAAGGCTGGGTCGCAATCGACCAGCCGTCGACCGATCCCCAGCATCGACAGCGTCGTATCGTGATTGAAATAGAAGGGATTGGTCAGCGCGACGGTATCGCCGGCGCCGGCAAGCGAGATTGCCGAACACATGAACGCCTGATTGCAGCCGGCGGTAATGTGGATATTGCCGGCGGAAAGGTCGGCGCCGTAAAATTCGGCAACGTGAGCCGCGTAGGTCTTGCGCAATAAAGGTTCGCCCTCGATCGGCCCGTATCCTGTCATCGCCTGTTGCCCAGCCGCCTCGGCGAGAAGCCGAAGCATCTCCGGATGCGCGGGATAGCCGGGCACAGCTTGCGACAAATCGATGAGTGGCCCTTTTCCCCCCTTGTATTCGTGGCTCCAGGCGACGACGGAAGGAATGGGCGGGGCAGAGAGGCGGGCAACGAGGGAATTGGGTTTTGCAGCGATCATATCGATTTCTCTTTGATACCGATTGCTACAACGATACCAATTGTTTTCTCAACCTCTTTGTCTGACGAGACGGACCTGAAGCGGAGACGCATGCATATGGTGTGGGATAAAACGCGGCTCGAGCAACTGCGCGCAGAATTTGCAGACGCCAATGGCGGCGAGATATTCGATGAGAAGTTTCGCAAAGTAGCGGAGAAGATCATCTCCAAGAGCGGCACGAGACTGGCGCCATACGCCGGAGTGCCGACCTTCCTCAGCGCACCCTACATGCAGGTCGCGGCCGATGATCCGGATTTCGGCAATCTCCAGGTTGCGATCACCGGGATCCCCATGGATCTTGGCGTCACCAATCGTCCAGGCTCGCGTTTCGGACCGAGAGCACTTCGCGCCATCGAAAGGATCGGCCCCTACAATCATGTTCTCGCTACGGCGCCGGTCTTCGATCTTCGGGTCGCCGATATCGGCGACATATCGTTCCAAAGCCGTTACCGGTTAGAACTCAGCCACGACGACATCGAAAAGCGGATCGGCCAGATCGTCGATGCCGGCGTGGCCCCGCTTTCCGTCGGAGGCGATCATTCCATCAGCCACCCGATATTGAAGGCCATCGGCCGGCACCAACCGGTCGGCCTCATCCATATTGATGCCCATTGCGATACAAGCGGCGCTTTCGATCAGACGAAGTTTCATCACGGTGGGCCGTTCCGCAATGCGGTGCTTGACGGCGTGCTCGATCCGACACGGACTATCCAGATCGGCATCCGCGGTTCAGCGGAATATTTGTGGGAATTCTCCTACGCTTCGGGAATGACCGTGATCCACGCAGAGGACATCAGCGGAATGGGGATTGCGGCCGTCATTGCCAAGACAAAATCCATCGTCGGCGACGGCCCCACCTATCTTTCCTTCGACGTCGACAGCCTCGATCCGAGCTTTGCGCCCGGCACGGGCACGCCCGAGGTCGGTGGATTGACCACGCGTGAAGTCCTTGAACTGATACGCGGACTGAAGGGGATAAACCTGGTGGGTGGTGACGTCGTCGAAGTCGCCCCGCAATATGACGCAACGACCAACACGGCGCACGCCGCAGCACAGGTGCTCTTTGAGGTCCTGAGCCTCATGGTGTTTAGTCCATCGATCGGCAGGCGCTAAGGCCGACCTCTCGGTCATCCGTGGCAACTGGCCGGATGGGCCAAGATCATATCATTCGCACCTAGCAATGACGGAAGCAGGGAATCTCACGCCCATGGTCGTCGCCACCGACGCCTCCCGTCATGCAGCCACTGTCGGTGGAGGCGATGAGCAGTATTACGGCGAAGCCTTCATCGTCACGCCAAGCGTACTAGCCAACGCATCTCAAAAACTCTTCGGTATCCATGAGTTCGAGCTGCACGGAAAACCGATCGTGCAGAAGTTCCAGTGACGCGTCATGCGTATCGTCGGCGCCGCTACAGACGGCGTCGTTCAGCACGATGACACGATAGCCGAGATCGATCGCGCCGAGCGTCGTGGCAAGCACGCAGACATCCGTTTCACCGCCCGTTATCACAAGCGTATCGACCCGCTCCGACTGAAGGATCGGATGCAGGCGGCCGTCGATCCAAGGCGAATAAGTGCGTTTGTCGAAGTGCCTTGCCGGCGGAACCAACGAGGCCAGCGATGGGGCGAGATCTATGAAGCCGCGCGGAAGATGTTCGCCCGTCATCATCCACCATTTCTGGTAATAATCCCGCCATTTCCCCGGCATGTCGTCCGCACGCTCGGGTGGCAGGAAGCGGGTAAAGATCGTTCGCGACGGATGCCGCCCGGCCAGCTCTTCGATCTGGGGAGAGATCTGTACCATCCAGGGAACGTGCCACGGCGTGTCTTCGGCAAACATCCGCTGCATGTCGACGCAAAGGTGCCGCCATTCCCCGACCTCGCCCATCACATCCTCCATTCGGTCTTCGCGCGTCAACCGCGACGCGGGGCGAAAGTTCCCCTAGCCTGCGGAAGATCTGAAGCCTCTCACGCGACGGCGCCTCGGGCGGTCGTCAGTAACCCAGCGGCGCTTTCAGCTTTCCGGAAACTATCAAGCTCGCCAATAGGAACGGGTTTGGAGAAGAAGTAGCCTTGGAGGTCGGTGCAGCCGAGGGCGGCCAGAAAGTCGCGTTGATAATCGGTTTCGACCCCTTCGGCCGTCGTCGAGATACCGAGGTTACGGCTGAGCGCGACGATGGCGCCAATGATTGCCGCCCCATTGGCCTTGGTGCCGAGCTGTGAGACGAACGATCGATCGATCTTGATGCGGTCGATATCGAAGCGCAGGAGATGGCTGAGGCATGAAAAGCCAGTTCCGAAATCATCCAGCGAAACCTGGACACCCCGGCTGCGCAACGACTTCAGCACCGTATAAACGTCCGAGTTGTCCTCGATCAGTGAGGACTCGGTGAGTTCGAGCTCGAGCCGGGACGGCTGCAGACCGCTCTCCTCAAGCACGGCGAAAACTTCCTCGGCGAAATTCGGTCTTCTCAACTGGGCAGGAGACACGTTGACCGCAACAAACGTGTCCTCCGGCCATTTGCAGGCGGCTCTGCAGGCTTCGCGCAAGACCCAGAAACCGAGAGCGTCGATGAGGCCGCCCTCCTCGGCGACAGGGATGAAGCTGGCAGGCGTCAACAGCCCGCGCTGACTGTGACGCCAACGCACGAGAGCTTCCGCGCCCGACGCCGCGTATCCTGCCTCAGCGCGATGGACCGTTTGGTAATAGACCTCGAGCGATCCGAAGTCCGGCCGGTTCGAAACCGGATCGGCGTGTGGACCATCTGAGGCCATGCCTTTGGCCAGAACTTCCCGCAATTCGTTCTTGAGAATGTCGCGTGCATTTCGGCCGCCGTCCATGGACGGTGAATAGAGACGCCACTGGCCTCGGCCGCCCATCTTTGCCTCGTACAGCGCGACGTCGGCGTAGCGCATGATGTCATCGGCATTCCGCCCGGCATCCGGCACGACGGTCACGCCGATCGAGCCGCCGACGCGCGCAACCGCTTCGCCGCGCAAAAGCGGGAAGGGTTTGCCAAGTTCGGCAACGATCGCTTCGCATATTGCCGGCAAAACGTGGTCATGATCTTTGATGTCCCGGAGAAGCAGCGCAAATTCGTCGCCCCCTAGCCGGGCAAGCGTGTCGCCCGGACGAAGCAGCGAGCGGATCCGCTCGGCGGCCATCCTGATGAGTTCATCGCCGGCGGCATGGCCGAATGTGTCGTTCACCGCTTTGAAGCGATCGAGGTCGAGAAGTGCGACCGCCGAGCGCTCGGTCGAATTCTGCGTCTCGGCCAGGCACTCGTCGAATCTCATAGCGAACAAAGCGCGGTTGGGAAGATCGGTGAGCACATCATGCAAGGCAAGCTGCCTTGCATGCAGCTCGCTTTTCTTCAACTCGCCGAGACTCCTTCGCAGGCGCACCAGCAAGACCGAGAACAGGATCGCGATCACCAAGGCGGCAATCGAAAGCGCCGGCATCAATCGACCGATCACCCTCGAACCTGGAAGATCCGGCCGCCATACGATAAAGCCGATCGGTTCGCCGTTTGCCGTGGCGTCAATCTGGAACGCAACCTCATTTTCGTCCGCATCGGCAGTGCGCGCGAAGCGGGCGCCGTTAAGGCCCTGTTGCCGGCTCAATTCGTCCAGCGCCGCACCATCGATAAAGCGCACGACGATCAGGAATTGCCGCATCGGCTGGCGCTGTCCCCCGGCAGCCTCGTTAATGGCGACGACGCCGACGATGGTCGGCCGGCCCTCGAGCCGCATCAGATTGGCCAGAGCACGGTTGGAATGGGCGGCGCTCGCAAGGCGGGCTTCCATTGAGGATGGCGTTCTTTCGTTCAAAGCCGTGCTTCGCCTGACCCCAAAGCGGGCATCCTGAAGGAGAGGCAAAAAGAGAGGCCTCATCCAGCGGTACCGCTTCTCCGTTTGGGCGTCCGCCAGCATGAGCAGTTGCGCCTTTTCATCGACAACAAAGGCCTGGTCGTAGCCGAACGCCGACATAGCCGTCTGGCCGATCGCACTCCCGGCTGCTGCCGTCAAAACGGCATCGAGGCCGGAGGAGCCTTCGGTCGAAAGGGCGGCAGGATAGACACGTGCGAGGTAGCCATTGCCGAACTGGCCGATAACATGCGCGACTTGATCGACCTGTTCGCGCAGGCGGGCATTCACAAGCTGACGCTGTCGATCGAGGGCTGCGGCATCGCTTTCGGTTCCTGCCCAGAGCGCCGAGAGTACGACAAGCCCGATCGCTCCGAGCCCGCTGACGGCAATAAGGAACAGAATTCTCCCGGAGGCGATCCAGGATTGCTGAAACGTATTGGAGCTGGAAGGAAGAACGATCTGCAAGCCTAGACCCCTGAACACCACGACACGGGCGCATTCGTCGACGCTAACAAAGAAGCGTTCACGTAGAATTAAAAGCTGTGGCCCACTATGGCGCGAGATCGACTATGCCCCAAGGAGCTCCCGACGATGTTGCGCATATCCATTCAGACCATATTGCGCGGAACGCTGATGGCGGGCGGGATCGGTGTCTTGTTAGCGGCGGCCGCGCCGCTCGAGGTGGCTGCGCAGGATCGCATGCCAATGAGAATTGCCGTCGAAGGTGCATTTCCGCCCTTCAACTATCTCGATTCAAACAACAAGCTTCAGGGCTTCGATATCGATATTGCCAATGCGCTGTGCGAGGTCGGCAAGTTTGAATGCCAATTTATCATCGAGAAGTGGGACGACATCATCCCCGATCTCGTTGCCGACAAATACGACGCGATCATCTCATCCATGTCGATGAGCCTTGAGCGACGTCAAAAGGTTGCCTTCACTGAAAAATACTACAACAGCCCGTCGGTGTTCATCGCCCGGAAGGATTCGTCGATCAGCGATGTCAGCCCCGCCGCCCTCAGCGACAAAATTCTTGGGGTGACGTCGTCGACAGCGCAGGAATCCTATGCCAACCATCTTTATCCGGCAATGAAAAAGACGGTGTTTCGGTCTTCGCCGGAATTGTACAAGGGTCTGGCGGATGGGAGCGTCGACATTATCCTCGAGGATAAACTGGCCATCTATGATTGGATTGCCAACACCAAGGCTGGAAGCTGCTGCGAGTTCAAGGGGCCGGACCTGGTCGACGTCACCTATTTTGGTGAAGGCGCCGGTATAGCGCTGCGCTTGGATGACAAGGAGCGTCTGACACGTCTGAACGAAGCGTTGAAGAGCATCCAGGCGGACGGAACCTATGACATGATCAACGCCAAATATTTCCCGTTCAGCATCCAGTAGTTCGCCGTCCAATTTTTCGAGAATGCGGAATGGCCGGGTTTTCGCCCGGCCATTCCTATGTGTGCAGTAATGTCGCTATGCGGCTTTCGCCACCTCGCCATGCGGATCGAGGACATATTTCGTCGCCGCTCCCTGGTCGAAGCTCTCATATCCATTGGCGGCATCGTCGAGCGGGATGACCTTGGCGTTGACGATATCGGCAATTGGCAGTCGGTCGTGGAGGATCGCCTGCATGAGTTGACGATTGTATTTGATCACCGGAGTCTGGCCGGTGTGGAAGGACTGCGCCTTGGCCCATCCGAGGCCGAAGCGAAGCGACAAATTGCCGTGTTTGGCGGCATTGTCGACAGCACCTGGATCCTCGGTAACGTAGAGGCCGGGAATGCCGATCGAACCGGCGGCACGGGTAATCTCCATCATCTGATTGAGCACGATCGCCGGCTGTTCCCCGCCCGAGTGGCCGCGGGCCTCGAAGCCGACAGCATCGATGGCGCTGTCCACTTCGTTGGTGCCGACGACCTGCGCGATCATGTCGCCAAGACGGTCGCTCTTCGACAGGTCGATCGGTTCGAAACCGACCTTCGCCGCATGCGCCAGACGGTCTTTGTTGAAGTCACCGATCATCACGACTGCGGCGCCGAGAATGCGAGCCGAAGCGGCAGCCGCAAGGCCGACGGGGCCTGCGCCTGCGACATAGACGGTCGAGCCGACGCCAACGCCTGCCCGCACTGCGCCATGGAAGCCGGTGGGCAGGATGTCGGAGAGCATGGTGAGATCCCGGATCTTCGCCATTGCCTTGTCCCGATCGGGGATTTTCAGCAGGTTGAAATCTGCGTAGGGAATGGTGACGTAGCGTGCCTGTCCGCCGATCCAGCCGCCCATGTCGACATAACCATAAGCACCGCCGGCGCGGGCCGGGTTTACCGTCAGGCAGACACCGGTATCCTGAGACTTGCAGCAGCGGCAGCGGCCGCAGGCGACATTGAAAGGCACCGAGACGATATCGCCGATTTCGAGCATCTCGACATCGATGCCTTTCTCGATGATCTCGCCGGTGATTTCATGACCAAGGACCAGGCCCGGCATCGCCGTCGTGCGGCCGCGGACCATGTGCTGATCGGAGCCGCAGATATTGGTAGAAATCACTTTCAGAATGACGCCGTGTTCGATGCGGCGGCCGTCAGGCGCTTCCAGCTTCGGGTCGTCGATGTCGCGAACTTCGACCTTGCCCGGCCGGAGATAGACGACGCCTCTATTTTTACTCATGAATTCCTCCCACTTGTTTGAATGCCTCGATCTGCAACCAATGCAGCCGATGGCAACCTTCCCTCCGGCCTGCCTCCTCAGCAGCCCGGTGTCCACAACACGAGGATACCGCCGCATCGGGCGATATTCGGATTTTGCAAAAGGGACAGATTGAATGGAGAAGAGGAGTAAACGCCATGGCTTTCGCCTGTCGTTCCGCTCGTGATCGTCTGCCTGCAATCCGTCGATTTGCTCTGCCAAGAGCTGGTTTCCAGCTCCAGAATCTCCTTTCGATCCATCTCGATATCTTTCCGGATTTCTATCCGGCGATTTCCTTGAGGATTTCAGTTCTCCTACCGCTGCTGGGAGCGTCGGCGCGTCAGGCCGGCTTCCCAATGCCCATTTCGCCAGTTTGCGAGATAGCGCCTTGAACACCACAAACAAACCATGCCTGACGGAAAACAGCGATCAAGAAAACGACATGGGTGCAACGCAAAGACGACAGTCGGCAAAGTCGCCATAGCTCGCTGTGCAGGGGAGTAACTGATCCCGCGAATACGGCGGTTTTCCGGATCGTCCCGGAAGATTGATCGACGCCTAAAGGCTTTAGGCGCGATGCGGTCGCCGGCTGCGGCTGACGTCGATGGCCGTGTGCCAGATCACTGCGCCGAGGATGATCGCGCCGCCGAAAAACGTGGCGACGGGCGGCTCTTCGGAAAACAGCAGCCAGACCCAGAACGGCGTGAGCACGATTTCCATTGTGCCGATCAGCGCCGCCTCCGCTGGCGGCATCCGCTTCGCCCCGGCAAGGAAGAGCACCAGTGCCAGGGAGAAATTGGTCGCGCCGAAGGCAGCAAGAACGATCCAGTTGTGCAGGTCGAGCGAGCCTACCGAACCGAACGGCGCGAAGAGTGCAAGCGTCAGGAAAGCGCTGACCACGGTCGGCGGCAGGCTCGGCACGTCGGGACTGATCCGCGGAATGATGATGACGAGCGCGAAGGACGCTGTCATGCCGAGCGCCAGCAGGTCGCCCCATCCGGTGCCGCCGCCGATCGACGAGGCGACGATGACCGCGACGCCGAGGAGCGAGATGCCGCCGGCAATCAGCGTCCGCCTGGAGACCCTCTCCCTGAGGATGACCCAGCCGAGCATGGCCGCGATAAATGGCGCGGTCGCATAGATCATCGTCACATTGGCGACGGTGGTCATGTAGAGCGCCCCGATGAAGCAGCCCTGACTGAAGGTCTGGCAGGCGATCATCGCAAGGCTGGACGGATGGAAGATGAAACGCCATTGCTGCCGTGAAATACCCCCTTCGAGGAAAAGGCAGGGGATCAGCAGGAACAGGCCACCGAACAACGATCGCCAGGCGATCGCCGTCCATACGTCGGTCGTCAGGAGTCGCGAATAGACGCCGCTCGCGCTCCAGGCAAGTGTCGCAGCAACGATGAGAAACACACCCTTCTCATGCTCGCTGCTTGCGAGGCGTCTGGCCGGATTTTCAATTGTCACGCAGATATTCTCAAAGAAGGAAGTCGAACGCGGGTCATTTGTGCGCCCAGAATTGACATCAGACAAACGAATAGTAGAGATGGCTATCATCGATTTTTTCTATGGCTGAACATGCACGACCCGATTGAAAGCGACCTGCTGAGAACCTTTCTTGTCGTCGCCGAGACGTCGAACTTCTCCGCGGCCGCTCAGCGCATCGGGCGGACGCAGTCGGCCGTCAGCAGCCAGATCAAAAAGCTGGAGCAGACGATCGGCGAAACGCTGTTCGAGCGCGGCGCCCGCGGCGTATTACTGACGCGTCAAGGCATGCAACTCGTCCCCTATGCCCGCAGGATCATCGACCTCTTGAACGAGGCCGCCGCGACGATCCGCAGCAAGCCGCTAGATGGGCCGGTGCGCATCGGAATTCCCGAGGAATACAGCCAGACGGTACTGCCGGCGGCGCTCGCGGCTTTCGCCGTTCGCCACCCGGCCGTCGAGGTGACCGTGTCCTGCGACTATACCGTCCGTAACCTCGCCGCCCTCGAGCGGGACGAACTTGATCTGGCCGTCGTTTTCGACTGGAGCGATGAGACGAAAGGCGAGGTCATCTGCATTGATCCCACGGTCTGGGTCACATCAATGGTCCATCGGCTGCACGACATCGATCCCCTGCCGATTGCGACCTATCGCAATTCCACCTGGTCGCGCGATTTTGCGCTCCGGTCGCTGGAGCAGATCGGCCGCAACTATCGGATCGCCTTCATCGCCGATACCGGCTCGGGGCTGAAGAATGCCGTGATTGCCGGCCTTGCCGTGACCACGCTTTCCCGCAGCAATATACCGCCCGGCTGCCGGGAGCTGACCGCCGAAGACGGTTTCCCGCCGGTCGACTCCTCCAAGGTCGTGCTCCGCCGAAGCACCTACCGTTCCAGCGAGGCCGTTCGGGAGCTTGCTGAGATGATACGGGACGCGTTCCAGCCTATACCGGCGCCTGCGATGACGTGATGCGGCGGCGCAAGCGGCGCCGGGTCTCGGACGGGCTCTCGGAAAAACTCGCCCGGTAGCTTCTCGCAAAGGCTGAGGCCGAATTGAAGCCGGTTGCCGCCGCGATGTCGGCGAAAGAGGCTGTCGTCTCGATCACCTTGCGGCGCGCCGCATTCAGGCGCAGCGCCAGATAGTGCACATGCGGCGGCGCGCCGATGCTCTGCTGGAAGAGATCCTGCAGATGCCGGGCGCTGATGCCCACCCGCCGGGCCAGCCGTGTCAGGACCAGAGGCTGCTCGATATGCTCCTCCATCAGCCGTACTGCCTGGGTCACGCGGGGATCATGCATGCGCAACCCCGCCGAGGCTGCGGAAAGCTGCTCGTCCGCATGGAAGGACGGCTGCTCGTAGCGGAACAGCCGGCTGACCTCGAGCGCCAGCGAATAACCCTGCCGTTGCCGGATCACCTCCAGCATCAGGTCGACGGTCGGAAGCGAACCTGACGTCGTCAGCCGCTTGCCGTCGATGACGAAACGATCCTTGACGGCCCGCACTTCAGGATAGGCCAGCGCAAAATCCTCGTAGTCCTCCCAGTGGACGGTTGCCGGGAGCCCGTCGAGCAGGCTGGCTTCGGCTAGCAGCCAGGTGCCGGACTCGATGCCGGCAATCATCGTGCGATAGCGGGCGGCCTGGGAGAGCTGCATCTTCAGCGCCGGCGTAGCACTTCGGCGCCAGTTGTAACTGGCCAGCACGAACAGCGGCGTATCCTCGGTCGTCGCCTTGAAAGCGCCTTGCGCGGGCACGGCAATATTGCTGGTGGTCGGGACCGGCGCTCCGTCCGGTGTCAGCAGCCGCCAGCGATAGAGCTCGCTGCCGGAAATGCGGTTGGCGCCGCGCAGCGGCTCGATCACCGAGGCGATCAGGATCAGGTTCGCGTCCGGCAGGACGAGAAGGTCGATATCGAGCCGTTCTGTGGATCGCTGCAGCAAGATCATCTCCCTAGAGTTCCGATAATGTATCGGTTGCTTCCGATATTGCAACGCATCGTCCTTCATCCTGTCGCGTAATGCCGACAAGACGAGGGAGAACAAAAACATGCCTCTTGCGATGAACCGCGATGTCTTCATTACCTGCGCCGTTACCGGCGCCGGCGACACGGTTTCCAGATCCAGCCACGTGCCGATCACTCCCAAGCAGATCGCCGATTCCGCCATCGACGCGGCAAAGGCTGGTGCTGCGGTGGTTCACTGCCACGTCCGCGACCCGGAAACGGGTGCTGCCAGCCGCCGCAACGACCTCTACAGGGAGGTCACCGACCGCATCCGCTCGGCCGATGTCGATGTCGTCCTCAATCTCACCGCCGGCATGGGCGGAGACCTGATTTTCGGGGATGTCGAAAGCCCCCTTCCCCTCAATCCTAACGGCACGGATATGGCCGGCGCCACCGAGCGCGTCAGCCATATCGCCGAATGCTTGCCTGAAATCTGCACGCTCGACTGCGGCACGATGAACTTCAACCTCGGCGACTATGTCATGACCAACACGCCGGCCATGCTGCGGGCCATGGCGAAGAAGATGACCGGTCTCGGCGTGCGCCCCGAAATCGAGGCTTTCGACACCGGCCATCTCTGGTTTGCCAAGCAGCTTGCCGAGGAAGGCCTGATCGAAGACCCGGTGCTGATCCAGCTCTGCATGGGCATACCATGGGGGGCGCCCGACGATCTCAATACCTTCATGGCGATGGTCAACAACGTGCCTCAGAGCTGGACTTTTTCGGCCTTTTCGATCGGCCGCAACGCCATGGCCTATCCGGCGGCAGCCGTTCTGGCCGGCGGCAACGTGCGCGTCGGCCTGGAGGACAATCTCTTTGTCGGCAAGGGCCAACTCGCCACCAATGCTGAGCTCGTTGAAAAGGCCGTGCAAGTGGTCGAGGGCATGGGTGCCCGGATTATCGGCCCGGAAGACGTTCGCAAGAAACTCAAACTGACGAAGCGCTGAGGACGGCATGACTGGGATCAACAAGGCGGCTTGTATCGGCGGCGGCGTCATTGGCGGCGGATGGATCGCGCGTTTTCTGCTGGCCGGCATTGACGTTGATGTGTTCGATCCGCATCCGGAAGCGAGCCGCATCGTCGGCGAAGTGCTCGCTAACGCCGAAAAAGCCTATGCCATGCTGACCGGAGCACCCCTGCCGCCCCGCGGCAGGCTGACCTTCTGCGCGAAGCTCGAGGAAGCTGTCGCCGGCGCCGACTGGATTCAGGAAAGCGTGCCGGAAAGGCTCGACCTCAAGCGCCGCGTCCTGACTGAGATCGATGCTGCAGCACGCTCGGACGCCCTGATCGGCTCTTCCACCTCAGGCCTGCTGCCGACCGATCTGCAGCGCGACATGACGCATCCCGAACGCCTCTTCGTCGCCCACCCCTATAATCCCGTCTATCTGCTGCCGCTCGTCGAAATCGTCGGTGGCGAAAAAACCTCGGCGGCGACCATCCGGGCGGCGATCGAAAGACTGGCGCCGCTCGGTATGAAGGGCGTCCACATCGCCAAGGAGATCGAGGCCTTTGTCGGCGACCGGCTGCTCGAAGCGCTCTGGCGTGAGGCCTTGTGGCTGATCCATGACGATATTTGCACGGTCGAGACCCTCGACGATGTCATCCGCTACTCTTTCGGCTTGCGCTGGGCGCAGATGGGCCTGTTCCAGACCTACCGCATTGCCGGCGGCGAGGCCGGCATGCGCCACTTCCTCGCCCAGTTCGGTCCATGCCTCGCCTGGCCCTGGACCAAGCTCACCGATGTCGTCGATCTCGACGATGCGCTGATCGAAAAGATCGGCCGGCAATCCGACGAACAGGCGGCCGGCCTGTCGATCCGCGAGCTCGAACGCATCCGCGACGAAAACCTCGTCGGCATCCTGCAGGCCCTCAAGGGCGGCGATGGCGGCAAGGGCTGGGGCGCCGGCAAGCTGCTGAAGGACTTCGAGCAATCGCTCTGGGCGCAAGGCGGTAGGGCGGCCACGTCTTTCGACCCGTCGAAGCCGCTGAGGCTCGTGGAGACGAAAGTCGGCCCTGCCTGGGTCGACTATAACGGCCATATGACCGAGCACCGCTACCTGCAGGTTTTCGGCGATACATCGGACGCATTGTTGCGCCTCATCGGCGTCGATCTCGCCTATGTCGAGGCGGGGCAGAGCTATTACACGGTGGAAACCCATATCCGCCATCTCGGCGAGGCGAAACTCGGCCAGGCGATCCACTCGACCTGCCAGATCCTCTCCGTCGACGAGAAGCGGCTGCATGTCTTCCACACTCTGTACGACACGGCGACGGGCGAGGCTCTAGCAACCGCCGAACACATGTTGCTGCATGTCGACAGCAAGGCCGGCAAGGCCACACCGGCGCCGGCCGTCATTCTCGACAAGGTCAAGGCTGTTGCAGGAGCCCACGCGAATTTGGCCGTGCCTGAAGGTGCCGGCCGTCACGTCGGCCAGAGGCGGTAGGAGGATAGGCATGCATTTCGGACTGAGCGAAGAACAGGAAATGATCGTCGAGACGGTCCGCGCCTTCGTCGAAACCGAAATCTATCCGCATGAAAACGAGGTCGAACGAAGCGGCATCGTCCCGCCGGAGCTCGGAGACGAGATCCGGCGCAAATGCATCGATCTCGGCTTTTACGCCTGCAATTTCCCGGAAGAAGTCGGCGGCGCCGGTCTCGACCATGTCACCTTCACGCTGGTCGAGCGGGAGCTCGGGCGCGGCTCCCTGGGGCTGACGGTTTTCTTCGGCCGGCCTTCAGGCATCCTGATGGCCTGCGAGGGCGAGCAGCGAGAGCGCTATCTCCTGCCCGCAGTGCGCGGTGAGAAGATCGATGCGCTTGCTATCACCGAGCCGGACGCCGGTTCCGATATGCGCGGCATGAAATGCGCTGCCCGCCGCGATGGCAGCGACTTCGTCCTCAACGGCACGAAACACTTCATCTCGCATGCCGACGTCGCCGATTTCGTCATCGTCTTTGCCGCAACGGGCGAGGAGGAAACGCCGAAGGGCATCAAGAAGAAGATCACCGCCTTCCTGGTGGATCGCGGCACGCCGGGATTCGAAATCCTCGGGGGCTACGATTCCGTTTCGCATCGCGGCTACCACAACTCAACGCTCAGCTTCACCGATTGCCGGATTCCGGCAAGCCAGGTACTTGGCGAGGTGCATCGCGGCTTCGAAATCGCCAATCAATGGCTCTATGGCACGCGGTTGACGGTGGCCGCCACCTGCGTCGGCCGGGCACGGCGCGTCTTCGACATGACGCTGCCTTATGCCGCCGAGCGCAAGCAGTTCGGCAAGCCGATCGGCGCCAATCAGGGCGTGTCGTTCAAGCTCGCCGATATGATTACCGAGATCGACGCGGCCGATTGGCTGACGCTCGCCGCCGCCTGGCGGCTCGATGCCGGGCTCTCCGCAGACCGGCAGATCGCCTCGGCCAAGCTCTATGCCTCCGAAATGCTGGCCCGCGTGACTGACGAGGCGATCCAGGTCTTCGGCGGCATGGGCCTGATGGACGATCTGCCGCTTGCCCGCTTCTGGCGCGATGCGCGCGTCGAGCGCATCTGGGACGGCACCTCCGAAATCCAGCGGCATATCATCAGCCGCGATCTGCTCAGACCACTGGGAGCGTGAGCCGATGACACCTCGCCCGCTCGACCGCCTGCTCAGACCGCAAACGATCGCCGTCTTCGGCGGCCGCGAGGCGCGCAGGGTGATCGAGCAGTGCGACCGCATGGGTTTTGCCGGCGAGATCTGGCCCGTCCATCCGAAGCTCGACGAGGTGCTTGGGCGGCCCTGTTATCGCTCCGTATCCGATCTGCCTTCGGCGCCGGACGCCGCCTTCGTCGGCGTCAACAGGATGCTGACTGTCGAGATCGTCCGCAGCCTTTCTGAGGCCGGTGCCGGCGGGGCGGTCTGTTATGCATCGGGTTTCAGCGAGGCGACGGGTGAACTCGGCGACGGCGCCGAGCTGCAGCAGGCCCTGCTGGAGGCAGCCGGCGACATGCCGATCCTCGGGCCGAATTGCTACGGGCTGATCAACGGTCTCGACGGTGCGCTGCTCTGGCCCGATCAGCATGGCATACAGCGCATCGAACGTGGCGTCGCGATCCTCACGCAGTCCTCCAATATCGCCATCAACCTGACCATGCAGACCCGCGGCCTGCCGATCGCCTATGTGGTCACCGCCGGCAACCAGGCGCAGACATCGCTTGCTGATGTCGCCTGCGCATTGATCGACGACCCGCGTGTGACGGCGGTCGGCCTTCATGTCGAAGGTTTCGGCAATCTCTCTGCACTCGAACGGCTGGCCACCATGGCCCGACGGTCGAGGAAGCCGGTCGTCGTGCTGAAGGTCGGCAGGTCCGAGCAGGCAAAATGCGCGGCGGTGTCGCATACCGCCTCGCTTGCCGGCAGCGATGCGGTCGCGGATGCCGTGCTCGCCCGCCTTGGTCTTGGCCGTGTCCAGACCTTGCCGGCGTTGCTCGAAACCCTGAAGCTGCTGCATGTCGCCGGCCCGCTCGCAAGCCATTCGATCTCGTCGATGAGCTGTTCCGGGGGCGAAGCTTCGCTGATGGCGGATGCAGCCGTCGGTCGCAATGTGGAATTCCCCGCGCTGCAGCCGCAACAATTGCCCCGTCTGCGGCGCGTTCTCGGCGAGATGGTGACGCTGTCCAATCCGCTCGATTACCACACCTTCGTGTGGGGGGATCTTGCACGCCAGACCGAAGCCTTCAGCGCCATGTTCGGGGGCGGTTATGCCCTCAATCTCGTCGTCCTCGACTTTCCGCGCGATGATCGCTGCGATGCATCCGAATGGGCGATGACGGCAGACGCGGTGATTGCGGCTGCCGCTGCAACCGGTGCGCTGGCCGGCCTTCTGGCGACCCTTCCGGAAAACATGCCGGAGCCGATCGCCGATCGGCTGATGGCAAACGGCATCATTACCTTCTGCGGTATCGACGAAGCCATCACGGCTGCGGACGTCGCCGCCGGCATCGGCCAGGCCTGGGATCGTCCGCCGCCCCTGCCGCTGCTCGATGTGCCCTCTATCGATGGCGAGATCGAGACGCTGACGGAGGCCGATGCGAAGGCCGAGCTTGCCGCCTTCGGCCTTCCGGTTCCGCAAGGGCTGTTGGCCTCTTCTCCCGGTCAAGCGGCCGAGCAAGCTGAGCGGCTCGGCTTTCCCGTCGTGCTGAAAGCGCTCGGCATTGCCCATAAGACCGAGGCCGGGGCCGTCGCACTCAACCTAAAGAATATAAAGGCGGTGTCGAATGCGGCGGCGGCAATGCCGCCGAATGCCGGTTATCTCGTCGAGAAAATGGTTGATCCGCCGGTTGCCGAGCTCATTGTCGGCGCCATCCGCGACCCTGTCTTCGGATTGTCGCTCACGCTTGGAGCCGGCGGAATCTTCGTTGAATTGCTTGAAGATTCCATCATCCTGCCCCTTCCGGCGACGAAAACCGACATTCACGCGGCAATTTCGCGCCTCAAACTTGCAAAATTGATCTATGGCTATCGCGGTCGGCCAAAAGGCGATCTTGAGGCCGCTGTCGGCGCTGTCTTAGCAACGGCAGATTATGTCGTAAAGAACGCGGCATGGCTGGAGGAACTGGACATTAATCCATTGATGGTTCTTCCCGAAGGGTGTGGCGTGGTCGTAGTCGATGCTTTGATACGGCGGAGGAGGTAGCATAGGTTGAGCGAACCCATTCGCACACGACAGGACGGCGGAGTGCTCGAAGTCGTCATCGACCGGCCGAAGGCGAATGCCATCGACCTTGCGACCAGCCGTGCTCTGGGGTTGATCTTCCGAAATTTCCGCGACGATCCGGCGCTGCGCGTCGCCATCGTCTCGGGCGCCGGCGAGAAGTTTTTCTGTGCCGGCTGGGATCTCAAGGCGGCGGCATCAGGTGATGCGGTCGACGGGGACTACGGTGTGGGCGGCTTCGGCGGGCTGCAGGAACTGCGCGACCTCAACAAGCCGGTCATTTGTGCGGTCAACGGTATCTGTTGCGGCGGCGGTCTGGAGATCGCGCTTTCTGCCGACCTGATCCTCGCCGCCGAACATGCGACCTTCGCCCTGCCGGAAATCCGCTCCGGCACGGTTGCCGATGCGGCTTCGATCAAGCTGCCGAAACGCATCCCCTACCACATCGCCATGGACATGCTTTTGACCGGTCGTTGGCTCGACGTTCACGAGGCGCATCGCTGGGGTTTTGTCAACGAGGTCCTGCCGGCCGAGCGGCTGATGGAGAGAGCATGGGAGCTTGCCCGGCTGCTTGAGAGCGGGCCGTCGCTCGTCCATGCGGCCATCAAGGAAATCGTCCGCGAAGCGGAGGGTTCGACGTTCCAGACTGCCATGAACAAGATCACCAAACGGCAGTTTGCGACGGTCGACAGGCTCTATTCGAGCGAGGACCAATTAGAAGGCGCACGGGCCTTCGCCGAGAAGCGAAGCCCCATTTGGAAAGGAAAATGACCAGGCGGCGGCAACCGCATTATTTTCCCGCATGATGCGGGCACCGGAGGTGGAGAGGAAACCGTCTGCGGACCTGCCCGGAAGTTCTGTCAACGCACCATAAAGAAGGAACTGGGGAATGAACGACTACACGAAGTATCTCGCAAGCCGTGTCACCGCCGGCGGGCTCAGCCGCCGCGAATTCATGGGACGCGCCATGGCCGCGGGCATCACACTTGCCGTCGCCGACATGCTCTTCACCGAAAGTGCGCAAGCTGCCGAACCGAAGCGCGGCGGTCACTTGAAGCTCGGCCTCGAAGGCGGTGCCGCTACCGATTCCAACGACCCGGCGAAGTTCCTGTCGCAGGTGATGTTCTGCATCGGCCGCTGCTGGGGCGACATGCTGGTCGAGTCTGATCCGCTGACGGGTGCTGCCGTGCCGGCGCTCGCCGAATCCTGGGAACCGTCGAAGGACGCGGCGACCTGGACCTTCAAGATCCGCAAGGGCGTCAAGTTTCACGATGGCAAGGAACTGACGATCGATGACGTTGTTGCGACGCTGAAGCGCCACACCGACGCCAAGTCGGAATCCGGCGCGCTCGGTGTTCTCGGCTCGATCAAGGAGATCAAGGCCGACGGCGGCAATCTCGTGCTGACGCTCAGCGAAGGCAATGCCGACATGCCGCTGCTGCTGTCGGACTACCATCTGGTCATCCAGCCGAACGGCGGCGTCGACGATCCTCTCGCCTCGATCGGCACCGGCCCCTACAAGATGACAAGCTTCGAGCCCGGCGTCCGCGCCACCTTCGAAAGGAACAAAGACGACTGGCGCACCGACCGCGGTTACGTCGATTCGATCGAAATCATCGGCATGAACGATGCGACCGCCCGCATCGCGGCCCTGTCGTCCGGCCAGGTGCACTACATCAACCGGGTCGACCCGAAGACCGTCAACCTTTTGAAACGCGCACCCAACGTCGAGATTCTCTCGACCGCCGGCCGTGGCCATTACGTCTTCATCATGCATTGTGACAAGGCGCCGTTCGACAACAACGACCTGCGTCTGGCCCTCAAATATGCCATGGACCGTGAGGCCATGGTGCAGAAGATCCTCGGCGGTTACGGCAAGGTCGGCAACGACTTCCCGATCAACAGCACCTATGCGCTGTTTCCCGAGGGCATCGAGCAGCGCGTTTACGATCCTGACAAGGCTGCCTTCCACTATAAGAAGTCAGGTCATAGCGGCTCGGTCCTCCTGCGCACCTCCGAAGTCGCCTTCCCCGGCGGTGTCGACGCAGCCGTCCTCTATCAGGAAAGCTGCAAGAAGGCCGGCATCGAGATCGAGGTCAAGCGCGAACCGGGCGACGGCTACTGGACCAACGTCTGGAACGTCCAGCCCTTCTCGACCTCCTATTGGGGTGGCCGCCCGACGCAGGACCAGATGTATTCCACCGCCTATCTGTCGACGGCGGATTGGAACGACACCCGTTTCAAGCGTCCTGACTTCGATAAGCTGCTGCTGCAGGCCCGTTCCGAACTTGATGAAGCCAAGCGCAAGGACATGTATCGCACCATGGCGATGACGGTGCGCGACGAGGGCGGGGTGATCTTGCCGATGTTCAACGATTTCGTGAACGCCTCCACCAAGCAGGTGAAGGGTTATGTCCACGACATCGGCAACGACATGTCGAACGGCTACGTCGCGACCCGCGTCTGGCTGGACGCTTGATGGCAAGGGGATGTTTGCCCCTCTGATCTCCAGCGAAGCCGGGACCGTGGGATGAAACCCCGCGGTCCTCCCGACGTTTTAGCGCGAGGTCCTCGCCATGACCAATCCTGCCCCAAGCATCTTGCCCGGCCTCGGGTTCCGGCAGCGTTTTCCGCTGCTTGCCCTTATCCTCGAGCGCTTCGTGCTCAGCCTGGTCCTGCTTTTTGCCGTCTCCATCCTGATCTTCGGCGGCCTGGAAGCTCTGCCCGGCGATTTTGCCACAACCTATCTCGGCCAGTCGGCGACGCCGCAGGCCGTTGCCAATATTCGCCAGGATCTCGGGCTGAACCGTCCGGTGACGACGCGCTACGTTGAATGGCTCGGCAACGCCGTTCAGGGTGACTTCGGCACCTCCTGGGCCAGCAAGAATTCGGTGAGCGAACAGATCGGCAAACGCCTCGGCAATTCGCTTTTCCTCGCGGGTTTCGCAGCGGTGATATCAGTGCCGCTCGCCGTCGGCCTCGGCATGCTGTCGGTGCACTTCCGCAACCGCCTGCCGGATAAGATCATCAACATCATCTCGCTTGCGGCGATCTCACTGCCGGAATTCTTTATCGGCTACCTGCTCATCCTGCTCTTCGCGGTGAACCTTGGCATGGCGACCTTTCCAGCGACCGTCTATGACAGCATGGGCTTCGTCGAGCGGTTGAAGGCGATCGCGCTGCCGACGGCGACCCTCGTGCTCGTCGTGCTCGCGCATATGATGCGCATGACACGGGCGGCTATCCTCTCCGTCATGTCGTCGGCCTATATGGAGACCGCCGAGCTGAAGGGCCTCAGCGCCTTCCGCTCGATCGTCAAACATGCCGCCCCCAATGCGCTTGCGCCGATCATCAATGTCATCGCGCTGAACCTTGCCTATCTCGTGGTCGGCGTCGTCGTTGTCGAAGTGGTCTTCGTCTATCCCGGCATGGGACAATATATGGTCGATGCGGTCACCGTGCGCGACATGCCCGTCGTGCAGGCCTGCGGCCTGATCTTCGCGGCTGTCTATATCTTCCTCAACATGACGGCCGATATTCTCGCGATTATCGCCAATCCCCGGCTGAGGCATCCGCGATGAGATTGCGAGATATCCCCATCACCGCCTGGATCGGCATGGCCGGTATCGCCATCGCTTTCATCTTCGCGCTCTTCGCTCCCTGGCTCGCCCCCTATGGCGAGACGCAGGTCGTCGGCGACGTCTGGCAGTTGCCTGATAACCAGTATATTTTCGGTCTCGACAATCTCGGCCGCGACATCTTCTCGCGGTTGATCTACGGCGCGCGCACGACGCTGACGGTCGCATCCGCCGCCACCGTCATCTCCTTCTCGCTGGGCATTATCCTGAGCTTCACCGCGGCCGTCTCGCGCGGCATCATCGACACAGTCTTTTCGCGCTTCAACGATCTGATGATGTCGATCCCGACGCTGATCTTCGCGCTCGTCGTTCTTGCGGTGCTGCCGCAAAACATCGTCGTGTTGATCCTTGTCATGGCGATCCTCGATTCCACCCGCGTCTATCGTCTCGGCCGCGCCGTCGCGCTCGATGTCGCGGTGATGGAATTCGTCGAGGCGGCAACACTGCGCGGCGAAGGCAAACTTTGGATCATCTTCCGCGAAATCCTGCCGAACACGCTGTCGCCGCTGCTGGCCGAATTCGGCCTGCGCTTCGCCTTCTCGATCCTGTTCCTCTCGACGCTTTCCTTCCTCGGCCTCGGCATTCAGCCGCCGGCGGCCGATTGGGGCGGCATGGTCAAGGACAACAAGGACGGCATCATCTTCGGTATCTCGGCAGCGCTGGTGCCGGGCACGGCGATCGCGACACTTGCCGTCTGCGTCAACCTCGTGGTCGACTGGCTCCTGAAACGCACATCCAGCCTCAAGGGAGGGCGCGGCGATGCCTGAGCTTCTTTCCGTTCGTAATCTGAAGATCGAAGCAACCAGCTACCCGCCGGGCGAACCGCCGAAGCGAGTGACGATCGTAGACGGGGTTTCCTTCGATCTGCAGAAGGGCAAGGTTCTCGGCCTGATCGGGGAATCGGGCGCCGGCAAGTCGACGATCGGCCTTTCGGCGCTTGCCTATGGCCGGGGCGGCGCCGAAATCACCGGTGGCGAGGTGCGGCTCGACGGCGCTGATATCCTGGTGCTCGGCAAGGACGGCATCCGGAAAATCCGCGGCGCACGGGTCTGCTACGTTGCGCAATCGGCCGCCGCCGCCTTCAATCCGGCCCACAAGCTCGGCGATCAGGTGATCGAAGCCTCGGTCAAACATGGATTGATGACGAAGGACGAGGCGCGCAAACGGGCGCTTTATCTATTCGGGGTTCTCGGCCTGCCCAATCCGGAAACCTTCGGCGAGCGCTTTCCCCACCAGGTCTCCGGCGGCCAGCTGCAGCGGGCGATGACGGCGATGGCGCTCTGCTCCAATCCCGAACTCATCGTCTTCGACGAGCCGACCACGGCGCTTGACGTCACCACGCAGATCGACGTGCTGGCGGCGATCAAGCATGCCATCGAGGAAACGCACACCGCCGCCCTCTACATCACCCACGACCTTGCCGTCGTCGCCCAGATTTCGGACGACATCATGGTCCTGCGTTATGGCAAGCAGGTAGAATATGGCAGTGTCCAGCAGATCATCGAGGCGCCGCGGGAGGACTATACGCGCGCCCTCGTCAATGTCAGGCAGGCCTATCGTGAGGAGGCGGCCGACCAGTCGGTTGCGCTTCTCAAGGTGGAAAATATCAGCGCCGAATATTCCAACGGCTTCAAGGTGCTGCACGATGTCACGCTGCACGTGCCGAAGGGGCAGACGCTCGCGGTCGTCGGCGAATCCGGTTCCGGCAAATCGACCCTGGCGCGCGTCATCACCGGCCTGTTGCCGCCGAGCAGCGGCCGCATCGTCTTTGACGGCAAGCCGCTGATGCCTGATCTCAAGAGCCGGCCGAATGACGATCTGAGGCGCATCCAGCTGATCTACCAGATGGCCGACACGGCGATGAACCCGCGCCAGACGGTTCGAGACATCATCGGCCGCCCGCTGACCTTCTATTATGGCCTGAGAGGTGCCGAGAAGACCGCCCGGGTGAAGGAACTGCTCGATCAGATCGAAATGGGCAAGGGCTTCGTCGACCGCTACCCGGCCGAACTATCCGGCGGCCAGAAGCAGCGCGTGGCGATCGCGAGAGCGCTGGCCGCCAAGCCCGAACTCATCCTCTGCGACGAGCCGACCTCGGCGCTTGATCCGCTGGTGGCGGAGGGCATCCTCAAGCTGCTTCTGCGCCTGCAGGAAGAAGAGCAGCTGTCCTACGTCTTCATCACCCATGACATTGCGATCGTCCGGGTGATTGCCGACAGCGTGGCGGTGATGCATCGTGGTAAGCTGGTGCGGTTCGGTCCGAAATCGACGGCGCTGTCGCCGCCCTTCGACGACTATACCGATCTGCTGTTGAAATCCGTGCCGGAAATGGAAATCGGCTGGCTGGAACGGGTGCTTGCCACGCGTCGCATGGAGAGCGCCGGCAACTGACCTGACGAGGGCAGAACCTTCGTCTTACGGAATATGCATCAAGGAATGAGCATGACCTCGCGCGGCTTCACCACCATCGAGAATGAATGGATTACGCTGGAGGATGGGACGCGGCTTGCCGCGCGCATCTGGATGCCGAATGGCGCGGAAACAGATCCCGTTCCCGCCGTCTTCGAATTCCTGCCCTATCGCAAACGGGACGGAACCAGCCTCAGGGACGAGTCGACCTATCCGGTATTCGCGGCCGCAGGCATTGCCGGCGTGCGCGTTGATATCCGCGGATCCGGAGAATCCGACGGCGTCATCGACGGCGAATATACCGAAAGCGAGCTTGCCAATGCCTGCGAGCTGATCGCCTGGATTGCCGCGCAGCCATGGTCGAACGGCTCGGTCGGCATGATGGGCATCTCCTGGGGCGGCTTCAACAGCCTGCAGATCGCAGCATTGCGCCCGCCCGCGCTGAAGGCCGTCATATCGATCGCCTCGACCGTCGACCGTTACAATGATGACATCCACTACAAGAACGGCTGCCATCTCTCCGCCCAGCTCTCATGGGCGGCGACGATGCTCGGCTACCAGTCGCGGCCGCCCGATCCTGCGCTTGCCGGCGAACGCTGGAAGGAGATGTGGCTGGAACGCCTGGCGGGCGAACCCTTCTTCATGGAGGAGTGGTTGAGCCACCAGCGGCGAGACGACTTCTGGCGTCACGGCTCGATCTCAGAGGATTTTTCGAGCGTGGAGATTCCCGCGCTGGTGATTGCCGGCTGGGCCGACGGCTACCGCAATACGCCGCTGATGGCGGTCGAAGGCCTGGGCGACAAGGCGAAGGCGCTGATCGGCCCCTGGGTTCACAAATATCCGCACTTCGCCTGGCCGAAGCCGCGCACGGATTTCCATGGCGAGGCGATCGCCTGGTGGAATAAATGGCTGCGGGGCGAGGATAACGGCATCGACGGCTTGCCGCAGGCTCGCGCCTATATTCTCGATGCCATCAGCCCTGCCCCGCGACGTGACAGCGATCCGGGTTTCTGGGTCGCCAAGGACGTCTGGTCGCCGCCACAGATGCAGTGCTTCTATGTCGAGCAGTTCGGCAAGCTGACCGAAGGCATGCCGATCCCGCATGCGCCCGAACATCCCGTTTATCTCCGCTCTCCGCTCGACACCGGGACTGCATCGGGTGAATATTTCACGCTGAAACCCGACGCCGAAATGGCGATTGATCAACGCTCGGACGATGCCGGCTCGCTGGTCTTCGATACGATGCCGCTTGCTGGCGATCACGACTATCTCGGCCGGCCTGTGCTCACGCTTGCGCTGCGGTCGCAGGCGGCAAGCGGAAATCTCTGCGCCCGGCTTATCGATGTCCATCCGGATGGCACGGCGACGCGTGTCGCCTTCGGCGTCGTCAATCTTACCCACCGGGACGGCAATGCAGATCCCAAGCCGCTGATCCCAGGTGAGACGGTGTCGATCCGGCTCGTGCTCGATGCCTGCGGTTATCGCTTCCGCAAGGGGCATCGCATCCGCCTTTCGCTCTCCACCGCCTATTGGCCGATGATCCTGCCGCCGCCTGATGCCGAAGGCATCGAGGTTGATATCGCGGCACTCGGCCTCGGGCTGCCGATGCTCGGGGAGTACCAGCGGATCGACATCAAGGAACCAGCCAATCCCGATCCGCTGCCGAAATACATCGAGCACGCGGCCGCCGTAACGAAGCGGCAGGTCGTCCGCGATCTCTCGGTCAACAGGACCGAGTATCACATCCACGAGGATACCGGGCTCACCGAGCACCCTGAGACAGGCCTCTCGACCCGGCAATTGCGCGAGGAACTCTGGTCGATTTCACCCGATAATCCCCTGTCGATGACCGGGACCTCGACCTGGACCTGCGACATGCGCCGCCCCGGCTGGTTCGTGCGGACAGTGGCGACCGGGCGTGTTGCCTGCACCCGGACCGACTGGATCATCAGTGCTGTCGTCACCGCCTTCGAGGACGACGTGCAGATCTTCGAAAAGGTCTTTGCCGAAAAGCGGATCGCGCGCGACCTGATGTGATCGTCAGGCGATCGCCAAACGCCGAACGGCCTCGCAGACGGCACGGAAGCCGTCGCGGGCGCCGTCGCTCATGTGGCGGGCGCGCAGCCACGCGTGCACCATTTGCGGCTCCTCTCGGAACCAGACTTCGACGCCCTCCGCGGTGAGCCGGGCGGCATAGTGCCGGCCGTCGTCCCGAAGCGGATCGAAATGCGCGACCGTGATGAAGGCCGGCGGCAGCCCGGCAAGCGAAGCTGCCTGCAGGGGCTCGGCGATCTCATTGCCTGCCGGCGCCTGCAGGATTTCGCGATAATAGCCGACATCCGCCGTCGTCAGGCCCGGCGCCGCGGCCATTTCGACGTAAGAGCCTGCGGCAAGGTCACCGCCAAGCGCCGGATAGATCAGAACTTGGCCGACGACTCCGGACAGGCCCTCGTCGCGCGCCCGCAATGCAAGGCCCGCCGCCAGATTGGCCCCGGCACTGTCGCCGATCAGCACGACCTTGCTGTTGGCGGAAAGCAGATGCTTCAACACGGTAAAGCCGTCATCCGTCTGCGCCGGCCAGCGATATTCAGGGGCCAGCCGGTAATCGACCGAAACAAGTTCCGCGCCGGCAAAATCGGCGATCTCGGCGCAGATGGCATGATGGCTCTCGAGCGAACCGACAACAAAGCCGCCGCCATGAAGATAGAGCAGAATGGTGCGGGTGCTGATTTTCCGCGGGCGGTAGCGCCGGATCGGTATGCGCTGGAGCATGCCGTCCGCAAAGATCATCTCCGGGGGCAGCGGGCGGTCGAAACGAGCGCAGAGCGTGTCGTACCAATGTCGCTGCTGTTCGATCGATGCTAGAACGGCGTCTGGCGGATAGAAGGAATCGCAAATCGCCAGAAACTGCAGGATGCCCCTTTCGGTGGGGGCAGGTGGTTGAGCGGACATGGAGGTCCTTTCGCGATTTGGGACATGACAGATCATGTCCCTGGCCGACTCTGTCCTCATCATGCGCCTCTGTGACGCGGACGATCTGTCTGGCCGCGACCCATGGATGTCGCGGCTTTCAAAATTCGCGATAATTTTTTCATCGCCGACCCAAGGAAAGTCATCCGAGAAACGTCTCAATCTCGAAATAGCATCTTGCTGGATAGCATGGGGTAGGTGCGGAATTGGACGCGGAGCTCATAGAACGAGCGCAGGGCGGCGACCGGGAGGCCTTCGGGCAACTGGTGTCGCGCCATTATGATTTCGTCCATGCGACGGCGTGGCGGTGGTCTGGCAGTTCCACGGATGCCGACGACATCGCCCAGGAGGTCTGCGTCAAGCTCGGCGCAGCCATCCGCAGCTTTCGCGGCGCCAGCCGCTTCAGGACATGGCTCTATACGCTGACGCTCAACGCCGCCCGCGACCATAGACGCAAGCTTGCACGAGAGGAGCAGACATTCCGCGCCTACGCCGCCGAACCGCAGCCCGATGCGCCGGCCGGAAATGACGATGAGCTATCGAGCGAATTATGGGCAGCCGTGCGCGCCTTGCCGGACAGGCAATGCGACGCAGTGCTGCTCGTCTACGGCGAAGGTCTCAGCCATTCGGCTGCCGCCGATGTCATGGGCTGCTCGGAGGCGACTGTGTCCTGGCAGGTTCATGAAGCGCGCAAGAGGCTGAAGGCCGTGCTCGGCAAGGAAGAGGTATGACCGTGGACAAGGAACTCGAAAAACTCTCCCGCCTGACACCGCCGACAGCAACGCCGGAGGCGCGTACTCGTGCACTTGCTGCCGCGATGCAGGCCTTCGACACCGCGGAAAATAATGCAACGGCGGCCCAAGGAAATGCGAAAGGCTGGCGTCAAAGCTCCATCATCAACTGGATATGGAGCCCTGCCATGAACAAGAAATTCCTCGCCGGTTCAGCCCTTGCGACGCTGCTGGTCATTCCGGCCGCCGGTTATCTCGCGATCGAGCTGACCCGTAACGGATTGCCGATCATCGACCAGACTGAGATCGCCGGCAATCTTTCGAAAAGTGAGGCGTCGAAACAACCGGCTGCAACCACCGGTCAGCCGGTTGCGGTCGCGCCGCAAATACCGGCCGGGAACGTCAGCCTGGCTGAGCAATCTGTTGCTGTCGCGCAAGCGCTGCAGGACAAGGAGGCGCCGGCCCTCGCGAAACCCGATGCGTCGCAGACATCCGAATACGATGCCAACGCCGCCCTCACGAACAAGCCGGAGGGTTCTGCCGCGGCACTCGGGGCTACCAAACGCGCTGCGCCGGCCGCTCCCGGCATCGTCCCCCAGCGGCAGTTTG
Source organism: Rhizobium sp. CRRU65 (assembly GCF_048551595.1). NCBI lineage: Bacteria > Pseudomonadati > Pseudomonadota > Alphaproteobacteria > Hyphomicrobiales > Rhizobiaceae > Rhizobium > Rhizobium sp. CRRU65. The sequence continues at coordinate 58,157 of NZ_JBLYZH010000009.1, read as the reverse complement.
CCGAACCGATGGCCGCCATCGCCCCCTCGCCTGTTCCGCCTGCGGAGGGGCGCATGCAGATGCAGCTCGATCCCAATCGCGAGCGGTTTGCCAATGCGGCGGCAAATCCGATCAAGAGCGTCGCGACGGATCCGGTTTCGACATTCTCCGCCGATGTCGACAGCGCGTCCTATGCCTTCGTCCGCCGGTCGTTGACGGGCGGGGCAATGCCCGATCCACTATCGGTTCGCGTCGAGGAGATGATCAATTATTTCCCCTATGACTGGCCGGGTCCTGACAATGCCGACCAGCCTTTCAAGGCGACGGTGACTGTCATGCCGACCCCGTGGAACCGCGACACGGAATTGATGCATGTGGCGATCAAGGGTTATGATATTGCGCCGGCGACCACGCCGCGTGCCAATCTGGTTTTCCTGATCGACGTGTCGGGCTCGATGGACGAGCCGGACAAACTGCCGCTGCTGAAGAGCGCCTTCCGGCTCATGGTCAACAGGCTGAAGGCTGACGATACCGTGTCGATCGTCACCTATGCCGGTAATGCCGGCACGGTGCTGGCGCCGACACGCGTGGCGGAGAAATCGAAGATCCTGTCGGCGATCGACAGGCTGGAGCCCGGAGGCTCGACCGGCGGGGCCGAAGGCATCGAGGCGGCCTACGACCTTGCCAAGCAGGGCTTCGTCAAGGACGGCGTCAACCGGGTTATGCTGGCGACCGATGGCGACTTCAATGTCGGTCCGTCGAGCGATGGGGATTTGAAGCGCATCATTGAAGAGAAGCGCAAAGACGGCATCTTCCTCACCGTTCTCGGCTTCGGACGGGGCAATCTCAACGATTCCCTGATGCAGACGCTCGCCCAGAACGGCAATGGCAGTGCTGCCTATATCGATACCTTGGCCGAGGCGCAGAAGACGCTGGTCGAAGAGGCCGGATCGACGCTGTTTCCGATCGCCAGCGACGTCAAATTCCAGGTCGAGTTCAACCCGGAACGGATCGCCGAATACCGGCTGATCGGTTACGAGACGCGGGCGCTGAACCGCGAGGATTTCAACAATGACCGCGTCGATGCCGGCGATATCGGCTCCGGCCACAGCGTCACGGCGATTTACGAGATTACGCCGAAGGGAAGCCCCGCGGTGATGAATGACGACCTGCGGTACGGCGCAGCCGATAAGGTGCCGGCCGAGGCCTCCGACAGCGCCCATCACGGCGAGCTTGCCTTCGTCAAGATGCGCTACAAGCGGCCGGGCGAGGACAAGAGCGCCCTCATCACCACGCCTGTCAACGACGGCAACGCGGTCGCCACCGTCGATGCCGCGCCGCAGGATGTCCGTTTCTCGGTGGCAGTCGCAGCCTTCGGCCAGAAACTCAGCCATGTCGCGGCCGTCGACACCTATTCCTATCAGGCGATCGCCGATCTCGCCGCGGCATCGCGAGGCACGGACACCTTCGGTTACAGGTCGGATTTCCTCGGTCTGGTTCGGCTGGCGGACGGTCTCAGTCAACGGTGAGGCAAGAGGCACAAAACTGTACCAAACAAGAGGCCGTCCCAAAAGGGCGGCCTCTGCTCAGTGATCATCCCAGTCTCGTTCCGTTGGCGGTGAGATAAACAGCATAAAGAGACGTGCTTGCAGTGATGAAGAGGCGGTTCAGTTTCTCGCCGCCGAAAGTCACGTTGGAGACGCCTTCAGGAATATGGATCTTGCCGATCAACGTCCCATCCGGATCGTAAGCGTGCACACCATCGCCGGCGCTCGTCCATATCCTGCCCTTGCGATCGACACGAAAACCATCGAACAGACCTGCACTACATTCTGCGAAAACGCCGAGATCGGTCAGCCTCCCCTCATTCGAGACCGCGAGCTTTCTGATATGACGCGGACCGCCGGGCAGATGCGTTGCTCCGGTGTCGGCAACGTAAAGCAACGTCTCGTCGGGGGAAAAGGCCAGTCCGTTCGGCTTGACGAAATCGGAGGTCACCTGATCGGTGGTACCTGTTGCCGGATCATGCCGGTAGACGTGGCATCCACCGATTTCCTCTGCGCCGTAGTCGCCCTCATAATCGTGGAGGATGCCGTAGCTCGGGTCGGTGAACCAGACGGTCCCATCGGACTTGACGGTGACGTCGTTTGGAGAATTGAGCCGCTTGCCTGCAATTCGATCGGCCAGAAGGGTGACCCTGCCGTCGAAATCCGTGCGCGTGACACGGCGCGTCAGATGCTCGCAGGTAATCAGCCGACCCTGATTGTCGACAGTGTTGCCATTCGAATTGTTGCTGGGCGAGCGGAAGACCGACGTCTGCCCGCTGGCGTCGTCGTAGCGCATCATTCGGTTGTTGGGGATATCCGAGAAAACCAGATACCGCCCGGCGGCAAACCAGGCCGGTCCCTCCAGCCAGCGGCCGCCGTTCCAAAGACGCTCGACGCGGGCGTGCCCGACGAAGCAGCTTTCGAAACGCGGGTCGAGAACCTCAAACCCCGTACCGTCAATTTGCCCGAACATGATACTCCTCCATTGCGCTCAGATTGTTATCGATATCATCATGTCGTGTTTTGACGGCTTCGTACAGACGCCGATCTGCCAGCCCTTGCCAAAATTCCCAAGGAAGCTTGCTTTCTGGGCGTTGGAATGGTGTGTTTTTGCAGTAATATCGATTGTACGATGATAACGATAACTTTATCGTCTCTTGAACTACCCAATTCGGAAGCTTGTTTGAAAGCGGAGACCAGTGAAAAACGAGGATGAGCCGAAAGTCAAACGTCTCAAGCCGGGAGACGCTCAAAAGCTGACGATGGCGGAGGTCGCCAAATATGTCGGCGTTTCTGCCATGACCGTTTCGCGTGCCTTTCGCCAGGACGCGAGCGTTTCCGAGGAGACCCGAAAGCGCATCATGGAGGCGGTCGACGCACTCGGTTATGTGCTCGACCTGTCTGCCGGCAGTCTTTCGTCAAGGCGAAGCGGCTTCATCGCTGCCCTGGTGCCCTCAATCAACAATTCGAATTTTTCCGACACTGCGCGGGGCATGACCGATGCACTGGAAAATACCGGCCTTCAGCTCCTCCTCGGCTATACCGACTATTCGTCGGAGAAAGAGGAAGAACTGATCGAGGCTATGCTGCGCCGCCGGCCGGAAGGCATCATCCTGACCGGTGGCTCGCACACGGCGCGCGCGCGGCGCATGCTGGCAAAAGCCGGCATTCCCGTTGTCGAGACCTGGGAGCTTCCGGAAGATCCGATCAATCAGGTTGTCGGGTTTTCCAACAGCGAGGCGATGGCCCTGTTGGTGCGGACGCTTGCCAGTCAGGGATATCGGAAGTTCGGCTATATCGGTGGAACGACGGCGCGCGATACGCGCGGCAGCCAGCGGCGAAGCGGTTTCCAGAGAACAGTCGAAGAACTGGGCCTCGGACCGGGACGAATGATTTCCTTCGGCGTGCCGCCCATCACCATGGAGCAGGGCGGCCAGGCGATCGTCAGCCTGCTGGAACGCTGGCCGGATACGGAAGTGGTTCTCTGTGTCTCCGACCTTTCCGCCTTTGGCGCCATCATGGAATGCACGCGCAGGGGAATGAAGGTTCCAAGGGACATCGCCATTGCCGGTTTCGGCGACTATGAGATCTCGTCCATCTGTCATCCGCGCATCACCACCATCAATGTCGACTGTTATGGCATCGGTCGCCAGGCCGCCGCCCGCCTGCTGGATACCCTCCATACCGGCGAGGCGACCGGCGATGAGATCACGTTGACCGGCTACAAGGTTGTCTTGCGCGAAAGCACGGACCGCAACGGCGCACCGACAGTTTGAGTACTGCGGCGCGGCGCGTCTTTTCGGATGCGCGGCGCTGTAACACTTTGAATGGCTGCAAGGATCATGCAGTCGGTCAGAAGGCGATCTGGACTTTCATGGACTTGCTGCGGTCGCCCGCCAATTCGAAGGCGGCAACGGCCTCTTCGATCCCAAACACACCTGTCAGCAGCGGCTTCAGATCGACGCGACGCGCGTTGATCAGTTCGACGGCGAGCGCAAATTCCTCGTGAAAACGGAATGTGCCGCGCATCTCGATTTCCTTCGCCACGATCATATTCTGCGGAATGGAAACATCGCCGCCAAGGCCGAGCTGCACGAGAATGGCGCGGGGCTTAAGCGTTTCTAGCCCCGAGCGCACCGCCCGCTCATTTCCCGACGCTTCGAACATGACATCGAAATATCCCTTTTCGGCACTGTAGGCCGCGAGGTCGGAAGCATGCGTGGCAACATTGATCGTTCGGTCGGCGCCGCTGGTGCGGGCAATCGCCAGAACGCTGTCGGTCACGTCGGTCGCGACGATCTCACGGGCGCCGAGGACGCGCGCCGCGACGATCGCCAACATTCCAATGGGGCCGCAACCGGTGACCAGCACCCGTTTGCCTAGCAGCGACCCGGCGCGGTTTGCCGCATGCAGCGTCACCGCAAAGGGTTCGGCAAAGGCGGCCTCGTGAATGGAAATGCCGTCCGCGACCTTGTGGCACTGCCAACGCTCCGCCACCAGCCGCTGGCGAAAGCCGCCCTGAATGTGCGGCATCGGCATGGCACTGCCGTAGAACCGCATGTTGAGACAATGGTTTTGCTGCCCCTTCAGGCAATATTGGCAATGGTTGCACGGCCGGCTCGGTGAAACCGCGACACGGTCTCCGACGGCAAGATCGGCGACGCCGGAACCCAGCGCCTTGACCGTGCCGGCGATCTCATGGCCAAGGATCATCGGTTCGCGCAGGCGAACGGTGCCGAAACCGCCGTGATTGTAATAATGCAGGTCGGAACCGCAGATGCCGCCGGCTTCGATGGCAATCTCCACCTGCCCGGCGCCCGCAACCTCCGGCTCGCGCTCTTCGATCCTCAGATCCTTGGCGGCATGAATGACGATGGCTTTCATATCGGGGTCCTCACACGACGGGAGTTGGAAGAGCGCTACCGGCAAAATGCGCAGCGAGATTGTCTCTGACGAGTTTGCCCATGGCCTTGCGGGTTTCGACAGTGCCAGAGCCGTGATGGGGCTGCAACACGACGTTTTGGAGGGTCAGGAAACGTGCATCGATCTTGGGTTCGTTCAGGAAGACATCAAGGCCCGCAGCCTGAATGGTGCGGTCTTGAAGGGCTGCGATCAGCGCCTCTTCGTCTACGGTCGTTCCGCGCGAAACATTGATCAAGATGCCGTTCGGACCGAGCGCTTTGAGCACCTCCGCATTGATGATCTTCATGGTCGCCTCCCCGCCGGGAACGATGACGATCAGAAAGTCGGCCCAGTCGGCAAGCGCGACAAGGTCGGGCTCGTAGGCGTAAGCAACATCCTGGTGATCATGGCGGGCGAAATAGGAGATGTCGCAGCCGAACGCGGCAGCCCTCCTGGCGATCGCCTTGCCGATCCGCCCCATGCCGGCGATCCCGACCTTCTTGCCCGAGACGCGCGTCATCAGCGGCATCGCGACGCTGCCCCACTGGCCGGAGCGGACGAAAACATCGGCCTGCGGGACCTGCCTTGCCGTCGCAAGCAGCAGTCCGATGGCGATATCGGCGACATCTTCGGTCAGCACATCAGGGGTGTTGGTGACGCGAATGCCGTTGGCGCGGGCATAGGACAAGTCGATGGCGTCGGTGCCGACGCCGTAACAGGAGACAATTTCCAGTTTCGGCAATTGCGCCATCAGCTCTGCGGACGCTCCGAGTTCGCCCCGGGTCGCTATGGCGCGGATATCCTTGCCGACCCTGGAGATCAGCTCGTGCCGATCTGCCGCTTCCCACAGGCGATGGATGCGGTAGTTCGCCTCCAGATCCACCATGTCCCATTCCGGATAAGCTCCGGTCATCAAGATTTCTACCTTAGGCATTCCGTTTCCATCCCGCATTTTGACAGTTGATTATGTTATCGATAACATATAATTCGGAAAAGCGATGTCAAGTGAGTTTCACCGTCAGCGGCAGTTGAAGCCGTCGCCCGCGGCGAAACCGGAGGAGTTATTTGCATGAAGAACCTGTTCGATCTTACCGGACGGCGTGCCTTGATCACCGGCTCGAGCCAGGGGATCGGCTATGCGCTGGCCGAAGGCCTGGCGCAGTATGGCGCCGAAGTCATCATCAACGGCCGCACGCCCGAAAGCGTCAACCGCGCGGTCGAGAGCCTCAAGGATGAAGGCCTGTCTGCCCATGCGGCGATCTTCGACGTCACCAGCAAGGACGCTGCCAAAGCGGGTATCGACGCAATCGAAGCCGATATCGGGCCGCTCGACATCCTGATCAACAATGCCGGCATGCAGTTTCGCACGCCGCTGGAAGACTTCCCGGCGGACAAATGGGAACTGCTGCTGACCACCAATATTTCGAGCGTATTTTATGTCGGCCAGGCGGCGGCCAAACCCATGATCGCCCGCGGACAGGGCAAGATCATCAACATCGCCTCCGTGCAAAGCGAACTGGCGCGCCCCGGCATTGCTCCCTATACGGCGACCAAGGGCGCAGTGCGCAATCTGACCCGCGGCATGTGCGCCGACTGGGCCAAGTACGGCCTGCAGATCAACGCGATTGCGCCGGGCTATTTCAAGACGCCGCTCAATCAGGCGCTTGTCGACAATCCCGAGTTCTCGTCCTGGCTTGAGAAGCGAACGCCGGCCGGACGCTGGGGCAATGTCGATGAACTGGTCGGCGCCGCCGTTTTCCTGTCGGGCCGCGGATCGTCCTTCATCAACGGGCACACGCTCTATGTCGACGGCGGTATCACGACCTGCCTCTGATAGAGACGAGACCATGGATTTCGACAAAAAGGCGCCACCTCTGGCCGTCGTCGTCATGGGCGTCAGCGGCTGCGGAAAATCTTCGGTTGGCGAGCATCTCGCCGCTCGAAACGGCATGCTGTTTCTGGAGGGCGACCAACTCCACCCCGCTGGCAATGTCGAGAAGATGGCGCAGGGCATACCGCTGACCGACGACGACCGCCTGCCCTGGCTCGACCGGATCGGCGAGGAAATAAGGACCGCGCAACACGCATCGCAAGGGCTGGTGATTTCCTGTTCGGCGCTGAAGAAAAGCTATCGGGACAGGTTGAGGCAAACGGCGGACGGGCATCTCGCCTTTGTTTTCCTGGAGGGATCCCGCGATCTGCTGCTGTCGCGGATGCAGGCCCGTCAGGGCCATTTCATGCCCGCGACTTTGCTCGACAGCCAGTTGCAGACGCTGGAGCCGCCGACCGGTGAAGCTAATGTCGTGACAGTGGCAATCGATGATGCGTTGGATGATATCGTAGCACTGGCTTGCAAGGGACTGAGCGGCATGGCCGTCAAGGGAGGAGATTATCATGCAGGATGACTACAGAGCAGATGTCGCCGTCATCGGTGCCGGCATCATGGGAACGGCGATCGTCACCCGATTGATCGAAACCGGGCATAAGGTATCGGTCTACGACCTGGATACCGAAAAAGTTGCGGCTTTGCAGGCCAAGGGCGCACGCGCGGCCGGCTCCGTGGAGGAAGCGGTCTCATGGTCGGCGTTTTGCGTGCTCAGCCTCAATCACGCAAACATCGTCCGCGCTGTCGTCTTCGGCGAAAAGGGCGTTGCGGCGGCGGCGAATGCTGACAAGGTGCTGATCGATATGTCCTCGATCGATCCGGCCGACACGGCCGACATGGCGATGCGGCTGCGTCGGGAAACCGGCATGGCATGGGTGGATTGCCCGCTCTCCGGCGGCGTGCCCGGTGCGCTGAGCGGACGCCTGACGATCATGGCGGGCGGCAGTGCTGAGGATTTCGAACGGGCGCGCGTGGTGATGCGGCATCTTGCCGCCAATTACACGCTGATGGGTGTATCCGGCGCAGGGCAGACCACGAAGCTGATCAATCAGCTGTTTTGCGCCGTGCTGTTTCAGGCCGTCGCGGAGGCGGTCAAGCTCGCTGAAGCCGGCGGCGTCGATCCGGCCGCCATTCCTGCCGCCCTTGCCGGCGGCAGGGCGGATAGCCGCATATTGCAGGAATTCATGGCGAAATTCGCCGCCCGGGATTTCTCGCCGACAGGCAGAATCGACAACATGTTGAAGGACCTGGATTCGCTTCAAGCCTTTGCGCTGAAGGCGAAGACGCCACTGCCGATGACTGGCTCGGTGGTCGAGATTCACCGTCTGCTCTGCGCTGCCGGGCTTGGGCCAAAAGACTCGGCCGAGATGATGCGCCTTCTCGACGGATTCCAAACCGACTGACGCCAATCTCCAGTTAAATTCGGGATCGCCATCTTTCCGCTTGACCACGCATAAATGTTATCGATAACATACATCCATGAAAACCGCAGCTTTGGGAGGAGCCACAGTGGAAGCCAAGAGACTGCTGGAATTCCAGTCGATCACCAAGAGCTTCGGCGGAACGCAGGCGCTGCGCGACGTCTCGATCGACCTGCGCGAAGGAGAAATCCTCGCGCTGCTGGGAGAAAACGGCGCCGGCAAATCGACGCTCATCAAGACACTTGCGGGCATCTACAAGCCCGATAGCGGCGACATCCTGTTTCGCGGCCAGAGCTACCATCATCGTCCCCCGAAGCCGAACGAGCGGCAGCCGGTTGCCTTCATCCACCAGGATCTCGGTTTGATCGAGTGGATGACGGTCGGCGAGAACATGGGCCTGTCGCAGGGCTTCTCGATGCGTCGCGGCCTCATCGATTGGAACAGGACGCAGGCGCGCGCCAACGAAGCCTTGAAACTGGTCGGTTGCGACTTTGACCCCACGACGCGGGTCTCGGCATTGTCGCGCACCGAAAAGTCGCTTGTCGCCATCGCCCGTGCACTTGCCGTCGAAGCCGACGTGCTGGTGCTCGACGAGCCGACGGCGAGCCTTCCCGCCGATGAAGTCGATCGGCTGTTCAATGCGATCCGTCCGTTGAAGGATCGTGGCGTCGGGATGATCTACGTTTCCCACAGGCTGGACGAAATCTTCCGGATTGCCGATCGGGTCGCGGTTCTGCGCGACGGATGCATGGTGGGACAGAAGCCCGTCAGCGAGACCACCCCCGAGGAGCTGGTGACGATGATCATCGGCCGCAGCGGCGACAGCCTCTTTTCCAAGACGGCGATCACGCCCGGCAAGGCGATCGTTGAGGTCCGCGATCTCGTCTGCGCCGGCACAGGCCCGATATCCTTCGATATCCGCGAGGGCGAGCTTCTGGGACTGGCTGGATTGCGTGGCGCCGGTCAGGAACGGATCGGCCGCGCCCTGTTTGGTTGCGAGCCCTTCAACGGCTCGGTTCTGCTGCATGACGAGGCCCCCGACCTTTCCAGCCCACGAGGGGCAATGGCGTCGGGCATCGGCTTGATTGCCCGTGACCGGACGGAGGAGTCCGTGGCGCTCTCGCTGTCCATTCGGGAAAATACCTACCTTAATCCGGGAGCCGTCGGGCGTGGGCTTTTGTCCTTCCTGTCGCCGCGCGGCGAAGCCGACCTTGCCCATAAGATCGGCCATTCCGTCGGTCTACGGCCAAACGACCCGGATCTGCCGGTGGAGGCCCTGTCGGGCGGCAACCAGCAGAAAGTGGTCGTCGGCCGCTGGCTGGCAACCGGCCGCAAGCTGCTGGTCGCCGAAGATCCGACCGCCGGCGTCGACATTGGGGCGCGTGCGGAGATCTACCGTCTGATCACCCAGGCGCTCGAGGCCGGTCTCGCGGTTGTCGTGGTGTCGACGGACTTCGAGGAAATCGCCCATATCTGCCACCGCGCGCTGGTCTTTTCGCGCGGGAAAATCGTCAGTGAACTGACTGGAAGCGCTCTGACGACGGAGGCGGTCATCACGGCCGCATCCGCATCGGAAGCCGCTTGAGCCATCGGGAGAACAGCCATGCAATCCATTGAATCCACGGCCCTGGAGCCGACCAAGAGCGAAATGGCCGGTCTGTCCACAGGACAGAAGATCGGACGCCTGATCCCGGTTTACGGGCTGGTGATCCTGACCGTCGGCCTGATCGTGATCTTCTCGATCCTTCTGCCGGATACTTTCCCGACCGTGTTGAATGTCCGCTCGATCGTGTCCGACAAGGCTATCATCGCGCTTCTGTCGCTGGCTGCGATGATCCCGATGGCATCGGGTCGCATCGATCTGACCGTCGGCTATGGCATCGTGCTTTGGCACATTCTCGCCATCAGCCTGCAGACGGCCTACGGCCTGCCCTGGCCGGTCGCGGTCGTCATCGTGCTCGCACTCGGTGTTCTGACCGGCTGCATCAACGGCCTGCTGGTCGAGGTTGCGAAGATCGACAGCTTCATCGCGACGCTCGGCACCGGAACGGTCCTATACGCGCTTGCGCTCTGGCACACCGGCGGCCGACAGGTGGTCGGCGTCCTGCCTGATGGTTTCTATGCGCTGAACGGCACCATGCTGTTCGGCCTTCCGATCACCGGCTTCTATGTGCTGCTGATCGCCATCTGCATGTGGATCGTGCTCGAATACCTGCCGATCGGCCGCTATCTCTACGCCATCGGCGCCAATCCGAAGGCTGCAGCCCTCAATGGCATTCCGGTCCGCAAATTCGTGATCGGCGCATTCGTCACCTCGGGGCTGCTCGCGGCCCTGACCGGGGTCCTGCTCGCCTCGAAGCTGCGCATCGGCCAGGCGAGCGTCGGCCTCGAATATCTCCTGCCGGCGCTTGTCGGCGCGTTCCTCGGATCGACGACGATCAAGCCGGGACGGGTGAACGTCTGGGGCACCTTGATCGGCGTCATCATCCTGGCGGTCGGAATATCAGGAATTCAGCAATTCGGCGGGTCGTTCTTCGTCGAACCGCTGTTCAACGGCGTGACCCTGCTGATTGCCATCGGCATCGCAGGCTACGCCCAGCGCAAGCGCGGAGCTGTGAGGAGGATCACACCCGCATCCAAATGAGGATGCCGGCTTATCCCGGCATTTCATAACAAACAAAATGGAGGAGTGAACATGAAGCGCAGAACATTATTGCAGGCAACGGTCGCAACCGTCGCCGTTATGCTCAGCATGCCGGCATGGGCCGATTCAATGGCCGATGCCAAGGCCGTGGTTGAAAAGTATGCTTCCAAGGTGAGCGCCTGGGACGGCCCGACGAGCGGCCCCAAGGGCGCTGCCGGAAAGAACATCGTCATTCTTGCCGGCGATATGAAAAACGGTGGCATCCTCGGCGTGGTCAATGGCGTTCAGGAAGCGGCAGGCGCGCTCGGCTGGACGGTAAAGGCGCTTGACGGCGCCGGCTCGATCGGCGGGCGGACCGCGGCTTTCGGCCAGGCCATGGCGCTGAAGCCAGATGGCATCATCATCAACGGCTTTGACGCGGTCGAGCAGAAGCCGGCGATGGAAGCAGCCAAGGCTGCCGGCATTCCGATGGTTTCCTGGCACGCTGCCTCGGCGGTCGGTCCGGTTCCCGAAGTCGGTGTCTTCGCAAACGTGACTACCGATGCGATGGAAGTATCGAAGTCCGCGGCGGATTGGGCCTTTGCCGATGCCGCCGGCAAGCCGGGCGTCATCATCTTTACCGACTCCACCTATGCGATCGCGATTGCCAAGGCCGATCGCATGAAGAAGGAAATCGAAGATCTCGGCGGCACGGTGCTCGAATATGTCGACACGCCGATCGCCGAAACCTCGCAGCGCATGCCGCAGCTGACCACGTCGCTTCTACAGAAGTATGGCGCGAAGTGGACGCATTCGCTGGCGATCAACGACCTCTATTACGACTTCATGGGACCTTCGCTCGCCTCGGCCGGCATTGCAGGCGATGGAAAACCGGTGAACGTTGCAGCCGGCGACGGGTCGGAAAGCGCCTATCAGCGTATCCGCGCCAAGCAATTCCAAGCCGTCACGGTCGCCGAGCCGCTCAACCTCCAGGGCTGGCAGCTCGTCGACGAATTGAACCGCGCCTTTGCGAAAGCGCCATGGTCCGGCTACGTGTCGCCACTCCATGTGGTGACCAGCCAGAACGTCGAGTTTGACGGTGGGCCGAAGAACAGCTTCGATCCCGACAACGGCTATCGCGATCAATACAAGAAAATCTGGGGCAAATAACCCTTCCAATCGGGGCGTATCGATCGATACGCCCCGACCTCACGATAACACGCCAACATCGATCCAGCTCCGGCGAGTTTTGGAAAAGAGAACCTATGATCATTCGTTATGCTTTGTTTGAAGGCGAAATCCATCCCGGTAAAGAACGGGAATTCCGCGAATTCGTGCGGCAGCGGCTCGTCCCTCTCTGGACGAAATTTCCAGGCGCCGAGGAAATCCGGGTGCTGGACGGGATGGAGCGCGACGAAGGCGCCCCGATCTATGCCATGGCGCTCGCCATTCGGTATCCCGATATGGACACGGTGAACGCGGCACTTCTCTCCGATGTGCGGTCGCAGAGCCGTGAGGTCACCGGCGAACTCCTGCAGCTCTTTACTGGCAAGGTGCATCATCACGTCTTCTCGGCCAACGAATACGCGCCGCATAGCGCCTGACACAGGCGATCCCGACGTCCGCGACGGCTTGGCGTCTGAAGGGCGGTCACTGCGGTTTGCTGCCAAGCCTTTATCAAGAGCAGGGTTAAACAAGGCCCCGTAAAGCGCCGTGGACGAACGTCCCAGGCGCTTTTTTCACGCCTGGATACATCGACCCTCGTGCCGACGCGCCGGACGCGGTGGTTTCGGTTTCCCGCCTTTTGAGCACAATTTTTCACCAGCGCCACTTTCATTAAACTAAATAATCTATCGATTTAGTAGATTACATTCCATCTTACCGTGCATCGCTCCTGCAATCAGCAATCGGAAACGGGAAGATCGACGATGACATTGGCAAAGACATTCAAAATTGCGTTGTTCAGTCTGCTTGGTCTCAGTGCCATTCACGGTCCGACGGCAGCCGAGGCAGACGCTCCCCTGCTTCCCAAAGTGCCGCCGGGCACAGTGCTGACGATCGGCGATCCGGTCACGCAGAAAGCGCTCGAAGTGTCCGGCCTCGGCAAGGAGCTCAGTTTCGAGGTCAAATGGGCCAATATCAGCGGCGGGCCGCAGACGTCGGAAGCTTTCCGCGCCCATGCACTCGACGTCGGGTCGGTGGCCGAGATCCCTTCGATCTTCGCCAACTGGAACAATCTGCCCGTCCGCAACATCGCCTATCGCGAACGCCGTGACCCGATCGCCAATCCCATCTACCGCTTCGGCATCGCGCCAGGCGCGGCCGTGAAGACGCTCGCGGACTTCCGCGGCAAGCGCATCGCCTTCAGCCCGGGTCAGGCACAGGGCACGCTCGTTCTACGCGCCCTCCGTGCCGCAGGCTTGAAGAGCGGCGACGTCACTCTGGTGGAACTGCCGAGTACCAGTGACGTCTACCCGAAGGCACTGGCGAGCAAGCAGGTCGACATCGCACCGCTCGGCGGCGTCTACATCAGGCGCTACATCACCCAATACGGACCCGATGGCGCGACCCTCGTGGAACATGGCCTGCGGGATGATCCGAGCCATCTTTATGCGCCGCAATGGGTTCTGGATGATCCCGCCAAGGCGGCAGCTCTCGCCGAATACGTCGGCCTGTGGGCACGCGCCACCGAATGGGTGAACCGGAACCCGGACCTCTGGATCAAGGAATATTACGTCGGTCAGCAGGGGTTGAGCCAGGAGGACGGGGAATATCTCGTCAAGTTGACCGGCGAACAGGTCGTTCCCAGCGATTGGAGCGAAGTGAAGAAGCGCCACCAGGAAACCATCGATCTACTGGCAGACGAGCTCGGCAACAAGCCCCTCAATGTGGAGCAGATTTTCGACAATCGCTTCGAAAAGCTCGGCGCCGCGGCCTTGGCCAAGAGCCAGTAACGCTCGACACCCCTTCGGAGAGGAGATTTGAAGCATGGCAACCACTTGGGATGCAGATGAGGCGAAACTGTCGCGGTCGTCCGGCGGTAGAATTGTGCGGGCAGGTTCTCGCCTGGTAAAACCGGCTGGCTCCGTTGGCCCGCGAGCCAGGCGCAGGTTAGGCCCCGGACCGGCGATCCCTTTCGGACTGCAGATCGGGCCGGCATTACTCGTCTTGACCTGGGTCGTCGGCTCGGCGCTCGGATGGATCGACCCGCGTATCCTGTCGGCGCCGTGGACGGTGGCCGAGGCTTTCGTAAGGCTCATTGAGCAGGGTCGCCTGCAGGATAACTTCGTGACGTCGGCGACACGCGCCCTGCTCGGCCTTAGCATCGGTTTGCTGATCGGCACGATCCTGGCGTTGATCGCCGGCCTTTCGCGGATCGGCGAAGCCCTGATCGACGGGCCGGTGCAGATCAAGCGCGCGATACCGACGCTGGCCCTGATCCCTTTGTTGATCCTGTGGTTCGGCATCGGCGAGAGCATGAAGGTTACGACCATCGCGCTTGCCGTGATCGTGCCGATTTATATCCACACCCACAACGCGCTCCGCAGCATCGACAGCCGTTATGTCGAGCTGGCCGAAACCCTGCGGATGGGCCAGAAGGACTTCATCCTTCAGGTCGTGCTGCCGGGTGCTTTGCCGGGTTTCCTTCTGGGTCTGCGGTTTGCCGTCACCCTCTGCTGGGTTTCTCTCGTCGTGGTCGAGCAGATCAACGCCACCAGCGGGCTCGGTTACATGATCGATCTTGCCCGAAATTACGGGCAGACCGATGTCATTCTCGTCGGCCTGGTGGTCTATGTGCTGCTCGGTCTCGTCTCGGACGGTCTCGTCCGCCTGCTTGAACGGAGGGCACTCTCATGGCGCCGCACCCTGGCAAACTGAAGCCCGCAAACAAAGCCGTCCACGTGCGAGACCTCGCACGGCGGTTTGCGACGAAGACGATCCTCGACGGCGTCGATCTCGATATCGAGGAAGGCGAATTCGTTGCCCTGCTTGGCCGCAGCGGCTCCGGCAAAAGCACGTTCCTCAGGGCTCTTGCCGGTCTCGATCACGGTGTCGAGGGAACGGGCACCCTCGAGACGCCGGAGAGCCTTTCGGTGGTTTTCCAGGATGCCCGCCTGCTGCCGTGGCGCACCGTCATCCAGAACGTCACGCTCGGCTTGACCGGCGCCTCCGGCCAGGAGGCCGGGCGGAAGGCTTTGGCGGAGGTAGGACTTGCAGGTCGGGAAACGGCGTGGCCGAACCAGCTTTCGGGTGGCGAGCAGCAGAGGGTCGCGCTTGCCCGTTCGCTGGTGCGCGAACCGGCCCTGCTTCTCGCCGATGAGCCGTTCGGCGCTCTCGACGCACTGACTAGGCTGAAAATGCACGATCTGCTGCGGGAGTTGTGCGCAAGACATCGTCCTGCCGTGCTGCTCGTCACCCACGACGTCGATGAGGCGATTTCGCTGGCCGACCGGATACTGGTTCTCGACGAAGGGCGCCTCATCGAGGATCTCAAGATCGATCTGCCGACGCCGCGTGATCACGGCGATCCGCGCTTTGCGCAAACCCGCATCCATCTCCTCAGCCGGCTCGGGGTCGAGCTTCCGGGCCGCAAGGCCGCCTGACATCAGCAACAGTTCAATTTGATGAGGATAAGCCAATGAGCATATCGAAAAGGCAAATGCGGCTTGGCGCATTCATCATGGCGACCGGCCATCATATCGCCGCCTGGCGCCATCCGCAGGCACAGGCCGATGCCGGCCTCAATATCGATCACTACCGCGAGCTCGCCCAGACCGCCGAACGCGGCAAATTCGATCTCGTCTTCGTCGCCGACAGTCCGGCTGGATGGGACCGCGCCAAGGATCCCGAAGCGCTTCGTCGCACCGCCCAGGGCGCGCATTTCGAGCCGCTGACCCTCTGGGCGGCCCTCTCCCAGGTGACCAAACATATCGGCTTCGTCGCCACGGCATCGACGACCTACGAGGACCCCTACCTTCTCGCCCGCAGGTTCGCGTCGCTGGACTATATTTCCAAGGGTCGCGCCGCCTGGAACGTCGTCACGACGGGTGCGGATGTTTCGAAGAATTTTTCAATCGCGGGCCATCCTGCCCATGCCGATCGTTATGAGCGGGCCGAGGAATTCGTCGATCTGGTGAAGGGCCTGTGGGATTCTTATGAGGACGATGCCTTTATCCGCGACAAGGAAAGCGGGGTCTATTTCGATCCTGACAAGGTGCATCTCGTCGATCACAAGGGCAAGTTCTTCTCGGTGGCCGGTCCGCTCAACGTCGGCCGCCCGGTGCAGGGCTATCCTGTCATCGTGCAGGCCGGCGCATCGGAACCGGGGCGCGAACTTGCCGCCCGCACCGCCGAGATGATCTTTACTGCCAACCAGACCTTCGAGGATGCGCAAGAATTCTATTCCGACGTCAAAGGGCGGCTCGCCCGCTACGGACGCCGGCCGGACGAACTGCTGATCAGTCCCGGCATATTCCCGGTGCTCGGCGGCACGGAAGCGGAAGCCCGGGCGAATTACGACCATCTCCAATCGCTGGTTCATCCCTCCATCGCCTGGAATATCCTTGCGCGCCACTACAAGGGCGTCGATCTTTCCGGCTACTCGCTGGACGATCCCGCCCCTCCCCTGCCTGATAATACCGAACTCAACAAAAGCCGCCTCAAGCTGGTTTCCGATCTGGTATCGCGCAACAATCTGACGCTGCGCCAGTTCTATCTGGCGGTCGCCACCGCTCGTGGCCACCGGACGGTGGTTGGAACACCCGAGCAGATCGCCGATGCGATGCAAAGCTGGTTCGAGAACGGTGCTGCCGACGCCTTCAACATCATGCCGCCGATCCTGCCCACCGCTTTGACCGATTTCGTCGATCAGGTCGTCCCGATCCTGCGCAAGCGCGGCCTGTTCCGGCACGAATACGAAGGCACGACGCTGCGGGAAAACCTTGGCCTTCAACGCCCGCCAAATGGCTTTGTGGTTCAGGCGGGGCAGCAGCAGGCGCAGGCAGCCGTATGATCTCTAGAGGGGCCTTCCTCCCCCTCGTTTTGTTCCAATAACACACAGAACCGCAGCATCGCATGAGCAATAATTCCGAATTTCTTTGGTATATTCCGAACGACGTCAAAGCCGGTCATCGCGGTGATTCCGCCGTCGAGAACCACAACAGCCTGGATACGCTGACCAGCCAAGCAAGGGCGCTGGAAGAGCATGGCTGGAAGGGCGCGCTCATCGGCACCGGTTGGGGCCGCCCCGACACGTTCACCGTTGCGGCCTCGCTCGCCGCCCGGACCACCACCTTCGAGCCGCTCATTGCGATCCGCCCAGGCTATTGGCGACCGGCGAACTTCGCTTCCGCAGCGGCGACGCTGGACCATCTGACTGGCGGCCGCGTGCGGATCAACATCGTGTCTGGCAAGGACAACCTGGCTGCCTACGGCGACAGCGAGGGTGATCAGGCACACCGTTATGCCAGGACCAAGGAGTTCATGCGGCTGGTCCGCAGATTATGGACCGAAGAAAACGTCACATCCGCGGGCGAGAACTTCCGCGTCGCTGAATCCACCGTGGTGCCACGCATCCAGGTTCGCGACGACCGTCGGCACCCCAAATTCTATTTTGGCGGCGCTTCGGAGGCGGCCGAGCGGGTGGCCGCCACCGAGGCCGATGTCCAGCTCTTCTGGGGCGAGCCGCTCGAGGGTGTCCGCGAACGGATCGCGCGGCTCAAGGCGTTGAGCGGGGAGCTGGACCGCGACCTCCCGCCGCTGGAGTTCGGCCTGCGGATCACGACGCTGGTCCGCGACACCACGGAACAGGCATGGACTGACGCCGAGGCGAAGGTCGCCGAGATGGCGAGAAGCAAGGGCAGCGGCTGGCACGATCACCAGCGGGTGCTGGCCGTCGGCCAGCAGCGGCTGCTCGATCTGCACGAGCGCGGCGACGTCCTCGACGACAACCTCTATACCGCGCCGGGCAAATTCGGCGGCGGCGGAGCCGGCACCACCTGGCTGGTCGGGTCGGCGGAAGACGTCGCCCGCTCGCTGCGCAAATACCAGGATCTCGGCATCACCCACTTCGTGCTGTCCGACACGCCCTATCTCTCCGAAATCAAGCGGCAGGGCGATCAGCTGCTTCCGCTGCTACGTAGCTGAGGCGGGAGCACCAGAGCTGCGGCACCGCAGCTGCAATTCATGCCAACTGCCGAGACCTTTCGGCAAATCACTAGCCGATGCCAGAACGGCGTCGGCTAGTCGCAGGCAAGCCGCAGCGCCTTGTTATGCAGGGGAGTCCGAGGATTTCGCAACCACCGGGAGAGCGCTCCTCAAATAGTCCATCCGAAAAACGCAAATGCTATCCAGATATGGCGATATAGCATGCTCCGTCGGGTCCGTTTACACTCTCTAAAATATATTCCGCTAATTTTTTGGATATCGGGACGACGTTCTTTGAGGTTCGTCAGCTCCGCCATGATGGCGGGTCAGGCGCCCGAATTTCGCATGAAATCGGCTTTTATTGCTTTGACGGATGTCCCGTATCTCAAGCGCGATTCCGGGCACCGAGGTGCCTGTCGGATGCACTCGGAGACACCGAGGCTCTGCATTCGAACGAGATATGACAAGCAATCCTGGCTGCCGAGACATCCTTCCAACAAACCTCACCGCGAGGGGAGAGTGCATATGAAGAATATCATGAGTTTCGGGGTTGTGGCGCGCTTGGCGCTTGGCTTCAGCGTTCTCCTTTTGCTGATGGTCGGCTTGACCATCTATTCGACGGAAAAAGTTGCGCAGATCAACGATAAGCTTGGAACCATCAACGACGTCAACAGCGTGAAGCAGCGGTTTGCCATCAACTATCGCGGCAGCGTGCATGACCGGGCGATCGCTATTCGCGACGTCACTCTGGTGACGTCTGACGATGAACGGAAGACCGCCGAGGCATTGATCGAAAAGCTGGCAGCGTCTTACGCCGAGAATGAAAAGCGCATGGCGGATATGGTTGCTTCTCCGGCCGGCGCGACGGAACAGGAAAAGACCATTCTCGGTGAGATTGCAGACATCCAGGCGAAGACCAATCCTTTGGTCGCCCAGATCATTGCGCTGCAGGAGAAAGGCGACGGCGAGGCCGCTCGCAAGATCCTGCTCGAACAGGCCCGGCCGGCCTTCGTTGCCTGGCTTGGCGCCATCAACAAATTCATCGACTACCAGGAAGCGCTGAACAAATCGATTGGCGGCGAGGTTCGCAGCACGGCAAGCGGCTTCAAGCCATTGGCCCTGACCGCGCTTGGCATTGCGGCTGTTCTTTCACTGGTTGCCGCCGCCGTGACCGCACGCACGATCGTCGGCCCGCTGGCAAAACTTCAGCTTTCGCTGAAAGCGATGGCCGACGGCAATCTTAACGGCGATCGTCGCCTCGAAGCGCGCGGCGACGAGATCGGCAAGCTTGCGCGGGCGGTAGCGGGGCTGCGCGACGCAATTTCGGCAAAGGCCGAACGGGAAGCCGACGCCGAGGCGAAGCGAGCCGTGTCGGAGCGGCATCGGCTCGAGCAGGATGCCGATGAACGCCGTACGCTCGCGGAGCAGACGGACAAGGCTGTCGGCCAGCTTGGCGACGCGCTGCAGGCGCTGGCTGATGGCGACCTTACACAGCAGATCGGCACTCCGTTCATTCCGTCCTTGGAAAAGCTGAGAGCCGACTTCAATTCTGCGGTCGAAAAGCTCCGTGCCGCCATGCAGAAGGTTGCTCAGAACGCCAGCGCCATCGCGGGCGGTGCACAGGAGATCCGCTCCGCCTCGGACGATCTCGCCAAGCGGACCGAACAGCAGGCAGCCTCGGTCGAGGAAACCGCCGCTGCTCTGGAAGAGATTACGACCACCGTTGCCGACTCGAGCAACAAGGCTCAGGAAGCCGGCCAGCTCGTTCGCAAGACGAAGGACAGCGCGGAGCGCTCTGGCAGCGTCGTTCGGGATGCGGTCGACGCCATGGGCAAGATCGAATCCTCCGCCACCGAAATCGGCAGCATCATC
This sequence comes from Rhizobium sp. CRRU65, assembly GCF_048551595.1. Classification (NCBI taxonomy): domain Bacteria; kingdom Pseudomonadati; phylum Pseudomonadota; class Alphaproteobacteria; order Hyphomicrobiales; family Rhizobiaceae; genus Rhizobium; species Rhizobium sp. CRRU65. Next base: position 38,282 of record NZ_JBLYZH010000009.1, on the reverse strand, counting down.
GGCGTTATCGATGAAATCGCGTTCCAGACCAATCTGCTGGCGCTGAATGCCGGCGTCGAAGCCGCCCGTGCCGGTGACGCAGGCAAGGGCTTTGCCGTCGTGGCTCAGGAAGTGCGTGAATTGGCGCAACGTTCTGCCAAGGCGGCAAAAGAAATCAAGGAACTGATCAACGCTTCGAATGGCCACGTCAAAAGCGGCGTTGCCCTGGTTGGCGAGACCGGAAAGGCGCTGAAGGAGATTGCCGAGCAGGTACAGCAGGTCGACGGCAATGTGGGCGCCATCGTCGGCGCCTCGCAAGAGCAGGCGACCGGGCTGAAAGAGATCAATACCGCCGTCAACAGGATGGATCAGGGCACACAGCAGAACGCCGCCATGGTGGAAGAAGCCACAGCGGCGGCTCATAACCTTGCCAAGGAAGCCGACGCGCTGTTCCAGCTGCTGGGCCAGTTCAACATTGGCGGAGCGGTGGCACCGAAACGCGTATCGCCGCCCGCTGCCGCAGCGCCTCGCGCCCAACCGGCGCCCTCGCCCGCGCGTCAGATGATTGCCAAAGTGGGCAAGTCGTTCCAGACGAATGGGAATGCGGCATTGGCCGGCGATTGGGAAGAGTTTTAAGTCGCTCTGATCTCTTTCCGGCTGATACTGGAAAGCAAAGCCGAATGATTTTTGCGAAGGGCAGCGTTTGCTGCCCTTCGCATTTGCATCTTATGCCCGGGCCGGAGCCTTGGCCGGAAGCAAGGCGTTGACCACGACCGCAACGGCGATGTTGGCCGCAAGCGCCAGCAGTCCTGTGTAGACGGTGAAGGGTTCGCCGCCGAGGCTGATCAGATGCAGAGGCTTCCAACCGGCATCCCAGACGAGGAAAGTGCCGCCGCCGAAGCCGACGAACCAGCCGGCAAGCAGAGCGGGTGCACGGAACCAGTTGGTATAGAGGCCGAAGACCAGCGCCGGAAGCGTCTGCAGGATCCAGATGCCGCCGAGCAGCTGCAGGTCGAGGGCGAATTGCGTCGGCAGGAAGATGATGACGAGAAGCGCCCCGATCTTCACGACGAGCGAGGTGATCTTTGCGACCTTCGCCTCGCCCGCATCGCTGACATCAGGATCGACATAGGCTTTCCAGAAATTGCGGGTGAAGAGGTTGGCGGCGCCGATGCTCATCACTGCCGCCGGCACCAGCGCACCGATGGCGATCGCCGCAAAGGCAAAGCCGGAGAACCAGCCTGAAAACAGCGTCTTGAACAGCGTCGGAACAACGTCATTGGCGCTGTCGAGCTTCAGGTTGGCGGCATGCCCCATATAGCCGAGCAGCGCCAGAAGGCCGAGCAGCAGCGTATAGGCGGGCAGCATGATCGCATTTTTGCGGATCGTTTTGCCGCTGTTGGAGGCAAAGATGCCGGTCAGCGTATGCGGATACATGAAGGCCGCGAGCGCCGAACCCAAGGCGAGCGTGGCATAGGCGACATACTGATTGCCGCCGAGCAGCAGGTTGCCGGAACCCTTGGCCTGGAAAGCCGCATCGGCCGAGGCGAAGACATTCGCGTAACCTCCGAGTTTTGACGGGATCAGTGCGACGGCGGCGATCACGACGATATAGATCATGATGTCCTTGACGAAGGCAATCAGCGCCGGCGCGCGAAGGCCCGCGGAGTAGGTGTAGAGCGCCAGCACGATGAAGGCGATCGCCAGCGGCAATTCGCCATGCAGCCCGAGCGCCTTCAGCACCGCCGTCATGCCGACGAGCTGGAGGGCAATATAGGGCATGGTGGCGATGACGCCTGTTGCCGCCACGGCAAGTTCGAGCCCGCGCGATCCATATTGACCATGGACCACGTCGCCAGCCGTCACATAGCCGAAATCCTTGGCGCGTTTCCACAGCACAGGCATGACCATGAAGACGAAGGGATAGACGACGATGGTGTAGGGCAGCGCGAAGAAGCCGTAGGCGCCGACCGTGTAGACCAGCGCCGGGACGGCGATCACGGTGTAGGCGGTATAGAAATCGCCGCCGACCAGGAACCAGGTGATCCATGTGCCGAAGTTGCGTCCGCCGAGGCCCCATTCGTCTATACTCGCCAGCGTTTCCGGCTTACGCCAACGAGAGGCAACGAAGCCCATGACGGTGACGAGCACGAAAAAGAAGATGAAGACGGCAAGCGCCGTGCCGTTGATGTCAGTCGTCATGGCGAGTGCTCCGATAGGCGATCCAGGTCAGCGCTGCGGTGATCGGCACCCAGAGAAGCTGATACCAATAGAAGAAGGGAAAGCCGAAAAGAGATGGCTCGCGGACATTGTAAAATGGTGGCCAGAGCAGACCTAGATAGGGAATGACAAGCAGCCAGAGCGCTGCCTTGCTACGTGGTTTTTCCATGTCGGGATACCTTTCAGGCGCCGCGTCGGCGGTCGCCATGTTCCAGTTGTCGGCGTGGAAGGCAGGTCTGTCAGCCGGCGGCCGCGGCAGGCCCGGCTCGGGTCGCTCGAGGTTTTCCGACCGATCGGAAGCTGATGTAACGCATGTGAATTCCTCCCAACGGCTCGCACTTGGCCAGCCGTGGATGGAGTCCTATGGCGGTGGTTTTGTTCTCACAAGATGGGCGCGGCGCTGAAATGCCGGGGCCTACCCAGAAGTGGGTAGACGCGATTTACCCGGTTTTCGAGACGATGCCGTGATCGAGCGCATAGCGGATGAGGCCCGCTGTGGTGGCGATACCGAGCTTCTTCTTGAGGTTCTTGCGATGGGTTTCCGCTGTGGCGGAGGTGATCCCGAGCGTTTCGGCGATCTCCTTGTTGCTTCTGCCGGCAACGATCAGCCCGAGAATGTCGCGTTCGCGCGGGGTCAGGGGATCGCTACCCTCCTCGGCGCGTTCGCCCATCAGCGCGTCGAAGACGCCGGACGAGAAATATGTCCCCCCGCCCGCCACGGTCTCGATGGCCGAGACGATCTCGTCTGTCGAAACGTCCTTCAGGATGTAACCGGCAGCGCCATGCATGACTGAGGAGGAAATATACTCGCGGCTGTCATGCATGGAGAGCATCACGACCCGCGCCTGGGGAAGTTCGTTCCTGAACAACTCGATCGCATCGATGCCGCTCAGCTTCGGCATGTTGATGTCCATCAGCACGACCTGCGGCAGAACTTGCCGGCCGATCTCCAGCCCCGTTTGCGCGAGCCCGGCCGTGCCGGCAACTTCGATATGGTCGAATGTTTCGAGCACCGCCTTCAACCCGTCCAGCACCAGCGGGTGGTTGTCGATCAAGAGCACCCTGATTTTCGGGCGTTCTGTCATGCCGCTTCTGCCCGCTTGCCGGCGGGACGATTGGCTGATTTCGGCAGCATTGCCGTCAGCGTCGTGCCGGTCTCGCTGCTGTTGATCAGCAGCAGGCCGCGGAAGTGGGCCATCCGCTCCTGCATGTTGCGCAGGCCGAGACCCGATCTGCCGGACAGGCCGTCCTTGGCGCCGTCGAAGCCAGTGCCATTGTCGGTGACCGTCATGCGGGCGCGGCCGTTGTCGCTCCAGACCTTGACCGCAAGCTTGGAGGCGCCCGAGTGGCGTTCGACATTGTTGAACGCTTCCTGTGCGACACGATAAAGCGCGGTATTGGCTTCGGCCTTCAGCGTGTCGGTGAAGCTTGAGGCGTCGATCTTCGTCTCGATGCCCGTCCGCTCGGCAAAGTGATAGCAGAGTGCCTCGAGCGCCGCCGTCAGGCCGAGGTCGTCGAGCACGCGCGGGCGCAGGTCGTGCGACAGCCGCCTGATTTCCTTGATGGCGCCGTTCAGCGCCTCGACACCGCGATCGATCGTCAGTGCTGCATCGTCGACATTGGTCCTCACCTTGCGGCCGGCAAGATCCATCGCATAGCGCACGCCGACGAGATTTTGGGAAATGCCGTCGTGCAACTCGCGCGCCAGCCGTGCGCGCTCTTCTTCCTGGGTATCGATGACCCGCTGCGTAAGGGCCTTGAGCCGGCTGTCGGCCATGCGGCGCTCGTGGAACGTCAGCAGCATGCAGGTGGTGAAAACGACGAGCACCGAAGGCACGGCGATCAGCGCGACGATGATAAAGGTCCGTTTTATGTTGGCGCGCATGCCGGCGTTGGCGGCGGCGCTTTGGGCAAAGACGTCATCCAGATAAACACCGGTGCCGACGACCCATTGCCATTTGTCGAGACTGACGACGAAGGAGAGCTTGTCTGCGATCTGTCCGGTCGATGGTTTCTGCCATTTGTACTGATGCAGGCCCCCGCCCGCTCTTGCCGTGGCGATCAGTTCGGCAATGACCTTGTCGCCATCCGGATCGGTAAGATCGAGCCAATTATGCCCATGCCGGAAACTCTGGCGCGGATGGACGATGTTGTTGCCGTCATAATCGTAGACAAAGAAATATCCGTCCTTGCCGTAGTCGAGCGAAGTCAGGATCGCCGCCACCTTTTGCTTGGCGGCTTCGTCGTCGGCACCGGCATTGTCATAGATCGTCTGGATGGCGGACAGGGCAAGGTTGGTCAGATTGAGGATCTCGGCTTCCTTGGTCTTCAGCATGTTCTGCTCGAACGTGTCGATGCTGTTCTTGGCGAGGTTTGCCGATTGCCAGGTGATGAAGGTGGTGATCGCAAGGATCGATATGACGAGCGGGACGATCGCCAATGCGATGATCTGGTGTCGTAACGTCAACGATCATTCCTCCCGAGAATTTGCGCCCGGAATTATGCCCTTTGTCAAATGTGAGTCCAGCGGCTTATCCGTGCGGCCGCGCCAGCACTAGTCCAGGGGCACGAACAGGCCGAGCTTGACGTCGCGCAGCACGACATTCGTGTGCATGCGGCGGATCTGCGGATTGTCAGCCATGATCAGCGCAGCGATGTCGTCATAATGCTCGACGTCGCGGGCGGTGACGATCGCGATCAGATCGACCGCGCCTGTGACGTAATAGACCTGTTGTATGTGATCCTGCTTCTCCGCCCAGAGGCGGAATTTCGCCAGCGCGTCGTAATTATCCCGCTCGATCTCCATCCCGACGATGAACACCATCGCTGTGCCCGTCGCCTTGCGGTCGACGACGGCCACCTCCGCCTTGATGATCCCTTCCTCGCGCAGCCGCTTCAACCGCCTCTGCACGGCCGAAACAGACAGTCCGATCCGTTCGGCAATGGTTTCGGCTTTCAGCTGGCAGTCGCGCTGAACGATATCGAGAATGTCACGGTCAAAACGATCCAGCTGTTCCATTGTCCAATCCTAGTTCTCGCCGCAGCAATTCGCGCATTCTGCCGTACTTGCCGCATGAGGAAGATTATTTTGCATAAAATATGCAGAATAGGTGAAAACTGCGCGAAAAAACCGCGTTATTTTGTCATTATCCTTCGCAAGCTCAATTCACCCGGAACCATGCATGCCAGATCAACCCTTTCCTGCTCTTCGCGTCGAAGATCTCCATAAAAGCTTCGGCTCGCAAGAGGTTCTCAAGGGTATCTCGACGCAGGCCGAAAAGTCCGATGTGATTTCGATCATCGGTTCGTCGGGCTCCGGCAAGAGCACCTTTCTCAGGTGCATCAATTTCCTGGAAACGCCGGATCGTGGCCGCATTGCCGTAAACGGCGAGGAGATCGCGCTGAAGATGGGGCGGGGCGGCCGGCTGCAGCCGCGCAGCTGGCGGCAGATCGAACGGCTGCGGACCGGACTGGGGATGGTCTTCCAGAGTTTCAATCTCTGGGCTCATCGTACGGTGCTGGAAAACGTCATCGAGGCGCCGGTGCACGTCATGGGCATTTCGCGACGCGAGGCCATCGAAAAGGCCGAGGCCCTGCTTCACAAGGTCGGGCTCTTCGACAAGCGCCATGCCTATCCCGCTTTCCTCTCCGGCGGCCAGCAGCAACGCGCGGCGATTGCCCGGGCGCTCTGCGTCGACCCTGCTGTCATGCTGTTCGACGAGCCGACATCGGCGCTTGATCCGGAGCTGGTCGGCGAGGTCCTGAAGGTCATCCGCGATCTCGCGGAAGAAGGCCGGACCATGCTGATCGTCACGCATGAAATGCGCTTCGCCCGTGACGTCTCGAGCCGTGTTCTCTTTCTGCATCAGGGACGGATCGAGGAAGAAGGCCCGCCGGAGCAGATCTTCGGGGCGCCGGTCAGCGCCCGCTGCCGGGAGTTCACCGGCCTCAGCGCCCACTGATGCGCATCGATCTCTCATCGACAACACAAACCAGGAGAATCCTGCGAATGAAACTGCTCCCCACACTGTTCGCCGGCGCGGCACTCGTGCTTTCCGCCGTCACCGCACAGGCCGAAGTCCGCTTCGGTGTCATGAACGAATCCTATCCGCCCTTCTTCGCCAAGGACGCCTCCGGCCAATGGCAGGGATGGGAGATCGACCTGATGAACGCTGTGTGCGAGCAGATGAAGGAGAAATGCTCGATCGTCGAAATTTCCTGGGATGGTCTCATTCCGGCTCTCCAGAGCAAGAAGTTCGACGTGATCTGGTCGTCGATGTCGAACACCGCGGAACGCTCGAAGGTGATCGACTTCACTGATAAATATTACAACACGCCGAGCACCTTGATCGGCCCCAAGGACCAGAAGCCGGGCGCCACTGCCGAGGACGTGAAAGGCAAGACCATCGGCATCCAGGTGTCGACGATCCAGTCGGAATATTACAAGAAGTATTTCGCCGAGGCTGCCGAGGAAAAGACCTACCAGACGCTCGACGAGGCGTTCCAGGATCTCGCCTCCGGCCGTATCGACTATGTCTTCGGCGATTCACTGGCGCTTGACGCTTTCCTCAAAAGCGATGGCGGCAAGGATTGCTGCGCCAAGATGGGCGACGTTGCCGACGACAAGGAGATTCTCGGCGCCGGCGTCTCGGGCGGTCTGCGCAAGGAAGACACTGAGCTGAAGGCCAAGCTAAATACGGCGATCGCCGCTGTCCGCGCCAGTGGCCAGTATGACGCCATCAACAAGAAATACTTCGATTTCGACATCTACGGTGCAAAGTAAGCAGCCGGAACGATGGCGACCACGCAACAAGGTATTCTGGACCTGCTGTCTCCCTATCCTCCGGGATGGGGCGGCGTCCTTCTGGCAGGTGCGGTCTCCACGGTCGCCATCTCTGCTTGCGCCTTCGCGATCGGCCTGCTGCTTGGCACGGGCGGCGCGCTTGGAAAGCTTTCGGGCAACCGCATGCTCCGCCTCCTGCTCGATCTCTATACCACGCTGATCCGCGCCGTCCCCGAGCTGATCCTGATCGTCGGGCTCTATTATGCCGGCACCGATGGCCTCAACCGGCTGCTCGCCGCGTTGGAGCTGCCGCCGGTCAATGTGAATGGGTTCGTGGCGGCCGTTGCGGTGCTGGGTTTCGTCCAGGGTGCCTACATGACGGAGGTGCTGCGCGGCGCGATCCTTGCCATTCCCGTCGGCCAGATCGAGGCCGCCAAGGCCTTCGGCATGGGACCGGTACTGAGGTTCCGCCGGGTCCTGCTGCCGGCGCTCCTGCCAAACGCGCTGCCGGGTCTTGCCAATCTGTGGATGTCGGTCACCAAGGACAGCGCGCTGGTCGCGGTCGTCGGCTACCAGGAACTGGCGCTCGCCACCCGTCTTGCCGGGGCAAGCACCAAGCATTACTTCGTCTTTTTCCTTGCTTCGGCCCTTCTCTATCTCGCCATCACGCTTGTTTCCAACGTCGTCTTCAAACTGATCGAGGGACGGGTACGGCGGGGGCAGCCGCGCCTTGCCTGAAGAAAGCGCCCCATGAATTTCACCTGGATCTCTTCCTATTGGCCGCTGCTTCTGACCGGCGCCTGGCAGACTGTTTGCCTGCTGGTGATCTCCGTGGTGTTCGGCTTCGCCATCGCCATAGGCTTGGCGTTTGCGCAGGTCAGCGGCGGCAGGCTGACGCGGCTCCTGGCGCGCAGTTACTGCACCTTCTTTCGCGGCACGCCGCTGCTGATACAGCTATGGCTTCTCTACTACGGGGTGGGCTCGCTGCTGCCCATGGTCCCCGGCATCCGCCAGAGCCTCTTCTGGCCGATCCTGCGCGAGGGCTTCTTCTTCGCCGCCGTCAGCTTTACCCTGAACTATGCAGCCTATGAGGCAGAGGTGTTGCGCGGCGCGCTGCTTGCCGTTCCCAAGGGCGAGCTCGAAGCGGGCCGGGCCTTCGGCCTGTCGCCCTGGATGCTGATCCGCCGCATCTGGCTGCCGCGCGCCATTCGCATCGCCCTGCCGACGATTGCGGGAGAGATCGTCATGCAGCTCAAGGCGACGCCGCTCGCCTTTACGGTGACGGTGATGGATCTCTATGCCGTGGCAAACAAGGTTCGGCAGGACACGCTGCTCGTCTATGAACCGCTGCTGGTCGTCACCCTCTTCTATCTCGCGCTGACCGCCGTAATCGCCCGCCTCTTTCGAGGTCTCGAAGCGCAGGTGCCGGTTCGCCGCTAGGCCGACGGGAAAGAGACTGGTCATGAGTTCCCTCACGCACGAACCACGTACATCTCGCCCACCTTGTTATGCAAAAGCCCGCCGCCGATGACGGCGCGACAGCCTGAATGGAGACCTCTTCATGAGCACGATGCGAATTCTCGATGGCGGCATGAGCCGCGAACTGTTGCGGCTGGGCGCCGAGCTGAAACAACCGGAATGGTCGGCATTGGCGCTGATCAATGCGCCTGATATCGTCCGTAAGGTACACCAGGAATTCATCGCCGCCGGCTCTGAGGTCGTTACGACAAACAGCTATGCGCTCGTGCCCTTTCACATCGGCGAGGATCGGTTCTGGAAGGAAGGGCCAGCGCTGATCCGTCTCGCCGGTCGCTTGGCGCGCGAGGCGGCCGATGCCGTCACGGATCGGAAGGTGCTGGTTGCCGGTTCGCTGCCGCCGATCTTCGGCTCATACGAGCCGCAGAATTTTCAGCCTTCACGGGTGCAGGATTATCTCGAGGTGCTTGTCGAAAATCTTTCTCCCTTCGTCGATGTATGGCTCGGCGAGACGTTGAGCCTGATTGCCGAGGCAGAGGCTGTCCGCAAGGCGGTGGCGACGTCAGGCAAGCCCTTCTGGATTTCGTTCACCCTGGCAGATAACGAGGTAGCCATAAGGGGCGGCGAACCGAAGCTGCGCTCCGAAGAAAGGGTCGAGGACGCGGCATCCTGGGCGGTTTCATCGGGCGCCGAAGCCCTCTTGTTCAATTGCAGCAAGCCTGAGGTCATGCAGGCGGCGGTGGAGACCGCGGCGCGCGTGTTCCGGACAATGGACGCGCGCATCGAAATCGGCGTCTATGCCAATGCCTTCGAAGGGGAGCAAGGCGAGGCAGCCGCCAATGAAGGCCTGCATAAGACCCGCAACGACCTAAATGACGATGCCTACTCGCGCTATGCCTGCTCCTGGGCTGAGGCCGGCGCGACCATCATCGGCGGCTGCTGCGGCATTGGCGCCGCCCATATCCATCGCCTGAAGAAGACGCTTTTGGATTGAAGCGGCACGTCAGGAGATCGGCTATGTCGCAATTGTCATTTGGTGTTTGACGCCGTCTTCTGGAGCTCGAGCAGAAGCTCGATCAACTTCGGGGCCATCTCCCTGATTTCCGAAAGGTGGACGGCGCTCAGTCGCGTCAGAAGCGCGTCCGCCTTATCCGTCAGAAGAACCGTCTGGCGGCGCCTGTCGGCCGGATCGGCATGACGTTCGACCAGTCCGGCATCCGACAACCGCCCGACAAGCTCGGTCGCCGTATGCGGCGCGATGATCAGCCGCTCGGCTAGCATGCCGATGGTCATGGCATCGCCACGTTGTCCCTTGATCGCCAAAAGGGCCTGATGCTGCTGCGGGGGCAATCCCTCCGACTGGGCGGCAGAGGCGCTGAAGTCCATGAACTGGCGAAGCGCGAATCTGAGGTCGGCGAGAGCTTCGTAATCCTCTTGCCTCAGCGGCGGCGCGGTCTTCTTCAAAGCACTTCTCCTCTGCCGCAACGGCCGCCAAGGTCGGCAGCGCATGCCGCCATCATCGAATAGATGGGCAGTCGCCAGGCGGTCAAGTGAGGCATCTTCATGGGACATTTTCGCCTTCATGCTTTCACCCATTGATTTATATCGTATCACGATATATTTACGCGCCTCAAGCGTATCCATTCCGGCGTAGCAGAGGCTTCCATGGCGCAGCATCCACCAAACAACCGGCCGCACGATTTCACCGGCGGTCTTTCCCGGCGCGAGGCCGGCGATTTCACCACCGACAGGCGGGTCCTCCTCCTGGTCGGCATGTCCATCATTGTCGGCACCGCCGGCGCGTTTGCCGCCTGGTGTCTCGTCAGCCTCATTGCGCTGGTGACGAATGTCATCTGGTTCGGGGAGATCGGCATCCAGCCTGCCTCTCTGGCTGCGGTGCCGCGCTCGCTGTGGGTGGTGCTTGTTCCGCCGCTGGGTGGACTTGTCATCGGACTGATGGCCCGTTTCGGGTCGGAGAAGATCCGCGGCCACGGCATTCCCGAGGCGATCGAGGCCATCCTGATCGGCGGCAGCCGGATGTCGCCGAAGGTCGCGGTCCTGAAGCCGCTGTCGTCTGCCATTTCCATCGGAACCGGCGGCCCGTTCGGAGCCGAGGGGCCGATCATCATGACCGGCGGTGCGATCGGATCGCTGTTCGCGCAATTCTTTCACATGAGTGCGGCCGAGCGGAAAACGCTGCTCGTCGCCGGTGCGGCCGCAGGCATGACGGCGATTTTCGGTTCGCCGATCGCCGCGGTCATGCTGGCGGTCGAACTGCTGTTGTTCGAATGGAAGCCGCGCAGCTTCATTCCCGTCGCCGTTGCCGCCTGCGTGTCGATCTGCTGGCGCCCGCTGCTGTTCGGCGTCGGCCCGCTGTTCCCGACCCACTTCCAGGTGGCCTTGCCCTGGTGGGGTATTTTTGCCTGTGCGGCGATGGGCATCATCTCCGGCCTGCAATCGGGATTGCTGACGACGCTGCTCTACCGGATCGAGGACCTGTTCGAAGCCTTGCCGATCCACTGGATGTGGTGGCCGGCACTTGGCGGTCTCGTCATCGGTCTCGGCGGCCTGATCGAACCGCGGGCAATGGGCGTCGGCTACGACATCATCGATGGCTTGCTCAACAACCGGTTGCTCGCCCCGGCTGTCATGTCGATCCTGCTGGTGAAGACCATCATCTGGCTGTTTGCCCTGTCGTCGGGCACCTCCGGTGGCGTGCTCGCGCCGCTTTTGATTTTCGGCGGCGCTCTCGGATGGCTGGTCGGTATTGTCATGCCGGGCAATGATCCCGGCTTCTGGGCGCTGCTCGGAATGGCGGCGATGATGGGTGGAACCATGCGTGCACCGCTGACGGGCACTTTCTTTGCGTTGGAGATCACCGGCGACGTCAGCACGCTCGTTCCGCTGCTTGCCGCAACCGTGGTGGCCTATGCCGTCACCGTGCTTTTGCTGCGCCGCTCGATCCTCACCGAGAAGATCGCCCGCCGCGGTCAGCACATCACCCGCGAATATGGCGTCGACCCGTTCGAACTGTCGCGCGCAAGCGAGATCATGATCAGCGATGTCGACACGCTTCCCGTCGCCATGACGGTGGGAGAGGCCTGCGATTTCTTCGCCTCGCAGCGGAAGACGCACCGGATCTATCCGGTGGTCGATGCGACAGGCAGGCTGGCCGGCGTCGTATCGAGAGCCGACGCTTTGCTCTGGCAGGGGAACCCGGACCTCGCCAGCCAGACGCTTGCGGAAAACGTGACGGATGATTCAGTTCCGGTGGGGCATCCTGATGATACGGTCGCATTCATCGCCGATCTGATGCTGTCGACCGGCGACGGACGCATTCCGATCGTCGATCCGACTTCAGGGAAATTATGCGGCCTGATCGCGCGCAAGGATCTGCTGCTGTTGCGCAGTTCCTACAGGTCGGCGGAATTGGATCGGCGCCCGTATCTCACCGCCAGCTCGAAGAGCAAGTCGCGGTAGCGGTCCGCGGGCGTCCTCCGCATCGCTATTGCTACTGCCGCGCGCCGCATGGATCAGGTCCCATGCGGCGCGCGCTGACGCTTGAAGACGTCAGTGCAGTCCGAACAGGTTCAGCAACTCTTCGCGGTGTCGAACGAATTCCGGTGCGCTGCGGTCGCGAGGACGGGGCAGATCGATTTCGATCAGACGCGGCTCGCCGCCCTTTTCCCGTGGCAGGATCAGGATCCGGTCGGCCAGATAGATCGCCTCCTCGAGATCATGGGTGACGAGGATGGTCGTCACATCCTCATCGCGCCAGATCCGTGCGAGTTCTTGCTGCATGCCGATCTTGGTCATCGCGTCGAGCGCGCCGAGCGGTTCGTCGAGCAGCAGGATCTCCGGCTGGACGGCTAGAGCCCGGGCGATGCCGACGCGCTGGGCCATGCCGCCCGACAGCTGCCGGGGATAGGCAGCCTCGAACTGCTGCAGGCCGACGAGCTTGACATAGTGGCGCGCCCGTCCCCTCGCCTGCTCACGCGACAGGCCGCTAGTTTCCAGCCCGAAGGAGACATTGTCGAGCACGGTCAGCCAGGGCAGAAGGCGCGGTTCCTGGAAGATGACGGCGCGCTCTGTGCCGACGCCTCGCACCGCCTTGCCATCGACGAGGACCTCTCCCGTGTCGGAATCCTCAAGACCTGCCAGAACCCTGAGCAGGGTCGTCTTGCCCGAGCCGCTGGCGCCGACGATGGCGAGGCTTTCGCCGGAGCGGACGTGGAGGTTGATATCCCTGAGAACCTGCAGAGGTGTCCCGTTCAACCTGTAGGATTTGGAGAGGTGACGGATCGTCACCTCCCCGCGGCGCGTGTCCTCAGCGATGCTCATCATCATTCCTCAGTTGCTTGCCGGCTTGGCGTCGACGGTCAAGAGGATGTCCTTGGCGGCCAGCTGGCCTTGCTTCAGCTTGCCTTCGCGAACCAGGACGTCGATCCAGAACTGGATGTCGCGCTCGACCGGCAGGCCGCCGGCACGCACCCCATAGCCTCGGAAGTACTGTGCGATATCAGCGTTCTCACCACGCTCACTGAGCGCCTTGGCGAGGATCTTCTTGGTTTCCTCCGGATGCTCGCGGGCGTAATCGAGAGCGCGAGCCGACTGCTGGACGAAAATCTTTGCAGCTTCAGGATGTTCGCGAGCGAAATCACGGCGCAGGACCACGAAGCCCCCGGCGATGTCTCCAAGCACGTCGGTATCGTCGAAAATCGGACGCAGACCGCCATTCTTCAGCGCAGCCCCCTCGAAGGTCGTCTGCCAGTAGCCGAAGGCGGCAATATCGACCTGTTTGGAGCGCAGCACCTGCTCGAGCTGCGGCCCGGGAACGACAAGCTGATTGGCTGCGTCCGCCGGTAGGCCTACGGAATGCAGGGCTTCGCGGATGGTATAGTCGAGATGCGCGCCGAGCGTATTGACCGCGATGCTCTTGCCGGCAATGTCCTTGATACTCTTGATCGGGCTGTCTTCCAGCACGTAGAAGGTCGACTGCACCTCGTTATTGATGCCGTTTGAGGGATAGGCGGCGACGAAATCATTGCCGCCGATGATCGAATTCAGGACGGCGGAAGTTGCGGCGCTGCCGATCTCGACATCACCCGATGCCAGGGCGATCAGGGAGGCCGGGCCGCCCTGGGCGTAGCCGACATTTTCGAGCGTGATGCCCGTTCCGTCGAAGTAGCCGAGTTCGGCGGCGAGTTCATGAGCGGCAAGACCACCCTGGCTGGCGAGATAGCGCAGCTTCACCGTGTCGGCGGCCGCGGCGGGTGAGGTTAGGCCGAGAGCAATCACTGCCGGCAGGAGAAGGTGGCGGGGATGGAATGTCATCTGGTGGGACCTTTCGGAAGAGGAAAATCGGGAAAGCAGGTCAGCGGCTCGGCTGAGACCAGCGGCAGAGACGGCGCTGCAAGAGAACGAGCAAGGCATTGGCGGCAAGCCCGAGGAAGGCGAGCAGAAGGATCGCCGCAAACATCAGCGGGATCTGGAAATTGTACTGGGCATTCATAACCTGGAAGCCGATGCCCTTGTTGGCGCCGATCATCTCGGCGGCAATCAGCAGCAGAAGTGCCGTCGTCGCCGAAAGACGCAGGCCGACGAAGATCGCCGGTACCGACGCCGGCAGGATGACGCGGCGGAAGATGGTCAGCGGTCCGGCGCCATAGGTCCGCGCCATCTCGATGAGCTTCTTGTCCACTTCCTTGACGCCGCCGATCGTGGCAAGCAGCACCGGAAACAGTGTGGCCCAGAAGATCACGAAGATCTTCGATGTTTCGCCGAGGCCAAGCAGCAGGATGAAGACCGGGTAGAGCGCCAGCGCCGAGGTCTGGCGGAAGAGCTGCAGGATCGGATCGAGCGCCTGTTCGACCGCACGAACCTGGCCCATGAACAGGCCGAGCGGAATGCCGATCACCACGGCAAAGGCGAAGGCAGTTCCGGATCGCTGCAGGCTGATGGCGATATCATCGAGCAGCGCGCCGTTGGCAAGATTGGTCCAAAGAGCGGACAGGATCACGTCCAGGGGCGGGAAGATAGCGGGATTGACCCAGCCCCTGGTGCTCGACACCTGCCAGAATACGAGGAAGCCGATGAGAAGGCCGTAGCGCGGCAAAAGCGATGCGAGCACCCCGCGCACTTGCAAGGCGAGAGTGGAAATATGGCTTTCGCTGTTTTTCAGGCGGCCGAAGCTTCTCGGAAGAACCTGGTTGATTTCATAGGACATCGACCGCTCCTCACTCTGCTGCCTGGAGAGCTGCTTGTTCTGCAGCCCACCGATTGGTCGGGAAAGGCAGGCCGAGGTTTTCTCGAAGCGTCTTGCCCTCATAGGCCGTGCGGAACAGGCCGCGGCGCTGCAGTTCCGGAATGACCAGATCGACGAAATCGTCGAGCGCCGTCGGCAGCCAGGGCGGCAGAATGTTGAAGCCGTCGGCAGCTTCGTTCTCGAACCACTTCTGCAGCGTATCGGCGATCTGTTCGGGTGTTCCGACGATGGTGTAGTGACCGCGGGCAGACGCGATCCACTGATAGAGCTGGCGGATGGTGAAGTTGTTTTCATCGGCGATCTGGCGGATGAGGGCCTGGCGGCTCTTCATGCCTTCCGTCGGCGGCGCCGGCGGTAGAGGGCCGTCGAGGTCATAGCCGTGCAGGTCGAGCGTGCCGCCGGTCAGGCCATTGAGGAGGCCGATCCCGTCCTCTTCGACGATGAGCGACGTCAGGCGGTCGTATTTCTCGCGCGCCTCCGCCTCGGTCCTACCGACGAAAGCGGATACGCCGGGCATGACGAGGATATGATCGGGGTTTCGGCCGAGAGCGCGGGCGCGCGCCTTGATATCCCGATAGAACTCCTGGGCGGTTTCGATATGCTGATGGGCGGTGAATATGACTTCGGCCGTTGCTGCGGCGAGCCCGCGTCCATCTTCGGATTGCCCGGCCTGGACGATGACGGGATGCCCCTGCGGCGATCGCGAGATGTTGAGCGGACCGCGCACCTGGAAGTGTTCGCCGCGGTGGTCGGTGTCGTGCAGCTTCGACGGATCGAAGAACACGCCGGATTGCTTGTCCCGTATGAACGCGTCGTCCTCGAAGCTTTCCCAGAGTTTGCGGACAACGTCGACGTGCTCGGCGGCGCGGCGATATCGGTCGGCATGCGGCAGCTGGGTATCGCGGTTGAAGTTCTGCGCCGTCAGGTCGCCCGTCGTGGTGACAACATTCCAGCCGGCACGGCCCTCCGAGATCAGGTCCAGCGAGGCGAATTTGCGGGCGGTCGTGTAAGGCTCTTCGTAGGTGGTCGAGGACGTGGCGATAAAGCCGAGATGGGTGGTGAAAGGCGCAAGGGCCGAGAACAATGTCACGGGTTCGAAGCCGGCCACGCGGGCGTTGCCGCCTTCACGCGCACCGCCAAAACCGACAGCCAGCCCGTCGGCGAGGAAATATGCATCGAAGAGGCCACGCTCAGCCGTCAAGGCAAGACGTTTGTGAAACTCGAAACTGGTCGCGCCGTCTGCCGGCTGGTCGGGATGCCGCCATGACGCAACATGCTGTCCGCCACCGGGAAGAAATGCCCCAAGCCTGATTTTCCGTGTCATTTCGTGTCCTCTCCGTTTCCGTCAACAGCCCGGTCTTCCCCAGGGCCAAGTATTCAATTGGCTGTTGGGTTGCTAAAATACGTTCTCCATATAATTTATAGAGAAACTGAATTTCGTAGTTTCGGAGGAAGGGTGAATAGATTTCCCGGTTTGGCATGAAATTGGAAATCAACGGTCAGGGCGACTATCCCGGGGTATGCGGGCGCGGACCGGCAGATGGGATCTGCGGGCGTGGCGAAGAGCCCGGCCGAGACGACAAATGGCAATAGGTCTTCTGAGCGTCTTATGCCCGCTTGCAGCCCCGCCGGAGCGAGGATCCAGTGTGACGAGCATGCAAGGGAATGGCGGTTTTCGCACGAACGCCCGTGCTACCTGAGATCAATGCCTTGATGTGCTCAGGGCATCAGCCTCGTTTTGGCCGGGTCGGGGCATGGTCGAGGCCGGCGGCGGCCTTCTTCAGGCAGTCGAGGTAGCGGTCCCGGTTGGCGATGCCATCGTCGCGTGGCGTGACGAGGCAGAGCGTTGCGGCTGCATGGCCTTCCTCGCCCCGCACCGGTACGGCAAAACAGTGGGTGAAGCTGTCGACGATGCTGTTGAAGGTGAAGAGACCTTCGCGCTCGGCCTGGCGCACCTCGGCGATGAAGGTTTGCGGCTCAAGCCATTCGCCGTTCGGCAGGCGAAAATCCTGCGGCGGAATGAAGTTCAGAATGTCCTGATCCGACAGGTGTGCGACGAGCAGGCGGCCCGACGCCGTCCACGGGATCGGCACCGACTGCCCGACATCCGTCGAAATGCGGAAGGGGCGCGCGCCTTCGCGCATGCGAACGACCGTGTATCTGTTTCCATCCAGCATGCAGAACTGCGCTGTCTCCCGCGTCTCGTCGGCAAGCTGTTCCAGCGCCGCCTCGCATTCGCGGGTGAAGTCGAAATGGTTCTCATAGGCTGCGCCGAGGAAATACAGTTTGCGGCCGAGATAGACACGCCCCTCGCCGCCGGTGAATTCCAGGATACCATTCTGCAGCAGCAGGTTGACGAGCTCGTAAACCGATGAGCGCGGCGCGCCGATCTGCGCGGCGATTTCATTCGGCTTCAGGGCCTGCCGTTTCTGGCGCAGGAAATCGAGGATCTCGAAGGCGCGGTCGAGCCCTCGGGCGCGTTTACCGGCTGCTTCGTCCTGAACTGCATCCATTTCTATCGATCCCTTTTTGTCCGGCCAAGCTTTTCAAGCCGACTGCCGCATCTGTCAATCGATCCCGTCATTCGCCGCGAATGAAATTTTCCCACCCCTCTTGCGAGGTAGAAAAATCGGCATAAGATCGCCTCGTCCGGTATATAGATCACATGTACATTATATTGGACACCAATGGCAAGCCGTCAACGCTGCCGCACACAAAAAAGGGGATCGACATGAAGAATCTTGAAAACGGCATTTCCGCTTCGCTACGCCGCCGCCTTCTCGCAGGTGCTGCCGCCGCGGCGGCACTCCTCGTCTTTTCGGCCGGTACGGCCTCGGCCGCCGCCAATTGCATCAAGGGTGACAGGAAAGCGCCCTATACGATCGGCTGGGCAAACATCTATTCGGTGCCGACCTGGATGAAGCAGACCGAAGGCACCATCACGGCCGAAGTGGAGGAGCTGAAGAAGGCGGGCCTCGTCAAGGACCTGATGATCACGGACGCGCAGGGTAACGCCCAGACCCAGATCCAGCATATCCAGTCGATGATCGACGCCAATGTCGACGCCATCGTGGTGATCGCCGGTTCCTCCAACGCGCTCGACCGCGTCATATCCGATGCCTGCGACAAGGGCATTGCCGTCGTGAATTTCGACAGTCTGGTCAATACCGACAAGGTGACGGCGAAGATCAACACCGATTCCAACGAATGGGGCGCGACCGCTGCAAAGTGGATGGTCAGCCAGCTCGGCGGCAAGGGCAAGATCATCATCATGAACGGCCCGGCCGGCATTTCGGTGAGCGACGACCGCCGCAAGGGCGCCCAGCCGGTCCTTGACGCCAATCCCGGTCTCCAGGTGATCACCGAGACGAACACGGAATACAACGTCGCCCCGGCACAGGAGGCGATGACCAGCCTGCTCTTTGCCAATCCCGAAATCGACGGCGTGCTGTCGCTCGGCGGCGCGCTATCGGCCGGCTCGGTGCTGGCCTTCGAGCGTCAGGGCCGCGACCAGGTGCCGACAACAGGCGAAAACGCCAGGCAGTTCCTGGAGCTGTGGAAGGAGAAGGGCCTGAAGGGCTGGGCGACCATGCAGCCCAACTGGCTCGGCGCGCTTTCCGTTTACACCGCCGTGCAGGCGCTGGAAGGCAAGGACGTTCCGGCCTTCGTCAAGGTGCCGCTGCCTGTCATCGACGACAGCACGATCGGCAGCTACCTCGCCCGCGCCGACAAGTTTCCGGCGGACGGCTATATCTACTCGGACTACGACAAGGCGCTCTTCGACAAGCTGCTTGCCGCCAAGTAATCCGCCCAAGTAACTCGGGTTGAGGAAAGCCGTCATGACGGAAAAAAGACCCCTGCTGGAAGCCCGGCAGGTGTTCAGGGGATTTTTCGGCAATCCCGTTTTGAAGGGCGTCGACATCACCCTTCTGCCGGGCAGGGTTCACGCCTTGCTCGGCGAAAACGGCGCCGGCAAGTCCACGCTGATCAACCTCCTGTCCGGCGCTCTCCAGCCGGACGGCGGTTCCATCCTCGTCGACGGCAAGCCGGTCGAACGCTTCAGCCCGGCGGCTGCGCGTGGCGCGGGTATTGCCGTCGTTCAGCAGGAGCTGAGCCTCACGGCCAGTCTCTCGATTGCCGAAAACATCGGGCTCGGCGCCTTTCCGCGCCGGTTCGGCCTTATCGATTACAGAGCGCTTCATCGCGGCGTGTCAGACGTCTGCGATATGGTCGGGCTCACCGAGCGGCTCGACATGCCGGTCGCCGACCTCGCGCTTGGGCGCCGTCAGATGGTGGAGATCGCCAAGGCGTTGTTCCGCAAGCCGCGTGTGCTGATCCTGGACGAGCCGACCTCATCGCTCTCCGCGCACGAAGCCGGCATCCTGGCCCGCCTGATCGAGACGCTGAGAGACCGCGGCACGGCACTTCTCTATATTTCCCACCGCCTCAACGAGGTACAGGCGCTGTGCTCGCATGTCACGGTGCTGAAGGACGGCCTGGTCACCGCCGACCAGTCGCTGTCCGGGATCGACGGCGAAGGCCTGGTGCGCCTGATGGTCGGTCGCGAGACCGGCGACCTGTTCCCGCCGCGCTCCGTCACGGCACCCGGCGCGATTCGCATCAGCGTCGAAGGTTTTTCCGCCGGCATGGTGCGTGACATCGATTTCTCCGCCCGCGCCGGCGAAATCGTCGGTATCGGCGGGCTCGTGGGACAAGGGCAGGAAGATCTGCTGCTTGGCCTTTACGGTGCGATTCCAGCCTCGGCCGGTCGGGCGGAAGTATCCGGCAAACCCGCCCTGCCCGCCAGTGTCGGCGAGGCGAATGCCGCCGGCATCGTCTATGTCCCGGCCGACCGCAAGCATGAGGGGCTGGTGCTGCCGCATTCCATCGCCTCCAATCTCATCCTGCCCTCG
The DNA here is from genome assembly GCF_048551595.1 of Rhizobium sp. CRRU65. Lineage (NCBI taxonomy): Bacteria > Pseudomonadati > Pseudomonadota > Alphaproteobacteria > Hyphomicrobiales > Rhizobiaceae > Rhizobium > Rhizobium sp. CRRU65. The sequence continues at coordinate 18,646 of NZ_JBLYZH010000009.1, read as the reverse complement.
CTTGGACGGCTCGCCCGCAAGGGCTTACGCGACCGGCCGGCGGAAAACGGTCTGGTCGCCGATCTGGCGCGCCGGCTGACGATCAAGGGCGATACGGCCCGCCCGGTGCAGGCGCTTTCCGGCGGTAACCAGCAGAAGGTGGCGCTCGCCAAGTGGCTGCCGCTCGATCCCTCCGTTCTGCTCCTCAACGATCCGACGCGCGGCGTCGACATCGAGACCAAGCGGGAAATCTATCTCATGCTCCGTGCCTTCGCCGCCGAGGGGCGGCTCGTCATTCTGGCGAGCTCCGATACGCCGGAGCTGGTGCATCTCTGCGACCGTGTCGTGGTTCTGCGCGAGGGCGTCGTCGCCGCGGTGCTGTCGCAAGATGAAATCAGCGAAGGAGCGATCGTCGGAGCGGCCATGGGCATCACCACCACGACGCAGGGAGAGGCGGCATGAGCACAAGTTCGTCCTCCCGGCTCTACGGCTCGATCCAGCTCCGCCGCAACCGCGGCCTTGCCGGCCTCTATCTGGTTGTCGCCGCGTTTCTCATTCTCTATGCGCTGCTCTTTCCCGGCATCCTTTCGATCGGCGGCTTTTCGAAGTTCACGCAGAACTGGTTCCCGCTCGCGCTCGTCACCATGGCGCAGGCGCTGCTCATGCTGAACGGCGGCATCACGCTGGCGATCGGCCCGCTCGTCAGCCTTGGAGCGGTGATTGCCGCGACGACGATGGAAGGGGCGCTCGGCGTGCCGGGCGGCATTCTTGCGGTCTCGCTTGCCGGTCTTTCGATCGGCGCCGCCATCGGTGTCATCGTTACCTATCTGAGGCTTCCTGCAATCATCGTCACGCTTGCCGGCTCCTTCATCATCGGCGGGGTCGCGCTCATCCTGCTGCCGCGGCCGGGTGGGTTCATTCCGGATTGGCTGTCGACGGTACTGGCCGGCCACACGCCCGTCGCCTTCCTGCTGCTCGTCGTGATCCTGGTCCTGTGGAAGGCCTTTCTGGCAACGCCGCTCGGCCTCGGCATCTACGCGGCCGGCGACAATCCGGTCGGCGCGTTCCGCTCCGGTGTCCCGGTCGAACGGGTGAAGGTTGTCGCCTTCGCGCTGTCCGGTCTTCTCGCAGCCCTGACCGGTCTCTTCGTCGCTGCGCAGACAGGCTCGGGTGATCCCGTCATCGGCACGCCCTTCACGCTGAACTCGATCGCCGCTGCCGTGCTCGGCGGCGTGGGTTTCCTCGGCGGCAAGGGCACGATGCGCGGCGCGATCTGCGGCAGCCTGCTGCTCTCGGTGATGATCAACGTCATGTTCTTCCTGGGTTTCCCGCCGGTCGCCCAATATGTCGCGCAAGGGTTGATCATCGTTGGCGCGGTCGCCGTGCCGGAACTTCTTGGGGCTTGGAGGGCAAGGCGATGAACATCATCAGGTCCGCGTTCCGCAATCCGCCGCTGCTGACCTTCCTTCTTGTCGCGCTCGTCTGGATCGTCGCAAGTTTCACGCTGCGTGGTTTCGGTGCCTATGGCCACCTGCGCTACCTGCTCGAACTCGCCGCGGTGATCGGCATTGCCGCCGCCGGCCAGACGCTCGTCATCCTGATGGGCGGCATTGATCTCTCCGTCGGCGCGGTCATAACAGTCACGGCGATCCTGCTGCCGCTGATCTCGCCAGCCTGGGACCCGACCGGCCTCGCCGGCATCGCGGCGGCCCTTGCCATCGCCGCGGCTATCGGCCTGATGAACGGCGCCGGTGCTGCCTATCTTCGCGTGCCGCCGATCATCATGACGCTGGCTATGGCGACCTTCCTGCAGGGGCTGCTCGTCATCGTCGCCGGCGGCAGCGCGGTTACCGTCAGCAATCCGGCGGTCATTCTGCTCGGGCAGGCGCGGCCGCTCGGCATTCCCTCAGGCATTATCCTGTGGCTTGTCGTCTCGATCGTCGTCCTGCTGCTCGTCCACCGCATGCCGATCGGCGCCCGTTTCCTGGCGCTTGGGGCAAACCCGCTGGCGGCCCGACTTTCCGGCGTCAGCGTCACGGGCAACACGCTGATCGTCCACACTCTGTCCGGCTTTTTCGCAGGGCTTGCGGGCATTCTCGTGCTCGGCATGAACCGGCAAGGATACGTCGGCATCGGCGACCCCTATCTGCTGACCTCGATCGCCGCCGTCGTGCTCGGCGGCAGCTCGATCCTCGGTGGCCGCGGCACCTATGCCGGCACCATTCCCGGGGCAATCCTGCTTGTGACGACGACGGCGCTGATCACCGTCGTCAATGCCTCCCCCGGCTGGCGGTCGATCATGTTCGGCACCTTGATCCTCGCTCTTCTGCTGGTTTCCGGACGCGAGGCGCGCAGATGACGGAGCTCTATGACGGGCCGGTGATCGACCCGCATCACCACCTCTGGGACCTCAGCCTGCAACGCCATCCCTGGCTGCAGAAGGCCAGAGCTTCCGGCGAAGAGATGGTTTTCGGAAACCTCGCGCCGATCCTGCGCGACTACAGCATCGACGATTATCGCGCCGATGCTGCCCGCCAGAACGTGATTGCAACCGTGCATGTGGAGGCCGGCTGGTCCGTTGCCTACCCGCTTGACGAGAGCCGCTGGCTGGATGGCCTCGACCGCAGCTCCGGTGTGGCGCGCCGTTATATCGCGCGCGTTTCTCTCGACGGGCCGGACACTATAAGCCTGCTCGAGGCGGAAGCGGCGAACCCGAATGTCGTCGGCATCCGTGATATTTTGAGCTGGCATCCTGAAGCGGCCAAGAGTTTTGCGCCGCGCCCGAACCGCATGGACGATCCCAGCTGGCGGGCGGGACTTGCCCATGCCACGCGGCTCGGACTGGTCTTCGACCTTATGCTTTATCCCTGGCAGATGAATGAGGCGCTCGAACTGGTGCGTGCTTTTCCGCAAACGCTTTTCGTGCTCAACCACGGCGGCAGCCCGGCTGACCGGACGGAGGACGGCATGGCGCTCTGGCGCCGCGGCCTGCGGGCGCTCGGCAGTGAGCCGAATCTGCGCCTGAAGATTTCCGACCTCGTCGCCTATGACAATAAGTGGACGCTCGAAAGCCTGCGGCCGGTGATCGAGCATTGCCTCGATTGTTTCGGCCCGGCGCGTGCCATGTTCGCGAGCGACTTTCCGGTCGCGGGCTTGCACGCCTCCTTCGACGAGGTCTACCAGGTTTTCCGAGCGGTCGCCTCAGAGCTCTCTTACGACGAGCAGCGCGCCCTGTTCTTTGCCACCGCCAATGAAACCTATCGCCTCGGCATCGCCGATCCGGCCGAGATCAGGAGTGGCTGCGATGTCTGACCTCCATACTGCGACGGAAAACGTGCTGATCGACGAGCAGGTGCGCGGCTTTCCGCCGGGCAATCCGCCGCTTCCGCTTGCTGCAATCGGCAAGCAGGGATGGAAGCCCTATGACGGCAGGATGGCCCTGCCGCTGATCTCGCTCGACCGGCAGGCTTTCACGGGAAATGTCGAACTGATGATGGCCTATGTGATGAGCCACGGCGCCGATATCGCTCCGCACGCCAAGACACCGATGTCGATGGCGCTGGCGGAGGCACTTCTGGCGGCAGGCGCCTGGGGTACGACGGTCGCCGATATCCGCCAGGCCGCCGTCCTGCTCAAGGCGGGACAGCGCCGGCTGATCCTCGCCAACGAGATCGGCGGGGCCGCCGCTGCCCGCCGGCTCGCGGCCCTGCTTGGCCACTATCCCGATGCGGAACTTCATATCTTCGTGGATTCGACGACGCTCGTCGAGGCTCTTCGCTCCGCCTGGCAGGAGCGTGTCGATCTGCCGCCCCTCGGTCTGCTGGTGGAGTTCGGTGCCGGTCGCGCCGGTGCCCGCGGCGTCGCCGCCGCCGAGGCAATTCTGGAGGCGATCCTTGCCGCGGAGACGCCGGCCTTCCGGCTGACCGGCATCGCCGCCTATGAAGGTGCGGCCGCGACCGCCGATGCGGAAGAGACGATGCGTCGCATCGACGCGCTGATGGCGGTGACATCCGATTTCCTGCCGAAGCTGCGCGCCCGCATCGGCGACGAGCGGCCGCTCCTGGTCACGGCCGGCGGCTCAGTGTTTTTCGACGTCGTGATTGCCAGGCTTGCAGCCGCCGTTGCGGCCGATCCCGCCTGCCGGCTGGTGCTGCGCAGCGGTGCGATCTTCTTCCACGATCACGGTATCTACGAGCGCGGCCTTGCCGGCCTCGATGCACGCGGCGGTTTCCGCATCGGCGGCGAAACGATCTCGGCGGCCGCGGGTTTCCGTCCGGCGCTGCGGGTCTGGGCCGAAGTCCTCTCCCGGCCGGAGCCGCTGCTGGCGATCTGCGGCATGGGCATGCGCGACGTGGCGATGGACCAAGGCCTGCCGCGGCCGCTGGCGCTCTATCGCAATGGGGCGCGTCTTGCTGATCTCGAAAGTACTGAAGTGTTTCGCCTCAACGATCAGCACGCCTTCGTGGCCCTTGCCGACGGCAGCGACGTCGCGGTCGGCGACGTCATCGAGTGCGGCATCTCGCATCCCTGCACCTGCCTTGACCGGCATGCCATCCTCTACGGCCTCGATCCGGACCATTCGGTGACGACAGCCTATCTGACCAGCTTTGGCTGAACTCTCCCTCCAAAAGCAAGAAAAGGAAACCCGCCATGATCCAGCGTTATCAGAAAGGCTCGCGTATGAGCCAAGCCGTCAGCTACGGCGGCCTCGTCTATATTGCCGGCCAGGTCGCGGAAAATCGCAAGGCTGATATCAAGGATCAGACCCGCGACGTGCTCGGCAAGATCGACGCCCTTTTGAAAGAGGCGGGTATCGATCGCTCGCGCCTTATCGCCGTCAATGTCTTCCTGCCGGCGATCGTCGACTTCGAGGCGATGAACAGCGTCTATGATGACTGGATCGACATCGAAAACCCGCCGGCCCGCGCCTGCACCGAAGCTCGTCTCGCCGATCCCGATCTGCGCGTCGAAATGACTGCCGTCGCCGCCCTTTGACGGCATCGCAACCGTCCGCACTGGAGACATCATGCATAGCGGTCTCGTCAATCCGATCGACTTTTCGCGCGAGGGCCGGCAGGCCGGCCACCTCGCCATTCCTTATTCGATCGACCGTTCGCCCTATTATCAGATCCGCATTCCGGTCCTTCGCCTGAAAAATGGCGAGGGGCCGTCTTTGTTGCTGATGGCTGGCAATCATGGCGACGAGTATGAGGGCGAACTCCAGCTCGGCCGGTTGATGCGGCTGCTGGATGTCGCCGAAATCCGCGGCGCCGTCACCATCCTGCCGATGGCGAACCTGCCGGCGGTGATGGCGGCCAAGCGCTGCTCGCCCTTCGACGGCGGCAACCTCAATCGGGCGTTTCCCGGTGATCCCAGCGGATCGCCGACGGCGCGGATGGCGCATTTCCTCGAACATGAACTTTTTCCGCGCCATGACGTCGTGCTCGACCTGCATTCGGGCGGCGCCTCCATGGCGCACCTGCCCTGCACGCTGATCGAGCGGCAGGCCGATACCGCTCGCTTCGAGCGGTCCGTTTCGCTGATGCGCGCCACGGGTGCGGCGCATGCCTTCATCGCCGATAACGGGCCGACCGCACCGACATCGATGGGGGCTGCGGCAAGGGCCGGAACCATCGGTCTTTCCGGCGAGTTCGGCGGCGGCGGTACCGTGACGCCTGAGACAATGGCTTTCACGGCGGCGGCGATCGACCGGCTGCTCGTCACACTCGGCATCGTGAAGCATCCGGTCCTGTCGCGCGTGCCGCTCGCCGAGCCGGGACCGTTGCAGCTGCTTTCACTATCTAGACATAGCCAGGGCATCTATGCGAACCGCAGAGGCTGGTTCGAGCCGGCCGCAGTCCTCGGCGCCACCGTTTCCGCCGGCGACCTTGCCGGATGGTATCATGACCTCGAACGCTTGGAGCAGTCGGAGGAAGAGCTGCGCTTCGCCGAGAGCGGTATTGTCATTTCCCACAGGCTGCACTGCGACAGCCAGGCCGGCGACTGCCTCATCCAGGTCGCCGAACCCATCGCATCCTGAGTAGCGCTGATCCGCTCAGGTGATGGCATCGACCGCTGCCTTGACCCAGGCGAGACGCTTTGCCGGTATCAGGCCGTAATTGTAGAAGTTCACGCCGTCAGCGCCGGCATCGACGGCGGCCTTGGCGCGTGCGGCCAGGATCTCGGGGCCGCTGACCTCGGGATAGAAGACGCGCAGGCCCACCCCGAGGAACTTGCCCGGTCCGATTGCCGCCCGGCCGGTTCGGATGACATCGGCGACGGCGTCCGGCTGCATGTCGTAGCAGCAGAGGATCGCCCCGTCGCAGAGCTTGCCGGCGGCGGCGAGATCGACACCGCCGAGCCAGCCGTCCTTCAGGTCGATGAGCACAATGCGTGTCTCCGGATTGGCGGCCGCCTTGATCTCGCCGATCAGGCTGGTCACCGGTTCGCTGCGCCAAGTGAGATAGGCATGCAGCTCAGGCTGGTCGCGAAAGGCATCGATACCGGCTGCCGGGAAGTCCGGGAATTGCCGTTCCGGGACAGCCCTTTCGCAGAGTTCGGCGATGAAGCGTGCGACCGACCGGCGTGCGCCTTCGACCGGCACGCCGGCCTTTATGGCGCGCGCCGTGCAATGGTCGCAGAAGCAAAGCGACAGCAGGAAATCGTCTTCGGCATTCAGGCCGACGCCATCCTTCTCGTGATGGTATTCGTGCGCGAATCCCATGAAGTTCGGGCTCTCGAGTTCCACCATATCGGGCCGGTAGTTGGTCGTGATGTCGCGCACAAGAGTGACGGCATAGGCTCGCGCCGCCGGGCTGGAGGGGCAAAGATTGTAATAGTTGGGATTGCCGAAGGCGTTCCGCGTCACGTGATCGGGATGCAGCATGCCGAGGCGGCTATTGTGCAGGCAGACCGTCCAGCAGGAGACCTTGAGACCCGTCGCCTCGCGTCCCTTGACGAGCGCTTCCAACATGTCGCCGCGCTCAGTGACATTCGTAGCCGTCAGCGGCCGGATCAGCTTGTCCTGCCACAGGCTTTCATCCGGCCGGAAATAGACCGTCCCGTCCTCGGGGAAATAGGCCTTCTGCTGCGGGCTCCGCGGCTGCAGAAACCGGCCGGCGTGATAGGAGGTCGCCAAGCTGACCGTCGTCAGGCCCGCACGGCCGCGAAGCTCGGCGGCAAAGGCGTCGAGCCCCTGGTCCTGGATATCCCAAGGGTAAGTCCACATGGAAAGATGCATGGCGTGCTCCCGTCGAGTCTGTCCATTTTATAGAACACGTGTCCATAATAGTGTCCAGACTGATCTTTGCGTGCAGGCGTCCGCAGTGTCGCGGGAGCATCCAGCCAAGTTGCTGTCCTTCAATCAAACGCGCGTTGATTGGCGGCATTCTCCTTGTAACGCGTGCGGGCCTGCTCGAGCCGCTCTGGGCCGCCGACCTGCGGAACGGCGACATCCCACCAGTGGCCACCTGCGTCGGTCCCGGGAACCGCATCGGTGTCGATCACCAGAACGCTCGGAATGTTCCGTTCCCGCGCCGCCACGATGCGTGCCTCAAGCTCGGCGATGGACCCTATCTTTTCGGCATGGGCGCCCATCGAGGCGGCATGCGCGACAAAGTCGATTTCGGGCTGCACGTCGACATTGCAGTCCTTGTACATGTTGTTGAATTCAGCGCCGCCGCACTCGATCTGCAGACGGTTGATGCAGCCGTAACCGCGATTGTCGGTCAACACGATGGTGAACGGCACCCGCCGCATGACGGCGGTGGCGAGTTCCGAATTGGCCATCATGTAGGAGCCGTCGCCGACGAAGCAGATGACTTCCTTGTCGGGGCGGGCGAGCTTGATGCCCATGGCGCCCGCCACTTCGTACCCCATGCAGGAAAAACCATATTCCATGTGGTATCCGCCCTTGGCAGATTGCCACAGCACCTGCAATGCGCCCGGCATGGTGCCGGCCGCGCACATGACCACGGAGTTTTCCGTCGCCACCCGCTGCACGGCGCCGATGACTTGCGCATCGGTGGGCAGATTTCCAGGTCCGTCCGCCTCCGGCGCCGCCGTCACGCGCTCGACCGTTTGGTGCCAGTCGGTCCTGCTCCCGGCGTCGACGCCGGCCCCACGATACGCTTCGAGCGCCGCGGACAGGCGCGCCAAAGTGACCTTGGCATCGCCGACGCAGGGAAATGCCGAATGCTTGGTTGCATCATATCCGGCAAGGTTGATTGAAGCGAGCCGGCGCGAGGGATTGCGGAAGAGCGTCCAGCTGCCTGTCGTGAAATCCTGGAAGCGCGTGCCGATGCCGATCACGAGGTCCGCCTCGGCGCAAAGCGCATTGGCCGAAGCCGATCCGGTCACACCCGGCGACCCGAAATTCAGCGGGTGCTCCCAGCTGTTGGCCCCCTTCCCGGCTTGCGTTTCGACAAACGGGATATGGTGCTTCTCCGCGAATGCGGCGAGTTCGGCCTCGGCCTCAGAATAGATGACGCCGCCGCCGGAAATGATCACTGGCTTGTGCGCAGCCCGGATGGCATCGGCAAGATCTGCGACCTCACGCGGATCCGGTTCGGGACGGCGGATGCGCCACACCTTCGGTTCGAAAAAGGCTTCCGGGTAGTCGTAGAGCTCTGCTTGCACATCCTGGCAGAAGGCGAGCGTAACGGGGCCGCAGCTGCCGGGATCGGTCATGACGGCCAGGGCGCGCGGCAGGCAAGTCAGGAGATGCTCGGGACGGGCGATCCGGTCGAAATAGGCCGAGACCGGCCGGAAGCAGTCATTGGCGCTGACGGTCCCGTCGTTCATATCCTCGATCTGCTGCAACACCGGCTCGGGGCGGCGATTGGCGAACACGTCGCCGGGTATGAAAAGCACCGGCAATCTGTTGACATGGGCAAGTGCGCAGGCCGTGATCATATTGGTGGCGCCCGGGCCGATCGAGGATGTCACGGCATGGGCGCGCCGGCGCTTCAGTGTCTTCGCATAAGCGATTGCCGCATGCGCCATGGTCTGCTCGTTCTGGCCGCGCCATGTGGGAAGGGCGTCGCCGATCCCATGCAGCGCCTCTCCGATGCCGGCGACATTGCCGTGACCAAAGATCGCCCAGACGCCTTCGATGAAGCGCTCGCCATCCTCCGTCATCTGGACCGAGAGCCATTTCACCATGGCCTGCGCGGCGGTCAGTCGTATCGTGCTCATTCTGCTGCCTCCTGAACGCGCGCCCGCGCGCCGTCCCAGACCGTGCAAAGCCGGGAATATCGTTTCGCCATTTCCTCGACGGCCTCTTCGTCAGTGATCGAGCCCTCGAACCAGCCGCGCGCGACCGAGCCGAAGATGTCCGGCCGACGGCAAATCCCTTGACGAGCGGGAAGCGCGCGGCAACTTCGAAGCTCGCCTTCAGCACGTCCTCCGGCGCATCCAGGCCGAGGACGACGATCCCTCTTGTATGACGATCGTTGTCCTCGATGGCGGCACAGACCTGCGCCCAAGCTTCGGGCTCGTCCATCGGTTCCAGCTTCCACCAGTCAGGATAAATGCCTTCGGCGTAGAAGCTGCGGATGAGCGTCGCGGTCGTGTCCATAGTGATGTTTGCGACCTTGGAAGGGATGACCTCGAGCAGGAATTCCAGTCTGTTGCGGCGCGAGGCCACGTAAAGTCGCCGCACTTCCGCCAGTTGCCGGGCCCAGGTCGCCTCGTCGTCATCCGGGTGGCAGAAGCAGAGCACCTTGACGACGTTCTCGCGCGCCCATTCCGAAAGCCCCCCGCAATCGGGACCAAGCGACGGCTCCAGGGTCAGAGGCCGAGACCCCGGCCATTCGCAGGGTCTGCCGATCCAAAGGCCGGTCCCGGAGGCGGCGTGGAGTGCGCGTCGGCCGATCCGGTCGTCGCAGAGGATTCCGTAGCCGGAACGCCCGTTCTGCACCTCGAGTGCCGCTTCAAGGCAAAGCTCCTTGAAGGCGCCGCCCTTCGACGGCGTGTAGCCCGCCATGCTTTCGAGCTGCATCCGATGATCGAAGGCGAAGACGCGCATCTCGGACCAGTCGCCATGGCGGTTGGTCGACCAGTGTATCTGCTCCAGCGCGGGGTCATTGCGCAGGTCGGGGCGGGTCATGCCGCGCTCGAGGAAGAAATTCAGCTCCTGAAGTGACGGATAGGCCGGTGTGCAGCCGTGACGAGAGACGGCAAAAGCGCCGCAGACATTGGCGTATCTGAGGGTGGTCGGCCAATCCTCGCCGTCAAGCCAACCCTTCAGCAGCCCGGCGAAAAAGCCGTCTCCGGCGCCGAGAACGTTGAAGACTTCGACCGGGAAACCCTCACCTGAAATGCCCTCGTCCAGATTATCCGGTATCGCATTTTCGAATGCGACCGCCCCTTTGGCGCCGCGCTTGCAGACAAGCGTCGCCGCAGTCACGGTGCGCACGGCCCGCAGTGCCGCCACGGTATCGGTCGTCCCGCCGGCGATGTGGAATTCTTCCTCCGTCCCGACGATCAAATCGAACAGATGAAGCGTCGCCTGGAGCTTTTCGGTCACCTGCCCGCTTGCCACATAGCGGCTTTCTCCCTCGCCATGGCCGGCCACCCCCCAAAGGTTTGGACGATAGTCGATGTCGAGAGCCGTCTTGGCCCCATGCTTGCGGGCAAAGCCGAGCGCCTTGAGCACGGCTGCTTCCGTGCGCGGATTAGAGAGGTGTGTTCCCGTCACCAGCACCGAACGGGCGCTGGCAACGAAAGCCTCATCGATATCCTGCTCGCAAAGTGCCATGTCGGCGCAATTTTCCCGGTAGAATATCAACGGGAAACGTTCCTCGTCCCGGATCCCGAGGATGACGAGCGCCGTCAGGCGCTCGGGATCGGTCACGACGCCCCTGCCGTCGACGCCATGCCGGGCAAGCTCCTCGCGGATGAACCGGCCCATATGCTCATCGCCCACCCGGGAGATCAGTGCCGACTTGAGGCCCAGCCGCGCCGTGCCGCAGGCAATGTTGGTCGGACTGCCGCCGATATATTTTTCGAAGGATCCCATATCCTCCAGCCGTCCTCCGACCTGTGCCCCATAGAGGTCGACGCCGGCGCGCCCGATCGTGATCACGTCCAATGTCTTGGTCATGTCGGTTTCCTCGCAGTACTATTGAATTCTGTCATGGTGATCGGTTTGGACATCGCCGGCCTCTTCGCAGGAAACGACCAATGCAAAGGGAGCGCGGGCGAATGTCGCCCGCGCCTCTTCATCAGCGGCTGATTGTTGCCTGCAGTGCATCGATGGAGGATTGGATGCCGGCCTCGGTCGACATGGTGAAGTCTTCCATCTCGAGGCTGACCCAATCATTGTAGCCGACCATCCGCACCACGGAGAAGAACTCCTTCCACCATTGCAGGTCATGGCCGGCGCCGACGGCGACATAGTTCCAGCTGCGATTGGCGACGTCGGTGACGTCCTTGAGCTCGAGCAGGCCGTTGACGTCGGCGAGGCCGCGCTCGATGCGGGTATCCTTGCCATGGCAATGGTGGATGGCATTGCCCAGCGCACGAGCGGAGGCGATCGGGTCGGCGCCCATCCACATCAGATGCGACGGGTCGAGGTTCATGCCGACCTTCGCACCGACTTCGTTGCGCAGGCGGAAGAGGGTCTCGGGGTTCCATACGAGCATGGCCGAGAAGTTTTCCAGCGCATATTTTTCGACGCCGACTTCATCGGCGAGCTTGACCAGGCCGTGCCAGAGCGGGAAGGCCCGATCTTCCCACTGATATCGGTCGCGCTCAGGCATCTCATTCGGCCAGCTCTTGGTGTAGACCAGCCAGTTCGGCACTGTGTCACCGGGGGCGGCTTCTGGCAGGCCGGACATGGTGACGATTGTCTTCACGCCGATTTCGCCGGCGAGGCGGATGGTGTCTTCCATTTCCTTGCGATGGCGCTTGCCCATGTCACCCGGATCGAGCGGGTTTGCCGAGCAATTCAGCGCGGCGATTTCCAGGCCGCGGGCTTCGATTTCCTTCAGCTTGGTCTTGAGCAGGCCCTTGTCGGCCAGCAGCTCGTCGGCACGGAAGTGCGGTCCGCGCGACCAGCCGCCGCCGGTCATCTCGATACCTTCGACACCAAGTTTGACGCATTTGTCGAGCATCTCAGTGAAGGAAAGGTCGCCCATCACATCGGTGCAGATCGATAGTTTCATGTCATTGTCTTTCTAAAAGAGGGTGTCGGGGACGCGCCTGGGAGGGAGGATGGAGGAGATCCGACGCGCCCCCTGATCGATCACTTGAACTCGACCCAGGCCGAACCTGCGTCCGCCGAGCGGACGCAGTTTTCCAGCCAGCGCACACCTTCGGTGCCGGCTTCGATGCCGGGATAATGATGGCTCTTGAGGAAGGCCTCGTCGCCGCGGCGTTTTGCGTCGATCGCCTGGGCGATCCAGAGGTAGATGTTCGCCCAGCTGTCGCCCAAGCCTTCGGTGTGCAGCGCGCCCATGCGATCGTAGGCGAGGCTTTCCTCTTCGAGGTAGGGCATGCCGTGATGCAAGGTACGGTTCGGTTCACCCTGCACTTCGTAAATCAACTGGTCGGGATGGGAATCGGACCATTCGACGGAGGCCTTGGAGCCGACGAAGCGGTAGCGCTGAGAACCCATATTCCCGGCATCCACCGAGGACACCCAAAGACGGCCGCGGGCGCCGTTGTCGTAATGCGTGAGAACGGTCGCGTGATCTTCGAGCGGCGCACGGGTCGGAATGAAGGCCTTGCGGTCGCAGAGCAGCTTTTCGATCTTCATATGCGGCAGCACTACTTCGGAGAGATAGTAGAGGTGCGTGCCGATATCGCCGAGAACGAAGGTCGGGCCAGCCGTCTTGGGATTGGTGCGCCATTTCAAGGCTTCGCCGGCGCCGACATCGTCGCCCGCGTTGAAGCCGTGGGTATATTGCATGTCGACGATGCGGATATCGCCGAGCATGCCCTTCTTGACCATCGCCGCCATCTGATGAACCAGCGGATGGCCGGTGAAGCCGTAGGTGACACCGACGATCAGGCCCTTCTCTTTGGCCAGCTTGGCGACCTCGTCGCATTCGGCGACGGTGAAGAACAGCGGCTTTTCGCAGATCACGTGAAGGCCGGCTTCGAGGCACGCCTTGGTGATCTCGTAATGGGTGAAGTTCGGCGTGGCGATCGAGACGACCTCGACGCCGTCCTCACGCCCGGCCTCCTTGGCGATCAGCTCCTTATAGTCACCATAGCACCTGTCCGCAGTAACGCCGAGCTTCGTGCCGAAGTCGCGTCCGCGCTCGGCGTCGAGATCGAAGGCTCCGCAGATGAGCCGGTAGGTGCCGTCCCGCTGGGCGCCGGTTCTATGTTTGTAGCCCACCTGCCCGGTGCGGCCGCCGCCGACCATGCCCCAGCGCAGGGGGCGCTCGATGGATCTTTCTCCGTTGATCATCTTCTGTCCTTCCAGGAATGATGTCTGTGATGTTTAAGCGTTCTGGGCAGAACCCCCGGTCGCGGTCGCTCGCGTCAATCTCCTGGATGCATCGCGAACCGCTAGAGGGGCATCGCGCGTTATTTCGCGGTCCAGTATTTGTCGACGAAGCGCTGCATTTCGGCGCGCATGAACTTGCCGGAGTGGTCGGCCTTGTCCTCCCAGGCGAAAACGCATGCGGTCATGATGCCGTCGAACCCGATCTCCGCCAGCGTGCTGAAGAAATCTTCCCAGGGAACCTCGCCCTGGCCGATGTTCAGGTGCTGATGCACCCTGGCCTGCGTGCCCGGAGGGTTGAGGATGTAGCGGAGCCCCGAAGAGGCCTTGTGATTGAAAGTGTCGCCGACATGGACATGGGCGAGCACGTCCTTTGCTTCGCGGAGCATCGCCTTGGTATCATCGCCAAAATAGAAGGTATGCGGCGCGCAATAGAGGAACTTGACGTTCTTCGAGTTGACCGTCCTGATGATATCGAGCGCCGGCTGCAGGGTCTCGCACCAATCCTCGGGATGCGGTTCGACGTGCAGATTTATGCCTTCCTTTTCAAAAATCGGCACCAACTCTTCCATCGAGCGCCACCAGGCGTCTTCGCAGGCCTCGATCATGGAACCGGTATGGCAGCAGTAGCACGAACCCTTGTCCGGATGGGGCCCGCGGCCGAATTCCGAGTTCATCGTGTCGACGCCGAGTTCGACGCTGATCTCGATGGCGCGCTTCCAGTGCTTGACGGCAGCTTGCCGCTCATTTTCATCGTTTGAGGCCCAACGATACATCGGCAGGATCGAGGCAATGCCGACATTGGCATCGGAAAGCGCTTTCTTGAAGGCCTTGGCGCGGGCCGGAAACACGCGCGGCGCCTTGAACCACTCGAGAAAATCGGCCCGTGGGCTGAGCTCTATCCACTCATATCCGAGTTCAGCCACTTTCGAGGGCAATTCTTCGAGTGAGAGGTGGCGATGCATAAAGGGGTCGATTGCAATCTTCATGGCTGTTACCCGTCCGATGATTGTGCTGGGCCATCCCGCCGGGGTAGGCGAGCTCTTTAGAGTTTCTGGAGTTCATCCGCGGCGGCGGTCGATCAGACCGGCGGGGGATGTCCGCTATGCGCTGTCGAGTACGCTTCGATTTCGGCTTCGAGTTCGGCCATGGCCTCGCCTCCTGCCATCAGGTCGGTAATCTCTTCGCGCGTCTTTTCACCTTTGCGGAAGTCGGCCGCCTTCGCACCCTTGATGAGCACCGCGAAGTGGTCTCCCACCGTCATGGCGTGAATGACGTTGTGAGTGATGAAAATGACGGCGAGGCCGCGACGACGCGCTTCCAGGACGATACGCAACACATGCGCCGCCTCCTTGACGCCGAGAGCGGCGGTCGGCTCGTCGAGGATCAGCACCCGGGCGCCGAAGTGGACGGCTCGGGCGATCGCCAGGGATTGTCGCTCCCCGCCCGACAGGCCGCCGATTAGCCGATCGCCATCGTCGATGCGGGTGATGCCGAATTCGCGCACGGCCTTGACCGCGATTTCATTGGCGGCTTTGCGGTCGTAGATTTTGAACGGGCCGAAGCCCTTGGTCAGCTCCCGCCCGACGAAGAACGAACGGCCGATGCTCATCAGCGGAAAGGTGCCGCCGAACTGATGAACCGTTGCAATGCCGAGGTCTGCGGCTTCGCGCGGATTCTGGAAGACGATCGGTCGGCCTTCGAACTTCACCGCGCCGCTCGTCGGCTTGTAGACACCGGCAAAGGTCTTGATCAGCGTGGACTTTCCCGCGCCGTTGTCACCCAGCAGGCAAAGCACTTCACCGGGGTGGACGCTCAATGTGATGTCGTAGAGCACATCGATCGGGCCGAAGGACTTGTTGACGTTTTCAAGTTCAAGAATTGGGCCAGCCATGTCTCAGCTCTCACTTCTTCTTCTTGGGTGAATAGGTCAGCGCCATCTGGCGGAACGTATTGTTCATGAGGACGGCCACGAGCAGCATCACGCCGATGATCAGGCTCGACCAATTGCGGTCGAAGGTCGTGAAGTAGATGCCCTGGTTGACGACGGCGAAGGTGATCGTGCCGAAGAAGATCCCGATCACCGACCCGAAGCCTCCGGTCAGCAGCACACCTCCGACGACGACCGAGATGATCGAGTTGAAGATGAATGTCATTCCGCCCGAAACCTGCGCGGAATTGAACAGGATGGCCTGACACATGCCGACGAAGGACGCGCTCATCGCCGAGAGAACGAAGAGGACCATCGTCAGACGGGTCGTCGGAATGCCGGCGTTGCGGGCACTGACCTTGTCTCCGCCCATCGCGAAAATCCAGTTCCCGTAAGGCGAGAAATGAATGAAGAAGATGAAGATCGCGGTGATGGCCACCCACCATAGAATGATCACCTGAAACGATCCGGCCAGGAACTGCCCGAAAAGGAACTTTGCCCAGGGGTCTGCCGTCAGCGCCACGCTCGTGGTGCCGGTGACGAGAACCGAGGTGCCAAGCATCAGGCCCTGTACCGCAAAGAGAGTGCCGAGCGTTACGATCAGCGAAGGCACGGCCGTGTGCACGACGAGGTAGCCGTTGACCAGCCCGACGATGAGGCCGAAGGCAAGCGCACCGAGCATTCCGACCCATATGGGAAGATCATAGTAGCCCGAGAGGACCGCAACCGTCATGGAGCCGGCCGGGATCATCGCGCCAATCGAAATGTCGAGATCGCCTGCGATCATCAAAAGTCCGATGGGAAGAGCGATAATGCCGAGATTGGCGGCGACGTTGAGCCAGCTTGCGGCGCCGGCGGGCTCCAGGAACTTGGTGCTGCCGAATACGACGAAGAACACGAGGACGCCGACAAGTCCGAGGAATGCACCCGCCTCGGGACGGCGCAACAGGTTGCCGAATGAAAGATTGTTCATATGCCTACCCCAGTTTGGGCGTGAATCTCCAGGCGTGCGGACGCGGCGGTCCGCACGGTCGATAAACTTCGACCCGCGGATATCCCGCGGGCCGGAGCCCGTTTCGAACGATCAGCGCGCGCCTTCCTTGACGCCGGCCAGGGTGGCGTCGATGTTCGCCGCATCGACGATGCCCGGGCCGGTCAGCACCGGTGCGGTCGGCAGGTTGGTGCCGTAGTCGATATGCGCGGCGAGAAGCGAAACCCCCAGCAGCGACTGCAGGTAAGGCTGCTGGTCGATTGCAAAGGTCTGCGAACCGTCCTTGATGCGGGCAAGCCCCGAGGCGTTCAGGTCGAAGGTGCCATGCGCAACCTTGCCGACTTTGTTCGCCTGAGCGATCCCGCTTGCAGCCGCATCGGCGTCGGAAGCCCCAACATTGAGGACGCCGTCGATGGTGTCGTCCTGGAGCAGTGTCGCCTTGACGGCTTCGGCGATTGCCGTCTGATCTCCGAAGCTGGTCGCCGGCAATGGCAGCTGCTTGCCAGTGCCGCCCTTTCCGGTGATGCCGTCGATGACACCCTTGCAACGGGCCTCCTGGTTTGCCGCACCCGGAAGCGTATTGACGCAAATGACATTTTTCGCACCCTTGGATGCGAAATATTCGCCGCCTGCCTTGCCGGCGGTGTATTCATCCGAGCCGACATAGTTGATCGCGCCTAGCTCGCGCGCTTTGTCGATGCTGCCGGCATTCATGAGAATGACTTTGATGCCGGCGGCGACGGCAGCCTTGATGGCCTCGTCTTCCGCCTCGGGCACCCAGTCCGGCACCACGATGCCGGTCACGCCCTGGCTGATGGCCGTGCGGACGAGCTGGGCGGCGTCAGGCCCGAGATTGTCGTAGGTCTGCAGCTGCAGATAGCTGACGGAGCCGCCATTCTTCTCGACGACGAGCCGGGCATCATCGACGCCCTTCTTGATACGGCTCCAGAATTCGTCGTCGGTCTTGCCGCCGACGACAGCAATATTCGCGGCCATGACAGAAGAAGCGCCAAGAACGAAAACAGCGCCAGCCAGCAGCCCGCGTACGGCGCGCATAGAAAAACTCATGTGATTTCCTCCCAAAAAGGCGGTCGA
The DNA here is from genome assembly GCF_048551595.1 of Rhizobium sp. CRRU65. NCBI lineage: Bacteria > Pseudomonadati > Pseudomonadota > Alphaproteobacteria > Hyphomicrobiales > Rhizobiaceae > Rhizobium > Rhizobium sp. CRRU65. The sequence continues at coordinate 1,195 of NZ_JBLYZH010000009.1, read as the reverse complement.
GAGTAACAATTCCTCAAAGCAAGGCTCCCAACTCGCTGGAATATTTGTATCAGCGGACCGTCAAAAATGGAATGCCTATTGCGTTTTGATGAAATTAATGTATCATTTCAGTTCATCCAAAAATGAAATGAAATATATCATGAAGAGACCGACCATTGCCGATCTTGCCCAGGCCTCCGGTGTCAGCATCGCCACGGTCAACCGCATCCTCGGAGGTACCGGCGCAGTGCGTGCGGAAACGATCGAGAGGGTGCAGAATGCCGCGGAAGAGATTGGATTTTATGGCCGCGGCGTGATCGAGGACCGCAGGCAGCGGCTCCTGCCGAATTATCGTTTCGGCTTTCTTCTCCAGCAGTCGAGCCGTGAGCTCTACCGGTTGTTCGGCTCCAAGATCACGGAGGCGGCCGCGAGACGCCAGCACGAGAAAGTCGTGGCTGTGGTCGATTTCGTCGATGTCCTCGAGCCACAAAATATTGCAGATCGTCTCGAAGCACTTGGCAAACGCTGTGATGCAGTTGCTGTCATTGCTGGCGACCACCCGTTGATCGGGCAAACTATCCAATCTCTCAAGGAGAGGGGAAAGCCGGTTGTTGCCTATATAACTGATCAGTCCGCCCGGGATCGCGCCGGCTTCGTCGGCACCGACAATTGGAAACTCGGGCGGACCGCCGCATGGTTTCTGGCTCAGACCACGCCGATGCCCGGCCGGATCGCCGTATTCATCGGCAATCACCGTTATCAGTGCCAGGATGTCTCCGATGCGAGCTTTCGATCCTATATGCGCGAGCACGCGCCCCATCTTCAGGTGGATGACAGCCGGCCGACGCATGAGGAGCCGCAGGAAGCCTACCGGATCGTCAGCCAGCTGCTCTCCGAACTCGACGACCTCAGAGGCATTTTCATTGTCGGAGGGGGAATTTCCGGTGTGCTGCGCGCTCTTCGCGAGGCACCCGTCGAAAAGCGGGACAAGGTCAGGGTCGTCTGCCGCGACATCGGCCCGGAAACGCGCAAGGGCTTGACGGAAGGCCTGATCATGGCGGCATTGTGCCATCCGCTGGATCAGATATCGGACGAATTGATCGCCACGATGATCGCAGCGCTGGAACACCGCGACAGCACAACCATCCTTCAGCGCGTGGTTCCCTTCGAAACGATTACGCCCGAAAGCGTTTGAACCGCCCGGTTTGCATAAGGC
>NZ_JBLYZH010000008.1:0-280285 GCF_048551595.1 Rhizobium sp. CRRU65 | reverse complement strand
TGTAATCTCGTCACGCGAAGTCGTCGCCACCTCTGTGAGCCGCCGCGACGACGCCGAAAACAATGCGACGATCTACACGCTCGCTTAACCTAGCGCATATGACCCTAACCCTCTCCCCGTAAACGGGTAGAGGGGACGTGCCATGCGAGAGGAGTGGGGGGAATGGAGAGGTCCGCGGCTTGTCCCTTCGCCCCGTTTACGAGGAGAAGGTGGCGGCAGCCGGATGAGGGGCCGGTCTCGCCGACCTTACCGCTCCCAATCTTCCTTTGAAGACTTCTGGCCGTTGCCGATGCGGCGCTCGAGTTCGGTGGCTTCGGTTTCGGACAAGCGCAGGTCGAGGGTGATCGTTCCGTCTTCATTATCCTCGCGGCCGTCGACGATCGCGTGATCGTAAAGCCAGGGCAGCAGCGCCAGCTTGTCGACAGGAAGGCGGATCGTTGCCACGGTCATCACGCCTGACAGTCTGCGGCTGATCTCTTCCATCAGCGTATCGACGCCCTCGCCGCTGACGGCCGAAACGGCCACCACGTTGCTGGCGCCGGCCGACTTCTGCACCATGGTGTCGTGCACCTCGGGCTCCAGCCGGTCGATCTTGTTCCAGACCTCAATCAGCCGCTTGTCGGCTTCGGCCTCGTCGATGCCAAGATCGTTCAGGATGCGCATCACGTCAGAGCTCTGCGCCTGGTTGTCGGCATCGGACATGTCGCGGACATGCAGGATGAGATCGGCTTCCAGCACCTCTTCCAGCGTCGCCCGGAAGGCGGCGACCAGATGGGTCGGCAGGTCAGAGATGAAGCCGACGGTGTCGGACAGGATGACAGTGCGCCCGTGCGGCAGCTTCATGCGCCGAAGCGTCGGGTCGAGCGTGGCAAAGAGCATGTCTTCGGCCAGCACGCCGGCGCCGGTGATGCGGTTGAACAGCGTCGACTTGCCGGCATTGGTATAGCCGACCAGCGCCACGATCGGGTGCGGCACCTTGCGGCGCTTGGCGCGGTGGAGCTGGCGGGTGCGCACGACCTGCTCCAGCTCGCGTTCGAGCTTGATGATGCGGTCCTGCAGCATCCGCCGGTCGGCTTCGATCTGGGTTTCGCCGGGACCGCCCATGAAGCCGCCGCCGCCGCGCTGGCGTTCAAGGTGGGTCCAGCTTCGGACGAGGCGGCCCTTCTGATAATTCAGATGGGCGAGGTCGACCTGCAGCGTGCCTTCCTTGGTGGAGGCGCGGCGGCCGAAGATTTCGAGGATGAGGCCCGTCCGGTCGATGACCTTGGCGTTCCATACCTTTTCGAGGTTGCGCTGCTGTACCGGAGTCAACGGATGATCGACGATGACGAGACCGGAATCGCGCTCGTCGAGCAGTGCCTTGATCTCCTCGATCTTGCCGGTGCCGAGCAGTGTGGCCGGTCGCGGATCGTTGACCGGGACAATGGAGCCGTTGACGACATCGAGGTCGATCGCCTGGGCAAGGCCCGTCGCCTCTTCGAGCCGGCTTTCCGGTGTGCGGGTCGAGGCCGATTCGCCCTGGCCGCCGCGACTGCGCGATTTCAGAACCGGCACGACGACAGTCGCGCGCATGTCGTCCCTGTGCTTGGCGGCCTCAGGGATGATCGAATCGTTCTTGGTATCGCGTGTCGAAATGACGGCTGATCCTGTTAGGACGCTGCTTCTTCGCTCTCGAACATCTGCATGGGCTGGCCCGGCATGATCGTAGAGATCGCATGCTTATACACGAGCTGCGAATGGCCGTCACGGCGAAGAAGAACACAGAAATTGTCAAAAGACGTAACAACGCCCGTGAGTTTCACGCCGTTGATCAGAAAGATTGTCAGGGAAATCTTTTGCTTGCGAACAGTATTGAGAAATAAGTCCTGAAGATTCTGAGAACGTTCCGCCATCGCGCCGCTTCTTTCTTTATTGCCGACCTGATCCGGCCGGTAGAATATCAATCAACCTCACCATGCGAAGACCGGTGGCATCCTCATTCCACCTGTCCAGCAAATCTTGGTATCAAATCGCAATCTTTTCCGCAACGTCGAAAAAGGCCTCGCGGACTTTCTGCGAAACGCTGCCCGGATGACCGTTGGCAATGGCCTGGCCATCGACGGAAACGACCGGAAAACAAATGCTTGTGGCTGCAGTGAGGAAGACCTCGCGGGCTGCGAGCATCTCCGAAACGGAGAAGCTCCGCTCGGCGATTTTCAACTCCAACTTGGCTGCGACATCCATCAGAGTGGTGCGGGTAATGCCGCGCAGAATGCCGTGTTCGGCCGGGCGCGTCACCAGCGTTCCATCAGGATCGACGATCCAGACATTGGTCGCCGCCCCTTCCTTCACCATGCCGTCGCCGTCGGTATAGATCGCTTCCTGGGCGCCGGCTTCCTTGGCCTGCTGGCGGGCCATGGCATTCGGCAGCAGGCCGACGGACTTGATGTCGACGCGGTCCCAGCGATTGTCGACAAGGGTGATCGCCTTGATGCCATTGGCGTTCTTGGCGGCGATGATCCTGGCATCGGTGCTCTTGGCGGTGATCACGAGTGAGGGCGGCGTTCCCTCGGCCGGAAAGACGTGATCGCGGCGGGCGACGCCGCGTGTCACCTGCATGTAGAAAAGCCCGTTGCGGACATGGTTGCGGCGCAGCGTCTGGCGAATGACCTGGGTCAGCGCCGCCCGGCCCATCGGCCAGGCGATGCGCAACTCACCAAGCGATCGGTCGAGACGGTTCAGGTGGCGCGTGAGATCGACGATATAGCCGTGGCGCACCTCGCAGACCTCATAGACGCCATCGGCGAACTGGTAGCCGCGATCCTCGATATGCACGCTGGCATTGGAATGCTTGACGTAACGGCCATTCACATAGGCAATTCTCGGCATGGGAAACCTGGTCTTCCGGGAAGCAATATGGGACGCGGCGCGGGGTCGGCCGCGCCGGATACACTTAGACGCCGAGCGACTTCAGCTTGCGGTGGAGCGCCGAACGCTCCATGCCGACAAATTCCGCGGTGCGCGAGATGTTGCCGCCGAAGCGGTTGATCTGGGCGATCAGGTAATCCTTCTCGAACATCTCGCGGGCTTCGCGCAGCGGCAGCGTCATGATGTGATAGTCGTTCTTGGCGGACACCTTCGGCAGCATGTCGCCGAGATCGGTCGGCAGCATGTCGGCGGTGATCGGCGCATCCGGGCCGTCGGTGCGGGCAAGGATCATCAGCCGCTCGATATTGTTGCGCAGCTGGCGGATGTTGCCGGGCCAGTCATGCGCCTGCAGCACCGCCATGGCGTCGTCGCCGATACGGCGCGGACGGATGCCGGCCTGCTCCGATATCTGGCGCATCAGTTGATCGACGAGGAAGGGAATGTCCTCGCGCCGTTCGGCAAGCGCGGGCACACGCACCGGCACGACGGCAAGGCGATGATAGAGATCCTCGCGGAACCATCCCTCGGCGATGCGGCTCTCGAGATTGTATGCGGTCGAGGAGATGATGCGGACATCGACCTTGACGCGCTTGGAGCCGCCGACCCGCTCGAACTGCTGATCGACCAAGACGCGGAGAATCTTGTTCTGCGTCTCGCGCGGCATCTCGCCGACCTCGTCGAGATAGAGGATGCCGCGATGGGCTTCTTCGAGCGCGCCGATCTTGCGCGCCTGGCCGGGCGTGCCCTCGGTGCCGAACAGCGCCACTTCCATGCGCTCGGGCGTGATGTTGGCGGCGTTGATCGCAACGAAGGGGCCGTTGGCGCGGGCCGACTTCTTGTGGATCATCCGCGCCACCAGCTCCTTGCCGGAGCCCGACGCGCCGAGGATCATGATGCGGCTGTTGGTCGGCGCAACCTTCTCGATCGTCTGGCGCAACTGCGAGACGGCAACCGAGGTGCCGATCAGCTCCAGCGCATCGCCGGTGCGGCGCTTCAGATCCGAGACCTCGCGCTTCAGCTTGGAATTCTCCAGCGCGCGTTCGGCGATCAGGATCAGCCGGTCGGCCTTGAAGGGCTTTTCGATGAAATCGAAGGCGCCGCGCTTGATCGCCGAGACGGCGGTCTCGATGTTGCCATGGCCTGATATCATCACGACGGGCAGTTCCGGATGGCGAGTCCTGATCTCGTCGAGCAGTGAGAGACCATCGAGCTTGCTGCCCTGCATCCAGATATCGAGGAAGATCAGCCGCGGCACGCGATCGGAAATCGCCGCCAGTGCGCTGTCGCTGTCATGGGCCGTGCGCGTCTCGTGCCCTTCGTCGGAGAGAATGCCGGAAACGATCTCGCGAATATCGTGCTCATCGTCGACGACGAGAATATCAGAGGCCATAAACGCTTTCCTTGTCATTGGCTGCGGGGGCAGCAGGCGTCGGATCCAGGCGTGGCAGATGCACGCGGATCATGGCCCCTCTTCCCCGGTCAAAATCGGCGGGCGCATCATGCAGCTCGAGCTGCCCGCCATGTTCCTCGATGATCTTCTTGACGATGGCGAGGCCGAGGCCGGTGCCCTTCTCGCGCATCGTCATATAGGGTTCCAGAATGCTGTGGCGGTTCTCCACCGGCAGGCCGCGGCCATTGTCGATCACGTCGACGGTGAAGCGGTCGCGGCCGGTATCGAGGGCGGCGCGGACGAGAACCTTGCGTTCGTCCCGTTCGTCGCCAGGAACGGCCTCGATCGATTCAACGGCATTCTTGATGAGATTTCCGAAGGCCTGGCCGAGCATGCGGCTGTCGAACAGGCCTTCCAGCGGCTGGTCGCCGAAATCCTGCCCGAAGGTGACGTGATGGTTGCCCATCTCGCGCAGGAAGATCGCGTCGCGCAGGATATTGCACAGATCGCTCGGCTCCTTGGTGGGCTTCGGCATGCGAGCAAAGGCGGAGAATTCGTCGACCATGCGGCCGATGTCGCCGACCTGGCGGATGATCGTATCCGTGCACTGGTCGAAGACGGTCCGGTCATCCGGGTCGATCTGCTTGCCGTAACGGCGCTGGATGCGCTCGGCGGACAGCTGGATCGGCGTCAGCGGGTTCTTGATCTCATGAGCGATGCGCCTGGCCACGTCGCCCCAGGCGGTCGAGCGCTGGGCGATGACGAGATCGGTGATGTCGTCGAGCGTGATCACGTAGGATTCGCTCATGTCGCGCACTTCCTCGCGGGTGACCTGCACGCTCAGCGTCCTCACCGTGCCGCCGCGCACCAGCGCGATCTGCTTGCGGAAATCGCCGCGATAACGCACCGCAGCCTCCGTCAGCACGTGATCGACCTCCGGCGCGATGTCGACCAGCTGCTTTCCGAGCATTTCGTCGGCCGACAACGACATCAGCGTCTCGGCCGAACTGTTGACGATGGCGATGCGGCGATCCTGCTCGACGCCGATGACGGCGGCGGTGACGCCCGACAGCACCGCTTCGATGAAGCGGCGGCGGTCGTCGACCTCGTCCTTGGCCTCAAGGATCTCGTCGCGCTGGGTGCGAATTTCGGAGATCATCTTGTTGAAGGTGCGAGAGAGATTGGCGACGTCGCCGTCGACGGCATGCACCGGCACGACGATATCCATATTGCCCGATGCAACGCTGTCGGCCGCCGTGATCAGCAGGCGGATCGGCCGGACGATGCGGTCGGCGACGGCGATCGCGGTCCAGATCGCCGCCAGCAGCACGATGAGCGCGAAGCCGATATAGAGCACGGCGAAGGCGACCTGCAGCGAGAAGCGGTTGGCCTCCATCGAGCGGTATTCGGTGGCGTTCTCCTCCATCATGCGCATGGCGCCCATGACCTTGGGATCGACGGCGCGCACCGTATAGAGAAAGGTGCCCTGGATGGCGTCGAGCTTGATGATGGCGCCGACGAGATTGGTGACGCCGGGCGGGATCAGCGTCGGCTGACCGGCCGCAGCCTTTTCCAGTGCGTCCTGTGGAATGGCCGGCAGCGGCTTTTCGGTGGCGATGTCGGCCTGGACGATCACCGAGCCGTCGCGCTCGACGAGGAAGGCGCCGAGCAGGCCGCGGCCCCTCGCCTGGCGGGTCATCAGGTCGGCAAAACCGGTCCTGTCAAGGCTGTAGAGCGCGCGGTTGCGCTCCAGATCGTTGGCCATGGAGACCGTCTGCCCCTGCAGGTAGCTGGCATTCTCCATCATGTAAGCTTGGCCGATATTGCGCGACGAGCTGACGATCGACTGGGTGCGCAGCGCGAACCATCGGTCGAGGCCGGCATTCAGCGTGATACTGGCGAAGATGGCGACGAGGATCGCCGGCGTAATCGCGACGATCGAAAAGAGCACGACGATGCGGATGTGCAGGCGGGCTGCCGCACGGCCGCGGGTGCGGGCTTTCAGCAGCCTTGCCACCTCGCGGCCGATCAAGGCGAGCAGCGTCAGGACAAAGAAGGAATTGACGATCACCGAGGTGATGACGACATGCGACGTCGGGGCGATCGGCGTCAGGCCGAGCAGCACGAAAAGCGTCGCTGTGGCGCAGAGAAGCGCGCCGCCGGCGAGCACGAGGCCGGGCACGGCAAAAAGGGCGCGGCGGTCGGTCACTGTCGTCACCGTCTCGCCCGCCGCCGCCGGCGATACCCCATCCTGCGTCATTCGGCCTCTCTTCAGACGACACCTGCCGCCCTCGCCATCCGATCGAAAACCAAGCAACGCCGGCTTAAGAAGCCAGCGCTGCAACGACTCGATCGGGGCGAATGTCCAAAACCCTTGCGTGACCTTTAAGCAACGCATTGTGGCGAAAATGCAACGCGTCTGGTCACATTGTCAAGCCGTGTTAACCTTGTCTCGTCGGCCGTGAGTTCGGCTCCGCCGCCCATGTCGGTGGTTTTCCATGCCGCCTTTTTACGTCTCTAATCTAGTTGATTTGCGCATGCATCGAGCTTCACATAGTGCGACGTGAGCCTCCCAACGTATGCTCCGTTAGAGATATTCTCCTTCATGAAGTTTATTTTTACGACCTTTGCAAATGTCCTCGTCATGTACTGTTCGAACGTCTCAGGAGAAAAATAATCATTTGGGAATCCGCGATATATACTGCAGCAGTCCGGGTGCCTCATAAGGAACTCTGGCACAAACCTGTAGTTGGACTTCATCCTCGATGACTGGATGAAATAGGGTGAGTTTTCAGACGCTCGGATGGATTGAGCGACAGCGGCTGTTATGAACTCGCTGTCGCTGAGCGGCCCACGGTCTCCGCAATCGTGCGAGACCTCCCAGGTGTGGCCGGCCGTTTTGAACCTGATGAACGTCCAGGCACCGGTAAAGAGCACGATTGCCGCCAGCAAAATCAGGAGAATTCTCAATATCTCGCTCTCAAAATGTCTTAACGGCCCGTGTCGACAAAAGACGGCATCGAGAGCTTTTGGCCCAGAAGCTCGCCGCATCCTCCGACCAGTAGAATACCCCGTTGGCCCGCTGCGCGAGCCATCGTGCTGGAACGATTGGCCAGCGACGTCCCTCGACGGGCCTTGATCTGACCCGCCGAGGGAGGTTTGTTTTCTCTAGAAGCGACGTGGTCCTTCGGGCTTGTTTCCGACGATCGTGTCGATCCGCTCCAGCACGTCAGACGTCATCTTGTGTCTGTGTGAGAGGGCCGCGAGATTGTCCTGCAGCTGGCTGGCGCGCGAGGCTCCAAGAATGACGGTCGAGACGTTGCGGTTGGCGAGGCACCACAAAAGGGCAAGATGCGTGATCGACATGCCGATCTCGTCCGCGAGCTTTGCGAGCTCGCCGACTTGTTTGAGCTGGGCAAGGCCGGCATCGCTGGACCACTTTTCCTTCAGCCATTCGTAGCCCGGCAGGTTCATACGGCTGTCGGCCGGCACACCGTTATTGTACTTGCCGGTGAGGACGCCCGAGGCGAGCGGTGACCAGATCGTGGTGCCAAGGCCGATCAGGTCATAGAGCGGCAGATAGTCGGATTCGACCTTCTGGCGTTCGAAGATGTTGTATTGCGGCTGTTCCATGGTCGGCGGGGTGATGCGCAGGTCCCGGGCAACGGCGTAGGCTTCCGTCAATTGCTGCGCGGACCATTCCGACGTGCCCCAATAGAGCACCTTGCCCTGGGCGACGAGATCGTGCATCGCCCGGACTGTTTCCTCGATCGGCGTGTCGATATCCGGGCGGTGGCAGAAGTAAAGGTCGAGGTAGTCCACCTGAAGCCGCTTGAGCGCTGCGTGGCAGGCGTCGGTCACATGCTTGCGCGACAGGCCGCGCTGCGTCGGCTTCTGGCCTCCCCAGAAGACCTTGCTGGAGACGACGAAGCTGTCGCGGCTCCAGCCGAGCCTGCTGAGCGCCTCGCCCATCACGATCTCGGATTTGCCGCTCTCGTATCCTTCGGCATTGTCGAAGAAGTTCACCCCGTTGTCGTAGGCAAGCTTCATGAGGTCGACGGCGTCGCCTCCATTGACCTGCTTACCGAACGTCACCCATGAGCCGAAGGAGAACTCGCTCACCTTCAGGCCCGACTTTCCCAAACGTCGATATTCCATCATGCAACTCCCGCAAATTATGAATATGTGCCGGCTGGTCACCGGGGTCGGCGTCGCCCGATTGATCGACGACCGATTCGCGTAATCTATGGCATGCGGAACGATATGCGAGGCTCAGCCCGCAAGTTGACCAAAACACGATGTCGCAGGCCCCGTCAGCCCCGACCGTAAAGAAAAAGGGCGCTCCACGACATCAGTCGGAGCGCCCCGTGGCATGCGATCGACGACGTTTGCGGCGGAGGTCGACGGCAGCAAGAGCAGAATGACGAGATTCGGAACGGATAGGCAACATGCGATTGGAATCTGCGACATTATCGCCCGCTGATTGATCACGTCGTCCACCTGTTATCCACAGCTTATCCACAGGCATGGCGACGATGATCGCAGCAACTTCAATGACATTTGCCCGGCGGCGAAACACTCCTCACAAATGCTTATGTGACTGTCGAATGACACCGCATCTTTGTTTGTCTGCTTGGATATAAACCGTGGCCTGGCTCAGATAGGCTCACCTCTCCTCCCGACCGTGGCGGCGGACGCCGGGAGGGGTGGGCGGTGGGCAACATGAGGGCCCGCCGCCTTCTTTTCATCGCACCCCGGAGCAGCTTCAGGCGGTGCGGGAACTCCTGTAGACCGAGACGCCAAGTTCCCTGATCTTCTTGCGCAAGGTGTTGCGGTTGAGACCGAGAAGATCGGCCGCCTTGATCTGGTTGCCGCGTGTCGCCGTCAGGGCGGCGAGGATCAGCGGATATTCCATTTCGGTCAGCACACGGTCATAGAGGCCGGGCGGCGGCAGATTGTCCCCGAAGCCTGCGAAGTAGCTGCGCATGTTCTCTTCGACGGCTTGCGCGATCGTCATCGAGCCGCTGCGCATCGGCCCCTTGTCGATCGGGCTGTCGGGCACGTCGGAACGCAGTTCCGCGTCGATGATCTCGCGGGTGATCACATCCTGCGGATAGAGCGCCATCAGGCGGCGGATGAGGTTCTCCAGTTCGCGGACGTTGCCCGGCCAGGCATAGGCCTTCATCAGTTCGAGCGCTTCCTGATCGAAACGCTTGGAGCCAAGACCTTCCTTTTCCGCCTGCTGGATGAAATGGCGCACCAGATCGGGAATGTCCTCGGCGCGGTCGCGCAGCGGCGGCAGGCGCAGCGGCACGACATTGAGGCGGTAGTACAGATCCTCGCGGAAGAGGCCCTGGTTGATCGCCTGCTTCAGGTCTTTGTTGGTGGCGGCAACGATGCGCACATCGGTGCGGATCGGCGTGCGGCCGCCGACGGTGGTGTATTCACCCTGCTGCAGGACGCGTAAGAGCCGCGTCTGGGCGTCCATCGGCATATCGCCGATCTCGTCGAGGAAGAGCGTGCCGCCTTCGGCCTGCTCGAAGCGGCCGGTCGAGCGCGTCTGGGCGCCGGTGAAGGCGCCCTTCTCATGGCCGAAGAGTTCAGATTCGATCAGGTCACGCGGGATCGCCGCCATGTTGATCGCAACGAACGGGCCGTTGCGGCGCTTGCCGTAATCATGCAGCGCGCGGGCGACGAGTTCCTTGCCGGTGCCGGATTCGCCGGTGATCATCAGCGTCAGGTCGGTCTGCATCAGCCGGGCGAGCACGCGGTAGATTTCCTGCATCGCCGCCGAGCGGCCGACGAGCGGCATGCCGTCTTGCATGTCGTCTTCGAGTTTGGCGGGCTTGCGCTTCGGCTCGGCGAGCGCCCGGCCGATGATGCCGATCAGCTCGGTGAGGTCGAAGGGCTTCGGCAGATAATCGTATGCGCCCTTCTCCGAGGCCTTGATGGCGGTCATGAATGTGTTCTGGGCGCTCATGACGAGGACCGGCAGGTCGGGCCGCGCCTTCTTGATACGCGGCAGCAGATCAAAGGCGTTTTCGTCGGGCATCACCACATCGGTGACGACCAGATCGCCCTCGCCTGCCGAAATCCAGCGCCAGAGGGTAGCGGCGTTGGAGGTGATACGGACGTCATAACCGGCGCGGCTCAAAGCCTGGTTGAGCACGGTCCGGATGGCCGCATCATCATCTGCAACGAGGATCGTGGCTGTCATCGAGAAGGTCCTGTCGAGCTTGCTATAGAGGCGTCTTCGAGCGAGGCGTCCTTCGACGCCGGCATGAGAACGCGGAATGTCGTGCGGCTGTTCTGGCTGTCGCATTCGATGATGCCGCCGTGATCGCCGATGATCTTGGCGACCAGCGCCAGGCCGAGGCCGCTGCCGTTCGGCTTGGTGGTGATGAAGGGATCGAATAGATGCGGCACCAGATCGAGGGGGACGCCGGGGCCGTTGTCGTGGACGCAGAATTCCAGCGGCAGCGAGATCTTTTCGCGCGTGCCGGCGACCGAAAGACGGATGCCGGGGCGATAGGCCGTCGTCAGCATGATCTCGCCGTCCGACCGATCGCCGACCGCTTCGGCGGCGTTCTTCACCAGATTGAGGAAGACCTGGACGAGCTGGTCGCGATTGGCATAGACGGCCGGCAGTGACGGGTCGTAACTCTCGGTGACGCGGATGTTGCGGGCAAAACCCGCCTTGGCGACCGCCTTCACATGATCGAGCACGGAATGGATATTGACCGGCATGCGGTCGACAGGGCGTTCGTCGGAAAAGACTTCCATGCGATCGACCAGCGAGACAATGCGATCGGTCTCGTCGCAGATCAGCCGGGTCAGCGCACGGTCCTCATCGACCGCGGACTGTTCGAGCAGCTGGGCAGCACCCCGTATGCCCGAGAGCGGGTTCTTGATCTCATGCGCCAGCATCGAGGCAAGGCCGGTCACCGAGCGGGCGGCGGCGCGATGCGTCAGCTGCCGGTCGATCTTGTCGGCCATCGAGCGTTCCTGAAAGACAATGACGACGGCGCCGGGCTCGCTGAGCACAGGGGCGACATAGAGATCGACCAGCTTGTCCTGGCCGAGGCGGGGTGAACTCAGGTCGACGCGATATTCGTTGACCGGCGCCTTGCGCTCGCGCACCTGGTCGATCAGGGCAAGCAGCGGGCTGCCGAAAGGAATGAAGGTCGAGATGCGGTAACGCGCCAGATGCGAGGCGCTGGCGCCGAAGAAGGCCTCCGCCTCCCAATTGGCAAAAACGACGAAGCCGGATTCGTCGACCATGACGACGGGGTTCTGGATGGCGTTCAGCACGGCCATGGCGACGGTCCCGCCGGCGTGATCGGACGGAGATGTCATATCCTTCATCATGCCGCCTCCCGGCTGTCGACAACACTGGCCGCAAGCGCATCGTAAAGGCGCGCGGCCACCTCGTGCGGGTCGCGCGAGGTCATGATCTCCGCCTTTTCAGCGCCTGACAAATCAGGCGCGAAACGCTGGAGATACCAGCCAAGGTGCTTGCGGGCGTGGCGGATTGCCACCGCCTCGCCATAGAAATCCAGCATCATCCGGTAATGCTCGACGGCAATCTCGGCGATCTCCTGCGGTAGCGGCTCGGGCGCTCCCGATATGACACCGGCATGCCACGGCCTACCCTGGCAGCCCCTGCCGATCATCACGGCATCGGCGCCGGAGCGGCGCAATATTTCCTGCGCATCGCTTGCCGTTTCGACATCACCGTTGGCGATCAGCGGAATGGAGATCACCTCGCGGACGGCGCGGATCGCATCCCAATCGGCGCGGCCTTCATAGAATTGCATGCGGGTGCGCCCATGAATGGTCACAAGCTGGATGCCGGCCGCCTCGGCGCGGCGGGCGATATCAGGCGCGTTGATCGAATTCTCATCCCAGCCAAGGCGCATCTTCAGCGTCACCGGAATGTCGACGGCCTTGACCGTCGCCTCGATGAGGCCGAGCGCGTGATCGGGATCGCGCATCAGCGCCGAGCCGGAATAACCGCCGATCACTTTCTTTGCCGGGCAACCCATGTTGATGTCGATGATATCGGCGCCGTGATCGGCGGCGATCTTGGCCGCCTCCGCCATCCAGTGCGCCTCGCGCCCGGCAAGCTGCACCATATGCGGCCGGAAGCCCGCAGCGCTAAGCCGCGACCAGGATTCGGCCGTGTCGTTGACCAGTTCACGGCTCGCCACCATCTCGGTGACGACGAGGCCAGCGCCGAAGCGCCAGGCAAGCTCGCGGAAGGGCATATCCGTGACGCCGGACATCGGCGCCAGTACAACGCGGTTCCGCACGGACACGGGTCCGATTTGGAAAGGCGCTGCGAGGTCCTTGTAAATCAAATGATTATCTTTCGGGCACACAATAGAACTGCATTATTTTTAGCCACTATTCCCTGGCTTGCCAAGGGGGCTGCGACCGGAATTGATATTTTTCGGGCAGATGCTGGAAAAGGCCAAAGCAAGACGTTAGAGCACTCGGGTCAATTCCGCATAATTTAGGGGATTTATGCTGCAAATGCCTTCTAAGCAACCGATATCGGCTGGAATTGTCATCGTTGCCGCCGGCCGCGGCGAGCGCGCAGGATCATCCAAGGAAGGCCCCAAGCAGTATCGCATGATCGGCGGCAAGCCGGTTATCGTGCATACGCTTGAAAACTTCATGACATGGGAAGCGGCAACTGAGATTGTCGTCGTCATTCATCCCGATGACGAGGCGCTGTTTGCGAGAGCCTTCCGCCACATCATCTCGGCAACGCCGATCGAAACGGTGCATGGGGGTGCCACAAGGCAGCAATCCGTGCTTGCCGGCCTCAGATACCTCAAAGACAAACAAATCAGCCATGTGCTGATCCATGATGCCGTGCGGCCGTTCTTCGACCATGATCTCCTGGACCGCATTGCCGAGAGCCTCGACGCCGGCGCACAGGCGGTGCTGCCAGCGATCCCGGTCACAGATACGCTGAAACGCGCCGACAGCGCCGGCACCGTGCTGACGACGGTTTCGCGCGAGCATCTTTACGCTGCGCAGACGCCGCAATCCTTCGCCTTCCAAACGATCCTCGAGGCGCATGAGAAGGCGGCGGCAAGCGGACGAAGCGATTTCACCGACGACGCCTCGATCGCCGAATGGCTGGGCATTCCGGTAACGATCGTCGAGGGCACGGCCGACAACGTCAAGCTGACGGTCAAAAACGATATCGCCATGGCCGACGACAAGCTCTCGTCTTCGCTGCTTCCAGACGTGCGCACCGGCAACGGCTACGACGTGCACCAGCTCGTCGCGGGCGATGGCGTGACGCTCTGCGGCGTGTTCATTCCGCATGACCAGAAACTGAAAGGACACTCGGATGCCGACGTTGCGCTGCATGCGCTGACGGACGCGCTGCTTGCCACCTGCGGCGCCGGCGATATCGGCGATCATTTCCCGCCGTCCGACCCGCAATGGAAGGGGGCAGCTTCGCGGATCTTCATCGAGCATGCCGCCCGGATCGTGCGCGAGCGCGGCGGCACGATCATGAATGCCGACGTCTCGCTGATCGCCGAAGCACCCAAGGTCGGCCCGCATCGCGACGCTATGCGGGCGAAACTGTCGGACTATCTCGGCATCGATATCGAGCGCTGCTCGGTCAAGGCGACGACCAACGAGACGATCGGCTTTGTCGGCCGGCGCGAAGGCATCGCGGCGATCGCCACGGCAACCGTCGTCTATCGCGGGAAGAAATGATGAGCCCTTTTCCCAACGATATCCTTTCGGCGGCGGAGACGATCATTCGTGACTTCACGGCCGCAGGGCTGATGGTCTCGACCGCCGAATCCTGCACCGGCGGGTTGATCGCCGGGGCGCTGACGGAGATTTCGGGTTCGTCAGCTGTCGTCGACCGAGGCTTCGTCACCTATACGAATAGCGCAAAGATCGAGATGCTCGGCGTGCAGGCGGAAACCCTGCTGCGCTTCGGGGCAGTTTCCGAGGAAACGGCGCGGCAGATGGTGCATGGCGCCCTCTTCCGCTCACGCGCCGAGATCGCCGTTGCCGTCACCGGCATTGCCGGCCCCGGCGGCGGATCGGCGGAAAAGCCGGTCGGCCTCGTGCATCTCGCCGCCAAATCGCGCGACGGCGCGCTCATCCATCGAAAGATGCTCTATGGCGATATCGGCCGCAGCGAGGTTCGGCTGGCGACGATCAGGACGGCGCTGGAAATGGTGCGCTCGCTCCTTGCTGCCTGACGCCGGTTCGCTCATCGGGCTGGCGTGTAGATCCTGTTTGCGCGCGTCTCGAAGGCTTCGGTGAACATGCGGAAGGCGCGGTCGAACATCGAGCCCATCAACGCACCCAGGATGCGGCTCTTGAACTCGTAATCGATAAAGAAATCGACGGTGCAGCCGCCAGACGGCGTCTCGGCAAAGTGCCAGCGGTTGTCGAGATATTTGAACGGGCCATCGATATATTTGACCTCGATGACGTGTTCGGCCCGGTTCAGCAGCACCTGTGTCGTGAAGGTCTCGCGGATCGCCTTGTAGCCGACCGTCATGTCGGCAACGAGCAGGATCTTGCCGTCGCGCTCCTTGCGGCTCCGGATGGCGAGCGCTTCGCAGAGCGGCAGAAATTCCGGATAGCGCTCGACATCGGCGACGAGATCGAACATCTGCTCGGGCGTGTGCGGGACGGGACGGTGCGTTTCGAATTGCGGCATAAGCGGCAATTAATCGGGCCGGCCGAGAAGATCAAGAAGCTCGCGCATCTGGCGGCGGGATTTTAGCTGAAGAACCGGCACGTCGGGGCCGTGCTCGGCGATGCCGGCGACATGATCCCGAAGTGCTGCTTCGATCAAGGGGGCGGCATCCCGCTCGAAATTCCAGATATAGGCAAGCGCCTCCAGCGAGAGCCGTTCGGGACAGCCGACTGGCAGTTCGGGACGGTTGCGCCCGAAATAGCGCAACCCTCTCGATATTGCTCCATACAGGCATGCATCTCTGGGTAGCCGAAGCCAAATAACGGCGTCGGCGCGCGGCAGGCGAAGATGGAAGGAGCTGAGCCCGGTTCCATCGATGATCCAGCGTTCTTCCGCCACGACCTCCGATATCATCCGATCGATGTCGCTGCGATCCCGCTTCCTCCAGCCGGGAAGCCAATAGAAATCGCGATCCATCGATATATAGAGAAGATCGAGCGAGGTCGACAGCGCCCGTGCAAGCACGCTCTTTCCACCACCGGGGCAGCCAATCACCAGAATGCGTTTGGCATGCCGGAGCATTGCTCCGTCGACGGGCATGGCCGCAACTCCCATGAAAAACCGCTGCGAAAACCCGCGGCTCAGACTGCTGATAAAATCGGCCATTCCTCTTTCGTCATGCTCGGGCTTGTCCCGAGTATCTGCAACCGGCACAGCAGATCCTCGGCACAAGGCCGAGGATGACGTCGAGTCAAGATCGAGGTTTGCCAACAAACTGAACTGCGGCGAAAATCGCCGCAGCCGACACAAAAAGCAAGCGCCGGATCTTACTCGGCGGCGATCAGCAACTTCTTTTCGCGGGCCGCCCGCAGCCGGGCGAAGTCGTCGCCGGCATGGTGCGAGGAGCGGGTCAGCGGGCTGGAGGCGACCATCAGGAAGCCCTTGCTGTAGGCAACGGTCTCGTAGGACTTGAACTCGTCGGGCGTGACGAAGCTTTCGACCTTATGGTGCTTGCGGGTCGGCTGCAGGTACTGGCCGATCGTCAGGAAATCGACATCGGCGGTGCGCAGATCGTCCATCAGCTGCAGCACTTCGTTTCGCTCTTCGCCGAGACCGACCATGATGCCCGATTTGGTGAACATGGTGGGATCGAGTTCCTTCACCCGCTGCAGCAGGCGGACGGAATGGAAGTAGCGGGCGCCGGGGCGAACCGTCAGATAATTACCAGGCACCGTTTCCATATTGTGGTTGAAGACGTCGGGCTTGGCGGCAACGACGCGTTCCAGCGCCCCCGGCTTCTTCAGGAAATCAGGCGTCAGGATCTCGATCGTCGTCATCGGCGAGGAGGCGCGGATCGCCCAGATCACCTTTTCGAAGTGCTCGGCGCCGCCGTCCTCCAGGTCGTCGCGGTCGACCGAGGTGATGACGACGTGGCTGAGGCCCATCTCCTTGACCGCCTTGGCGACGTTCTCCGGCTCGGCCATGTCGAGCGCATTCGGCTTGCCGGTGGCGACATTGCAGAAGGCGCAGGCGCGGGTACAGATCTCACCCATGATCATGAAGGTCGCGTGCTTCTTGTCCCAGCACTCGCCGATATTCGGGCAGCCGGCTTCCTCGCAGACGGTGACGAGCTTGTGCTCCTTCACGATCGCGCGTGTCTCGGCATAACCCTTGGAGGTCGGCGCCTTGACGCGAATCCAGTCCGGCTTGCGCATGACTTCCGTGTCCGGCCGATGCGCCTTCTCCGGATGCCGCACGCGCTTGGCGTCGGGATTGATCGTGTCGAGGATGGTCACCATTGCAGTTTCAACCTTCTACCGCCCCTATGCGGCAAATCATCTAAAGAGCATCGCGTCAAATCGGATTAATGCGACGCTCTTTAAGTCTTTGTTTTATGCAAGTCGTTATCCCAAAACCGCTGCACACTTTTGGGCGACATGCATTAGCGCCGCACCAGCCGCGCAAGGAATATCAGCAGGCAGGCGCCGAGAAAACCCGTCACGAAATAACCGAGCCGCCCGCCGACCACCTCGAGATGAAACTGCGCGAGGATGGCGCTTGCGACGACCGAGCCGACGATGCCGAGCACGATATTCAGGAAAATCCCGTATCGCGCTTCCATCAGCTTGCCGGCGAGCCAGCCCGCAAGCCCGCCGATGATGATTGCCGAAATCCAGCCGACGCTTTCCATTCTTGCCCTGCCCCTCAGTTGCGCTTCAAGCGACCGCCCTCGCGATCAGAACCACGATGATGGCGCCGACGGTGGCGTGGATGATCTGCACCACCAGCGCGTTTTCAATGCCCAGCGAAATGCCGAGCGCGCTGAACAGATAGCCGCCGA
Source organism: Rhizobium sp. CRRU65 (assembly GCF_048551595.1). Taxonomy (NCBI): domain Bacteria; kingdom Pseudomonadati; phylum Pseudomonadota; class Alphaproteobacteria; order Hyphomicrobiales; family Rhizobiaceae; genus Rhizobium; species Rhizobium sp. CRRU65. The sequence goes on along the minus strand of NZ_JBLYZH010000008.1, from coordinate 262,957 downwards.
CGAAGGCGCCGATGATGCCGCTCAGCAGGCATCTTATCAGCCCGCCGCCACCGACGACCAGGCTTGCGAGGAAGCCTGCGACCAGGCCGATCAGCAAAAATACCAGCAACGCCTGCGTCTCCATAGACATGATGATTTCCTTTCGTTTTTTCCACCCCAGCGGAGTGGCTTTCCACTCCGGGGGGATGGATTCTCCACCCCGGCGGGACGGCTTTGCCGCTCTGAGATAAAGGGCGGATTGGGAAATTATCAAGCGTTCAGCACGCGACCGTAAGCATCGAGCACCGCTTCCTTCATCGATTCCGACACGGTCGGATGCGGGAAGATCGTGTGCATCAGTTCTTCCTCGGTCGTCTCGAGGTTCATCGCAACGACGAAGCCCTGGATGAGCTCGGTGACTTCGGCGCCGACCATATGGGCGCCGAGCAGCTCGCCGGTCTTCTTGTCGAAGATCACCTTCACCATGCCTTGGTCTTCGCCGAGCGCGATCGCCTTGCCGTTTGCTGCGAAGGAGAAGCGGCCGACGCGGATGTCACGGCCCTGCTCCTTGGCTTTGGCTTCGGTGATGCCGACGGAGGCGACCTGCGGATTGCAATAGGTGCAGCCCGGGACCTTGCCCTTGTCGGTGGGATGAACATTCGGGAGGCCGGCGATCTTTTCGACGCAGACGACGCCCTCATGTTCTGCCTTGTGCGCCAGCATCGGCGGGCCGGCGACATCGCCGATCGCATAGATGCCGGCGATATTGGTCTTGCCGTAGCCATCGATGACGACGCAGCCGCGGTCGGTCTTGACGCCGAGCGCCTCGAGGCCGAGGTTTTCGATATTGCCCTGAACGCCGACGGCCGAGATCAGCCGGTCGGCGGTGATCTGCTGCACCTTACCATCGGCCGTCTCGACATGAGCGGTGACGCTGCCGGCGCCCTTCTCGACCTTCGAAACCTTGGCGCTCGTGAAGATCTTGAGGCCACGCTTTTCAAGCTGCTTGCGGGCGATCGCCGTGATCTCGGCATCCTCGACCGGCATGATGGTCGGCATGACTTCAACGACCGTCACGTCGACGCCCATCGAGCGATAGAAGCTGGCGAATTCGATGCCGATCGCGCCCGAGCCCATGACGATCAGCGACTTCGGCAGCACATCCGGCTTCAGCGCCTCGAAATAGGTCCAGATCAGCTTGCCATCCGGCTCGATGCCGGGCAGCGCGCGCGGGCGGGCACCGGTGGCAATGATGATGTGCTTGGCGGTATAGGTGCCCTCGCCGCTCTTGACGTTCTTAGGCAGCGGATGCTGCGGCTCCACGACGGCCTTCGACGACTTGCCGACGACGATCTCGCCCGCCTGGGTCCCGGTCGAAGCCTTCGTGATCTTTGCCTCGCCCCAGATGATGTCGATCTTGTTCTTCTTCATCAGGAAGCCGACGCCGGCATTCAGACGGGCGGAGACGGCGCGCGAGCGGCCGACGACGGCCTTGGCATCCGGCTTGACCGTGCCTTCGAGAACGAGGCCGAAATCCTTGAAGTGATTGGCGTGATCGAGCACCTCGGCCGAGCGCAACAACGCCTTGGTCGGGATGCAACCCCAGTTCAGGCAGATGCCGCCCATATGCTCGCGCTCGACGATCGCGGTCTTGAGGCCGAGCTGGCTGGCGCGGATGGCAGCGACATAGCCGCCGGGACCCGAACCAATGATGATGACGTCGTAGGATTCAGCCATGTGTTTCCTGCCTTTGTTACGCTGCGCTGCGGGTCATGAGCACCCACGCATGTCTCTTGCTGTTTTCGAAGAGCGGCACGGCATCGGCGCGCGCAGCCTCCAGGAATCCGTTTCTTCCGTAAAGCGACAAAGCCGCTTCGTTGTCGCTGGCGGTGATCAGGCTGACGGGCCGCCGATCGGCCCTTTCGATCTGATCGTCCAGCAGCCTGCGTCCGATGCCGATGCCGCGCAGGTGGCGATAGACGCCGAGACTGCCGATGAACCAGCTTCCGACCACCGTCTTCTGCAAGGCAAGCATCGGTGCGGTCGCCGGAATCGTCGCCTCGATATCGCCTATCCCCTCACCCAGCGCATGGCCGATCGCCACACCCGCAATCTCACCATAGGCCTCGGCAATGACGGCATCCCGCCAGCTGCCGACAGCTTCCTCCTGGCTCATCTTCAGCCGGCCCCGCTCCAGCGGCGTGTCGCTCACGCCGTTTTCCACACCGGCAAACCAGAGCCAGGAGGCAAAACCGCGCGATGCGATATCCGCCAGAATCGCCAGCTCCGAGGCATCCCGCCGTGAGGCCTGCCGGAGGGCGATGAAGGAGGTCATGGTCAGATCCCCAGCATCATCCGCACGATCGATTCCAGCCCGCGTCCGAGCGCACGCGTATTCTCCGCATCAAGGTGAATGCCGTCGATCGGTGTGGTCTTGGCGACGGAATTGCCGTCGAAGAAGCCACAACCGAGTTCGTCGGCAAGATCACGATAAAGCGTTGCAAGTTTTGCCGATTCCTCGATGCCGCCGGGAAACGACGCGGCGAAGGGCACATTGCCCGTCGCGCGGATCGCCGGTGGCGCCACGATCAGGATCTCCGGCCCATCGAATTCGAAGGGCCAGGCATGATTGCGGATCAGCCGCACGAGCCGGCTGATGCCCTGGCATGCGGCAAAGGCCGAGCCTGCCACGACCGGCTTCATGTCATTGGTGCCGAGCAGAAGGATGACGAGGTCGAGCGGCGCATGCGTCTGCAGGATCGTCGGCAGGATGCGCGCACCGTTGCGGTCGCAATCGGCGAGATGGTCGTCGAAAGCGGTGGTGCGACCGTTCAAGCCTTCGGCGATGATACGCGCGTCACCGCCGAGCGCTGCCTGAAGCACGCTCGGCCAGCGATTCTTGTAATCATGACGGCCGATCGTCTCGGCGTCATAACCCCAGGTCAGCGAGTCACCATAGCAAAGAACGGTCTTGGTCATTTCCGCCTCGTGCCGCTATCAGACAAGCATGCCCATCGGGTTCTCGATGTAGCCCTTGAAGGCCTGGAGCAGTTCGGCGCCGAGCGCGCCATCGACGCAGCGATGGTCGGTCGAGAGCGTGACTGACATCACGGTGGCAATCGCCATTTCGCCCTTCTTGACGACAACCCGCTGTTCACCGGCGCCGACCGCGAGGATCGTCGCATGCGGCGGGTTGACGACGGCTGCGAAGTTCTTCACGCCCATCATGCCCATGTTCGAGACCGAGCTGGTGCCGCCCTGATATTCCTCGGGCTTCAGCTTGCGGTCCTTGGCCCGCTTGCCGAGATCGCGCATCTCGTTGGAGATCGTCGACAGGGTCTTTTCCTCGGCCTTGCGGATGATCGGGGTGATCAGGCCGCCGGGGATCGAGACGGCGACGCCGACATCGGCGTGCTTGTGCTTGACCATGTTGCTGTCGGTCCAGGAGACATTGGCATCCGGAACGTCGCGCAGCGACAGCGCAATGGCCTTGATGACCATGTCGTTGACCGAGAGCTTGTAGGCCGGAGCGTTGTCCTTGCGCGGAGCCGCATCGTTCAGCTGGGCGCGCAGCGCCAACAGCGCATCGAGCTCGCAATCGACGCTGACGTAGAAATGCGGGATCGTCTGCTTGGATTCGACCAGGCGCCTGGCGATCGTCTTGCGCATGCCGTCATGCGGCACGAGCTCGTAGGAGCCAGGCTCGAAGAGCTTGAGCACAGCTTCTTCGGACGCGCCCTTCGGCGCGGCGGCCGGAGCCGGAGCCGCGGAGGCTTGCGGAGCGGAGGCAGCAGCGGCGGGGGCCGCGGCCTTGGCGCCGCCACCGGCAACCGCGGCCTCGATGTCGCTCTTGACGACGCGGCCGTGCGGGCCGGAGCCGGCGACTGCCGAAAGGTCGATACCGGCTTCCTTGGCCAACCTGCGAGCGAGCGGCGAAGAGAAGGCGCGGCTGCCATCAGATGAAACTGAGGCGGTTGCGGCGGCGGCTACAGGTGCCGCAGCCGGAGTAGACTGGGCCGCAGCCGGTGCAGCTTCGGCCTTCGGCGCGGCTGCACCGTCAGCTTTCGGTGCCGGAGCGGCCGAACCCGCACTGCTTGCGGCAGCGGAGACATCCTCGCCATCGGCGGCAAGAACCGCAATCAGCGCATTGACCTTGACGCCTTCGGTGCCGGCGGCAACGACGAGCTTGGCGACCGTGCCTTCATCGACGGCTTCGACTTCCATCGTCGCCTTGTCGGTCTCGATCTCGGCGATCACATCGCCAGACTTGACCTTGTCGCCTTCCTTGACCAGCCATTTGGAAAGATTGCCTTCCTCCATGGTCGGAGAGAGGGCGGGCATCGTAATATTGATCGGCATCGAAACACCCTCCCCTTATTTGTAGCAAACAGCCTTCACCGCATCGACCACTTCGCCGACGTTCGGAAGGGCGAGCTTTTCGAGATTGGCGGCGTAAGGCATCGGAACGTCCTTGCCTGCGATCGTCAGGATCGGCGCATCGAGATAGTCGAAGGCCTGCTGCATGACGCGGGTGGCGATTTCGGTGCCGACTGATGATTGCGGATAACCTTCCTCGACGGTGACCAGACGGCCGGTCTTCTTCACCGATTCGATCACGGCCGGCAGGTCCATCGGGCGGATAGTGCGAAGGTCGATCAGTTCGACATCGATGCCGAGCTTTTCGAGTTCGGCGACAGCCTTGATCGCATAGGTCATGCCGATACCGAAGGAGACCACGGTGACGTCCTTGCCCGGACGATGGATGCGCGCCTTGCCGATCGGGAGAACGAAATTATCGAGCTTCGGCACATCGAAGTGCTGGCCGTAGAGAATTTCGTTTTCGAGGAAGATAACCGGGTTCGGATCGCGGATCGCAGCCTTCAGCAGGCCCTTGGCATCGGATGCCGTGTAGGGCATGACGACCTTCAGGCCGGGAATGGCGCTGTACCAGGCTGCATAATCCTGGCTGTGCTGGGCGCCGACGCGGGCCGCTGCACCATTCGGGCCGCGGAAGACGATCGGAGCGCCCATCTGGCCGCCGGACATGTAGAGCGTCTTGGCAGCGGAGTTGATGATCTGGTCGATCGCCTGCATGGCGAAGTTGAAGGTCATGAACTCGACGATCGGGCGAAGGCCGGCCATGGCGGCACCAACGCCGACGCCGGCAAAGCCATGCTCGGTGATCGGCGTATCGACGACGCGGCGGGGGCCGAATTCCTGCAGCAGCCCTTGCGTGACCTTGTAGGCGCCCTGATATTCGGCGACTTCCTCGCCCATGACGAAGACGTTTTCGTCGGCGCGCATTTCCTCGGCCATGGCGTCGCGGAGCGCTTCGCGCACGGTCGTCGACACCATTTCGGTGCCGGCCGGGATTTCGGGGTCATTCGGAACGACGGCCTTCGGCTCGGCCGGAAGGGGTGCTGAGGCGGAACCGGTGTTGGTCGGCTTCTCTTCCTGGGCAACTTCGGGCGCAGCAGCAGCGGCCGGCTTGGCGGCGGAAATGTCCGAGGCCGATTCGCCGTCCTGCAGGAGAACGGCGATCTTGGTGTTGACCTTGACGCCTTCGGTGCCGGCATCGACGAGCAGCTTGCCGATGATCCCTTCATCGACGGCTTCGACTTCCATCGTCGCCTTGTCGGTTTCGATTTCGGCAATCACGTCGCCGGAGGTGACCTTGTCACCTTCCTGCTTCAGCCATTTGGACAGTGTGCCTTCTTCCATGGTCGGAGAGAGGGCGGGCATGAGGATATCGATAGGCATGGGTTCCCTCCCCGATTAGAGCAGAATGTCGGTATAGAGCTCGGATGCATCCGGCTCCGGATCGGCCTGGGCGAAATCGGCGCTATCGGCGACGATGTCGCGAACATCCTTGTCGATCGCCTTCAGATCGTCTTCGGAAGCCCAGCCCTTTTCGACGAGGCGTGCCTTGACCTGTTCGATCGGGTCATGCTCGGAGCGCATCTTCTGCACTTCGTCCTTGGAGCGATACTTCGCCGGGTCGGACATCGAGTGACCGCGATAACGATAGGTCAGCATTTCGAGAATGATCGGTCCCTTGCCGGAACGGCAATGCTCGAGCGCCTCGTCGGCGGCCGCCTTAACGGCGCGGACGTCCATGCCATCGACCTGAATGCCGGGGATGCCGAAACCGGATCCGCGAAGCGAGTAATTCGACTGCGCGGTGGCGCGGGCAGTCGATGTGCCCATGGCGTAACGGTTGTTCTCGACGATGTAGACGATCGGCAGCTTCCAGAGAGCAGCCATGTTGAAGCTCTCGTAGACCTGGCCCTGGTTGGCAGCGCCGTCGCCGAAATAGGCGATGGAGACATTGTCATTGCCGCGGTAGCGGTTTGCGAAGGCAAGACCCGTTCCGAGCGAGACCTGGGCGCCGACGATGCCGTGACCGCCGTAGAAATGCTTCTCTTTCGAGAACATGTGCATCGAGCCGCCCTTGCCGTGGGAATAGCCGCTGCGGCGCCCGGTCAGTTCCGCCATGACGCCACGCGCTTCCATGCCGGTTGCCAGCATATGACCGTGGTCGCGATAGGCGGTGATGACCTGGTCGCCATCCTTCTGCGCCATCTGCATGCCGACGACGACAGCTTCCTGACCGATGTAGAGGTGACAAAAGCCGCCGATGAAGCCCATGCCGTAAAGCTGGCCGGCCTTCTCCTCGAAACGGCGGATCAGCAGCATCTCGCGATAGGCCTTCAGCTCTTCATTGCGATCGAAGTCGGCTACCGGGCCTCCATTCGATGCTTTGGCTGCCGGTTTTGCTGCAGTTTTGCGGCTGGAAACGGTCGCGGTCTTTCGCGGCGCCATTCAACCCTCCCTATGGGTTTGTCGTTTCTTGGTGGCGCGTACCATAGGGAAGAAATATGAGCACAGCAATGCCATAATTGCATGGCTCGTATTCGGCGCTAAATTATTGGAAAAACAATGAAAATTCCAATTAACCTGTTTCCGGTTAATTGGAATAATGGTTGAATACGACGATCTCGTCGGCGCGCGACATGTTGAGCTGATAACGCGCTTTTTCGTCCAACATATCTTTATCGAGCGACCCGTCACTCAAGAGCGCGACCTGATTTTCCAGATGTTCGCGCTTCGCCTTCAAGATCGCAAGCTCTTTTTCACGCGCGACACGCTGATGCTCGAACGTCTCCGTTGCGCGCAGGCCGTAATCGCCATGGATGCAATGATAACCGAAATAGGAGAGGAAGGCGACCGTCATGGCCGGAATGACGAAGCGACCGATCTTTCTCTTCTTATGATGCTTTGTCCACATACACGCATGCTCTTGAACGCATTACCAATTCGTTCAATCTAGCGCGCAGAGATTAACCGTTCGTTGACTCTAAAAAACGGGCAATAAAAAACCCGCGCCGGAAAGGCGCGGGTCAAGTCATTGAACATCAGATCCGATCAGCCGCGAATGATCGACCGGCCGGCATACTGGGCCTGCGGGCCGAGGCCCTCTTCGATACGGATCAGCTGATTGTACTTGGCAAGACGGTCGGAGCGCGACAGCGAGCCGGTCTTGATCTGACCGCAGTTGGTGGCGACCGCGAGATCGGCGATGGTCGAATCTTCGGTCTCGCCGGAGCGGTGGGACATGACGGCGGTATAGGCCGCCTTGTGCGCCGTGTTGACGGCATCAAGCGTCTCCGTCAGCGTGCCGATCTGGTTGACCTTGACCAGGATCGAGTTGGCGACGCCCATGCGGATACCGTCGCGAAGACGGGCGGAGTTGGTGACGAAGAGATCATCGCCGACGAGCTGGGTCTTCTTGCCGGCCAGGTCGGTCAGCGTCTTCCAGCCATCCCAGTCGTCTTCGGCCATGCCGTCCTCGATCGAGATGATCGGATACTTGGCGGCGAGTTCGGCCAGATATTCGGCCATGGCGCCCGATTCCAGCGTGCGGCCTTCCCCTTCGAGAACGTATTTGCCGTCCTTGAAGAATTCCGTCGAGGCGCAGTCGAGGCCGAGGCACATGTCGTCGCCCGGCTTGTAGCCGGCTTTCTCGATCGACTTCATGATGAAGTCGAGAGCTCCCGGCGCGCTCTTCAGGCCCGGTGCGAAACCGCCTTCATCGCCGACATTGGTGTTATGGCCCTGTGCGGCAAGTTCCTTGCGCAGCGTATGGAAGACTTCCGAACCCATGCGCACGGCTTCGGCGATCGAATCGGCGCCGACCGGCAGGATCATGAATTCCTGGAAATCGATCGGGTTGTCGGCATGGGCACCACCATTGATGATGTTCATCATCGGCACTGGCAGCAGGCTGGCGGAAGCACCGCCGACATAGCGGTAGAGCGGCAGGCCGGATGCCTGGGCGGCAGCCTTGGCGACGGCGAGCGACACGCCAAGGATGGCGTTGGCGCCGAGACGCGACTTGTTCGGCGTGCCGTCCAGCTCGATCATGATGTTGTCGATCTGGATCTGGTTTTCGGCGTCGATGCCGCCGATCGCGTCGAAGATCTCGGTGTTGGCGGCTTCGACCGCCTTTTCGACGCCCTTGCCCAGGTAGCGCTTGCCGCCGTCACGCAGTTCGACCGCCTCATGCGCGCCCGTCGAGGCGCCCGAGGGAACGGCCGCGCGGCCCATGCTGCCATCTTCGAGATAGACATCGACTTCGACGGTGGGGTTGCCACGGCTATCGAGAATCTCGCGGGCGATGATATCGGTGATTGCAGTCATGGGTTCTTCCTGCTCGGTGGGTGATAAATGGTTCGAAACCTGTCTTAGTCGAAGGCGTGCAAATTACAATGCTGCAATAGCCTTCGGACCAGCGTTCGGATGTGGCCTATAGCACGATCATGTCAGACTGTTGAACGTCAAGCCTTGGCGACCGCATCGAAGGCGAGCAGCTTTTCGAGAAGCCGCGGCATGTCCTTGAGATAGACCATGTTCGGGCCGTCGGAAGGGGCATTGTCGGGGTCCTGATGGGTTTCGACGAAGACGCCGGCAATGCCGGCAGCCACCGCTGCGCGCGCCAGTGTTTCCACGAATTCCCGCTGACCGCCGGAGGATTCGCCCTGCCCGCCCGGCTGCGCCACGGAATGGGTCGCATCGAAGATAACGGGCGCACCCATCGCCGCCATGATCGGCAGCGAGCGCATGTCGGAGACCAGCGTATTGTAGCCGAATGAGGCGCCGCGCTCGCACAGCAGCACGTTCGGATTGCCGCTGGCATTGAGCTTCTTAAGGACGTTCTTCATATCCCAGGGAGCGAGGAACTGGCCCTTCTTGACATTGACGACGCGGCCGGTCTTGGCGGCGGCGATGAGAAGGTCGGTCTGGCGGCAGAGGAAGGCCGGGATCTGCAGGACGTCGACGATCTTTGCCACCTCCGCGCATTGCTCGGCGGTATGAACGTCGGTCAGGACGGGAAAACCGAATTCCTTCTTGAGGTCGGCAAAGACCTCCATGCCCTTCTCGATCCCGATACCGCGTTCGGCCGACAGCGAGGTCCGGTTCGCCTTGTCGAAGGAGCTCTTGTAGACGAGGCCGATGCCGAGCTTTCCGCAAAGCTCCTTCAGCGTGCCGGCAACCATGAAGGCGTGGTCGCGGCTCTCCATCTGGCAGGGACCGGCAATCAGCGACAGGCGGCCGGTATTGGAAAAGGTGACCTGGCCTTGGCCTTCGCCGACCCTGACTTCGGAATTCGTATCAGTGCTCATCGTGTTTCCTCGAAGGCGAAGAGCGTGCCCTGCCCGGGCGCGGGCTTCACCAGAATGCGATTGTTCTTGCGCGTGTATGTCACCCCGTTAGCAGCCAAATGCGCTTCTGTCACGGCAAGATCGGCGACAGCGAAGAGGATTGCCCGGCCGCGCAGGCCGCGATCTGCGGATGAGTCGGCGATGTCGAAATAGGCCTCCAGCCCTTCCCGCGTCATCAGGCTGATTTTCGCATTCGATGCCGCGATATTGGCGCCGAAACCGGTTTTCTCGACTGCCGATTGCGCCACGGCAAGGCTGACGAAGGCTGCGAAGGCGGCAGCATCAGGCGCGCAAAGCGCTATCTCGACTATGCCGGTCACGCCATTGGCATGCGTCTCCAGCGCGGCGCGCTCGGCCGGTAGCGGATTGACGCGCTCGACGGTGAAAAGCAGGAGATCCGGCGCGCGCAGGTCGGCGGCGAAAGCCAGCTTGAAGCCGGCAATCGTCTCGGAACCGTCCGGCATCGTCATCGGCCGGGTGAACTGCAGCATCTCGCCGGCGCTCGATCCGTTGCCGACGAAATTCTGATGATCGATGCCGGCATCCTTGCTGCCGAAAGCCAGCCCCGAAAGCCCCTCCTCGCCACAGCGGAAACGGAAGGCCTGGTTGCGGGCAGTGAAGACATTGCCTTGGCGCGCCGATGCCTCGCTCTCCTCGACGCTCGCAATCCCGAGTGGCTCCAGATAGGTCTTGTCGGCAAAAAAGACGCAGGCGTTTTCCGTTCCGAAGGGATGGCGCGCATCGGCGGCAACGGTGAAGCCGAGCTTGCCGAGCCTCTCGCGCGCCAGATCGATATTGACGACCGGCAGCACGACATGATCCAGCGGGTGCGGTTTGGCGGAATGCTCGTTCATCATATCCCTCCTGGAAACGGCAAGAGATGTGCGACGGCGCGCCCCTCAATACAAGAGATGTGTCCCAATCCGGCGAATGAAAATAAAAATCTCAACGAGTTGGCGCCAAGTTTTACGGAAATTTAGCTACTTGCGGAACACATATGGAACATATAGTGTCTGTTCTGGATTTGTTTCAATCACGAGGTCACAACGTCGATGCTCACGCGCAAACAACAGGAGCTTCTCCTTTTCATTCACGAGCGCATGAAAGAATCCGGCGTTCCACCGTCTTTCGACGAAATGAAGGATGCTCTGGACCTCGCCTCGAAGTCCGGGATTCATCGCTTGATTACAGCGCTAGAGGAGCGAGGCTTCATTCGCCGCCTACCGAACCGCGCCCGCGCGCTCGAGGTCATCAAGCTTCCGGAGGCCTACAGCCCCAGCATCCAGCCGCGGCGCGGCTTTTCGCCGAGCGTCATCGAAGGCAGCCTGGGCAAACCTCAGCCGGTCGCCGCCCCTGCTCCCGCAAAACCCGTCGCCGACAACGGCAACTCGGTTTCCGTGCCGGTCATGGGCAGAATCGCCGCCGGTGTGCCGATCTCGGCGATCCAGAACAACACCCACGACATCGCCGTTCCGGCCGACATGCTCGGCTCCGGTGAACATTATGCGCTCGAGGTCAAGGGCGATTCGATGATCGACGCCGGCATCTTCGACGGCGACACCGTGATCATCCGCAATGGCAGCACCGCAAGTCCTGGCGACATTGTTGTTGCACTCGTCGATGACGAAGAAGCGACACTCAAGCGCTTCCGCCGCAAGGGCGCCTCGATCGCACTGGAAGCGGCCAACCCGGCTTACGAGACCCGGATTTTCGGACCAGACCGTGTTAAGGTGCAGGGCAAACTCGTCGGCCTCATTCGCCGCTATCACTGACATCGGTTAGGCCGGATTCGGTAAAGCTGTTGCTGCGCCAGTCAAAGGCGCGATGGCGCATCCATGGTCGCGACAATGCGTCAAATGCGGTTGCCACCTCCAGGCCGGCGTCCGCGAAGCGCAACTCGATGGATCCGGTCCTGCGCAGCGTCTCGCCGGTGAAGAGCGTCGCACCTGAGCGGCAGCTGTTGAAACGCAGGCGGACCGACGTCACGATGATATCGGCCGCGTCGCATGCCGGGCCGAGATAGGCGGCATTGTCGATGACAGCAACCACACGACCATTGCCAAGCCTTGATGCGCACCAGGCCCTCTTGACGCAGGAAAAGCGGTTTGCTTCACCGGCCGCTGCGGCCGCCCGCATCGCTGTCCTCGCTTCGTTCTGCTGATCGCGGGAAAGCTTGACGCGGCGGTCTTCTCCTACCTGCGGGATAGCAGGACCATCCAGCATCTTCGGCGGATCATGTCTCGGCAGGACCAGGGCTCTCTGCCACTGGTCGAAGATGAAATCCGGTGGTCTTTCACGGTTGGAAGCCATTGCTGCCGCTTCGACCACCGCGACGAGACTGCCATCCTCCGAAATCACCAGATCCGGCGGCCGGGGAACCGGTAGAAGCAACAGGATGAGCGTTGCGACCGCGATGATTGATGTGCCGATATGGCGCAGCCGGGTGCGGAGCAGCGTCAGCAGCAGAAAGCCTGCCACGGCGACCGCGAAATACCAGGCGGGCAAGCGGCCGACGTCGATATTGCCATCCCAGCCGGACACCGTCTTTGCGACCGCGATCACCAGATCGAGGCCGAATCCGACGACCTTCCAGGGCAAAACATCCAGACCGAAAGGCATGAGCAGCATCGCCAGCAAGCCGGCCGGCATGACGATGAAGGAGATGATCGGCATCGTCGCGAGGTTTGCCGGCAGGCCGTAGGCGGTCAGGCGATGAAAATGCTCGATCGAAAACAGCGCGGTGGAAAAACCGCCGATCAGCGAAGTCAGGAAGACGCCGCCGAAGAAACCGGCAACCGTAACGACGGGCCTGATGATAGGTAGCTTCAGAAAGGCGTTTTCGCGGACGCGCCGGTCCTTCCACAACTGATAGCCCGAGACCAGCGCCAATGTCGCGGCAAAGGACATCTGGAAGCTCGGACCTAAGACCTCGGACGGTGAAATGAGGATGATGACGAGGGCGGAAAGCGCGACATTGCGCAGGCTGATCGACGGCCGGTCGAAGAAGACGGCAATCAACATGATGGCCATCATGATGAAAGCGCGCTCGGCAGAGACCGCAAAGCCCGAAATCAGGAAATAGGCAGTAACGGCGATGAGCGCGCCGGCGGCAGCGATCTTCTTCGTCGGGTAGGCCTCAGCGATACCGGCAAAGATGCTGAGCAGCATCCGAAAGCCGACGAAGAAGATGCCGGCCGACAGCGCCATGTTGAGACCGGAGATGGCGATGATATGAGCCAGACCGGACTGGCGTAGTGCCTCCGTCGTCGCATCCGAGATGGCGCGCCGCTCGTCCGTCACCAGTGCGGCGGCAAAAGCGCCGGTATCGCCGGGCAGGATCGACCTTATCCGGTCGCCAATGCCGCTGCGCAGCCGGTAGAGCCCTTCGAGCAGCGCTTCCACCGCCGATCTTGCAGCCTGCGGACCTGCCTGCGCATCGACCTTCGTCGGTGCACCGTAGAAGAAGCCGTTGGCGCCGATGCCGTCGAAATAGGCACTGAAGGAGAAGTCGTTGAGCTCGGGAAGTGCTGGGCCCGCCGGCGGCGTCAGCCGCGCCCTGCCGGTGATGATATCGCCGATCTCGAAGGCTGCGTCCGCACCGCGGGCGATGGCGGTGATGCGTTCCGGCGGCCGCTTGACCTGAGGCGCTTCAGTGCCGGTGACGGCAAGAATGTAGCGCCACCGGCCGCGACCATCGCCTTCGCGCCGCTCGACGCGGCCGGTCACCGTCGTCGTCACTGATGAATCGAGGATCACGGTCGAAGCCCGCCAGCTCTCGAACTGCGCCGAGACTATGCCGCAAGCCACGAGCGAAAGCGCCAGCAGCGCTGCCCGCAATGCCGCCCGGTTGCGGCTGGCGATGAGAACTGCGACGGTCAGCACCAACAGGCAGAGCAGCGATGCAGTGAGCGGAAAATCCGATGCCGCGAGAAACCAGATGGCTGACCCGGCGCCGAGGAAGACCGGCGAGAACAGCAGCAGGCGGCCATGGTCCGTCTCCTCGCCCAGCATGCGCATGCCGGCACGCAGCAAGTGCGAGGCTGCGGCCGGCAGCCGGTGGCGCAATGGTATTGCCGACTGCGTCCTTGCCGGTCGCGTCACCACGACTGGTGGTGAAAAATTGGAGGAGCCGGCAAGGCCTTCGCCTGTTTCCGGCCGCAATTCGACTGACGTCAACTCCTGCATGAACCGCCCAAGCCCGGCTGCGAAGGCAGTCAGAATGCAACCTCCAATCAAATCCGGCAAGCATAATCGATTGAAATATGAGGCAAAATCGCGAGCCCCAAAAGACCAGTCGAATCATCGGCTTCCGATATGCGTGTGGCTCATCGCTGCAGTGCCTAAAAGGTGATACCGCATTGCACAAAATGCCATCACAGTAACTTGGCATTAGCTTCGCGATCATATAGCTATCGGTGAGGACGCTTAACCCCTATGGCGCTTTTATGGCGCCACCGCCATTTCGGAGGATCAGCATGACGGATCAAAGCGCTACAATAAAAATCGGTGACAAGTCTGTCGACCTTGCTGTCAAAAGCGGCACGATCGGCCCGAGCGTCATCGATATCGGTGCCCTCTACAAGAACACCGCTTCCTTCACCTACGATCCGGGTTTTACCTCGACCGCATCCTGTGAATCGAAAATCACCTACATCGACGGCGACGAAGGTGTCCTGCTGCATCGTGGCTATCCGATCGAGCAGCTCGCCGAGCATGGCGACTTCCTCGAAGTCTGCTATCTCCTGCTTTACGGCGAACTGCCGACCACCGTGCAGAAGAAGGATTTCGATTACCGCGTTACGCACCACACCATGGTACACGAGCAGATGAGCCGCTTCTTCACCGGCTTCCGCCGCGATGCGCATCCGATGGCCGTCATGTGCGGCTGCGTCGGCGCACTGTCGGCCTTCTATCACGACTCCACCGACATCACCGATCCGCACCAGCGCATGGTCGCCAGCCTGCGCATGATCGCCAAGATGCCGACGCTTGCCGCGATGGCCTACAAATACCATATCGGCCAACCCTTCGTTTATCCGAAGAACGACCTCGACTATGCCTCGAACTTCCTGCGCATGTGCTTTGCTGTGCCCTGCGAGGAATATGTGGTCAATCCGGTGCTTTCCCGCGCCATGGACCGCATCTTCATCCTGCATGCCGATCATGAGCAGAACGCCTCGACCTCGACCGTCCGTCTCGCCGGTTCATCGGGTGCCAACCCGTTCGCCTGCATCGCCGCCGGCATTGCTTGCCTCTGGGGGCCCGCTCACGGCGGTGCTAACGAAGCAGCCCTCAACATGCTGACGGAAATCGGCACGGTCGACCGCATTCCGGAATATGTCGCCCGCGCCAAGGACAAGAATGATCCGTTCCGCCTGATGGGCTTCGGTCACCGGGTCTACAAGAACTACGATCCGCGCGCCAAGATCATGCAGAAGACGACGCATGAAGTGCTCGGCGAACTCGGCATCAAGGACGATCCGTTGCTCGAAGTGGCGATGGAGCTGGAGCGCATCGCGCTCACCGACGAATATTTCATCGAGAAGAAGCTCTATCCGAACATCGACTTCTATTCCGGCATCACGCTGAAGGCGCTGGGCTTCCCCACGACCATGTTCACCGTGCTCTTCGCGCTCGCCCGCACCGTCGGCTGGATCGCGCAGTGGAACGAGATGATCGAGGATCCGGAACAGCGCATCGGCCGTCCGCGCCAGCTTTATGTCGGCGAACCGAAGCGCGACTACATTCCGGTTTCGAAGCGCTGATCGCTTCAGAAAGAACCCAAAAGAAAACCCGGTCAGAAACGACCGGGTTTTTTCTTTTTCAGCACGTCGAGAAGGATCTCGGCAGCGTGTTCGCCGGGCGGCTTTTCGGTCTGCATGCGTTGCCAGACGAGATCATAACCCTCGTTCATCGCCTTCAATTGGAACGTGTCGGCCGACAGCCGCTCCATCCAGCGCGCCAGGCTGGCGCCGCGGACGATCTCGTTCAGATATTCCGGCACGACGGCATAATCGGCGATGATATTGGGCAATGCGCCCGTCCATACCTTGATGCGCCGGGCGAGCAGGCGGATAATCCAATCCGTCTTGTAAACGGACACCGTCGGCACGCCGGCAAGGGCGAGTTCGAGGATCACCGTGCCGGAAGCTGCCATCGCCGCATCCGCCTCGGCAAGGGCCTTCCACTTCTGCGCCGGCCCGACCGCCACCTCCGGCGGCGTGGCCCAGCCGGCGACGAGCCCTTTCACCAGCGCTTCGTTGTGCGGCACGGTCGGCAGCAGGAATCGCATCGGGCCGTTGCGGGCGACAAGTTCTTTGGCCGCATCCTCGAAGAACGGAAGCAGTTTGGCGATTTCGGAGGATCTTGATCCAGGAAGCATCAGGATCGCCTTGCCGGCTCCCTCGACGGGTGCGCGCATGGTGCGCTGCTGCCGCACTTCGAGCAGCGCCGGATCGGCGGTCAGGCGATGGCCGACATAGGTGGTCTCAGGCCCGCCGAGCGCACGCATTGTTGCCGGCTCGAAGGGCAGGACGGCGAGCACATGATCGACATAGGCGAGCATGCGCGTGGCGCGATATTCCTTCCAGGCCCAGACGCTTGGACAAACATAATTGACAACCGGCAGATCCGGCAGAGCGATGCGGACACGCTTTGCGACGCGATGGGTGAAATCCGGGCTGTCGATGATCAGAAGAATATCCGGCCTTGCGGCGATGATGGCAGCCGTCGTCTGGCGGATCAGCGTATAGAGCTTTGGCAGCCGGCTCAGCACCTGGGTGATACCCATGATCGACAGCTCGGAGAAATCGAACAGGGATCGCAAGCCTTCCGCCTGCAGCCCCTCGCCGCCGACACCGACGAGCTCCACCGGTCCGCTATGAACCCGCTTCAGGGCGGCGATGAGATCGGCACCGAGCAGATCCCCCGACACCTCGCCGGCAATGACGGCGATCTTCAGCGGCGCCCCGTTCATTCAAGCCCCCATGCCGGCAGGCCGCGATCGATGCCACAGACGAAGAGCCCAGCCTCATCGGCGGCTTTGATGACGGCGGCGCGATCGAGCACCAGCGAGCGGCCGGCCTCGACGGCGACGCCGGCAAGGCCGGCTTTCCTCGCGTTCAGAACCGTGGAAACGCCGATCGCCGGCAAGTCGGCGCGGATATCCTGTTGCGGCTTGCAGAGTTTGACGAGTGCGCCACGGCGGCGCGGCGAGATGCGCCCGGCGGCTCTGAGACCCGCGACACGCTCCAGCATCTCGTCCGTGCCCTCAAGACCCTCCAGCGCGACGATACGCCCGCCGATGGCGACGGCGCCCTGACCGACATCGAGCCGGCCCAGCATCTCAGCGGCATCGGCTGCGCGCCTGATATCGCGCCGGTCTTCCTCGCCAGGCGCTGCAGCGCCAAGCGGACCGACGTAGGCAAGAAGGTCGGGAGCGATCTCATGAGCGCCGACGACCCGGCGGCCGTTTCCCTCGATCAGCCGGATCACCATCTGCAGCACCGTATCGTCGCCACCGGACAGCAAGGTGCGGATCACGGCCGGCATCTTCATCAGAGTGCGCAGCGTCGGGCGCACCTCGCGCCATTCCGGCCGGCGCCGCACGCTGCCGGACATGACGACGCGGCCGATGCCGTAGCGGTTCAAGAGGCCCTCGAGAGCTGCAAAATCGCCGACGCCGATGACGGCATGGTCATACCCTTCCCAGCGCCGGTCGCTTTCGTCCTTCAGCGCGACGATGACGGGATTTTCGCCCGCCGCGCGCGCAGCTTCGGCGACATAGGAAGGCAGAAGGCCGCCGCCGGCGATGATCGCCAGCCGGCCCGCAGCGGTATCGCCGGAAAGAGTCACGGACTAGCCCTTCTGCCCCCGAGTTGGCGAGGACAAAGCGCGGTCGCTGTCGGCGGCGATGAAGTCGAGGATGTGGACCGCCTGCTCGCAATCAGCATATTCTTCGCGGATGGCGGCGGCGTTTTCGCGGACGGAGCCCGGTCCTTCGAAGATCGACTTGTAGGCGCGCCGCACCCTGTGAATGACGGCGCGGTCCACGCCGGCGCGCGTCATGCCGACGACGTTGAGGCCGCTCAGCAGCCCGGGATTGCCGTTCAGCATGCCGTACGGAATGACGTCGTAACTCACTGCCGAGAGCCCCCCGACGAAGGCCTGACGGCCGACGCGGGTAAACTGGTGAACGGCCGAGCCGCCGCCCAGGATGACGCGATCTTCGATGACGACATGGCCGGCGAGCATGACGTTGTTCGACATGATCACATGGTTGCCCACCCGGCAGTCATGCGCGACATGCGAATTGGCAAGGAAGAGGTTATTGTCGCCGACGATCGTCTGGCCGCCGAAATCGGCCGTGCCCGTATTCATCGTCACGCCCTCGCGGATCGTGCAGTTGGCGCCGACCGTCAGCGTCGTCTCCTCGCCGCCGTGATGCACGCTCTGCGGATCGCCGCCAACGACCGCCATCGGGAAGATGCGTGTGCCCTTGCCGACCACGGTGCGGCCGGTCACGACCGCATGCGACAAAAGCTCGACATTCGCATGCAGGACGACGTGCGACCCGACATGGCAGAAGGGACCGATCTTGACGCCCTCACCGATGGTCGCGCCGTCTTCGACGACAGCCATCGGATGAACGCGAGCGCTTTCGGCGATAGTGCTCATGCCTGATCCTTACGAACGATCATCGCGCCGATATCGGCTTCGGCGACAAGTGCGCCGTCGACCTTGGCGTCGCAATGGAATTTCCAGATATTGCCGCGCTGCTTGTGCTTCCTGACATGGAATTCAACACGATCGCCGGGTACGACGGGCTTGCGGAAGCGCGCATTCTCGATGGTCATGAAATAGACGAGGTTGCCTGGCTGGCCATCCTTCTTGGCACAGATCGCACCCGCGGTCTGGGCCATGCCCTCGATCAGGAGAACGCCGGGCATGATCGGAGATTCCGGAAAATGACCGGTGAAATGCGGTTCGTTCACCGTGACGTTCTTGATGCCGATCGCCGTGTTGTCGCCGTCAATCTCGATGATCTTGTCGACCATGAGAAACGGGTAGCGATGCGGCAGCAGTTTCATGATCTCGATGATGTCAGCCGAAGAAAGCGTTGTCGTGGCTTCCTCAGTCATTTTGCTTGCCTCCAGGTTTCGTCCCGCGCAGCTTCGTCCTTGACATCTGTTGCGCGACATCTCTCAGATAGTCATTCAGCGGGCGCCCAGGTGTACCACCATATTGTCCGCCGGCGGCAAGATCGGTCATGATACCGCTTTGGGCGGCGATCTGCACGCCGTCACCGATCGTCACATGCCCCTTGATACCGACCTGGCCGCCGATCTGAACGCCATTGCCGATCTTCGCGCTGCCGGCGATGCCGACATGCGCAACGATCGCGCAATGGCGGCCGATCTGAACGTTGTGGCCGATCTGTACCTGGTTGTCGATCTTGGTGCCTTCGCCGATGACCGTATCGTCCATGGTGCCACGGTCGATCGAGGTGTTGGCGCCGATCTCGACATTATCCTGGATGATCACTCGGCCGATCTGGACGATCTTGATCATGCCGCGCGGGCCCGGCGCATAACCGAAACCATCCTGGCCGATGCGGGCGCCGTTGTGGATGATGACGCCATTGCCGAGCAGCGCGCAGAGAATGCTGGCGCCGGCCGCAATCGAACAATCCCGGCCAATCTTGACATTCGGACCGATGATGCTTTGGGCGCCGATGCGCGTCCCTTCGCCGATCTCGGCATGCGCTCCGATGACGGCCATCGGCTCGACGATCACGCCCTTTTCAAGCTTGGCGCTCGGATCGATCACCGCGCTTGGCGCGATCTCGCTTTCACCGGAAAAGACGACCGGGCGCAATGCCGCGGGATAAAACAGGCCGCCCGCCATCGCGAAAGCCGCATGTGGATTGGACGACAGGATGACCGGGATATGGGGGGGTACGAGATCGGCGAGCGCCTTATCGCAGATCACTGCCGAGGCCTCGCATGTCGCCAGTTCATCGCGGTTACGACGCGACAGGATATAGCAGACGTCTCCCGCCCGAGCCCGGCTGATGGGGGCAACGGACCTGACGACAACATCGGCATGGTCGGAATTGGCGAGTTCCGCCCCAAGAAACTCTGCCAGCTCAGCGAGCTTCAGACCTTCATGGGGCAGAAAAAAAACGTTTTGCTCCATCGGCAATGCTCCAGAACGGAATTGAGTCTTACAGTTCCGGACTGCCGATATCAGAATTGGTTGTTGATGCCAAACTTGAAGTTCTGCGTCTTGTCGAAGTCTTCCTTGAGAACCGGGATCGCGTAATCCAGACGCAATGCACCGAAGGGAGACTGCCAGACGACGCCGACACCGACGGAGGCGCGCAGCGAAGCGCTGGTACCGTCGGCCTGGTCTGACCCAAGAAGCTCGACGTCATTGCCGAACAGCGTACCGGCATCGGCAAAGACTGCGCCGCGCAGGTTGAAGTCACGCGGGAAGCCCGGCATCGGGAAGGTGGCTTCTGCAGACGCCGTGAAATAGGTCGTGCCACCGAGCGGGTCATCGTGATCCCCGCGGATGCGCGGGCCGATACCCTTGTTCTCGAAGCCGCGAATATCGCCGTTGGTCAGCGTGAACTGGTCGAAGACGTTCAGATGGTCCCCCAAGGGAACGACATAACCAGCCGAAGCGGAGACCGAGCCGATGATATCGGCATCGTCAGCGAGCAGGTGGTAATAACGGGCCTTGCCGTAGATCTTGTAGAACTGCGAGTCGCCGCCGAGGCCGGCAAGTTCGTGCGTCGCCGTCGCATAGATGCCTTCACGCGGCAGGACGGTGTCGTCAAGCGTGTTGTAGGTCAGCGTCTGCGAGACGGAAGAGCGTGTCCACGGGCTCTCGTCGACCAGATTGGCGTAGGTCGCCGAAAGATCAGAGGTATCGCCGTCATACTTCATCTGCTTGTAGTTATAACGGAAGGTCGTCGCCAGATCTTCGGTGATCGGCGCAGTCACACGCAGGACGACGCTGGTTTCTTCGTAATCGTAGTCGTCGTTGCTCGACGTTTCGCTGCGGTTGACGTCGAAGCCTGCCGCCAGACGGTAGCCGAGGAAATAGGGTTCAGTGAAGCTGACGCCGTAGGCGCGTGAGCCTTCCTGGCCGCCACCGGCCGAGATGCGGATGTACTGACCACGACCGAGGAAGTTCTTTTCCTCGATCGATGCTTCGAGCAGCAGGCCGTCGCCGCCGGCGGCATAACCCGCGCCGACACCGAACGAACCGGTCGACTGATCCTGCACGTCGACGACCACCACGACACGGTCAGGCGAACTGCCCGGCTGGGTGGAGATATTGACGGAAGAGAAGTAACCGAGCGCTTCGAGGCGACGCTTGGCCTTGGTGATCATCTGCTGGTTGAAGGCATCGCCTTCGCTCATGTCGAATTCGCGGCGAATGACGTAGTCGCGCGTGCGGCTGTTGCCGCGGATCTCGATGCGCTCGACATAGGCGCGCTCGCCCTGGTCGACCAGGTATTCGACACCGATCGTGTTGTTGTTGAGGTCGCGGTTACCGCGCGGCGTGACGCGCGCAAAGGGATAACCGGCTGACGCCACCTGATCGGAGATCGCCTCGATCGACTTCTGGACTTCCTTGGCGTTGTAGACCTGGCCTTCGCGGGTGCGCACCAGCGGCTGCAGCTGCTCTGAGCCGACGCCTTCGACGGTCGATTGGACGGTCACCGGTCCGAAGTCGTAACGCTGGCCTTCCTCGATGTTGAAGGTCAGCGTGTATTTGTTGGTCGCGTCGTCGAAGGTGGCATCGGAAGAGACGATGCGCATGTCAGCGTAGCCGCGATTGTAATAGAACTGACGCAGCGCTTCTTCGTCGGCGTGGAGCTTGTCTTCGTTGTAGACATCCTTGCGAGTCAGGAACGACAGGAAGTTCGAACGCTTGGTGGCGATGACGGCAGCCAGGCGGCCGGCGCTGTAGGCATTGTTACCGACGAAGTTGATCGAATCGATCTTGGTGCGGTCGCCCTCGTTGATGACGAAGGCGAGGTTGACACGGCCTTCGCCGAGCGGCACCACCTGCGTCGTGACTTCGACCTCGCTGCGGCCGGTGGCAGCGTAAGCTTCCTTGATCGACTGAATGTCGGCCTGGATCTGGGTGTCGCTGTAGGGACCGGCAGCGTGGGTCTGGACGATCGTCGCGAGCTTGTCGTCCTTGATCTTGCGGTTGCCGTTGAAGACGACCTGATTGACCAGCTGGGCTTCCTGAACGTTGACAACCAGCGTGCTTCCGGAAACCGAGATCTTGACGTCGGAGAAGTAACCCGTGCCGTAGAGCTGCTTGACCGAGGCATCGATATCGCTGTTCGAAAAACTCTTTCCGGGAGCGATGGTGAGGTTCGACCGAACGGCTTCCGCGCCGACACGGCTTGCGCCGCGCACATCGATGCGCTGGATAACCGCGGCCTCAGCGGCCGTAGCGGAAACGAACGTCAAAGCACCTGCGCCCGAAGCAACAACACTAGCAGACAGCGCAACCGCCGATACTGCGTTCAAAAACTTTGAACCAGCCTTCATTTCACCCATTACCTTTTGTTTCCCTCGTCCCCGGCTTCAGGAAACCCCGATTCCGGTCACGTGTGTCGTTTTACCCGCTTTTGACATACAAGCAAGGCAGGTCGTTAATTTCTGTTTACTTCATTTGCAAGCGTGACCCATTCGCCACTACAGCCTTGAAACATCGTAAATAAATAGTAATTAGCCTCGCCTTGCTCGTTTACCCTCTTAACGAGCCAATGTCGTTCCAGGTCGTGAAAACCATCAATGTCAGTATCATCGCCAGGCCGATGCGAAATGCAATTTCCTGGGCCGAAGAGCCGAGCGGTTTCCCCCTCACCGCTTCCACCGCATAGAACATCAGGTGGCCGCCATCAAGTACCGGAACCGGCATCAGGTTAAGCAATCCTATCGAAACAGAAAGCACCGCCGCAAGCTGCAACACTGCGCCTATTCCAAGCGACGCCATCTGGCCCGAAGCTTGCGCCACGCGGATCGGCCCGCCCAATTGATCGGCGCGCATCGTTCCGCTGAAGATGTTGCCGATGTATTTGAAGGTGCCGGTGACAATGTCACGGGTCTCAATCACAGCCTCGCGCAACGACTCCAGCGGCGTGTAGGTCTTCAGACGGAAGTTGCCGGCCTCCCGGCTGGTGACGATGCCGATCTGGCCGAGCTCGACCTTGTTGCCGAACTGGTCGGTCTGGTCTACGCGCTGCGGCACCATCGGCACATCGAGCTTCTGGCCGGCGCGCTCGATCGTCACGACGATCTTCTGGCTCGGGCGGATGCCGACATAGCGGCGCACGTCGTCGAAGGTCTCGACCTTGCCGCCGTCGATGGCGACCAGCAGATCGCCTGGAAGGATGCCGGCGGCAGCGGCTGCGCCGTCTGGCTTGACCTCGGCAACGACGGGATCGGCGATCGTGCGGCCATAGACCGAGAAAAGAATGGTGAAGATGGCGATCGCCAGCAGAAAATTGGCGATCGGGCCAGCCGCGACGGTTGCAGCGCGTTTCCACAGCTTGGCGCCGGCAAAGGAGCGCGCCCTGTCCTCCTCGGACATCGCGGCGATCTTGTCGGTGTCGGGCTTGCTCGAGGCATCTTCATCGCCGAAGAACCGGACGTAGCCGCCAAGCGGGATTACCGCAATCTTCCAGCGTGTCCCGTGGCGGTCGGTGAAGCCGAAGATCTCCGGACCGAAGCCGACGGAAAAGGCAAGGATGCGAATGCCGCTCCAGCGCCCGACGAGGTAATGGCCCATCTCATGCACAAAGACGAGCAGTGACAGCACGAGGATGAAGGTAACGATGTTCCCCATCAGAAATGCGTATATGCCGCTCATCGTTTCCATGAGTCCCTTCCGTCAGACTGCCGCGTTGTCAGAGTCCGAACAATGCCGCACCAAGCGACGTCATTCCGGCCCCCTTTATCAGGGAAAAAAGCCCAGCAAGCAAGAACGCCGAAAAACAGGCGAAAATCAGTCCGTCGACACGGTCCATGACGCCGCCATGACCCGGAATGAGACGGCTCGAATCCTTGACGCCGAATTTTCGCTTGATGAACGATTCGAAAAGATCGCCCGACTGGCTGCAAACCGAGAGAACCAATGCCACGCCGGCGGCGATGATTTCAGCGCCCGGAAGGAGAAAATGGACGAGAACGACGCCGGCTACGACCGCCGAAACGGCGCCGCCGATTGCGCCCGACCAGGTCTTTCCGGGCGAGATCGAAGGGGCAAGCTTTGGCCCGCCGAGCGCCCTGCCGACGAAATAGGCAAGGATATCGGTTGCCCAGACGACAGCAAAGACGAAGAGCATGGCGTAAAGGCCAAGCCCGTCATCGCTTCTGATCGCGGCAAGCGACAGGCCGGTGGCGCCGGCATAAAACAGGCCCACTGGCAACCAGCGGCTCGTGCCCTGCAGGATGATCAGGGCGATGCCGACGGCGGTGACGCCGGCCAGCATGCCGGCGGCGAATTCGAAATTGCCGACAAGCACGAGAAAGGCAATCGCCGCCTCGCCGATCCAGCCGACGGCATTGGCGACCCAATCCCGCGCGATGCCTGTCATTTTCGACCATTCATAATAGATCAGCAGGCCGATCACGACCGCCAGGATACGGAAGGCAAGGCCACCATACCAGGTGGCGGCAAGAACGATGGCCGCAAGAATCAGTCCTGAAACGATGCGGAGCTTCAATTCCCTCTGCATCAGGTGCCGACCGCGGCCGCCTGCGACGACAGGCCGCCGAAGCGCCGGTCACGAGAGGCGAATGTATCGAGCGCCGAGCGGAAGATCTCGGGGCTGAAATCCGGCCAATATTCCGGAAGGAAGATGAATTCCGAATAGGCGGCCTGCCAGAGGAGGAAGTTGGAAAGCCGCTCCTCGCCGCTGGTGCGGATGATGAGATCCGGATCGGGGATGCCGGCCGTATCGAGACGGGCGTTGATCAGGGCGGGCGTAATATCCTGCGCTCTCAGGCGGCCGGCTTCGACATCCCGGGCGAGGCTGACGACGGCGCGGGCGATCTCGTCGCGCGAACCATAGTTGAAGGCGATGACGAGCGTCAGCGACGTGTTGTCCTTGGTCGTCTCCTCCGCCTCCAGCAGCAGGCCGAGAATGTCGCTGCGCAGGCTGTCGCGGTCGCCGATCACCTTGATCCGCACGTTCTGGCGATGAAGCTCGGCGAGGTCGCGCCGGATAAAAGCCTTGAGCAGGCCGAGCAGATCGGAGACCTCTGCTTCGGGCCGGCGCCAGTTCTCCGAGGAGAAGGCAAAGAGGGTCAGATATTTTATGCCGGCCGCACCAGCGGCGCGGACTGTCTCACGCACCGCCTCGACGCCCTTGCGATGGCCCATCGTGCGCGGCAGGCCACGTTGCTTGGCCCAACGGCCATTGCCGTCCATGATGATGGCAACATGCTCTGGCACAGTCACAAATACAGATTCCGACATTTCCCGTCCGGTCTTTCCAGGCAAAGGCACAGATCCACTAGACCTGCATGATTTCCTTTTCCTTCTCGCCAAGCAAGCGGTCGATTTCGGAAATCGTCTCGTCCGTCATCTTCTGTACACGTTCCGACTGCGCCCGGCTCTCGTCCTGGCCGATTACGCCGTCCTTTTCGGCTTTCTTAAGGCCGTCCATGCCGTCGCGGCGGACATGGCGAATCGCCACTTTGCTCTTTTCGGCATAGTCGTGCGCCACCTTGACGAGCGACTTGCGGCGCTCCTCGTTCAGCTCCGGCAGCGGAATGCGCAGGTTCTGGCCGTCGATGATCGGGTTGAGGCCGAGATTGGATTCGCGGATGCCGCGCTCGACGGCGCTGACCATCGACTTGTCCCAGACGGAAACCGACAGCATGCGCGGCTCAGGCACGGTGATGTTGGCGACCTGGTTCAGCGGCATGCGCGAACCATAGGCCTCGACCGTGACCGGGTCGAGAATGTTGGCCGAAGCACGGCCGGTGCGCAGCGATGCGATGTCGCCCTTGAATACGGAAATCGCGCCGTCCATGCGGCGCTTCAGTTCCTTGATGTCGATACCTTCACTCATGTCGATGCTCCCGTCTGGCGAGGGCTGCGCCGAAACCGCGGCGCAGCTTTATCAGTTGTCGGAGACGATGGTCTTGAGGCCACCGCCCGTCAAGATTTCAGCAAAACCACCCTTCTCGTGGATCGAGAAGACGATGATCGGAATGGAATTTTCTCTGGCCAGCGCCACGGCGGCAACGTCCATCACCGCCAGCCCCCTGTCCAGCACTTCCTGGTGCGTCAGCCGGTCGAGGCGGGTCGCATCAGGATATTTCTTCGGGTCGGCGGTGTAGATGCCGTCGACCTGCGTGCCCTTGAAGATCGCTTCCGCACCCATTTCGGCGGCGCGAAGTGCTGCGGCGGAATCGGTGGTGAAGAAGGGGTTGCCGGTGCCGCCGGCAAAAATCACCACGCGTCCCATCGACAGATGATAAAGGGTCGCGCGCTGCGAAAAGCTCTCGCAGATCTCGGGCATGGAGATGGCCGAAAGCACCACCGTATCGATATTCAGCTTGCGCAGCGAGGTCGCCAGCGCCAGCGCATTGATGATGGTGCCGAGCATGCCCATATGGTCGCCGGTGACCCGGTCGCCGCCCTTGGACGCTACCGCGACACCGCGGAAGATATTGCCGCCACCGACGACGACGCCGACTTCCACGCCCATATGCCGTGCCTCGGCGATGTCGGATGCGATGCGGTCCGCCACCGTCACATCGATCCCGAAACCCTGGCCACCCATGAGCGCTTCGCCGGAGGCCTTGAGTAGAACGCGTTTATAGACAGGCTCTAAAGACATCTTGGCTCCTCGTAAATTGCCGTGAATGCCCGATACACGAAGGGCACCGCGTTGTCACGCGATGCCCTTCGTGTTTTCCCAATTATGACTGGAAGATCAACCCTTGACGGCAGCCGCGACTTCGGCCGCGAAGTCGGTCTCTTCCTTCTCGACGCCTTCGCCGAGCAGCAGACGGACCATGCCGGTGACTTCGATCGGCGCGCCGACAGCCTTTTCAGCGTCCTTGATGGCGGCACCAACCGTCAGGTCCGGATTGATGACGAAAGCCTGCGAGAGAAGGGCGACTTCCTCGAAGAACTTGCGCATGCGGCCTTCGACCATCTTCTCGATGATATTGTCCGGCTTGCCGGAAGCCCGCGACTGCTCGATGAAGACGTTGCGCTCGCGCTCGGCGACAGCGGCATCGACTTCTTCCGGGCGGATCGCCAGCGGCGCAGTGGCGGCGATGTGCATGGCGACCTGGCGGCCGATAGCGTTCAGGGCATCCTTGTCGCCAGCCGACTTCAGCGCAACGAGAACGCCGAGCTTGCCGAGGCCGTCGGAAACAGCATTGTGGATATAGGTGGCGACGACGCCGTCCTCGACCGAGAGAGCGACCGAGCGGCGCAGGTTCATGTTCTCGCCGATCGTTGCGATCGCATCCTTGATCGTGTCGGACACGGATTTGCCGGATGCCGGGTAGGTCGCAGCGGCAACGGCATCGACGGTTCCGTCGGTCGAGGCGGCGACCTTGGCGATGCCGCGGACGAGTTCCTGGAAGGCATCGTTACGGGCGACGAAGTCGGTCTCGGAATTGACTTCGACGACGACGGCCTTGGTGCCCTGGCTCGCAACGCCGATGAGGCCTTCGGCAGCGGTGCGGCCGGACTTCTTGTCGGCCTTGGCGATGCCCTTGGCGCGCAGCCAGTCGATCGCCGCTTCCATGTCGCCACCGGTTTCAGCAAGAGCCTTCTTGCAGTCCATCATGCCTGCGCCGGTCTTTTCGCGCAGTTCCTTCACCATTGCAGCCGTAATCTCGCTCATTAGCTTCCTCTTGTCGGTTCATACGGTGGGCCGCAAAGCGCGGCTCGGCACCGGATTGAGGCACGAAATGTACCTGTATGTATGACAGCGTGATGAAGACGCGTCATAACGAAACTTATCGGACGGAGAGCCTGACGCCCTCCCCTTGAAACAGGCAAGGCCGCCGAACTTCGATGAGTCGCGAGCGGCCTTTCCCAGTCTCTGTAAGCATTGGCGGACCTTTTCGATCCGCCCGCTTTCATCAGCCTTCGGCTGCTTCCTCGAGAGCCGGCTCGACCGGAACTTCGGAGGATGCGCCGAGATCGCGGCCGGAAGAGCCCTGCTGACGCGCGATGCCGTCGATGGCGGCGCGGGAGATAAGCTCGCAGTAAAGAGCGATGGCGCGCGATGCGTCGTCGTTACCCGGGATCGGATAGTCGATCAGGTCCGGATCGCAGTTCGAATCGATGATGGCGACAACCGGGATGCCGAGGCGCTTGGCTTCGTCGATCGCGATCTTTTCCTTGTTGGTGTCGATGATGAACATCAGGTCGGGCGTGCCGCCCATATCGCGGATACCGCCAAGAGCCTTGTCCAGCTTCTCACGTTCGCGCTCGAGGTTCAGGCGTTCCTTCTTGGTGAAGCCCTGGGCTTCGCCGTTCAGGATCTCGTCGAGCTTGCGCAGACGCTGGATCGAGTTGGAGATGGTCTTCCAGTTCGTCATCATGCCGCCGAGCCAGCGCGAGTTGACGTAGTACTGGGCCGAGCGCTTGGCGCTGTCGGCAATGATCTCAGACGCCTGGCGCTTGGTGCCGACGAAGAGAACACGGCCGCCGCGGGCAACGGTGTCGCTGACGACCTGAAGGGCGCGCGACAGCATCGGAACGGTCTGGGCCAGATCGATGATGTGAATGTTGTTGCGATCGCCGAAGATGTACGGCTTCATCTTCGGGTTCCAGCGATGCGTCTGGTGGCCGAAGTGGACGCCTGCTTCAAGAAGCTGACGCATAGAAAAATCAGGCAATGCCATGCCTTGTTACTCCTTTTCCGGTTGAACCTCCGCAAGGCGAACAGCATCCTCTTCGAGAATGCCACCGGGCGGAACAGTCCGGATTTCTCCCGGACGATCCCATGCCTTACGTGTGGAATGCGGGTGCCCATACATTCGATTTGGCGCAAAAGCAAGGCTTATGCCGAAAAAACCTGGCTCACGCACCGGCCACGGCGCGTGGATCTCAATAAAAGAGACAAAGGCGACTGCCTGCCCTTGGAATGCCGCACTCAGCCTGCCAGCGTCGGCAGCAACATCGACAGGATGAATATCAGTCTCAGGGGCTGCGGAAGGCAACGAGGCCTACTTGCAAACCTCGGCCTTGCGGTCGAGCAACTCCAGCTTGGCGAGCTTGCCGGTCAGGACGAAATCGCCGTAATCCATCGTCAGGTCGCGGGTGATGCCGTTCTCATAGAGCTTGAAGGACATGCGGTAGACCGGCAAAGCATCCGATTTCGCACTCTCGTTGAAATAGGCGATCGTCACCGGCCAGAAGGCCGTCTTGGAGAAGGCGCCGGCATTGCCGGCATCGGCTTCCTCGGCGATCGGTGTCTCCTGCTTGCCGACGATCGTAGTCGTCGCCAGCGATTTGTCACCGTCATCGGAACCGTCGAAGACGCGCGCCTCGAAGAAGCGCTTGCCGTCCTTGGCGTGCTGGATCACATCGAGCATATGTTCCGTGGGAAAGCGGCTTTCTAAAAGCTGCAGCTCGCGGCTCGCCGGCTGCTTGAGATCTACCTTGACACCATCAGGCTGGTCCTGAGCCGCACCGTTGACCTCTTTATCGAGCTGCTCGTCGGTGAAGGATTTGGTGTCGAAGGTGAACTTGCCGTCCTTCAGGTTCTCGAAGGTCTTCGTCTGCTGGTCGCTGACACGCACGCTGTCGCCGGTGTCGATCTGCGTCACGAAGCGGAAGTTGGTGGTGAAGCCCTGGCAATAGCTGCCGTCGAATTCATAGACCATGCGACCGTACATGGCGGCGATGCCGGAGCGGTCCGAAGCGTCCTTCAGTTCCAGATCGTAGACCGCGCGATGGGCGACGAGGCCGG
Source organism: Rhizobium sp. CRRU65 (assembly GCF_048551595.1). Lineage (NCBI taxonomy): Bacteria > Pseudomonadati > Pseudomonadota > Alphaproteobacteria > Hyphomicrobiales > Rhizobiaceae > Rhizobium > Rhizobium sp. CRRU65. Next base: position 233,266 of record NZ_JBLYZH010000008.1, on the reverse strand, counting down.
TCGCGATCGCAGCGCTAACCGCGGGCGCAGCCGCCCATGCATTGGCGGAAACGCTGGCGAAAAGCAGAGCGACAAGACTCGATCGGAACATTCATTAACTCCTGTTGGACTCGGTCGCGATGTTATAAGAACGCTTTCGGCCAAATCGAGGCTCGAAACTGTCATATTAAAGATTCTAGTCTTGATGCATAATTTTTGAAGAATTGACAACAAAAGCGGAGACGAAAATGTCCGATGAAATTGCAGCGCGCCTGATTGAGATGGGGATAACCCTGCCCGAAGCTGCAGCACCTGCTGCAAATTACGTTCCCTATGTCATCAGCGGCAATCTTCTCTACATCTCCGGTCAGCTGCCGCTCGAAGGCGGCAAGGTCACTGTCTCGGGCCATCTCGGCAAGACCGTCGACGTACCAACGGGCCAGCGCGGCGCCGAACTCTGCGCCATCAACATCCTTGCCCAGGCGAAGGCGGCACTTGGCGGCGAACTCGGCCGTATCCGGCGCGTCATCAAGCTGAACGGCTTCGTCGCCTCGGCGCCCGACTTCGTCGAGCAGCATCTCGTCATCAACGGCGCTTCGAACCTGATTGCCGGCGTGCTTGGCGAAGCCGGCAAACATGCGCGTGCCGCCGTTGGCATGGCGGCCCTGCCGCTGAATGCCGCCGTCGAGATAGACGCTATCATGGAAATCGCAGAATGACCAATGTTGGCTGGATCAGGGACCTGCCGGTTGCCCATCGCGGCTATCACGACCTCAACACGCAGGTCTGGGAAAACACGCTTTCGGCTTTCTCGCGCGCCGTCGAAGCGGGCTTTGCGATCGAATGCGACCTGCATTACGCCTCCGACGGCGTGCCGGTCATATTTCACGACGAGGATCTGCAGCGCCTGTGCAACCTCCACGGCGACATCCGCGAGCGCACCTCTCGGGAACTCGGACTGATCGCCGTTGGCGGCACCAGCGACAAGGTGCCGACGTTGCGCCAACTCCTCGACCTCGTCGAGGGCAAGGTGCCGCTGGTGCTGGAGCTCAAGGGGCGCGAGGCCGACGACGAAGGTTTCGCCGAAGCTGTTCTCGAGGTGCTCGAAGGCTATGAGGGCAAGGTGGCGCTGATGAGTTTTGACCACTGGCTGCTGCGCGATCTGAAGGCGCTTGGCTCACCCTACCCGCTCGGGCTGACGGCCGACGGCAACACGCCGGAGGCGTTCAAGACACATGCGAAGGCGATGGAGATCGGTCTCGATTTCATCTCTTATCACTATGGCGACCTGCCGAACCCCTTTATCACCAGCGAACGCGAAAAGGGCATTCCTGTCATCACCTGGACGGTGCGTGACGAAGAGGCGCGCCGGCTTACATTTGCAAACGCAGACCAGATGACCTTCGAAGGCTTCGATCCGCGTGTGGCTGCTTGACGCTCGCTTTTTGGCCAAGATCATGCGCAGACTACTGCATAATTCCTTAAGTCGGATCGATTTCAGGATAAAATTATGCAGGAGTTCAAAGTGTTACAGCGTCCTTTGCGCGTCTGAAAGACTCGCAGCGCTGTAAGGCAGAGCCGAGACTACCCTCCCACAGGTTTCGCATTTGTCCCATGACTGATGAATTATCCATTCGCGTAGAACGCTCCTTCACCGCGATTTCCCCGGAGAGCTGGTCCAAGCTTTCCGGGGCGTCGAAAACCTGTGATACGATTGCCTACAACCCTTTCGTTTCCCACGCCTTTTTATCGTCGCTGGAGGAATCCGGCTCGGCCGACGCCGAGACCGGATGGCTCGGCCACCACCTGCTGCTCGAGACCGGGCGCGGCGAGTTGATCGGCGCCCTGCCCGGCTATCTCAAGAACCACAGCCAGGGCGAATATGTCTTCGACCATGGCTGGGCCGACGCCTTCGAACGGGCCGGCGGGCGTTATTACCCCAAACTTCAGTGCTCGATCCCGTTCACCCCGGCGACAGGCCCGCGTCTTCTTGTCGCCGAGGGGCTGCAGCGGCTGCCGATCCAGGGCGCGATCGCCGAAGGCCTGAAGGAGGTGGTGAGCCGGCTCGGCATCTCTTCGGCCCATATCACCTTCGTGCCGGACGAAGAGATCGGCGTCTTCGAGATGGACGGCTATCTGCACCGCACCGACCAGCAGTTCCATTTCATCAACGACGGCTATGCCAATCACGAGGAGTTTCTCGAAACGCTCGCCTCGCGCAAACGCAAGGCGTTGCGCAAGGAGCGCCGCGCCGCACTCGAAAACGGTATCAGCATCGACTGGCTGACCGGCCGCGACCTGACGGAACGTATCTGGGACCAGTTCTTCAAGTTTTACACGGATACCGGCGGGCGCAAGTGGGGCCGGCCCTACCTCACCCGTAAGTTCTATTCGTTGATCGGCGAACGCATGGCCGACGACATCCTGCTCGTCATGGCCAAGCGCGACGGGCGCTATGTCGCCGGCGCGATCAACTTCATCGGTGGCGACACGCTCTACGGCCGTCACTGGGGCTGCATCGAGGATCATCCCTTCCTGCATTTCGAGGTCTGCTATCACCAGGCGATCGACTTCGCCCTTTCGAAAGGGTTGAAACGGGTCGAGGCTGGCGCGCAGGGCGAACACAAGCTTGCCCGCGGTTACCTGCCGGTGACGACGCATTCCGCCCATTATGTCGCGCATGCCGGCCTTCGCCGGGCGATCGGCGACTATCTCGCGCGAGAGCGCGCCGATGTCGAACAGATGAGCGAACTGCTGACCGAACACAGTCCTTTCCGCAAGGGCGAGCGCCTGCAGGAGGATTGACGCCGCCGCACCGGCCGCGTTACCCGATCAACCATGAACTGAGGAGATTTCGTGATGACCAGCCCGGCCGCCTATGACGACAACAACATATTCGCCAAGATCCTCCGCGGCGAAATCCCCTCGCACCGGGTTTACGAGGACGAGCATACCGTCGCCTTCATGGATGTGATGCCGCAGGCGCCGGGCCATGTGCTCGTCCTTCCCAAGGCGCCGTCCCGCAATCTCCTCGATGCCGATCCAGCCACCCTCACCCACTCAATTACTGTCGTCCAGAAGATCGCCAATGCGGTGAAGGACGTCTTCGAAGCCGATGGCGTGTTCATCGCCCAGTTCAACGAACCGGCGGCCGGGCAAACGGTGTTCCATCTGCATTTCCACGTCATCCCGCGGCATGAGGGCGCGGCGCTGAAGCCGCATTCCGGCAAGATGGAGGACGGTGCCGTGCTCGCCGCCAATGCCGAAAAGATCAGGGCAGCGCTGGCGTAAGGTCAACACCCGTCGATTTCAAAGAATTCAATCCAGACAATCATTTGGAACAAGATCATGATCCGCCATACTGTCGCGTTCCGCCTGAAGCACGAAGCCGGCTCGGCTGAAGAAGCCTCGTTTCTCGCCGACGCGCTGGTGCTTGCCAAGATTCCGAGCGTGCGGAATTTCGAGCAGCTTCGGCAGACGAGTCCAAAGAATGCTTTTGCCTTCGGCTTTTCGATGGAATTCGACGATCAGGCTGGCTACGACACGTACAACCTCCATCCCCTGCATGTCGCCTTCGTGCGCGACCGCTGGGTGCCCGAGGTCGCCGATTTTCTCGAGATCGACTACACCAGGCTCTGAAAAGGGCGCATGCAGATCCGAAAACGAAAAAGGCCGCAGTGACGCGGCCTTTTCCAATTCGGTGACGGTATCTTACTTCTTGCGTGGAACCTTCGGAACCGCGCTTCCCTTCTTCGGGGCGTCGCGAACCTCGGGCTCGGCCTGCGGCACTGCTTTGGCGCGGGTCTTGCGGGCCGCCTTCGTCTTCAGCTCGCCGTCATCCACATCATCGCCTTCGGGATGCACGACCTCGGCTTCGGGCTTCGGCTTGATCGGCGCCGTTTCCGAAATGGCTTCGAGCACGATGCCGGGCTTGCCGTCTTCCTTCGGGCCGACAGTGACGTTGACGACGCCGCCTTTCTTCAGCTTGCCGAAGAGGATTTCGTTGGCGAGCGGCTTCTTGATCGTATCCTGAATGACGCGAGCAAGCGGGCGGGCGCCCATCTTCTCGTCGTAACCCTTTTCCGCCAGCCAGGCGATTGCATCCTCGTGCAGGTCGAAGGTGACGTTCCTTTCGGAAAGCTGGGCCTCCAGCTGCATGATGAACTTCTGCACGACCTTGTGGATGACGGCCGTCGGCAACGCCGCGAAAGGAATGATCGCGTCGAGACGGTTGCGGAATTCCGGCGTGAACAGGCGGGTGAGCGCCTCCTCGTCCTCGCCGGTGCGCTTGGACGAGCCGAAGCCAATCGCCGCCTTGGCCATTTCGGATGCACCCGCATTGGTCGTCATGATCAGGATGACGTTGCGGAAGTCGATCTTCTTGCCGTTGTGGTCGGTCAGCGTGCCGTGGTCCATGACCTGCAGCAGGATATTGTAGATGTCGGGATGCGCCTTCTCGATTTCGTCGAGCAGAACCACGCAATGCGGGTGCTGATCGACGCCATCGGTGAGAAGGCCGCCCTGGTCGAAGCCGACATAGCCGGGAGGCGCGCCGAGCAGACGCGAAACCGTGTGCCGCTCCATATATTCCGACATGTCGAAGCGCAGAAGTTCGACGCCGAGCGACGATGCCAGCTGCTTTGCCACCTCGGTCTTGCCGACGCCGGTCGGACCGGAGAAGACATAGGCGCCGATCGGCTTGTTCGGCTCACGAAGACCGGCGCGCGCCAGCTTGATCGAGGTCGAAAGCGCTTCGATGGCGATATCCTGGCCGTAGACGACCGAGCGCAGTTCCTTCTCGAGATTGGCAAGCACGGCTTCATCGTCCTTGGAGACGGTCTTCGGCGGAATGCGCGCCATCGTCGCGACCGTTGCCTCGATCTCCTTTTCGGTGATCAGCTTGCGGCGCTTGGACGGCGGCAGCAGCATCTGCGCCGCACCGGTTTCGTCGATCACGTCGATCGCCTTGTCGGGCAGTTTGCGGTCGGAGATGTAGCGGGCCGACAATTCGACGGCCGACTTGATGGCGTCGTTCGAATAACGCAGGTGGTGATACTCTTCGAAATAGGGCTTCAAGCCCTTCATGATCTCGATCGCATCTTCGATCGACGGCTCGCTGACGTCGATCTTCTGGAAACGACGGACCAGCGCCCGGTCTTTCTCGAAGAACTGGCGGTATTCCTTATAGGTGGTCGAACCGATGCAGCGAATCGCGCCCGATGACAGGGCCGGCTTCAGCAGGTTCGATGCATCCATCGCGCCGCCCGAAGTGGCGCCGGCGCCGATCACCGTGTGGATCTCGTCGATGAAGAGCACGGCGCCCGGATATTCTTCCAGTTCCTTAACGACCTGCTTCAGGCGCTCTTCGAAGTCGCCACGGTAGCGCGTGCCGGCCAAGAGCGTGCCCATGTCGAGCGAGAAGATCGTCGCATCGGCGAGTGCTTCCGGAACCTTGCCTTCGACGATGCGCTTAGCAAGGCCTTCGGCGATCGCCGTCTTGCCGACGCCGGGATCACCGACATAGAGCGGATTGTTCTTCGAACGGCGGCACAGGATCTGGATTGTGCGGCTGACCTCGGCGTGACGGCCGATCAGCGGATCGATCTTGCCGCCCTTGGCCTTCTCGTTGAGATTGACGCAATAGGCCTTGAGCGCATCCTGCTGCTTCTTCGGGCCGCCTTCTTCCTCGCCGCCGCGCGCCGTCGGCTTGCTGCTTTCGGCTTCGTCCTCAGCACCGCGCGGGGGACGCACATCCGAAGCGCCCGGCCGCTTGCCGATGCCGTGAGAGATGTAGTTGACGGCATCGTAGCGGGTCATCTCCTGCTCCTGCAGGAAATAAGCGGCGTGGCTTTCGCGCTCGGCGAAGATCGCGACGAGCACGTTGGCGCCGGTCACCTCTTCGCGGCCGGACGATTGCACGTGGATGACGGCACGCTGGATGACGCGCTGGAAGCCGGAGGTCGGCTTCGAATCCTCGTCATAACCGGTGATCAGGTTGGAAAGTTCGTTGTCGACATATTCGACGAGCGTCTTGCGCAGCGCGTCGAGATCGACATTGCAGGCACCCATGACCGCGGCCGCATCGGCATCGTCGATCAGGGCGAGCAGCAGATGCTCGAGCGTCGCATATTCGTGGTGCCGCTCGTTGGCAAAGGTCAGTGCCTGATGGAGCGCCTTCTCTAAACTAGGCGAAAATGTTGGCACGTTCAGATCCTCACTTCTTTTCCATGACGCATTGCAGCGGATGCTGGTGCTGCCGGGCGAAGTCCATCACCTGGCTGACCTTCGTTTCCGCTACCTCGTATGTGAATATTCCGCATTCGCCGACGCCGTGGTTATGGACATGGAGCATGATGCGGGTGGCACTTTCACGATCCTTCTGAAAAAAACGCTCCAGAATATGAATGACGAATTCCATGGGAGTGTAGTCGTCATTCAAAAGCAGCACACGATAAAGATTGGGCTTCTTGGTCTTCGGCTTGGTGCGCGTGATGACCGAGGTTCGATTTGCGTTGTCCCCGTTCCTTTCGCTGTCGTTCTGCATCCGGATCGGCTTTGCGATCATTGTCATTCATTCCTCAAGCAATCCGGCGGAGCATGGGAGGGTGCTTTTCCCGCCGAATATCTGAAACACTAACTTAGTTCATAATAGGCTGATTTTAAGCCCCCTGTCAGACACTGCAATCAAGAAATGGCCGGCATGCACGGGAAAGACCAAAAAAGTCCCCGGTCGATCCCATGCGGGCGCTGCAGCGAAAGTGGAAACAAAAAGACCGGCTACAGATGCGTAGCCGGTCTTCATTTTTCAATATGTAGCGCAGGTTGCGCCTTTGAAATCAGTTCAAGCAGCAGCAGGCGTCGCCGCCGACACCGACTTGGCGGTCTTGACGACCGCAGCGGCGATCGGTGCCTCATAGGGCTTGTAGGCTGATTTGGCGAGATCGGCATACATCTCACTGAGCTTCGTCGTCTCGGAGACAAAGCCTTCAAAATACGCCTTGACGTAGCTCGTCTGCAGCTCGAAGGCAGCCTCGAAGCTCTTGACGCCGGCCAGCGTCTCGAAATGCGTCACCGCGTCCTGAAAAGATTTCTTCGAATATTCAGTGGCTTCGGTGGCGATTGCCTGAAAGCCCTTGGACGTGTCGGTATAGGTCTTCAGGGCCGTGTCGACGGCTTCCTTGCTCTTCTTGTTGGCGTCTTCAAAGTTGAACATGAGCCATCCTCCGTTGGGCTGTTGGTGGCCGCAGGGTAGCTGCAATGCACAAATAGTCAAGTAGTCTTGTGCGTTGCAAAACATCCAACGGTTGCATTACAAAAAGATAACAAAGGCAGCGCGCCGGGGCACGTACGTCTTTAATTGATTTTGCTAAAATATATCAGAATGCCGCAACCGGAAGTTTTGAATAAATTCTCGTTGCGAATCGAAAAAACGAAAAAAGGACCGAACGGATCGCGCCGTTCGGTCCTTTTGAAGCTTTCGAACGCGATCAGAGATCGACGTCGAGGATCGCCATCGAAAAGTTGTAGGAGCGGTCGCCGTCCTCGTCATCGATATAGACGACACCCAGAAATTCTTCGCCGAGATAGACTTCCGCAGAATCATCCTTGCGCGGACGCGCCTTGACGATCATCTGCGGATTGAACATGCGCTTGAAATAGGCGTCGAGCTTCTTGATTTCTTCTGGCTTCACTCTGTCATCTCCGTAAGCGGTCTTGGTTGGCCGCTTCTTGCACAGGAAATGCAGCGGTGTAAAGGCAAGGTTGCCGTTTGCTCATGGCTCTCCCCGCTCGGATCCCGCCGACTTTTCCTATCCTTGTTTCCAACGGGCGCTCAGATGTCGGCGCCGATCACCTGGTCCATGTTGCGCGACGGCTCGGAACAACCGGCCTCGCCGACGACCTTGGCCGGCACACCCGCGACTGTCTTTTTGGGCGGCACCGCCTTCAATACGACGGAGCCGGCGGCGACGCGTGAGCAGTAGCCGATCTCGATATTGCCGAGGATCTTCGCACCGGCGCCGATCATGACGCCGGAGCCGATCTTTGGATGGCGGTCGGCGCCCTCCTTGCCGGTGCCGCCGAGTGTGACGCCGTGCAGGATCGAGACGTTGTCGCCGATGACGGCCGTCTCGCCGACGACGAGGCCGGTGGCATGATCGAGGAAGATGCCCTTGCCGATACGGGCGGCCGGGTTGATGTCGGTCTGGAAGACGCTGGAGGAGCGGCTCTGCAGATAGAGCGCAAAATCACGCCGGCCGCGGTTCAGCAGCCAATGGGCGAGACGATGCGTCTGCAGCGCATGGAAGCCCTTGAAATAAAGCACCGCCTCCATGAAACGCAGGCAGGCGGGATCGCGGTCATAGATCGCCTGGATATCGACGCGCAGGATGGAGCTCCAGTCCGGCCAGTCGAGGAGCATTTCTTCGAAGGTCTGGCGAAGCAGGTTCGCCTGCATGTCGGGGTGATCGAGACGTTCGCAGATGCGGTGGATGACGCATTCCTCGAGCGAATGGTAGTTGATCACGGTCGAATAGAGGAAGGCGGCGAGAACCGGGTCCCGTTCGGCGGCGAGCCGGGCTTCCTCGCGCAGGCTGTCCCAGATGGGATCCATCACCTTCAGCGGATGGCCTGTGTCAAAAGCACGAATGTCAGTCTTTGCGACCATCGCCGCTCTCCTCGCTGCCAGCCGGAATGCCGTTTTCGGAATGCCAATATATAGAGGAAAACGGCAATAACATAAATGGGTGCCGTCGCCATGGTTTTTTAGCATGGTTTTTCGGCATCACGATGTTGTCAGCAATGGGCGACCCTTGCATAGAAGGCCAGCACCGCCTGCTTGAAAACCCTGTCGCCGACGGCGAGCATATGATCGCGGCCCGGAATATCGAGCGCTTCGGCATTTTGCATCAGCGCCGCCAATTCCTGCGGCGAGCCGGCGATATCATCCTTGGTGCCGACGCCGATCAGCGTCGGCATGTCGAGCTTGGCCATATCGGAGCGGGCGACGAGATCGCGCGAGCCGCGGATGCAATCGGCAAGAGCGACCCGGTCGCTCTTGGTCTGCTCGGCGAAGGCGCGGAACATGCGGCCTCGGGCATGCGTCACCGCGTCCAGCGAGGGCGCCAGCAGCGCATCGGCAATCGGGTCCCAGTCGCCGACGCCGTCGGTCATGCCGATGCCGAGGCCGCCGAGCACCAGCGAACGGACGCGATGCGGATTGGCAAGCGCGGCAAAGACGGAAATGCGCGCGCCCATCGAATAGCCCATGACATGGGCTTCGGGGATGCCGAGATGGTCGAGCAGCGCGATCGCATCGCCGGCCATGACCCATGGGCGATAGGCTTCGGCATCGTGCGGCTTGTCGCTTGCCCCGTGGCCGCGATTGTCCATAGCGATCACCCGGTAGCCGGCATCGCCAAGCGTCTTCAACCAGCCCGGATGCACCCAGTTGACGTTTGCGGTCGAGGCAAAGCCGTGGATCAACAACACCGGCACACCGGCCGGATCGCCCTCATCGAAGAAGGCGAGCTGCAATCCGTCATGGGTGAAGCTTGAAAATGTGGGTGTATTCAGGTTCATCTGGCCTTCCTTTTTGGCGCGACCATAATCGAGCGGCCTTTCATCGTGAAGCCAAAAACTGTGCCTGGCGTAGTGCTTTGGCTCTACACATTTGCGGCGAAGGCTTATAAGGTTCGCGCACATTTCAAAGCATTCGGAGAGCGACATGGCCGGCCACAACATTCCTCACTTCCAGAACGACGGCGGTCACCGCGTTATCGAAGTCGGCGTCAAGGAATTCATGTGCACCGGCGCTTCGGCTCCCTTCGATCATCCGCATATCTTCATCGACATGGGCGACGACAACGAGAAGGTCTGTTCCTACTGCTCGACACTCTATCGCTTCAATTCCGCGCTCAAGCCCAGCCAGACCAATCCGGCCGGTTGCGTTTTCCACGTGAAGGCGGCGTAGTCAGTCCAGATTCGGATCGGACCGACAATGCCGGTCGAACATGCCGCCATCATCGGCGCCGGGATATCAGGGCTGACAGCTGCCCTTGCGCTTTCGCGCCGGGGCATCAGTTCGGAGATCTTCGAGCAGGCGGGCGAACTCACCGACATCGGCGCCGGGTTGCAGGTTTCGCCGAACGCCTCCCGCATCCTTGCCGAACTCGGCATCCTTGAAGGACTGTCAAAGGTCTGGCTCGAGCCGGACGCGATCCGGCTGATATCGGGCGGGTCGCTCCGCCAGCTCGCGGCCGTGCCGGCAGGCAAATTCGCGCGGGAACGCTGGGGCGCTCCCTATGGCGTTCTGCACCGCACTACGCTGCAGAAAGCCCTTTTGGCAGCGGTTACGGCCGATCCGCGCTGCCGGCTTCACCTTGGCGTGCGGATCGATGCGACCCTACCGCCTTTCGAGCGGGCGGCCGATGTCGTGATCGGCGCCGACGGCGTCTGGTCGAAGCTCCGGCAATCCATTTCGGGCAGCCCCTCGCCGCGCTTTTCCGGCAATATCGCCTACCGCTTCACCATTGCCGAAAATGAGGCGCCCGGTTTCCTCGATAGGGCAAGCGTTTCGGCTTTTCTCGGCGGCTCGGCGCACCTCGTCTGCTATCCGCTCAGAGAAAGCGGCAGCTTCAACATGGTGGCGATCACCGCCGGCAATACCGCGCCGCAGGCCTGGCAAAGCGAGCCGACGGCCGAACAGCGCGCCGAGCTGCGGGCACGCCTTTCCGGCTGGAATGCCGCAATCGTCTCGCTGCTCGACAGACAGAATAAGCTAACGTTCTGGCCGCTGTTCGAAACCACATCAGGCACGTGGCAGGACGGCCGAAAGACGGTGCTGATCGGCGACGCCGCCCACGCGATGATGCCTTTTGCCGGACAGGGAGCGGCGATGGCGATCGAAGACGCCTACGAACTGGCGGCGTTTCTTTCGAATAGCCCCATGGCGGAAGCGCTGGCACGCTTCGAAAGGCATCGGGCGCCACGCATTGCGAGACTTCGCCAGCGCGGCGCCTTCAACCGGTTCGCCTATCATGCGAAAGGGCCGATCCGGATCGGCCGCGATCTCGTGCTCGGCCTCAAGCCGCCGCTAAGCCTGGCGGCCGATCTCGACTGGATCTACGGCTATCGGGCTGCAGATCTGCCTTGAGGTTTCACAAGCGACGACAAAGCTTGTCTGATCAGACCGCGCTTGCCGCCGCAAAACCCCGTTCGATATCGGCCTTCAGATCGACCACGTCCTCGATGCCGATCTGCAGGCGGATGACCGGACCATCCGTGGGCGCCTTGGCGACCTTGCGATCGTTGAGATAGGCATGCAGAGCGAGGCTTTCAAAGCCACCCCAGGAATAGCCGAGACCGAAAATCCTGAGGGCGTCGAGGAAGGCATGCGCCTTTGCTCTTGATTTCTCGGGGCCGTCGGCGGCCAGCACGAAGGAAAAGATGCCGCTGGCGCCTTTGAAATCGCGCTTCCAGAGATGATGAGAGGGAAAACTCGGCAGAGCCGGATGCAGCACGCGGGCGACATCCTCCCTGCCCTCCAGCCATTCCGCAATATCAAGCGCGCTTTCATAATGCCGCTCGAGGCGCAGGCCCATGGTGCGCAATCCGCGCAGAATCTGATAGGCATCATCGGGTGCGCCGCAGATGCCGAGCACGCCGTTTGCCTCCTTCAGCCGCTCCCAGTGCTCGGCATTGGCCGAAACCGTTCCGAGCAGGATGTCGGAATGGCCGGACGGATATTTCGTCGATGCATGGATCGAGATGTCGACGCCGTGATCGAGCGGCCTGAAATAGAGCGGCGTCGCCCAGGTATTATCCATCATGACGACGGCGCCGTGGCGGTGCGCGACCGCCGAGATCGCCGGAATATCCTGCATCTCGAAGGTGTTGGAGCCGGGAGCCTCGGTGTGAACGAGCTTCGTGTTCGGCCGGAACAGCGTCTCGATGCCGGCGCCGATCGCCGGATCGTAATATTCCACCTCGACGCCGAGGCGCTTCAGCATCGTGTCGCAGAAATGGCGCGTCGGGCCATAGACCGAGTCGACCACCAGCGCATGATCGCCGACCGCGACGAAACCTAGGAACGGAATGGTGACGGCCGCAAGGCCCGAGGGCACGAGGATCGTTCCGGCCGAGCCTTCGAGTGCGTCGATCGCCTCGCAGAGCGCATCCGTCGTCGGGGTGCCGCGCGTTCCGTAGGTGTATTTCTGCGTGCGCGTCTCCATCGCCCGGGCGTTCGGAAACAACACCGTCGAGGCATGCACGACCGGCGGATTGATGAAGCCGTGATAGTCGAAAGGATCGTTGCCAATATGGGTCAGGCGGGTGTTGATGCCGGCATTCTGCAGCAAGCTGTCTTTGTCTTTCATGTCGGGAATAGCCTTTGCGAGGGGTCGCGAAACCTGACTTTTGGACGCCCGGCCGTTTCGGGTCAACCCCTTGAAGATCGGTTGCAGGCGACGGTCCGAAATGATGGAAATTTCGTTTTTCGCGTTATTTTTCCGCAACTGGACGCCTATTTCCTAGCCAACCGCCCATGAATGCAGCGCTATCTGCCAAAATGTTGCATTTCGCCGCAATTATTAGGCGCGACACTTGACCATAGTGACATTTGCGACTGTGATAGGGTCACTCGCGCCGGGAGGGTGTCGAGACAAATGGGGAGGCGGCACGGATTGTCGGCACGCACTCTCCACAAGAAAAGATAAGACAACGGAAAAGGTTGGGAAAATGAAAAATAAGCTCCTGTCCGCCGCCATCGGCGCAGCAGTTTTGGCAGTTGGCGCCTCGGCTGCCTCCGCCACCACTCTCTCAGACGTCAAGGCAAAGGGTTTCGTTCAGTGCGGCGTCAATACCGGCCTTACCGGCTTTGCCGCACCTGACGCTTCCGGCAATTGGGCCGGCTTCGACGTCGACTTCTGCAAGGCCGTCGCTTCGGCCGTGTTCGGCGACCCCACCAAGGTCAAGTACACGCCGACAAATGCGAAGGAACGCTTCACCGCTCTGCAGTCCGGCGAAATCGACGTCCTCTCGCGCAATACGACCTGGACGATCAATCGCGACACCGCACTCGGCTTCAACTTCCGTCCTGTCACCTATTATGACGGCCAGGGGTTCATGGTTCGCAAGGGCCTGAATGTGAAGTCGGCTCTCGAACTCTCCGGCGCCGCAATCTGCGTGCAGTCGGGCACGACCACGGAGCTGAACCTCGCCGATTACTTCAAGACGAACAATCTGCAGTACAATCCGGTCGTCTTCGAAAATCTTCCTGAGGTCAACGCGGCCTACGACGCCGGTCGTTGCGACGTTTACACGACCGACCAATCCGGTCTCTATTCGTTGCGTCTGACGCTGAAAAATCCCGACGAACACGTCATCCTTCCCGAGATCATCTCCAAGGAGCCGCTTGGCCCGGCCGTCCGTCAGGGTGATGATCAGTGGTTCGATATCGTTTCCTGGACAGCTTATGCGCTGATCAATGCCGAAGAGTTCGGCATCACCCAGGCAAATGTCGACGAGATGAAAAACTCGCCGAACCCGGATATCAAGCGCTTCCTCGGCAGCGAGACCGACACCAAGATTGGTACTGATCTCGGCCTGACCAATGATTGGGCCGCCAACGTCATCAAGGGCGTCGGCAATTATGGCGAAATCTTCGAGCGCAACATCGGCCAGGGTAGCCCGCTCAAGATCGCACGCGGCTTGAATGCTCTCTGGAACAAGGGCGGCATCCAGTACGCACCGCCGGTTCGTTAATCGAGCTTTGACATGAAATCCCGGGAAGGCGGCCAAGCCGCCCTCCCATCTTCCAAAAAGCAAAAAGAAAGCCCGAAAACGGGCACAAGGGGATTGGCGCGGCATGACGCATGAGGCTGTGGATACGACACCTTTGCATGGCACCGGCTGGAGTTTCCGGTCGGCAATGTACGACCCGAAATACCGGAGCATATTTTTCCAGGTTCTAACAATTGTTATTCTCGTGGGCTTTGTGTGGTGGGTGGCCCACAACACGGCCGTGAACCTTGCCCGCAGCAATACGGCATCGGGTTTCGGCTTTCTTCGCGGTCGCGCCGGTTTCGAAATCGGCCAGTCGCTGATCGGCTTTTCAAGTGACTCGACTTATGCGCGCGCACTTGTCGTCGGCATTCTGAATACCTTGCTGGTGGCGGTGACCGGTATTTTCACGGCGACCGTCATCGGCTTCCTGATCGGGATCGGCCGGCTGTCGCGCAATTGGCTGATTGCCAAGCTCTGCACGGTCTATGTCGAGGTTTTCCGCAACATTCCGCCGCTGCTCGTCATCTTTTTCTGGTATCTCGGCGTTCTCTCCGTCTTGCCGCAGCCGCGCGAGTCGGTGGGGCTGCCGTTCAGCATGTACCTCAACAATAGAGGACTAGCCTTCCCGAAGCCAATCTTCGAGACAGGCATGATAGCGGTCGGCATCGCCCTGCTGATTGCGATTGTCGCGACCATCATCATCGCGCGCTGGGCCCACAAACGCCAAGCCGCCACCGGCCAGCCGTTCCACACCGTATGGACGGCGATCGCGCTGATCGTCGGCTTGCCATTGCTGGTCTTCGTTGTCTCTGGCTTTCCGCTCACCTTCGACGTTCCGGTTGCCGGAAAATTCAACCTCACGGGCGGCTCCGTCGTCGGCCCCGAATTCATGTCGCTGTTTCTCGCTCTGTCCTTCTATACCGCCTCGTTCATCGCCGAGATCGTTCGTGGCGGCATTCGCGGCGTTGCAAAGGGACAATCCGAGGCCGCCGGCGCGCTGGGGCTGCATCCGTCGAGCGTGACGAGACTTGTCGTGGTGCCGCAGGCGCTGCGCATCATTATCCCGCCGCTGACGAGCCAGTACCTGAACCTGACCAAGAACTCCTCGCTCGCCATCGCGATCGGTTTCTCGGATCTCGTTGCCGTCGGTGGCACGATCCTCAATCAGAGCGGTCAAGCGATCGAGATCGTCTGCATCTGGGGTATCGTCTATCTCAGCTTGAGTATTCTCACGTCGCTGTTCATGAATTGGTTCAATGCCAAGATGGCACTGGTGGAGAGATAAGATGTCGGTCGCCGATAAACCCTTCGTCAGAACGTCCATCCTAGCCGCCGAACCGCCGCCCCCCGGCGAGAGGGGAGCCGTCGCCTGGATACGTCGCAATCTCCTGGCAACTCCGAAGGACGTGATCCTCACGATCCTGGCTCTTGCGCTGATCACATGGGCCGTGCCGCATCTCGTCAACTGGCTGTTCATCCAGGCCGTATGGTCCGGGCCGGACCGCACATTCTGCGCGACGACGATCCAGGGCGGCATCCAGCCGGACGGCTGGAGTGGCGCATGCTGGGCTTTCATCAGCGCCAAGTACGATCAGTTCATCTTCGGCCGCTATCCGCTCGGTGAGCGTTGGAGGCCAGCGATCGTCGGGATCCTGTTCATTCTGCTGCTGGTTCCGATGTTGATCCCGTCGGCGCCGCGCAAGGGCCTGAACGCCATTCTTCTCTTCGCCGTCCTGCCGGTCATCGCCTTCTGGCTTCTTCACGGCGGCTTTGGCCTCGAAGTGGTGGAGACTCCGCTCTGGGGCGGGTTGATGGTGACGCTCGTGCTGTCCTTTGTCGGTATTGCCGTCTCCCTACCCGTCGGCATTCTGCTTGCGCTGGGACGCCGCTCGAAGATGCCGGTCATCCGGATGCTCTGCGTTACCTTCATCGAGGTCATTCGAGGCGTTCCGCTGATCACCGTTCTGTTCATGGCAAGTGTCATGCTGCCGCTCTTCCTTCCCACAGGCTGGAACGTGGACAAACTGCTGCGGGCGCTGATCGGTGTGTCGATCTTCACGTCGGCCTATATGGCTGAAGTGATCCGCGGCGGCCTTCAGGCGATCCCGAAGGGACAGTTCGAAGGCGCCGATTCGCTCGGCCTCGGCTATTGGCAGAAGACCCGGCTGATCATCATGCCGCAGGCCATCAAGCTGGTCATCCCGAGCATCGTGAACACCTTCATCGGAACGTTCAAGGACACGTCGCTGGTCACCATTATCGGCATGTTCGATCTGCTTGGCATCGTCAAGCTGAACTTCTCCGATGCCAACTGGGCAAGCGCCGTCACGCCGATCACGGGCCTGATCTTCGCGGGCTTCATCTTCTGGCTGTTCTGCTTCGGCATGTCGCGCTATTCAGGTTTCATGGAACGCCATCTCGATACCGGCCACAAACGATAAGAACGCTACAACGATAAGAATGAGGGAAAATAGTCATGGCTGAAGCTCCAGCGAAAAAGCTTACCGTTTCCGCAACGGAAGTGGCGGTCGAGATCGTCAACATGAACAAGTGGTACGGCGATTTCCACGTGCTGCGCGACATCAACCTGAAGGTCATGCGCGGCGAGCGCATCGTCATTGCCGGCCCGTCGGGTTCGGGCAAGTCAACGATGATCCGCTGCATCAACCGCCTTGAAGAGCATCAGAAAGGCAAGATCGTCGTCGACGGCACCGAACTCACCAACGATCTGAAAAAGATCGACGAGGTGCGGCGCGAAGTCGGCATGGTGTTCCAGCACTTCAACCTCTTCCCGCATCTGACGATCCTCGAAAACTGCACACTGGCGCCGATCTGGGTGCGCAAGATGCCGAAGAAGCAGGCCGAGGAAGTGGCCATGCATTTTCTGAAGCGGGTCAAGATTCCGGAGCAGGCCAATAAATATCCGGGACAGCTTTCCGGCGGCCAGCAGCAGCGCGTGGCGATCGCCCGGTCGCTGTGCATGAACCCGAAGATCATGTTGTTCGACGAGCCGACCTCGGCACTCGATCCCGAAATGATCAAGGAAGTGCTCGACACCATGGTGGGTCTTGCCGAGGAAGGCATGACCATGCTCTGCGTCACGCATGAAATGGGCTTTGCCCGCCAGGTCGCCAACCGCGTTATCTTCATGGACCAGGGCCAGATCGTCGAGCAGAATTCGCCGGCCGAGTTCTTCGACAATCCGCAGCACGAACGCACAAAGCTGTTCCTCAGCCAGATCCTGCATTAAATCGAAGCGTCCTTTGAAAAGACCCGCCGCACCTTCCGGTTCGGCGGGTCTTTTGCGTTCAGCGGGAAGCTGTTGCCTGCAGCAGACTGCAGAGACCGGCAAGACCGGAATCGGAGCCGCCTGAACCGGAGATATCAGCGCAACGGACGAGCATCTTGCGCTGCTCATTGACGGGCCTCGCCCGGAAGGCCTCCAGGGTGCGGATCTGCGACGCGCTGAGGCTGCGCTCAGCCGCGGGTCTGCCGTTGCTGCCTGCCCCATCTACCCTGCCGATGGCGAGATCGGCATCGACGCCATTACCGCTGCCGACCGAGGCCGTGGCGTTGGCATCGAGCCCATCAGAACCGCCGGCGCGTGCATTGAGATCGGCATTGACGCCGCGCCCACCACCGATCCTGGCGTTGGCGTCTGCGTCGAGACCATTGCTGCCGCCGGCGCTGGCATTGACAGCGGCATCGATGCCTCGGCCACTACCGGCATTGGCGGTCGCATCGGCATTGACGCCATTCGAGCCGCCAGCGGAAACATTGGCATCGGCGCTGATGCCGCTCCCGCCGCCAATCGAAGCCCCGACATCGGCGCTGACGGCATTGCCTGCATTTACCGACACACCGACATCGAGCGCACGCGCATCGCCTGCCGGCATGGCAAGGAGGGCGCAGGCGGATGCGAGCACTGCAAAGGAGAGTCTATTGTGGTTATGGGTCATGTTTTCCTCCGTTTCCATTCCGCCGAGCGATCTGCCCGGCAGTCGAAAATCGAGGAACGCGCGTACCTTCGATCGATCGGACGCCTGCAACTACAGGACGTCCATGGCAAGGCAACGTGGAGAGATGACGAAGGTTTCACGAGACGGCGCGGCAAGTCGGTTCGGGGGCGTGCGATGATGTTTTACGGTTATTGGAATACGAATTATCTGACAGACTGTGCCAAAAGCAAACATATCTCGCAGCGCCTGGAGAGCCGACGGAGTATTTCCACCCCCATTGGACCAGGAAACTTAGAGCCAGCAAGCAAATCTCAGTTCGCGATACGATTGGCCGTGATTGATCCATTTGCAGCGTTTTCGTGTAGATCGACTACACCCTTCCCCCGAATTGACTTTTCCACCTCCGATTTAGATTGCTAAAAATAACTCCCCTTCCGTCTGGATATATCAGGCGGGAAGTCCATGTTTCAGCTTGTTCTCATCTGATGGAACTGGAGGTTTAGAATGGGCATTTTCGACAAGATCAAACATGCAATCTTCGGAGAGGCGAAAGCAGCCGAACCCGTTGCTGCCGGCGCGCCGAAGACAGAGCCGGCGCAAGCGCCTGCCTCACCGTCGGCTGCCCCCAGTCCGGCGCCTGCGGCCTCTGCTCCGCAGAGCAAGCCGGTCCCCACGGCCACCGCGCCAGGCACAGCCACAGTCGATATCGTCCCGATCCTTGACGCTGCCGTGAAGAAGAGCGGCCAGAAACTCGACTGGCGCCGCTCGATCGTAGACCTGATGAAAGCCGTCGGGATGGATGCCAGCCTCACCGAGCGCAAGGAACTTGCCGCCGAACTCGGCTATACCGGCGACACCAACGATTCCGCAAAAATGAACATGTGGCTGCACAAGGCGCTGATGAAGCGGCTTTCGGAAAACGGCGGCAAGGTACCGGCCGACCTCCTGGATTGATCGATGACGGATAGCTGCCGCCATTTCTGTGGCGGCAGCTGTGCGGGTAACGTCTCGGGCAGATGCGGACGCCGGAACAGGGCGTCCACTTGCCTGCAGGCACTGGAACCAATAACGTTCGGCTCGATACTTCGATAATCGATCAGGGGAGAATTAAATCCGATGAGATTGATGGCAGTCGTTGGTGTTGCACTTAGCCTTGCCTGTATTTCGGCCGCAGAATCTCCTTCAAACTATCAATCCTATAGCGGCATTCGGGTCGACACCGACCCGGTCCTCCTGGCTCGATACGACAAGGCACTGCAACGCTGCGTGCCGGAGGCAAGCTCATGGCGACGAGGCTCGCCGGACCCGCGAAGCCTGCATTACAATGCGGCTCTCAGAAATTGCCTCTATAGGCGCAGCTTCGTCGACAGAGGCGTCTACGCCTATCCCATCCCCCAGATCTACTTCGAACATTTCCTGGATCGCTGAGAAGAGCCGTGCCCTTCAGAAGCCTATCAAACAAAAACCCCGCCATTTTGGCGGGGCTGTCTTCAATCGCGACCTCTGCATAGTTCCTTAAATCGGAAAGACGCGCGGCGCTATAGTCAGCGTTTGCCGCCAGCTGGCGGCCGACCCTTGCCCGCCGGGCGATTGCCGCTTCCGGACGAGGTCTTGGCGTCATTGCCCTGACCGAAGTTGGTGCCGCCGAGATGGCCGCCGCCGCTGGTATTGGCAACCTGGCGCTGCGCTTTGCGCAACAGTGCCTCTGCATTGGTCTTGCTCATGAAATTCTCCTCAATGGCTGGAAAACCCAGCCGGAATGCCGCCACTGACATCCGCGGTCAAAGACCGAAGGCATATCAGGCAGCGGCGATGGTGTTGGCGGAGGCTTGCGTCAATCAAAGAATTGACTGCATTCATGACGATTCCCCCTCAACCGGCATGACAATCACCCTCCGGCTGCTGCCGGACGGCGCAGAAATCGATTTTGAAAGGAAAGATCAGCTGGGACGCCGGGGCGCAAACCAAGCTCGACAAGCAATTTCGATAGATGAATCAATATGACGGCAATGTGTTTAAAACAAGTTCCCGGCTTCCTGCCTGGAGAAGCGTTGCCGACTGCTTTGCCGATTCATAGAAGATAATCATCCTGGGGCGTCAGTTGGAACGCTTCTTGCAAAGTTACTAATATGTTTATGATGCAAGGACCAAATGTAATGAATCGGTACACATCGCATCAGTTTCCCGCGCTGAGGATCCTCATGAGCGGCCAGGAAAAATACAGCATCGTCAGAACCCTCGGAGATGCAGCCACCATGCTCATTTCCGAATGGCCGGGCGATGATGGCGAGGAGTACGTCGTGGCGGTCAGGACATGCCTCGACGCCATCCGCGGCACGACGCCGCCAAACGCCGCACGGGAAGCGCTGATGAGAGCGGCGGATGAAGCCGGCATCCGTTACCTCTCAGTCGTTCACTGAGATCGCTCAAGCAGATTCCAGAGAAGAATTTGCGGAAACGCTCGAGCAGTGCAAATCCGCCGCTCGAACAGATAGGGGCACCGCGTTCCTGAGCTTTAACGAATAATGGAACGACTGCCGAATTCGAGCCGCGCACATCTTCCTGGCTTCGCCATTTCAAGCGCGTTTGATGCAAGGCATTTCTGCCTTCTGATCGGCCTTCGCAATTTCGCAGATGGTCTATCCCGCGTCACACGAATCGAAATAAACATCAAACGTCGATCAATGGGTCATCAAAGGAATAATATAATAATGCGCGCTGGTATCGTGACAGTATTGATTGCCATGGGATTGCTGACTGCCTGCACGCCAACGCGTCAGGAGTATGATTCTTTCGTCACACTAACGCAGGGCAGTGCAAGAGCGAGAAATGAAGCAGTCAATATTTGCGTGAAGAGCTTCGATGCAAACGCCCGTCACAATGCTGGTCTTGTGACAAACGCTTCGGACAAAGATGCTCCGCGGGTTGCCTGCAGCCGGCTTCTCGCAGCGATGATTTCTGGTCGCGCCACCTATGACGATTTCGTTGACATCAAAAGCCACAGGTTCACACCGAAGCTGATCAAAATTTTTCAAGGTCGCTAAACAGGCTTGCGGTGTCAGGCTCGCAGGCCGGCGACAGATGGCTATCTGTATGCCATCACCAATCTGCCGTGTGAGATGAGATGACCTACGAGAAGATAGCCGGAGGTCCGGAACTGCTGGCGTGGTTCGGCCAGAAGCCGACCCTTCATGACGCGGAAATTTTGAGCCTCACACTCAATCGCACCGGCATCTGCGAGCTGAAGATACACGGCTGGATTTGCACCGATGCCGTTGATCAAGATGGATACCGCATCCTTGACAAGCACGCAGTCGTCACCTTCGCCTTCGAAGATATCATGGACCTGCAGCTGGACGGCTTCAGCCACCAGAACGTGATCAATGGTCCCATCCTCCGCTACGCAACAGATCGTGGCCGAGCCGGCTACTATGCCCTGCCAAAAGGACCGGAAGACATCGAAATCGAACTCCAGCCCTGTTACGGGTTGGATGGTTTCATCCGCGCGAAAAAAGTCGTCGTGACGTTCCGTCCGGGACGGCCTGCTGCAGACAGACCAACTGCCGCAGCGGTCCCTTGAGGAAACCTTTGCTTCTCGGCCCAACTCATAGCCTGTCCCGCCGCTTCTCCCGTGACATCAGTTGGCTGGCGAATGCAGCGGAGAGCGCGTCGTCGGCATATTCAAACGTACCGGCTGTTTTGACCTCCATAGCGGCGCGCATCAACGCACCCAGCGCTGCCCGCGCGAAAGAGCCGCCGACGCTCACGCGCCGTACTCCGGCGCTCGACAGTTCGGCAACCGAGTATTTTCGCCCTTTCAAACCCATGACCACGTTGACTGGCTTGTCCACGGCCCCACAAACGGTTCTGATTGCCTCGATATCAGGCAAGCCGGGGGCGTAAAGCACATCTGCCCCGGCGGCCGAAAATGCTTGCAGCCGTTCGATGGTGTCCTCCAGATCGGGTCTCTCCCAAAGATAATTCTCCGCCCGCGCAGTGAGAAGGAAAGGTAGACCGCGTGCAGCCTCCGCGGCAGCATGGATGCGCTCAACGGCCTGCGATAGGTCGTAGATCGGGGCAGCAGGATTGCCTGTTGCGTCTTCGATTGATCCGCCGACAAGTCCGGTTTCGCAGGCCAGGCGGACGGTTTCCGCACAGATTTCTGGCGACGCACCGAAGCCATCTTCAAGGTCGGCAGACACAGGAAGATCAACAGCGCCAACGATCTCGGCGGCGTTCTCAAGGACCTCATCCCGTCCAAGGCTCGCAAATGAATCCAATTTGCCTTTGGAAAAGGCGTAACCCGCGCTGGTAGTCGCAAGCGCCTCGAAGCCAAGGCTCGCGAGCAGGCGAGCCGAACCGGCGTCCCATGGGTTCGGGATGACAAAAGCCCTGTCGCCCTGGTGAAGCGCCTTCAGTCGCTCAAACTTGCCCCTTTGATCCATAAGGCCTCCCCTCGCCCGTCGCGGAAGGTGAGCCTAGCACCACAGGAACGAAATGTGAACACGCTCCGCGAACTTGCTTTGGAGAGAATAGCGACGATGGCTCTTGAGGCGCCTTTCAGTCAGTCTCACGCTCCTGGACCAGGCATCAGTCCGCAGCCAAAGTATAGTCACACCGCATGCCCGATGGTCTCGGCGGGAACGCGGTGGCGCTTGAAATGCTGGGCAATGGGTTGGTCGAATCGATACTGTCGACCTCCCATTACCACCTCGACCAGCACCAATCGTAAGGCGATGCTGCCCAAAATTGCCGAATTCAGAAAAAAATGTCGATTCCGCATTTGGCGGGAGCAATCCAGCCACGCGCATCAGGTTTTTCTAAAGTTTTCAATGGACGCATGTCGCTCTGGTTGCAGAAAGAATAACTCGCGGCAGGCGAGATATTAATACCGCCACATTTTGGGCGACTCGAAATTCACCAAATATTTCAAAACGTAACTTTGGATCGATTCGGATATTGTGGCAGCAATAAGGCTATGCTTCTCAAGCACTTACTGTTGCGTTGCTGTTGCGCCCTCCAAAATGTCGCCCTATAACCTGCCGCCGTAAAGCAGGATTAACCACAAATATTAACGGGCGGGGGTTGAGGAACAAGACCATGACAACATACTACGTAGCGACAACTGGCAGCAACGGCGGCAACGGCAGCACCTCCTCTCCCTTTCGCACGATCAGCGAGGCGATGTCGGCGAACCTTAAGCCCGGCGACGAGGTCGTGGTGAAGGCGGGGACCTACAACGAAGCTATTAACTTCGACAAAGACGGCTCGGCGGCAGCCGACATCACGCTGCGCTCGGAAGTGCCCGGCGGGGCGCTGATCCGGCCGCCCGCGGGCTCGTGGAACGCGATCAGCGTCAACGCCAACTACGTGACAATCGACGGCTTTGACATCGGCGGCGCCAAAGGCGACGGCATCGAAGCGAACAACGTCCACCACATCTCAGTTCTCAACAACAAGGTCCACGGCAGCGGCGAGTCCGGCATCCAGTTCAACCAGTCGGACTTCATCAAAATCGAAGGGAACGAGACCTACAATAACGCATCGACGGGCTGGTTCTCGGGCATCTCGATCTACGAGAACCGGAACATCACCGGCGATACTTCGACGGAGGGCTACCGGACGATCGTGCGGAACAACATCTCGCACGACAACGTCACGAAGTCGGGTGCGCACACCGATGGCAACGGCATCATCATCGACGATTTCCAGAGCACGCAGGCGAGCGGTCATCCGAACTACACGTTCAAGACCCTGGTCGAGAACAACCTCGTCTACCAGAACGGCGGCAAAGGCATCCAGGTTACCTGGAGCGACTCCGTCACGGTGAAAAACAACACCGCATACCACAACAATCAGGACCCGGCGAATAGTGGTACCTGGCGCGGCGAGCTCAGCAATTCGGCGTCGAGCAACAACACCTGGGTCAACAACATCGCCGTGGCGGACCCATCGCTGAACAAGAACAACACCGCGATCGATAACACGTCGACCGACAGCTACAAGAACACTAACGTCGTCTGGGCCAACAACATCACCTACAACGGCACGGCCGGCCAGGCCTCGGTCAAGACCGACGGCGGCAACGCGATGCCGAGCGCGGCGAACGGCAACCAGCTCGGCGTCGACCCGAAATTCTCGGGGGCAGCGAGCGATAACTTCCACCTCGGCTCCGGCTCGCTGGCGATCGACCACGGAACCAACAAGTACGGCGTCGCCTCGGACGATCTGGACGGCCACGCTCGCGTCGTTGGAACTGTCGATGTCGGTGCCTACGAATCGAGCTCCAGCGCAGCACCGGGAACGCCAACTACGCCGACGCAACCGGGAACGCCAACCACGCCGACGCAACCGGGAACGCCAACCACGCCGACGCAACCGGGAACGCCAACCACACCGACACAACCGGGAACGCCAACCACGCCGACGAAGGAATTCGTCGGGACCAACGGCAACGACATCATGCCACACACCGGCCAGTCCAACGGCGGCAACGAAACCTTCAAGGGTCTCGGCGGTAGTGACGTGTTGAAGGGCGGCGCCGGCGCGGACGTGCTCGACGGCGGCACTGGCAACGACACGGCCAGCTATGCGGGCTCCACCGCGGTCAACGTCAACTTGGCGACTAAGGCCGCATCGGGCGGGCAAGCCACCGGTGACAAGATCGCCGGCATCGAAAACTTGACGGGCTCCAGCTACAACGACGTGCTGACCGGCGGCAATGGCGGCAGCAACGTTCTCAATGGCGGGGCTGGCGCGGACAAGCTCAGCGGCGGCGCCGGCGGGGACGTCATCAATGGTGGTACCGGACAGGACACGGCGGGCTATGCGGGCTCCGGCGGGGTCAACGTCAACTTGGCGACTGGGGCCGCATCGGGCGGGCATGCTACCGGCGACAAGTTCGTCAGCATCGAAAACTTGACTGGCTCCAGCTACAACGACGTGCTGACCGGCAATAGCGGCAGCAACGTTCTCGATGGCGGGGCCGGCGCGGACAAGCTGAACGGCGGCGCCGGCACGGACGTCATCATCGGTGGTGCCGGCAAGGACATCATGACCGGTGGCGTCAGCGCGGATACGTTTGTCTTCAAAGCACCGACGGAAATCGGGTCCGGCTCGAACCGCGACGTCATCACCGACTTCCAGCACGGCGTCGATAAGATGGACTTCTCGGCGATAGATGCGAATGGCTCTGCGCAGGGCAATGGAACCTTCCATTTCCTGGCGCAGGAGGATGCCTCTTTCGACCACAAGGCTGGCGCGCTCGCTTGGCACTATGAAGACAAGGCTGGATCCGCGAACGACGCTACCGTTATCCAGGGCGACCTGAACGGCGACGGCGTTCGTGATTTCGAGGTTCAGATGAAGGGCCTCGTCCACCTGGGGACAGGCGATTTTCTTCTGTAGCCGTACCCGTTGTGGCGGTCGTCCGATCGCCACAACAATCGTGCCAACAATCCGGAGATATGTCGACGCCGGAGGAGTAAAAACCAGCCACGCGGCGCGCAATCTGCGCGCCGCGATTTTTCGACAGGTGTCAGCCGGCCTTTCGGGCGCGGCTTTGCGCGAGGCGATAGCTGTCGCCGTTCATCTCGAGGATGTTGCGTGGTGGGTGATGCGGTCCAGCAAAGCGCCGGTCAGGCGCTCGAATCCCAAGGTCTCCGTCCATTTCGTCGAACGGAAGGTTGCCGGTGATCAAAGTGGCGCCGCGTTTCTAGCGTTGCGAGATAAGTTCGAACAATAATTCCGCACCGGTATAGAGCGCCGTGCGTCCTTTCGGACGCACGGCGCTCTAACTCTTTGAATCTACGCATCGTGCTTTAGCGGCGAGTCCTCCGTTTCCAGAAGCAGTTGTGCGGCTGCACGCTGCTGATCGTCGACGAACTTGGAGAGCGGTACGAAGCCCACTAATCAGCGAGATGATGGAGGCCCGTGACGGTTCGGTCGCGCAAAGGACCGGCCGCTGCGCGACCGGACTCAATCCTTCTAGCTAAAGCATGTCGCGCAAAAGTGCGCAGCGGTTTTGCGACAACGACATGCGCGAAAACAGAGACCTAAAGCGCGAGGAGCGAAAGATCGCGACGCGCTTTAGGGACGCCCGTCCGGCCGCCGTACGCGGGATTGGCCGGACGGCGGTCAATGTGAGCGCCGCGTGACCAGGCCCCTTCGGGCTGGTCACGCGGCGGCTTCAAGTCATTGGATTTGTGGCGACCCCTGCAGGAATCGAACCTGCGACAACCTGCTTAGAAGGCAGGTGCTCTATCCAGCTGAGCTAAGGGGCCGTCTGTTGGCCGCGTCTCACGAGCGCGACCGGATGCGGCATATCTGGACGAGAAATCTCAGTGCGTCCAGGGCTGCGTGCGGGTATAGCGGAAATTGTCGGGATAGGCGACAACCTGGCGGACCGGATCCTTCGGTGCGATGACGCGGTATTCGATGCCGTTGCGCTGGGCATAGGCTTCGGCGAGTTCCTGCGTTTCGAAGGTGAGCTTCACCTGCTGGCGCATATCGCCCGACGAGGTATAGCCCATGATCGGATCGATCTTGCGCGCCGACTCCTGATCGTATTCAAGCACCCAAAGATGGGTCTTGGCCTTGCCGGACTGCATGGCGGTCTTGGCTGGACGATAGATCTTGGCAGACATGACTGCAGCGTCTCCGACTATGCGGGCAGCGCCCGCCTTTCATGATCTCAATCCCGTTGCCGGCCCGTACCGGACCTTTTGCATCATCGTTGAGGATAACGCAAAGAGATGAATTTTGCTTAGCCGCGAATCCCCGCTTTTTCAAGAAAAAAGGCGGTGAAGGACGCCGCTGCCGACTCCGTTTGCATGTCGAGGGGATGCCGGCCCCGCCTCCCCTTCAAATCCGGGGATTGCCGGCCGGATTTCGCAATATTACCGCTTGTCTCACCTTGTGATCACAACCTGATTGCCGCTGCCTTCCCTCGGCACTAGTTTACGGCTCAATCGATTTCAGTGGATTTGCACGCATGATGAGACGTTCGGCGGAGTTCAATGCCATTGTGATAGGTGCTGGCATCACAGCTTTCTTCTACCTTGCCATCAGCTACGCCCAATATATCGGCCTGCTCGCCCGCGGCTAAGGCCGATCCGTCCCGACGTCCATTGCGCCTCGCCGGCAAATTGACGGCACATCCGAGATTATTCTAACTGCATCCACAGGCTGGCGAGAAAATCTCCAGCCTGTGCTGGATTTATGGGTTGCGACGGGGAGGTGAACCGTGTATCTCCCCTGCCATTCACGGCACGGAGTGTAGCGCAGCCTGGTAGCGCATCTGGTTTGGGACCAGAGGGTCGGGAGTTCGAATCTCTCCACTCCGACCATCGCTTGACCCTGAAAACGCTGAAGAAGCTGATTTTCATGGGTTTTCGGCCAACTTTCTGTTACAATTCTCGTAACAAAACGGAAGTTGGAAATGCCCGCAAAACACCGACACCTTCTCAATCGCGACGGCCGATATTTCGCACGAATCGTTGTCCCGAAAGACCTTCGCCCTTTCCTTGAAAATAAAACTGAGCTTCGCGAACCGCTTGGCGCGGATCGTAGGACGGCAGTCGCTCGCCTTCATACAGCGCTCGCCGTCCTCCAATCGAAGATTGCCGTCGCGAAACAACGTGCTCAAATCCGGAAGGGCGAACCGGTCACAGTGGGCCGCTATCCGCTTCCTTTCGATCAGATCGCATTGCGCAACTATAACGAACGCCTAGCCTTTGACGAGGAACTCCGAAATTCCGGCCCCCGATGGGCGAGCGTGGGGATCGACGACTTGCACGTCGCTTTGTTGCGAGATGGCATCGCTGGAAAGCTCAATGACGTGGCACTTGAGCGGCTCGTGGGCGAGAGGATCGAACGATATCGCCGCCTCGGCAATACGACCGTCATCAACGGTAGCGACGAATGGCGCACCTTGGCGCGGGCGTTGTGCATGTCAGAACTGGAAGCGCTCGCCCGCGTGGCCGAACGGGATGAAGGTGACTTCACCGGCAAGCCCGACAACCCCATCCTTGCCAAGGCCGTTGAGGTTGACGAAGTGGCTGCCGACGTGAAGGAGGCAGAATTTAACAACCTTACCTTCGAATCCGTCATTCAAGAGAAAGAGCGCCTCACGGCAATGGGGTTAGGCGGGCGGCAGAAGTCCGCCTCGACGCTGGAAAAGTATCGCAACACCGTCCATGATTTCGAGCACCATCGCCGCAGTAAAAAAATCGCAACTGTCACCCTTGAGGAAGGGGAATCATGGCGGAACGCGATGCTCGCCACCGGCAAGCTCTCAAGAAAGACAGTCAGCGACAAGCTCGCGACGATCCGGGCAATTCTCGGTTGGGGGCAGGATCAATGCAGAGGCAAGCTCTATCCGGAGACACCCAAGGGAACACCGTTCGATTTCCTAGAAATGCCGACCGTCGTCAAAGGCGACAGTGCAGACCGCACTTACACCTTGAAGGACGCGCGACACCTGCTCACGACCGCCCGAACAGCCTCCCGCACAAGCAACCGTTGGATACCTTGGATAATCGCGCACACTGGTGCGCGCGTGAACGAAATCACTGTTCTTGAGAAAGCCGATATAACAGAGGTCGAGGGGCATTGGTTTATCAATATCCGGGCCGAAGGCGAGCGCACGACGAAGACGCATAAAGGTCGCAAGGTGCCTATTCACCGTGCCCTCATTAAAGAGGGCTTTGTTGAGTGGGTTAATGCGCGGCCGGAAGGCAAGCTTTTTCCAGGCGGCCAGAACGAAGACCAGCGCATTCGCGAATGGATCAAAGAGAATGTCTTTCCGGGCCGCGAGAACATGCCACCGCCGAACCACGGTTTCCGGCATCTTTTCGAAGACGCGCTATTTGCTGGCGTGAGTGAAAAGGCCGCGCTTTACATAACCGGGCGCTCTTCCGGTTCGTCTGCCGATGACTACGGCGGTAGCGAGTTGCGTCTGCTTGAAATCGCAGCGCAAATGGACAAGGTGCGCAGCATTGTTGACGGGAGGTAGACTTGGATAATCCCTACTGGCACCCCTATTATAAGCCGCACGCGATCGACTTCGATGAGGTGCGCGATCTTTGTTTTGATGCCTATTCCATCATTGCGGCAAGTCACGCAATAGCCGGCCTGCCCGGCGATGAGGTAGGCGGGCCTCTCCATGAATACTTTCTGCGCACCGCTGAAGCTCGTCTATCTGATTGCCTTCTAACGATCGCCGTTCGAATGCGAACGTTTGAAGATATCCTGTCCGATGAAGCTAAAAGTGAATACGACAAAGTGGTTCTGGAGCATACCGGGAATGGCGAGCTTGGCTCTATTGGATGGAATGACAGTTCTGACAGAGTTGATCTTACGTTTCGCGAGGCCTGCAACAAAATAATCCACACGAAAGATTTTCGGCCTACATATGACAACGATTCAAATGACCGGGAGGAAAATTACGCTTGGGGTATGACTGGCATCGTTGAGTTGATGGGAAAATTCGGGAAACGCGAGTGGGATGTTTGGCTAACTGCCGAAGAGTTTCTATCCGCTTGCCTGCACATCGCAAATGTTGTGGATCCGCTTCCAACTGAGGACGAGGAGACCGCAGAAAGAGAATAATATCCTATATAGGAAAATTTTCATTTTAGGGATTCACACTGGATTCCGAGCATGAGACAATAGTTCCCAGATTGAATTTGGGAACAAAGAATGAACATTGCCTTTGCTATTTCTAAGACTGCGAGGGCTTTCGGCTTTCGACAAGAACAGAAGGCGTATTCCCTCAATAGCCCTGACTTCGCCGACTTGGTCGGCGTTCGCCCTACTTACTCTAGCGTGAACATCGGTGGGCAGTCGGCGCTTTATGTCCCGGCTGTTCTTCAAGCTGTCCGGCTGATCTCCGAAACTGTTGGTTCTCTTCCTTGCAAAGCCTATCGGGAAACTGCAGGCGGCAAGGAACTAGCAAAGGCTCATTCGGCCTACCGGATCGTCCACAAACGGGCGAACGAATGGACCGGTGCGGGCGACCTGCGCACTCGCCTCACCGCCGACGCACTTTTGCGCGGCAATGGATATGCAAAGGTGGTCCGCTTCGAAGACGGACGCCCATTTGAGCTTCATCGTCTGAAGCCCGGCAAGGTCACGGTTCTTGAGGATGATGTCACGGGCGCCCCCGTCTATCGAGTCTCCGAAGCGACCGGCACCCGCGATTATCCCCACACCGAAATTCTTCATCTCCCGTCCTTCCTCGCAACCTCGCCGATTTCCTTTGGCAAGGAAGGTATCGGGCTCGCTTCCATCCTTGAGCGCCATGGTGCGCAGTTCTTCGGTTCCGGCGCACGCCCGACCGGCATCATTTCCAACGACAAGCCTCAGGGCGGCGAAGCCGGCGCGCAAGCAGTAGGCAATATCCGTAAGTCCTTCCGTGAGTGGCAGAAGGGTGGTTCCGGTGATCCGCTCATCCTTGATGCCGGTTGGAAGTATGACCAGCCCGCAATGACTTCGACCGATGCGCAGTTCCTTGAGCATCGGCTTGAACAGGTCCGCGAAATCGCCCGTATCTTCGGCGTCCCGCCGACCATGCTTTTCGAGCTTACGCGCGGAACGTGGTCGAACACCGAACAGATGGGCGCGCAGTTCCTTCAGCTCTGCCTTCGCCCCTGGCTGGACCGCTGGACGGACGCCATGACGACCGTGCTGCTCAGCGAAGATGAACAGGACACCCACTATTTCGAATTTGTGACCGACGACCTCATGCGCGCCGATGCAGCCAGCCGCACCGCGAACATGACCGCGCTCGTGACAAACCGCATTATGACCCCGAACGAAGTCCGGGCGATCCTCAACCTTCAGCCGCTTCCGGGTGGAGATGAACTCACAAATCCCCACACGACTAGCAGCGCGGCACCGACGACCCCGGAACCGCCGAGGGAACCCGCATGATCGAATACCGCGCCTTTTTCGGTGACGGCGAAAAGACCTTCGCCTTCCCTACCCGCGAACTTATCGAAGAACTGGAGCGGAAGACCGGTTTCGGCATCGGCGCGCTGTTCCGGCGCTTCAGTGCTTCAGACTATTCCCTTTCAGACGTTCTTCAGACCATCCGGCTCGGCCTTATCGGCGGCGGGATCACGCCCGCTGAGGCTGACCAGTTCGTGACCATCTACGGCGTGGGGCGTCCACTCGCTGAAGTCTTCCGTGTTGCGGATGGCGTTATTACGGCTCTGTTCTTCGGCAGCGAGGAACCCCAGGACGACCTTCGGCAGGCCGCGCAGGTGGCCGAATGAGCGAACGCCTCGAAATTAAGGCCGCGCTCACGGTTGACGACGCTGGCACAATCACCGGGATTGCGTGGCCGTTCGGTTCCCCGGATCGCGTCGGCGACGTGATCGAAAAGGGCGCATTCGCCACGCCGGAAGTCCTGCCGATGCTGTTCGCCCATGATCAGGCGCAGGTCATCGGCGTTTGGGACCAGATCGAAGAAACTCCGGATGGCCTCACCGTCAAAGGCCGCTTGCTCGTGGACGACGTTGAACGCGCCCGCGAAGTCCGCGCCATGATTCGCACGAAGGCTGTTTCCGGTTTGTCCATCGGCTTCCGCACGAAGACGGCAAAGCCCCGCCAGCGCGGGCGCACCATCACAGCCCTCTACCTTCACGAAATCTCAGTTGTCGCCGTTCCCAGCCATCCCGGCGCTCAAATCACGTCAGTTAAGGCCGCCGATGGCGCGGCAGAACACAAGGAACTCAAGTTGGAAAACGAAGAACTCGAAATGAAGAATGATCCGGTGATCTCGCCGGAAGACCTGAAGGCCCTCAAGGCTGACATTGCGACGATCAAGGCGAAGCTCAACCGCCCGACCGCTGCGAACAACAACCATCCGGCGGCGGCAAACGACAACGACATTGAAAAGAAGGCATTCGCCGACTTCCTTCGCGGTGACGATCTCGACCGCAAGGCCCTGACCGTTGCCAACGATGCACCTGGTTACGTCCTCGCCCCGGAAGAAACCAGCGGCGAATTCATCCGCAACCTTGTCGAATTCTCGCCGGTTCGCGGTATCGCCGAAGTTCGCTCGACCGGCTCGCATACCATCATCCTGCCGAAGCGTCTCACCGTGACGAATGCGAAGTGGAAGGGCGAAGCCGTCACTTCTGAGGCGTCTGAACCGACGTTCGACCAGATGGAATTTTCCGTCAAGGAAGCAACCACGCATGTTGACGTCGGCAACTGGCTGATGGAAGACGCTAGCCACGACGTTGAAGCCGAGATCCGGCTTGCCCTCGCCGAAGACTTCGGCGCCAAGGAAGGGTTGGCGTTCGTCAACGGTAGCACCGCTGTCGAGCCGAAGGGCTTCATGGCTGAAGCTGGCATCGGCAATTTCCTGAACGGCCACGCAACGAACCTTTCCGCCGACGCCCTTATCAAGCTCATGTATTCGCTGCCGGGCGTCTATCGGAACCGGGGAACATGGGCCATGAACGGCACGACGCTCGCCGTCATCCGCACGCTGAAGGACGGCAATGGGAACTATCTCTGGCAGCCGTCGTATCAGGCAGGCCAGCCCGAAACGATCCTTGGCCGGCCGGTTATCGAGCTGCTCGACATGCCGGACGTGGCCGCGAACGCCTTCCCGATCATCTTCGGCGACTTCAAGGCCGGCTATCGTATCTATGACCGCATTGAGCTTCAGGTTCGCCCGAACCCGTATCTGCTCGCGACCGAAGGCATGATCCGCTTCCATGCTCGCCGTCGTGTCGGCGCCGGCGTCGTGCGCACCGACGTCTTCCGCAAGCTGAAGATGGCAACGGCCTAAGCCATGACTTATCAGCGGCCCGCATATGAGGAAGTGACGATCGCGCACGGTGGCAGCACCGTGACGCTTCGCCCTTCCTTGCGGGCCGCTATGACCCTTGAGGCCCGTCACGGCTTTCCGGCCCTGTATCGCGCGCTGGACGACCTCAATCTGACGATCATTTCTGAAATCATCCTTACGGGTTCCATCAACCGGCAGGATGCGGCGGCTTTCCTATTCTCCCAATCTGGAAAGCCGCTCTTCCCTTTCTTCGTCGCCGTGCGCCAGCCCCTCGCCGAATTGATCTCTATGTTGACTCCGGCACCCTATCCGAAGGCGCAAGCATCGTCCGGGAAACCGCTGACATGGGCTGAAGCCTACACAGCGCTTTATGAGTATGCGACCGGCTGGCTTGGTTGGACGCCTGACACCGCTTGGAACGCAACCCCAACCGAAATCGACCGCGCTTATGCCGCTCATATTGATCGGCTCGAAACGACGGGCGTGCTTGTCCGCGATAAGCAGCCGGCCACCCACGATCCAGTTGAAGAAATCACCGAAGAGCAAGCCCGGGCCGGCCTCGCTAAGCTGAAGGCAAACGCCAAGCGAGGCAAGCAATGAGCAAGCCGCCCCGCATCTGCTCTTGTGGCCGCGTCGTGCCGCATGATGAAATCTGTGAATGTCGCCGATCAGTGACACGCGAGCGCAATCGCCGTCATGATGCACGTCGCCCTTCAGCGCGCGCCCGTGGTTATGACCACGAATGGCGCAAAGCTCGCCTGGACTACCTCGCCATGCATCCGCATTGCCGCGAATGCAGCAAGAGCGGCATCACCCGGCTTGCGACCGTGGTTGACCACGTCATTCCGCACCGTGGCGACAAGAACCTCTTTTGGCACCGCGCCAACTGGCAGCCGCTTTGCGCGCCTTGCCACAACTCAATCAAGCAACGGCAGGAGCGAACAACTTGATTATCATCATGAAACGGCGAAGGGCGCCACAAGGGCGCCCTTCCAATCTCCCGGCGGGACTCGAACCTGCAACCTCCAGTTTACTAGACCGGCGCTCTATCCAGTTGAGCTACGAAAGGTCAACACATCGAAGAATGGTGTGCGTCAGTCGTTTTGTCAAGGAGGCTCATACCCCAGGAGAACACGTCTCGCATCCGGCGCCAACTGGCAGCCGCTTTGCGCGCATTGGCACAACTCAATCAAGCAAAGCCACGAAAGGAATATGAAGTGAACTCGCTTTACGAGTCCGCAAACCTAACCGAAACCGTCCTGATCGCATGCCCGGCTGATGTCTGGACACTGGTTGCCGAAGATCATCAGAACGTCTTCATTCAGAACCAGCAGAACAAGGCTCTGAAAATCCACTTCAGTTCCGTTGAGGAACCGGCGGTGGACACCGAAGCCTTCATTATCTCGCAGGACTACAACCCACTGGAAAAGGTCTTCCGGTTTCATGAGCAAACCCGGACGAAGGTTTGGGTTATGCCGGTGAAGCAGGAGGCCGTCAAAGCGGTCGTCGTCCGGCAGCTTTCCCCCGTCATGGGTGAACCGCTGCGCATGGTGACATACGATGTTGCAGCATACACCTTGCGGTCGATCGATCAGGCACAACTGCTCAACTTCCCGCAAGGATGCCTTGTCACCGTTCCCGAAGGTCTTCCGCTCGACTTCTATTGCACGCTTCGCCAAGCAGGTGCCGGCCAGATTGAAATTGTCGCTGCGTCGGGCGTCACAGTCGAAGAAATCGACGGATACATGAAATCCGAAAAGCGCCTTGCTTTGGTTTCGCTGGCTCGCCTCCCGGACGGCAAGTTCCAGCTCACCGGAAGGACGGCAGCGTGATGGAGAAGATCACGCTTGCGCCCGGTGTCTGGACCCGCATCCATGCAACCGATTGCTTTCAATCGCGGTCCAATCGATCCGGCATCCGTGTTCACTACGGCGTCGATGAACCTGCCCCTGACACCGATCTCTATTTCGTCACGCAGGAATACGACGTGAAGCCGTTCGGCCTTATCCCCGATCGCGGCAGCATGAACGTCTACCTCATGCCGGATGACGATCAGCCCGTTGATGTCGTGGTGCTCTAGATGACGCCCGCCGAACGTGCTCGCCAGATCGACAAGCAGGAGTTTGAAACGGAGTGCAAAGCTGCTCGTGACCGCGCCCTTGCCTACGCCAATCACTGCCGGCAGCGTGAACAGCAGCGAGTGCAAACCTGGATTGGCGTCACGAAGAATGTCGTCAACAAGGTCAACCAACTTCAGTTTTCAGACCGTGCGCACCGCCATACCGTGAACGGCGAAAGCAAGACGTTGGTTGAATGGGCCAATGTTCTCGGCATCACGCCTAAAGCACTGCTTCGTCGTCGGCGTAGGCTCGGCTCGATGGAAGCAGCCGTCGCCTTCCAACCGGCTGGTCGTTGGGCAAAGCGCCCTGCCCCGGGGGTATCCTCGAACTTTGCCCCTTCAAAGGGGACCGGCGCGGGGAGCACCGCGCAAGAGACGCCGAAAATAACTTTTTCAGAAAAGGCCTAATCGCAGCATGTCCGCAGTCAGTCTTGAACTCGCCAAGGCACATATGAAGATCGACGAAAACGCCGAAGATGAGCTTGTTTCGCTCTATATCGACGGCGCGGAAACGTGGACCGGCAACTACATTGGCAAACCCCTCGCCGATCTCGACCCCGTTCCGGCAGACGTGAAAATCGCGATTTTGCGGCTCGTTTCCTTCTATTTTGAGTGCCGGAACATCGCGACTTTCGGCCTGTCCATGCAGCTTGCGCCCCATGGCGTGACCTCGATCCTCGATAGCTACCGCGAAAAGTGGTTCACCGATGGCGAATAAGGACGGCCTCGACGGCCTTATGAAGGCGTTCGATCGGGTGAAGAGGACCCCGCGCAACACCATCAATGCTGCTTTGCTGACCTCGGCGAACGAACTTGCCGACGCCCAGCGACACCTTGCCCCGGAAGATACCGGCGCACTTAAGGAGAGCATCGTCGTCACCGGCCCCGGCCAAGCGACC
Source organism: Rhizobium sp. CRRU65 (assembly GCF_048551595.1). NCBI lineage: Bacteria > Pseudomonadati > Pseudomonadota > Alphaproteobacteria > Hyphomicrobiales > Rhizobiaceae > Rhizobium > Rhizobium sp. CRRU65. Next base: position 197,722 of record NZ_JBLYZH010000008.1, on the reverse strand, counting down.
CCGCCTTATAGCCAGCCGGGCGGCGAGACCGTGGCCGGCGAGCATGAGGTGATCGTGACCGTTGGCGATCACACTGTCCGTTATCCGCATCTTGTCGAATACGGCACCAGCGACACCGAAGCTCAGCCGTTCTTTTGGCCGGCCCTTCGCCTTCTCCGCAAACGCCTTCAGCAACGAATTGACAGCGCCGGCAGGAAGGCCGTGCGAGACGCATGGAATGGAAAGAATGTTTGAGCCGACCCTAGCCCTTCAGACCGCAATCCGCGCCGCGCTCGTGAACTCGCCGGCCGTGGTGGATCTCGTGCCGGTTGACCATATCCGGGCTGGCACCACCCGGCCCGACAAAACGCCCTGCGTCATCATGAGCGACGGCAACACGACTTTGCACGGGCACGACTACCGTAGCCAGCGCACGGCATGGGTTTACCTCGACTTGCATATCTGGACACTGGACGCCGGACAGGACGCGGCGAAGGAAATCGCGGGCACGGTTATGGCCGCACTGGATAAGCCCCTCAAAATTGAGGGTGGCGACTGCGATCATTTCCGCGTCGCGCGCTCGACCTTCCCGCGCGATCCTGACCCCGCATATGGTCACGGTATCCTGTCCGTCGAAGCTCTCATTCGGTGGATCATCTGACATGCTCAATATAGGCAAGATGGATCGCCGCATCACCATCGAACGCGAGACGGAAACCGTGAAGCCGTCCGGCAGTGTCGTGAAGACTTGGGTGCCTGTCGCGACCGTGTGGGCCGAAGTGCTTCAACAGACAGCGAGCGAATTCTTCACCGGATACGGCGAGGCGGAAACCGGCACCGTGATATTCCGCGTCCGTTATCGCCCAGGCATCACTTCCGCCGACCGCGTGACCTACGACAGCACGGCCTACGGCTTGAAGGAAATCAAGGAACTCGGCAGGCGGGAGGCGCTTGAACTTCGCGGCGAGGCCCTGAAGTCGTGACGCATCTTCGCGGCATCAAGCCGTCCATTGAACGCGATAGCAATGCACTGACGAAGGCACCGGCAGCGCCGAAGCAGCTTTCGACTTATGCGCGCGCCGAGTGGAAGCGGATCATGCCCGGCCTCATCGAACGCGGCATCATCACGCGCGGCGATCTCGGCGGGGTTGAAGACTATTGCCGCGCCCGTGGTCTTGTTCGGGAGATTGAAGACGCGCTTCGCACGTCCGGCGAAATCGACATGAAGCTTTGCCGCCTTCAGGACAAGGCGATGCAGACGGCCCGCCAGCTTGCCGCGGAATATGGCCTCTCGCCGGTATCGCGCGCACGTGTCGGCAGCGCAGCCGCTGAAGATGACGACGAACCGAACGCCATGATGATCGGCAGGAACCGCGCCCATGCCTAAGAGCGCGTTCCCGCATTGGATTGTTGACGGCAGCACCATTCCCGATCCGTTCGGCTATGGGCAGGAAGCCGTTGATTTCATCCGGGCGCTGAAGCACCCGGCCAGCCTCGCCGCAAAGGGGCGGTTCCAGCTTTACGACTTTCAGGAACGCATGACGCGACGGATTTATGGTCCGCGCAACACGGACGGTTCGCGTATCGTCCGCACGGTCTTCCTTATGCTTCCCCGTGGCAACCGTAAGACCAGCATCGCAGCAGCGTGGGCGCTTCTCCATACCATTGGCCCGGAAGCTCGCCCCGCTGGACAGGCAATCTTTGCCGCATCCGACCGCGAACAGGCGGGTATCGGCTTCAAGGAAGCTGCGAATATCGTCCGCGAGGATCGCCGCATCGTCGCCGCGACCCGCATATATGACGCCCACAACTCGGCGAAGAAGATCATGTGCCGCCCGAACAAGGCTGAATTGCTCGCCGTTTCGAGCGATGGCGCGGCCCAGCACGGCAAGACGCCCAGTTTTGTGCTTGTCGATGAAATCCATGCTTGGAAGGGCCGCGATCTCTGGGAAGCCCTCAAGTCCGGCATGGCGAAGGTTCCCGACACCCTCATGATTATTGCCACGACCGCAGGCCGTGGACAGGAAAACATCGGTTTCGAGATTTACGACTACGCCCGAAAGGTCGCGACCGGCGAGATTGACGACCCGTCGTTTCTGCCGATCATCTTCGAAGCCGAACCCGGCGACGACTGGCGCGATGAAGCCGTTTGGCACAAGGTCAATCCCGGCCTTGCCCACGGCTTCCCCGATCTCGGCGGCTTGCGCACGATGGCGCGCGAGGCCGAACACCGTCCTGCCGAACGGTTCGCCTTCCAGCAGTTCCACCTTAATTTGTGGCAGGCAGCTTCCCGCGACCCGCTGTTTGATATGGCCGTTTATGACGCCGGACACGATAAGGCTTTCGACCCTGCCGACCTCGAAAGCCTGCCGTGCTGGCTTGGCGTGGACTTGTCACGCTCCGGTGACTTGACCGCACTTGTGGCCGCGTTCCGTCATGAGGATGGCCGGATCTCGCTTCACCCTTGGTTTTATCTTCCGTCCGAAGGGCTGGACGACAAGGTCAAGGTCGAACAGGTTCCCTATTCCCGGTGGCGCGACGACAACCTGTTGAACGTCATTGACGGCCCGGTGATCGAGCCCGACGTGATCGCCGGCCAGATTATTAACATTTGCGGCACCTACGACGTGCGTGAAGTCATCTTTGACCCGTCGCTCGCCGGGCCGCTCATGTCGAAGCTCATGGATCACGGTATCAACGTGCTTCAGCTTCCGCAGACGGCTAAGCACATGCACGGCCCGATTTGCGATCTCGAGCGGGTGGTGAATGGTCGTCGCATTCGGCACGGCGCGCACCCGATCCTTCGCAATCACTTCGAAAGCGTCGTGGTAAAGCGCGCGACCAGCGCCAGCGAATTGACCACGATGCACAAGGGCACCCGCCACAGCAACCATATTGACGGCGCTATCGCGTCCGCGCTGGCCGTTCATAGGGCTGCCGCGAACGACAACCAGCGCTCAATTCATGATCTCCCTCCCGAAGAATATGACCGGCTCTTTCAACAAGCCGAAGCAGCGTAAGGATATTTGCAATGGATGACGGCCAGCGCCTTTTGGTCACTTTCGAAGCCCGCTTGAACAAGTATGAGCGCGATCTTGAGCGCTCTAAGGGCAAAAGCCGCACTAACTTCCGGGCAATCCAAAAGGAGGCTGAAACCGCTGCTTCCGGTATCGAGAACGCCATGGGCGGCGCAATGAAGACGCTCGGCAGCTTCGGTAAGGGATTGCTCGGCGGCATCGCCGGCGGGCTTGCCGTCGGCGGCCTGGACCAGATCATTGGGCGCGTCGGCGAGCTTGCCAAGGGCGTTGCCGAAGTCGGCGACATGGCGAAGATGGCCGGCCTGAAGGTGAAGGATTTTCAGGAACTCAAGTATGTGGCCGAACAGAACCGCATTCCCGTTGACGCCCTGACGGACGCTATGAAGGAGCTTTCCCTTCGGGCAGATGAATGGATCAAGACCGGTTCCGGCAGCGGCGCGGAATCTTTCCAACGCATGGGCTACAGCGCGCAAGAGCTTGCCCGGAAGCTCGAAGATCCGAAGGCCCTTTTGCTAGATATCATCGACCGTATGCAGCGCCTCGACAGCGCGGCCCGCATCCGTGTCTTCGATGAAGTCTTCGGCGGACAGGGCGGCGAAAAGTTTGTGCAGCTTATCGATAGGGGAGCGGACGGCATCCGCGCGACGATCAAAGAAGCGAATGACCTTGGCCTTGTCATGGATGAGCAGCTTATCCAGCGCGCCGACGAATTTGACCGGAAGTGGTCCGCTGCCGCAAACTCGTTCGGTGTCTATTGGAAGGAAGCCTTTCTCAGCGTGGCCTTCCTCGCCGACGACTTTCTTGACCGGTTTAACAAGGTTGACGAACAGACGACCCGCAATGTGCAGTCCGCGCTTGTGTCGACCTATCAGCAGCTCGAAACGGCCAAGACGCGCCTTGCCGATCTCACGCAGGAAAAGGGCGCATTCCCTGGCGATCCGACTGTTGATCTCAACATTGAACGTCAGAAGCAGCTTATCGAGGAACTGACCAGCGAGGCCATGAAGCTTCGCGACGTTCTCGACCGGCGCAACGGCTACAGCGAGAATTTCGTCTACAAGGCCGGCGAAGACGCCAAGGGCGCAACGCCTCCAGTGAACAACCTCAATAATGCCCTATCCGGTAGCGGCAGCGCGGCCGCGAAGGCCGTCGCCGGTATCAAGAGCTATTCGGATGCTATCCGCGCCCTGAAGGAACAGGTGCCGGATTTGGCGAAGTCGCTCGCCGATCTCGACGCCAAGGCGAAGATTGACGCGATTTATCAGAAAGCCATTTCCCAGGCGGGCGGGCAGCGTGAAATCGCCCTGGCGAACGAGATGCGCGGCAAGGCGCTTTCATCGCTCAACCTCAAGAGCGCGACAGACGACCCGACGACTTATCTTTCTGCCATCCTTGCGAACGGTAAGGGCAAGGATAGCTTGACCGGCATGCAGACGGCGTTCCGTGAGAAGCTGGCGAAGATGATCGCCAGCATGCCCGACGACCTGAAGGGCAGCGTCACCATCAATTCCGGTTTCCGCGACGTTGCCCGGCAGGAGCAGCTTTGGCTTGAAGCCCTGAAGAAATATGGATCGCCGGAAGTGGCCCGCAAGTGGGTGGCACCGCCCGGCAACAGTCAGCACAATAAGGGCAATGCTGCCGACCTCGGCTATGGTTCCGATCGCGCCCGCGATTGGGTTCATACGAACGCTGGCAATTTCGGCCTGTCCTTCCCTCTGTCGAATGAGAATTGGCATGTCGAGGACGCCGACGCCCGGAATAAGCAGACCACCGACGAGATTCAGCGTTTGACCGATGCGGCGCAGAAGCAGGCCGACGCCTATAGTCAGATTACCGGCAGCGCTCGTGAATATACGGCGCAGCAGGGTATTGAGCAGCAGACGCTCGGCATGACCGCCCAGCGGGCCGCAGCGCTTCGCTACGAACAGGAAATGCTCAACGAAGCCCAACGCGCCGGCATCGCGCTCACACCGCAACAGCGACAGGAGATCGCCAGCCTTGCCCAGGGTATGGCATCGGCTGAAACCAGCGTGGACAGCTTGCGGCAGAAGCAGGAGCAAGCCCGTGAATCCGCCCGCTTCTTCGGCGAAGGGATGACTGACGCCCTCACCGGCATCATCACCGGCACCATGACTGCTCAAGAAGCCCTTCAGCAGCTTTTGCAAACTCTCGTTAAGGCGGCGCTGCAAGCTGCGCTTATGGGCGAAGGTCCGCTCGCAAATCTGTTTGGTGGCGCGCCGAAGTCTGATGGCAAAGGCGGCGTTGGGTTTGGTGGCCTGTTCGGCGGCTCGGCTTTGCAGAAGGTGGCTATACCGGCGACGGCCGCAAGCATGAACCGGCAGGAGTCGTGCATCGCGGCGAATTCGTCATGAGTAAGGAAGCAACGCGCCGGATCGGCGCCGGCAACCTCGACGCCATGCACCGGGCCGCGCTTCGCGGCGGGTATGCCGAAGGTGGCTATGTCGGCAGCGCGCCAGCCCTTCGCAAGCCCGATCTCAAAGCCGCGAACGGCAACAGTGCGCCGACCCAGCAAATAACCATTTCCGCGCCGGTTACTGTGACTGGTAGCGCCGGCACGCCGGAACAGAATGCCGACCTTGCGAAACATGTTGCGCAGGAAATGGAAGCGACCATGCGCGGCGTCGTGATTCGAGAACTCCAGCAGCAGATGAGGCCGGGCAATCTCTTGAGCACCGGGCGGGGGCGCTAAACACGAAGCGCTCCACTCTCTAAAGTATAAAATCGCTGTCTAATAGCCATATTTAAGTGACGACTAGACAACCTGAGTGTATTGAGCGGCAATTCCAACCTTGATAGAATGTATCCTACCCAAAAGAAAAGGGCCGGTCAGCTTTTCGACTGATGACCGGACCCTTAAAGGTTTCGAATGGATACATATTACCATCGCTCCCGCGAAGGTCAAGATTCTTATGCGAATTTTACTGTCGAAATCCCTTCGGATAACGGCAGTAAAAACGCGAGTTTTGCAACAAATTCGGTTCTGGGAAATCAGGCTGAAGCCCCTACGGCGCAAGCTGTTGCGGCTGTCTCGGCTGCAGCAGGTGTAGTTCAATACGAACACCCCGCCCCTACCCCACCATCACCCTCGACCACACCCGCCTATCTTCCCCTGGTCAAGGAACGTCTCGCCGGAACACCCAAGCCGAGAGGCCGGCACGCTCGTAAGCGCAAGCCCATCACGAAAGCATGGGTTCGCCTGTCGCCGGCTGAAAAGTTGGAAGCAACCTTTGATCGCGCATTCCAGCGCGAGGCCATCGCGTTCAGTTTGAACTTCAGCGGGAAGAGGATCGCCAAGCTTGCCGCGTCCGCCGATCCGGCGCGTGATCTCTCATGTGCCATTAATCGCGTTGCCAAGGCCGTTCTCGGCTACCGGCTGCCGCTGGCCTTCTCATTTGAGTTTACCGACGACGACCGGCTTCATTGTCATGGCGTGGCGATCCTGCCGGATTGGGAGCAGGAAACCGTTAACCGCTTCCGACAGGTTCTGAAGGGTGCGGGCGGCATGATGCATGGCCTTGGCAGCGGGCGGCAAGTTGACGTGAAAGTGCTCACCGATTGCCGGGGCTGGAACGGCTACCGGCTCAAAGATGCCGATTGGACCGTTGAGCGGCTTGGAACAGCGAAGATTGAATATGTGTCGCGCGAGCTTGGTCGGATTGCGCGTGAGGATCACGACGCCGAGCTTGCCCGGCGGAAGAGCCGCAAAACGACTCATAGGCGGCCCGCCAGTGCGAAGAAGGCTTCGGCGAGTCTGACCCACTCACCAGTGACGAAAACGCGCCAGCGAGCCGCTGTGAGTCAAAGCCCACCGGAAGCCGGTAAATCAACATTGACTGACACTAACTATTTGAAAACCAACGATAAATTAGCCCACCATCCCTTGACGGCGATTCATAAAAAAGCAATGAATTGCACATCAACAAACTTCACCCATAAGGAGCTTTCGAACTACATGCCTCAATACATTCTCGACGCCACGACCTATTCCCGCCTCATGGAAGCCTTGCTTGCCGCGTCAGCTGATGCCCACGTCTCCCAGGATGCAGACCTCTTTAAAATCGCCTTGGGGGAGATCGCCGGCATCTGGCCCGACAGCGTGCTTGAAGCGCAACCTGCTCAAGATTTCAGGAAGGCAGCGTGATGACAGAGCAAGCCAAACGCAAACTCTCCATGAGCGAGATCGCCACTAGTCTTCGTGACAACCATCGCCTGTCGCCGGAGCTTCAACAGTTGGTCGAACAGAACCGTCGCCAGCATGAGGGCGAGCGGAATGCATTCCGCTCTGTCGCTCAAGGCATTATTGGCGATTTTCAGAAGAGAATAGCCGCAGCTCTCAAGCTCGACCCGCAGTCTTTCGTTCAGGTGCCGCACGACGTTATCGATGGATGGTTCCAGACAGGCGGAACAGCTACGGCACTTGCCGCAGTTCCGGGCACTAAGATCAACATCGATTTCACGAGTTCTGTCACCGTCAACGGCATCCCGGTGCCGGATGCCAAGTAAACAAAACAAGTCGCATATGGCCCGCTTCACGGCGGGCCATTTCTGTTTGGATTTCCCGGCTACATTCTCTGAAGCTAAAATTGAAAACCACATAAGGCATTGCCATCCAGGATGCCCTGATTTTGCCGTCGCCTTCTTTGTCGCCGAGATCGCGAAGAAGGATTGGAAAGGGGCAAAGCTCGGCAAGGCGGTCGGCATCACTATGCAGAACGTGCTTCGGCATACGATGACCGACTATGACCAGTTGCTTCTAGCTTGCGTTGATCGTGAGGAAGCCCGGCGACGGGTGCAGCCGAAGATCAACGCTATGATTGCTACATGGAAGGGGTGATGACTTGCCGAAGCGACAACACCATAATAACTAGATTAAATTAAATAACGCTTGCAATTAACATAATTGCTGTTATTTATATTGTGCGAGTTAACGGAAAGGAATCGCACAATGGACAAGCTGCATGAGCCCAAATTTTTGGCCAGATTGGAACGGGTTTTCACTATTGGCGTGGTAGAAATTCACAAGGCTGAAATGAAGCGTTGGTTCGGTCAAGAGCGCATCGCCCGCCGAGTTTGGCGGGAGATCTCGGCCTACTGGGCAGATATAGCTGATGAGCCCCATCGCCAAAAACTTCTAGTTGGTGGATTAGAGGGCGACAATTGGATTTTCATTTGGGGTGAAGGCAACGGAACGACCGCGCAATCTTATCTTCAGGACGTGCGGTATCTCGCCGGCGAGGCAACCGCCGAGGGACAACCCATCGCAATACCTGAAGACTAGTAGCGAAGCGCATATGCCCGCCGGTGGATTATCGGCGGGCTTCTTGCATGGGACCTCCGATGTTGGCACAATCAGGCGCAGGCAGGGGAGCCGATCAATGCAATTGAACTACCGCGCAACAGCGCGCTTCATGCTTCGCCAGTCCGCCAGACTGGTATGGACGACCACACAGCAGAAATGGACGACATCGTTCGTCCTCGCCGGTTTGGCGCTCGCGACTGTATGCATGCCCGGCCTCGGTATCGCTGTCTTCGGGACAGCCTTCGCGGGCTGGTGGTTGGCGGTTGTGGTGATGACGGTGTTCTTTGGCCTTGTGGGCAACCGCGTCGGCATTGGCTTCGAAAAGGCACATCTACGAAGTGAGGCTGACCGTCTAAACGGTCAAAAGTAGCCGGCGAAGTGCGGCTGCTCTCGAATTCAAGCTGTCAATGATCTTCTTGAGTTATTCAAGTTATCCACACAAGACCCACAGAATTTGTGCATAGCGCGATGATTCCTGTGGAGTTGGCGCTTGACATCTATTGAGCAGACATAGGTTGCGGTAGATTGGACTCACTCAACTGACCGAATCAGTCGAGCGCCCGACAGGATGGCCTGCCGGGCAACTCGTGGAGCCGCACACAGATGGACCGGCGCGGCAGGCTGGCAACACAATGTGTCACTCCTTCAACAAGATGACCCTACCGCGATTTGCCATGCTGAACAAGCCGGGATGCCCCAAGGAGGGGCTTCCAGCATGTCGAAAGTATCACCGGCGGTGACGCCGGAAATGGCAGCTAAGATCAAGCATTACCTGATTACAGACATGGCGCAGCACGATATCGCGGCAATGTTCAAAATTAATCAGGGACGCGTGAGCGAGATCAAGACAGGCAAGAAATTCGGCGACGTTGCGCCGATGGGTGGTGCATGATGGCGAAGAAGCAATCAAGCTCTACCACTTCAACCCTTGCTGCGAAAATTCTCAATGGCAGCAAGAAGCCTACCGCGACCGACGCTAAAAAGCTTGCGGCTTCCGTCCTGTCCCAAGACGAGAAGAAGGGTAAATAGCTCGCCCGACCCTCTGAAGTGACTGCGACCCGCCGGTGAAGATCGGCGGGTTTTCTGTTTTTCAGTTATCCTGACATCATAATGATTCGGGGATGTTTGATGGCAGGCAAGGACAGAGAAAGCACCGATCACAGATCAGTGGGTGACTGGCCTGTTTTGACGGAGAACCATTGGTATAGTCTCGCGATTGCGAGCGCGATCTTTACTGCCATCGCGGTAATTGCAGCATTTATTACTATCTTCGGCGACGGATTCGATGGCGACGCTGACCTGAAGATGGCTCAGGGCCTTGCCCCTTTCGGCGTGGCGCTATTCGCGGTCGTTACCTTTTGCACCGTGGGCTGGCGGGGATCTATCAACACCCGTCAAGCAAATCAGTCAGAGAGCGAGGGACGCGCAAAGCTCTTGCAAGAGGGTGCGAAGCTGTTAGGCGAAACAGGGAAAGACGCTCACGTCTCCGCAGGCATTACTACCCTTGGAGTGCTCGTGTCCGGCTCGGATAGAGAATACGCCTTCCAAGCCATGAACCTCCTTGCGGACTTTGTGGAAGACCACATGAGTAAGGACCATAGCAATCGGCACCGACCGCAGATTTCAGGAGTCATGCGGACGGGCGATCAAAAGGGGGTAAATACTGACCGAGAAATCGTTTTCGATTATACCAGTCCACACGCTGATAACTATGGCGTCTATTATGAAGGAGAGCCGGCTTTATGGCACTACATCCCCGGCTTTAAATTGATCCATTACCACAGCGGCGTATTTGCGAAGGATGTCCATTATAACCTCAACGACCTGCAAAATGTGAAGTTCAGAAACACGGAGTTGAGAGACTGGGGATCGATCGATATCGACTACCGGTTCTATCGATGCACATTCACTCGATGCGATATCGCGTCAATCATGTCGCTGATTTCATTGTTGGGCACGAGTGATTTTGAATATGCCTTTCATCGATGTGATTTTTCTGGGTGTAGAATCTTAGATCCCGGCTTTCTCGAAGCGAACCTCAAGACCAATGGCAATTATTTTGTAACCGGCAATCCGCCGAGCCTGGTTGGAATAGAGAAGCCCGTTGACTGGAATGCTCTCTTAGAGCGCAAGGATAAGAAGCCGGATTGGTTTGGCTACTAGTTTCCGCTTGAAAAGACTACATGTGAGCGATAGACCTGTCTTACAGAAAGACCACCCGAAAGCCCGTAACAGCGTTACAAAGAGTGGAAATAGTCATTGAAAATCAATGGCCTATTTGATTTCGAATCTCTCCACTCCGATTCAAATATCCCGATATTGTTGAATTCCTTGACAGCCGCATCGCGGCTCGCATGCGCCGTCACTTCGCCTTCTTGGTCGTCGTAGCGCTGACGATCCTGTCGCCAGGTTTGATTCCCAGTTTGGCGACGATGCCGGCATTGAGTTCAACGACGTATTTCACCGCAACCATCGAATCGATGATGTCGCGCGAATAGGGCACTGCCTTTTCCTTGATGTGGCGAATCGTGCCGGTGTCGTCGGCAAAAAGCATGTCGAGCGGCAGGATGGTGTTTTCCATCCACATGGTGACGCGCCGCGGCTCGTCGAAATCGAAGATCATGCCGGCATCGTCGGCCATCACCTTGCGAAACATCAGTCCGTGGGCGCGCTGATCCGGGGTCGAGGCGATTTCGACGGTGAAATGCAGCACCTTGCCCGCAGCGGTCTGGATCAGCAGCGGCTCCTTGTCGAACCGCATCTCCTCGTCAGCCAAGGCCGGCAGCGCGACCATGAAAAAAAGCGCCAATAAGGCGCTTCTGATGGCATCAAATAAGATTAGGCCGCGCATGTTCAGTGCGACCGGCTTGCCGGGCTCGGAACGTCGGGATGGATCTCTGCGGCCATCAAGCCCTTTTCGCCGTCGCCGAAGCGGACAAGAACCACCTGGCCGGGGCGGAGCTCCGTCAGGCCGAAGCGGCGCAGCGTCTCCATGTGCACGAAGATATCTTCGGTGCCCTCGCCGCGCGTCAGGAAGCCGAAGCCCTTGGTGCGGTTGAACCACTTGACGAGTGCACGCTCGAGGCCGCTCGTCGCGGTGACCTGCACATGGGTGCGCACCGGCGGCAGCTGCGAGGGATGAACCGCGGTTGACTGGTCCATCGAGAGGATCTTGAATGCCTGATAGCCGCGCTCGCGGCGCTGGATAAGGGCGACGATGCGCGTTCCCTCGAGGATCGTCTGGTAACCGTCGCGGCGCAGGCAGGTCACGTGCAGGAGAACATCCTGCAAGCCGTTATCGGGCACGATGAAGCCGAAACCCTTGGCGACATCGAACCACTTGACGACGCCGGTGATTTCAACAAGATCGACCGCCTCTCCTGATAGCTCGTCGAGGTCGGAGTATTCGTTCGATGAAATCCTGTCAGCCATTGTCGCCAGCCCCTCGAATACGCGTCACACTGTTACGGTTAACTGATTCTTGAAATCAAGATTAACATCTTGGTAACGGATAAGCGCAAGTCCTAGTTTTCGGTTATTCCCAGGTGCACATTTTATAAAGTTGACTTGCCCGAAGCTGACCTCGGTTCGCCGAAAAAAGCCAGCCCTAATAAAGGAGTAAATAGAATGCGTTATCTACATACAATGGTTCGTGTCAAAGACCTGGACGCCTCGCTTGCCTTTTACACCACGCTGTTCGGACTGGAGGAAATTCGCCGCCACGAAAACGAGAAGGGCCGCTTCACCCTGGTTTTCCTGGCTGCTCGCGACGATGTCGACCGTGCGCGCAGCGAAAAAGCCCCCTGCCTCGAGCTTACCTACAATTGGGACACGGAAGATTATAGCGGAGGTCGCAATTTCGGCCACCTCGCTTATGAGGTCGACGATATTTACGCCACCTGCCAGAATCTGATGGACAACGGCATCACCATCAACCGGCCGCCGCGCGACGGCAACATGGCCTTCGTGCGCTCGCCCGATGGCATCTCGATCGAAATCCTGCAGAAAGGCAGCCCGCTTCCGGCCGCTGAGCCCTGGGCCTCGATGGGCAATACCGGCGCCTGGTAAGGGTTTTCGTCGCAAGGCTTTTGCGAGGCTTGCGGCTTTTTCGATTTCGGGTCCGGCCGGCGCCTCGGCGCTTGCCGCGATCCGACGCCGCAGGCAATCTCCTGGCGACTCGAAGCGGAAGAGAAGCGTTTTTCGCCGATTTTCCGCATCAACTGGAGACTGTCGCTTGCTTAACATGCAGATGCGGATGCCCGTGACGGGCGCTTTGCTGATCGCCACCTCGGTGCTGGCGCTGTCCGGCTGCGCGTCGGACAAGAAGGCGCTCGATTCGGCGGCGGCGGTTCCGGCGGTGCAAGCCGCAGCAGCACCGCAGCTCGCCACGGCAGCGCCTGCAAGCCCTGCCCCACGTTCGGTCTATAGCGATCCCCGGCTGGTCAACGTCTCCGGCGCCCAAGGCGCGCCTCAGGTCGTAGCACAAGATCCGAATGCAGCCGTCCCGCCCGCCGGTTCGGCAACGGCGGCGCCCGCCAATATCGGCGGGCTCGTCCTGCAGTCGACCCGGATCAACGCGCAGGCGATGAGCATCTTTTCCGATCACCAGCCGCCGCCGCAGAACAACAGCACGTCCACCGTCATTCAGCCGCAGGCCTATGTGCCGGTGGAAGGTGCAGCACCGTCGCGAAGCAGCGTCTACAGCCAGCCGCCCGTGCCCCAGCAGCCGGCGGAGCCGGTGCTGCCGCAGCAATCCTCACAGAATAGCAGCACGCAATTTGCGCCCGTGCAGACAGCGTCGTTGGCGACGGGCAGCATTCCCACCTCGACGATGAACGCGCTCTACAGTGCGCCGAAGCAGAACCTGCTTGGCAGCCTTTCCGGCCTGCTGCACAAGGCGGCCCTGCCCGGCATGACGCGCATCGCGCCGAACGGGCTGCATCTCCAGAACGACAAGGTCGAGGTCGGCTGCTTCAAGCCCGACCTGCTGAAAGTGATCAAGACGGTCGAAAGCCATTTCGGCCGGCCTGTCATCGTCACTTCCGGCTATCGCGACGAAGAGCACAACCGCCTCGCCGGCGGCGCCGACGAATCGATGCACAAGAGCTGCGAGGCCGCCGACATCCAGATCGACGGCGTGACGAAATGGGACATCGCCGCCTATATCCGCTCGTTGCCGGACCGCGGCGGCGTCGGCACCTACTGCCACACGGATTCGGTTCACCTCGATACCGGCAAAACCCGTGACTGGAACTGGGGCTGCGGCGGCAAACGGGCGCCGATCACGACGGCAAGAGCGATCTGACGGCCGCCTGACGGCCGCGCGATTTTCGCATCACGTTACGGCAGCGCCGCCTCGTCGCGTTAAAGAAACAACCGGCAGCCTATTGATTCAGCTTCAATAATCGGCTTCTCGAATGCACTCGGATTTCCTGTCATTTTTTTGAAGGAAAACCGCAATTCCGCTTGCGGGATTCAAAACGCCTGACTATAAGGGCGCCACCACGAAGGAAGCGCCCTTCGTCTATCGGTTAGGACACCAGATTTTCATTCTGGGAAGAGGGGTTCGACTCCCCTAGGGCGTACCACTTTCTCTCCATATAGAAGCCATCACTTCCGCTTGCAGAAGCCGGCGCGCGCTCCTATTTTAACGAAGCTGCCTGCGCCCTTCGTCTATCGGTTAGGACGACAGATTCTCATTCTGTAAAGAGGGGTTCGACTCCCCTAGGGCGTACCATCCTGTTGATAGGCCGTCGTCATTCGATCGACGTCGGCCGGCCCTGTCAGTCCCTTCGAGGAGAACCCTTCGGTTCGCGCGACGCTGCCCATCCTAGCCCGCCGGTTTGATTTGTCTCCGCTCCGCCGCAGCTTGCGCCTCATTTTTCCACAGCCAAAATAAATCGGCGAAAACGATGATTTTTTCGCGCCTTGGCGCTTGCGGCCTTCGAAGGCGCTGACTATAAGGGCGCCACCACGAACGAAGCGCCCTTCGTCTATCGGTTAGGACACCAGATTTTCATTCTGGGAAGAGGGGTTCGACTCCCCTAGGGCGTACCACTTTCTCTCCCTTGACACTCCACATCGTCAGCGCTCTTGCGCGACTGCTCTATTTCGCCGGCGCTGCATCGCAGACGCGCAGCTGGATGCGGCGTGCGCCCTGGTAATGATCGGCACCGAGCGAACCGGCGACATGCAGGTTGGCGCCGCGTGAATTGATGAGAAGATTGCCAAGCGGCGTATCGGCGGCGCGGAAGGCGATGCCGTCGAGTCGCGATCCGTCCATGGCCTCCAGCGTCAATTTCACATGTTTCTCGCCGACCAGGCGGGCGTCGCGCAGGCGATGCGCCGGTATGGCAAAGAGCGGCTGTGCGTGACCGGAGCCATAGGGGCCGGCGGCCTCCAGGCGGTCGATGAGTTCGAGGGTGGCGCCGCTTGCGCCGATCGCACCGTCGATCTTCAGCGTTTCGTTGGCAACGAGGCCGGCCACCGTTTTTGCCGCCTTCTCCGTGAAGAAGGTTCTCAGCCTGCCGAGATTGGCGCGCTCGACCGTCAGCCCCGCGGCCATGGCGTGGCCGCCGCCCTTGACGAGCAGACCCTCGTCGACCGCAGCCCGGACCATCCTGCCCATGTCGAAGCCGTTGATCGAGCGGCCCGAGCCGGTGCCGCGGCCGGAGGGATCGAAGGCGATCGCGAAAGCGGGCCGTTTGAATTTTTCCTTCAGCCGCGCCGCGATCAGCCCGACGATGCCGGGATGCCATTTCTCATGGGCGGTGACGATGACGGACGCACCCTCGCCGTCGCCATATTCGGCAAGCGCCTCGGCTTCGGCCTCCTGCAGCATGATCGCCTCCATCGCCTGTCGTTCGCGGTTGAGTTCGTCGAGGCGCTGCGCGATCACATCAGCCTCTCCGGCGTCATCGAGCGTCAGCAGCCGGCTTCCGAGTGCCGCGTCGCCGATCCGCCCACCGGCATTGATGCGCGGGCCGATCAGGAAGCCAAAATGATAGGGTGTCACCGGGCCGGCGAGCCCCGCCTTGCGGAAGAGTGCTGCCAGTCCGGCGTTGCTCTGGTGGCGGGCAGCGACCAGCCCCTTCACGACATAGGCGCGGTTTAGGCCCTTCAGCGGCACGACATCGCAGACCGTCGCGAGTGCCACGATGTCAAGCCATTGCAGCAGGTCGATCGCCAGGATGCGCTTGTTGCCGGCCGCGCGCAGCAGCCGGAGCGTCGCGACCAGCACCATGAAGACGACGCCGGCGGCGCAAAGATGCCCCTGCCCCGAGAGGTCGTCCTCGCGGTTCGGGTTGACCAGCGCATGGCAGGGTGGCAGCTCATGTGTCACCTGGTGGTGATCGATGACGACGACGTCGATATTGCGCGCGGCAGCGGCGGTAAGCGCCTCGTGGCTGGTGGAGCCGCAATCGACGGTGACGATCAGCTCAGCACCGTTATCGATCAACTGGTTGATCGCCGCCGGATTGGGGCCGTAACCTTCGAAGACGCGGTCGGGGATATAGATGGTCGCCCTGACGCCGAAATGGCTGAGAAAGCGAAACATCAGCGCCGAGGAGGCGGCGCCGTCGACGTCGTAGTCACCGAAGATGGCGACGCTCTCGCCGCGCTCGATGGCGCGCAGAAGGCGGGTTGCCGCCTTTTCGCAATCGGTCAGCTTATGGGGATCGGGCATCAGGCTGCGGATCGTCGGATCAAGGAATTCGATCGCCTCGTCCACCGTCACGCCGCGCCCGGCAAGCACCCGGGCGATCAGATCCGGCAATCCATGGATCTGCGACATGGCCAGCGCGCGGTTCTGCCCGGCCTGGTCGAGCCGCGCCACCCAGCGATTGTCGAGCGCGGATTTCTCCACGCCGAGAAAGGCGCGCTGTACGGGGTCGACGAGATCTGCCATGCCACACTCCGCTGACTTCATCTGCTCTTTCTACAGGAGCAGCGGAGATAACATAGCGATGGATTTGCAGACACGGGTTTTTACCAAAACACCGCCCAGATGATCATGGCGATGCCGGCGAACTGCACCAGCAGGAACGAAAACAGCGTCAGCAGAATGGCCCAGTTACGGCCTTCCGTGTTTTCCTCGTCATCAGCCTCATCAGAGACCTCTTCAGGAATTTCACGGTAGGCCGGCTTGAGGATTTCCTCAGGCATATCAGGAGGGTTCGGCGGCACATCGCTCGGGTAGCCATACCCCTTCCCGGCGTGGCTGTCCTTACTCATGAAATTCTCCACCCAGACGACTCACCATCTTAGGTTTAGTTATATCAATATTTCGGTATCTGTTAATATAGGCTTCCGTAAGGGAAGGTTGAATAGATAACAGAAAAAACTGCCCTGCAGGAACAGGGCGGCTCAGCGGTCCTCCGGGACGGGAAAAAGCTCAGCCTTCCTCTTTGGGCCGCTCGATGCGAATCACCTGCGGCTCGCCGAAGAGGTAACCTTCCGACTTGATCGAAGCGACTGCCTTGCGCACCGAGTCTTCCGTCGTCGCGTGGGTGACGAGAATGATCGTCTGGTGATGCGATGGCGCCAGGTGCTGCTTGGAGCGCTGGACGATCGATTCCAGCGAGATGTTGTTTTCGGCCATGCGGGTTGCGACGCTGGCAAAGACGCCGGTGCGGTCGAGCACGGTCAGGCGGATGAAATAGCCGCCCTCGTGGCTCTGCATCTGCGCCTTGCGATAGGGTTCCAGTGTGGTTGCGGGATGGCCGAGCACCGGCACCCGCTGGGCGCCCGGCTGGCTCTTGGCGATATCGGCGATATCACCAAGCACCGACGAGGCTGTGGCGTTGCCGCCGGCGCCAGGGCCGACCATCAGCAGTTCCCCGAGCACGTCGGATTCGATCGCCACTGCATTGGTAACGCCGTCGACCTGGGCGATGACCGAATCGACCGGCACCATTGTGGGATGGACGCGCTGTTCGATGCCGGTATCGGTGCGCTGGGCAACGCCCAAGAGCTTGATGCGATAACCGAGTTCGGCAGCGGCGTGGATATCCTCGATCGAGATGTTGGTGATGCCTTCGAGATAGATGTCGTCGGCGGCGATCTGATTGCCGAAGGCGAGCGTCGTCAAGATGGAAAGCTTATGGGCCGTGTCGTTGCCCTCGATATCGAAGGCCGGATCGGCCTCGGCATAACCCAGCCGCTGCGCTTCCTTGAGGCATTCGGCGAAGGAAAGCCCCTCCTTCTCCATCTTGGTCAGGATATAATTGCAGGTGCCATTCATGATGCCATAGATGCGCGAGACGGAATTGCCCGTCAGCGATTCACGCAGGGCCTTGATGACCGGGATGCCGCCGGCGACCGCCGCCTCGAAGTTCAGCAGCGACCCCTTCTCCTCGGCGATCGTCGCAAGCTCGACGCCGTGATAGGCAAGCAGCGCCTTGTTGGCTGTCACCACATGGAGACCACGCTGGAGTGCCGTACGCACCGAGATGTTGGCAGCCCCTTCGGCGCCGCCCATCAGCTCGACGAAGACGTCGATATCGCCCTTTTCGGCAAGCTCTTCCGGCCGGTCGAACCAGGTAACAGCGGAAAGATCGATGCCGCGGTCCCTCGCCTTGTCACGTGCCGAAACGGCGGTGATGGTGATCGGACGCCCGCAGGTGACGGCAAGCTCGTTGCTTTTCTGCTGAATGATGCGGACAAGCGAGGCGCCAACGGTGCCCAAGCCCGCAATGCCGATTTTGAGGGCATCTGCCATGGATCGATCCTGAAATGTCTGTGTGGCGGCAGCCGCATGACGCGGCTGCCCAACGGTTGGATTAGCGGTGTGCGTTCAGCGAGATGACGTTGTGCATCGTCTCGTCTGCCGTCGACATGAACTTCTTGATGTTGCGCGCAGCCTGGCGGATGCGGTGTTCATTCTCGACAAGTGCCAGACGGACGTAGTCGTCGCCCATTTCGCCGAAGCCGATGCCCGGGGCAACGGCGACGTCGGCCTTCTCGACCAGCAGCTTGGAGAATTCCAGCGAACCGAGATGACGGAACTTTTCCGGGATCTTCGCCCAGGCGAACATCGTCGCAGCCGGCGGCGGCACGTCGAACCCGGCCTTGCCGAAGCTTTCGACCATGACGTCGCGGCGACGTTTATAGACGTTGCGGACTTCCGCAATGTCGGAACCATCGCCGTTCAGCGCGTGCGTTGCCGCCACCTGGATCGGCGTGAAGGCGCCGTAGTCGAGATAGGACTTGACGCGGGTGAGCGCTGCGATCAGTCGCTCGTTGCCGACGGCAAAGCCCATGCGCCAGCCGGGCATGGAGAAGGTTTTCGACATCGAGGTGAACTCGACGGTCACGTCCATAGCGCCCGGCACTTCGAGAACCGACGGCGGCGGGGCGCCGTCGAAGTAGATTTCCGAATAGGCAAGATCGGAAAGCACGATGATGTCATGCTTTTTCGCAAAGGCGATGACGTCCTTGTAGAAATCGAGCGTCGCGACAAAAGCCGTCGGGTTCGAGGGATAGTTGAGGATCAGCGCCAAGGGCTTCGGGATCGAATGCTTGACGGCGCGTTCCAGCGGTTCGAAGAAGCTCGCATCCGGCTCCACCGACATGGAACGGATCACGCCACCCGCCATCAGGAAGCCGAAGGCGTGGATCGGATAGGTGGGATTCGGGCAGAGGATCACGTCGCCAGGCGCCGTGATTGCCTGCGCCATGTTGGCGAAGCCTTCCTTGGAGCCCAAGGTGGCAACCACCTGGGTATCCGGGTTGAGCTTGACGCCGAAACGGCGGGCATAATAGGCGGCCTGGGCGCGGCGCAGCCCCGGAATGCCCTTGGAAGAGGAATAACGGTGCGTGCGCGGATCCTGCACGACCTCGCACAGCTTGTCGACGATCGACTGGGGAGTGGGAAGGTCGGGGTTTCCCATGCCGAGATCGATGATATCGGCGCCGCCCGCTCGCGCGCTTGCCTTCAAACGGTTGACCTGTTCGAAAACATAAGGCGGCAAACGCCGGACTTTGTGAAACTCTTCCATCTCATTCCCCATGGAAAGGCGGCATTTCGGGCCGCAGTCGAAGTTCGTTCCGTCTCCCGGCGGCTGCGACACGAACTTCAGAATCGCAACGCCGTATTCATCAGACCCAAGCGACGCGGCGAATCTTTGACGGAAAGGCCGCGTAACGCGCATTATCAGGAAAATTGCATCTTCCGATCCATTCGGAATGGCTTTGCGTCCAAATTGCCTGAAAGGCAAGGTCTATTTGGAGATTTCCGAGAGCGTATCAGTGCCGTGCTCGGCGGCCAGCCGCCGCATTTCGGCGACCTTGGCCTGATATTCGGCTTCCGAGATCGTGCCGGCCTTGCGCCGGGCGCCAAGTGCCGTCAGCTGATGCTGCAGTTCGGCCGCCTGCTCGTCGCTCATCTGGACATTGGCGGCGGTCAGCGGCGCGCCGAAATTCGGATAGCCGTCCGGGTATTTTGCAAGGCCGCCCTCGGCCGCCTCGCCCTTGGTGGCCGGCATGACGACGGCGGTCGGCGCCGCTCGTTTGGCGGCGGCTGCGGCTTTTTGTTCCGCCGTCAGATTGCATCCGGCAAGCGCCATCGCCGCCGCGGCGCAGATCAGTGCGGTGCGGTTGAAGGTTGCGATGCGCCGAATGCCGTTCTTCGTCATGCCTCAAAAATCCAGTTTTGACTGCTTCGACTGTTAAATTTGTCGCAGCCACAAAGCAATAGCATGAGCCGATGCGGGTGGAACTTGTTTTCTCGTTCGATCACGATGTACAACGAATGGATAAAAAGAGTGGTGCTGCCGCCGGAGGAAATGGTGACCGACAGCAAGCAGGAGAATGGCGGCAAGGCCGGCTTCGACGCGACCGATCTCGATCCCTATCTGTTGA
The DNA here is from genome assembly GCF_048551595.1 of Rhizobium sp. CRRU65. Lineage (NCBI taxonomy): Bacteria > Pseudomonadati > Pseudomonadota > Alphaproteobacteria > Hyphomicrobiales > Rhizobiaceae > Rhizobium > Rhizobium sp. CRRU65. Next base: position 177,523 of record NZ_JBLYZH010000008.1, on the reverse strand, counting down.
AGGATCCTGAGGCCATGGCGATGAATTTCGCGCGGGCGCTCGAAAATCTCGGACAGGCAGCGTCTGCCTGGCTTGCGCCGCGCGAACGCGGCGAGATCACCGAGAGCGCCGCCGATCCGATGACCGACATGGTCAAGACGCTTTCCAAGGTCACCGAATACTGGATTTCCGATCCGCGCCGCACCTTCGAGGCACAGACGCAGCTGATGTCCTCGTTCTTCGGCATCTGGATGCGCTCGATGCAGCGCATGCAGGGCGATCCCACGCCACCCGAGCCGGACACCCGCAAGGACAAGCGTTTTTCGGACGAGGACTGGCAGAAGAATCCGTTCTTCGATTTTCTCCGCCAGGTCTATTTCCTCACCACCGACTGGGTGGAAAAGATGGTGTCGGAAACCGATGGCCTCGATGAACACACCAAGCACAAGGCCGGCTTCTACGTGAAGCAGATCACGGCAGCGCTTTCGCCGACCAACTTCATCGCCACCAATCCGCAACTCTACCGCGAGACAATCGCGACCAGCGGCGCCAATCTGGTGCGCGGCATGAAGATGCTGGCCGAGGATATCGCTGCCGGAAACGGCGATCTTCGTCTTCGCCAGACCGACATGACGAAATTCGCCGTCGGCCGCGATATGGCGCTGACACCAGGCAAGGTGATCGCCCAGAACGACATCTGCCAGATCATCCAGTACGAGGCTTCGACTGAAACGGTGCTGAAGCGGCCGCTGCTGATCTGCCCGCCCTGGATCAACAAGTTCTATATTCTCGACCTCAACCCGCAAAAATCCTTCATCAAATGGTGCGTCGACCAGGGTCAGACGGTGTTCGTCATTTCCTGGGTCAACCCGGATGCGCGCCACGCCGAAAAGGACTGGACGGCCTATGCCCGCGAAGGCATCGATTTCGCGCTTGATACAATCGAGAAAGCGACCGGCGAGAAGGATGTCAACGCCGTCGGCTACTGCGTCGGCGGTACGCTGCTGGCCGCGACACTGGCGCTGCATGCCAAGGAGAAGAACAAGCGCATCAAGACTGCGACACTCTTCACCACCCAGGTCGATTTCACCCATGCCGGCGACCTCAAGGTCTTTGTCGACGAGGAGCAGCTTGAATCGCTCGAAGAGCATATGCGGGCGGCCGGCTATCTCGACGGCACGAAGATGTCGATGGCCTTCAACATGCTGCGCGCCTCCGAGCTGATCTGGCCTTATTTCGTCAACAACTACCTCAAGGGCCAGGATCCCCTGCCCTTCGACCTGTTGTTCTGGAACGCCGATTCGACCCGCATGGCAGCGGCAAACCATGCCTTCTACCTGCGCAATTGCTATCTCAACAATGCGCTGACGCAGAACGAGATGATCCTCGACGGCAAGTCCGTGTCACTGAAGGACGTCAAAATCCCGATCTATAATCTCGCCACCCGCGAGGATCACATCGCACCTGCCAAGTCCGTCTTCCTCGGCAGCCGATTCTTCGGCGGCAAGGTGGAATTCGTCGTGACCGGCTCGGGACATATCGCCGGCGTCGTCAACCCGCCCGACAGGAAGAAGTATCAATTCTGGACCGGCGGCCCCGCCAAGGGGGACTACGAGACCTGGCTCGAGCAGGCGACGGAGACCCCGGGATCATGGTGGCCGCATTGGCAGGCCTGGATCGAGACGCATGACGGCAGACGCGTGCCGGCCCGCAAACCCGGCGGCGACGCGCTGAACGCGATCGAGGAAGCGCCGGGAAGTTATGTGATGGAGCGCGCCTGAGACGCCTCAACGCATCTTTTTGAGACGTCGTGAAAAACTGCAACGCCGCGTAAACAAATTAGAAACCATAATTCGTCATCCTTGCGAGACAGTCGGACGTCGTGGGTGGTCTAAATTCGGCCCATTTGCGCCTGTACCGGCCCCCGGCGAAGTTTAGTCAGTCAGTGCCGCCGGCCTGCGTAGCGAGTTTGAAAGACGAGTGTAGTATGGCGTTTGCGGTCGGGACGTTCGATGACGTCACCCTTCTTGGCGGATCTGCTTTCCGTTGGCGCAGATCTCGCGGTTTCCTTTACGGTGTTGTCGGCGCCGGATTTCTGACCTCTACATGGCTGATCGCGACCTTCGCGACGATGCACTCGTTAGCCGCTCCCTATTCTCCGCCGGATCGCCTGGCACAGGTGGCGACTGCGCCGAAGCTGGCGCCTTCACCGCGTCACGAGAGGCTGATCCATGTCGGCAAGGCCGACCGGCTGGCCGCCTTCGATGCGAAGCCGAAGGTACCGCTGACGGCGAGCCTCATTCAATCCCATGCCGAAAAGACCGCTGCCGCCGCGACAGCGCTCGCGGTTCTCGCCAAAAACAATCGGCTCGCCATGGCTGCCGAACAGCCGGTCGTGGCGGCGATCTCCGACAGCGCCAAATTCCGCAAGGACGATTTCATCGTGACGGCGCCGGTCGAGCTCGCCTCGGCAGAGACGGACGAAGACGACGGCGACCGGATCATCGTTCCCTCGAAGGAGGCGGTCGCCGCAGCCGAACTCCCGACCCTGCTTGCGCTTGCCGATGCCGGATCCCGGCAAATCGCGCCGGCCCCGGTCGAACCAACCACACCTCCTCTCAGAACCGCCTCCATTCCCGCTTCGGCACCCGCACCTGACGTCGTCGCCGCCGCGGACGACGCGCCCCCCTTCGATCTCGTGCTGGCGCCGGATGAAGGTTCGGTGCCGCTGCCGATGGCACGTCCCGATGGCCTCATCGGCAAACCGACACCGGCCTCCAAGGGTTCGCAGCGCTCTGACGAGCCTGTACTTGCCTACGCCCAGCCGAACTCGCCGATCGAAGATGACGAGGACGATGCAGTGCCGCGCTACGATAAGCCGGTCTTCTCGCCGAAGCTGCGCGCAGGCGTGGCGATCTACGATATCGAAAACAGCACCGTCTATCTGCCGAACGGCGAGCGCCTCGAGGCCCATTCCGGGCTCGGCAAGATGCGCGACAACCCGCGTTTCGCCAACAAGAAGATGCGTGGACCGACGCCGCCGCACACCTATGCCCTCACCATGCGCGAGAGCCTTTTCCATGGCGTCGAAGCATTGCGGCTAACGCCGGTCGAAGGTTCCGACGCCATCTATGACCGTGTCGGCCTACTCGCCCATACCTACATGCTCGGCAAGAACGGCGATTCCAACGGCTGTGTCTCCTTCAAGGATTACCGCCGCTTCCTCGCCGCCTACAAGCGCGGCGACATCAAGCAGCTCGTGGTGGTGCCGCGGCTGAACAACAAACCGTCTTCGACGCTTGCCTCACTGTTTTCGTCGCGTAGCTGAGCGATAAGAGAGTAAGCAGCCGCGAGCGCTATTTCAGCCAGGCCGCGATTCGCTCCACCGCCTCGGCGATCTCCGCTTGCGAGCCCGCATAGGACAGACGCAAGGTTCGATTTCCCTCCAGCGGATCGAAATCGAGACCCGGCGTGGCGGCGACGTCGATTTCCGCGAGCATGCGTTTGGCGAAGCCCATGCTGTCATTGGTGAAGCGGGTGACGTCGAGATAGGCGTAGAAGGCGCCGTCCATCGGCGAGGCGATCGAAAACCCGATCTGCGGCAGGCGCCGCATCAGCAAATCGCGGTTGGCGGCGTAACTGGTCTTGTAACGATCGAGCTCGGCACCGGCGCTCAGAGCGGCCGTGGCGGCAATCTGGGAGAGCTCGGGCGGGGAGATATAGAGGCTCTGCGCCACCCGCTCGATCGGCCGCACCAAGCGCTCGGGAAGCACCATCCAGCCGATTCGCCAGCCGGTCATGCAATAATATTTGGAGAAGGAGTTGATGACGATCGCCTCGTCGGTCAGCTCCAGCGCGCTCGCCTCCTCGCCGGCGAAGGTCAGCCCGTGATAGATTTCATCGGAGATGAAGGCGATGGAATGGGCCGCGCAGTAATCCGAAAGCGCCTTCAGACCCTCGCGGCCGGTCAACGTGCCGGTCGGGTTGGCCGGGCTTGCGAGCAGCACGCCTTTCAGCGTCATGCCGCTTTCCTTCTGCGCCGCTTCGAGGCTTTGCGGCGTCAGGGTGAAGTGGGTCTCGGCCGTTACAGGCACTTCCAGAACCTTCAAGCCCAGCGCGCCGAGGATATTGCGATAGGCGGGATAACCCGGTCTTGCGATCGCCACCGCATCGCCGGCATCGAAAAGCGACAGGAAGGCGAGATTAAAGCCGGCCGAGGAACCGGTGGTGATGGCGATGCGCTTGGGATCGATCTCCAGGCCGTGGCGATCCTTGTAGTGCCAGGCGAGCGCCGATTTCAGCCGCGCCGTTCCCAACGCATCGGTATAGCCGATCCTGCCTTCGGCGAGGGCTGCGCGCGCCGCTTCGAGGGCCGCCTCAGGTGCCGGATGCGAGGGCTGACCGACCGCCATCGAGATCACGGGATGGCCGCTCGCGCGCCGCTTCGTCGCCTCCGCCAGGACGTCCATGGCGTGAAAAGGCTCAACTTCGCTGCGTTTCGATATGGAAAACAAGATCGTTTCTCGCTCAGCTTCTTCAGTGACGGCCCGACAATTGCCGCATTAATCGGCTCATCACAATCCCGCGAGGGCCGGACGGGGATGAAAAATTCCTGTTTGAGCAGAACAGAACGCACCGTACCTTGACGCGACGCATTCAAGTCCATTAACCCGGCGACGGTCTTCTCGACGAAGAGACGACCATCCCGCCGATGACGAGGATAACATGGCATTCTTCCCGAAGACCTTCACCGCACTGGCGCTTGCCGCATCGATCGCCCTTCCGCTTCCCGCGGCAGCGCTCGACGACCAGCAGAAGAAGGAGTTCGGCGAATTCATCAAGCAATACCTGATCGAGAATCCCGAGATCATGCTGGAAGTCCAGGATGCGCTGCAGAAGAAGCAGGAGGCCCAGCGGTCGGTGAAAGCCAATATGGCGATCGAAGAGAACACCACCGACATTTTCGATTCAAAGAACGACGTCACGCTCGGCAATCCCAAGGGCGATGTCACTGTCGTCGAATTCTTCGATTATAATTGCAGCTACTGCCGCCATGCGCTTCCCGACATGCAGGCCATGCTGAAGAAGGACAAGAACGTCCGTTTCATCCTCAAGGAATTCCCGATCCTCGGGCCGGATTCGGTCGCCGCCCACAAGGTGGCCGACGCCTTCCGCAAGCTCGCACCGGAGAAATATGCCGATTTCCACGTTGCCCTTCTCGGCACCGAAGGCCGTGCCTCCGACGAAACAGCGATCGCGGTCGCCGCTTCGCTCGGCGTCAGCGCGGACAAGATCCGCGCCGAGATGGCAAAGAGCCCGAATGACGGTATAGTCCAGGCGACCTACCAGCTCGCCTCCAGTCTCGGCATCAGCGGCACGCCCTCCTATGTGATCGGCAACGAACTGGTGCCTGGCGCCGTCGGGCTCGACGATCTCGAAGCCAAGGTCAAGAACATGCGCAGCTGCGGCAAGACTGCCTGCTGAGCAAAGCAGCCGCCAGCCGCCAGCTCATCAAATCGCCAAAATCTAAGTGTTTCAACCATGTGGACAAATGTGGCACGATTGCCGCTGGCCATTCCGTAAGGGCTTTCATTCAGCCTTCGCGGAGTCTATAGGTTGCCGTCGTACCTTTTACGGAACATTCGATGACGCAAACGATTTTTGTCCTGAACGGCCCCAACCTGAACATGCTGGGTAAACGAGAGCCCGGCATTTATGGCGGCAAGACGCTCAAGGACATCGAGGCGGACTGCAAGGCTGCAGGGCGCGAGCTCGGCCTCGATATCGACTTCCGCCAGAGCAATCACGAAGGCACGCTCGTCGATTGGTTCCATGAGGCCGACGAAAAGGCCGTCGGCGTTGCCATCAATGCAGGCGCCTATACGCATACATCGGTCGCGCTGCATGATGCGATCCGCGCTATTTCCATTCCCGTCGTCGAGCTCCACATATCCAACGTGCATGCACGGGAAGAATTCCGCCACAAGTCGATGATCGCGCCGGCATGCAAAGGCGTGATCTGTGGCTTCGGGCCTCACAGCTACATCCTGGCGCTCCACGCGCTGAAGAACATCACGGCATAAGAATAAGACAGGGCAACACCATGGCTGAAAAGAAATCGGGTATCGACCAGGCACTGATCCGCGATCTCGCCAATATTCTCAACGAAACGGATCTGACGGAGATCGAGGTCGAGCAGGACGACCTGCGCATCCGCGTTTCGCGCGCCGGCACGCCGCAATATGTTCAGGCGCCGATCGCCGCACCGGCCTTTGCCGCGCCCGCTGCGGCAGCCGCTGCCGCGCCAGCCGCAGCTCCCAGCCGCAACCCGGCCAATGTCGTCAATGCACCGATGGTAGGCACCGTCTATATGGCGTCGGCTCCGGGCGCGCGTCCCTTCATCGAAGTCGGCGCAACCGTCAAGGAAGGCCAGACGTTGATCATCATCGAAGCGATGAAGACGATGAACCAGATCCCTTCGCCGAAGTCAGGCAAGGTGACCGAGATCCTCGTCGATGACGGACATCCCGTCGAATACGGCCAAGCCCTCGTCGTCATCGAATAGGCCCATGCCCATGATTTCGAAAATCCTCATCGCCAATCGCGGAGAAATCGCCCTTCGCGTGCTCCGGGCCTGCAAGGAGCTCGGCATCGCCTGCGTCGTGGTTCATTCCACCGCCGACGCCGATGCCATGCATGTGCGCCTTGCCGACGAAAGTGTCTGCATCGGCCCACCCTCCTCGCGCGAGAGCTATCTCAACATCCACCAGATCGTCGCCGCCTGCGAGATCACCGGTGCCGACGCCGTGCATCCGGGCTACGGCTTTCTGTCGGAGAATGCCAAGTTCGCCGATATCCTCGAAGCCCACGGCATCACTTTCATTGGGCCGACGGCGGACCATATCCGCATCATGGGCGACAAGATCACCGCCAAGACGACGGCGCTGGAACTCGGCATTCCCGTCGTTCCAGGCTCGGACGGCGAGGTGAAGACCGAAGAGGATGCGCTGAAGACGGCCGCCGAAATCGGCTATCCGGTGCTAATCAAGGCCACGGCCGGCGGCGGCGGACGCGGCATGAAGGTCGCCAAGAGCGAGGCCGACGTGATCGAGGCCTGGTCGACGGCCCGCACGGAAGCAGCAGCCGCCTTCGGCAACGATGCCGTCTACATGGAAAAATATCTCGGCAAGCCGCGCCACATCGAAATCCAGGTGTTCGGCGACGGCGAAGGCAATGCCATCCATCTCGGCGAGCGCGACTGCTCGCTGCAGCGGCGCCATCAGAAGGTCTGGGAAGAGGCGAATTCGCCGGCCCTCAACGTCGAGCAGCGCATGAAGATCGGCCAGATCTGCGCCGACGCCATGAAGAAGCTGAAATATCGCGGCGCCGGCACGATCGAATTCCTCTACGAGAACGGCGAGTTCTACTTCATCGAAATGAACACCCGCCTGCAGGTGGAACATCCGATCACCGAAGCGATCACCGGCATCGACCTCGTGCACGAGCAGATCCGCGTCGCTTCCGGCGGCGGTCTGTCGGTGACGCAGGACGAAGTGCATTTTTCCGGTCACGCCATCGAGTGCCGTATCAATGCCGAGCACCCGCGCACCTTCGTGCCCTCACCCGGTACGATCACGCACTTCCACGCGCCGGGTGGTCTCGGCGTGCGCATCGATTCCGGTGCCTATCAGGGCTACAAGATCCCGCCTTATTACGACAGCCTCATCGGCAAGCTGATCGTGCACGGCCGTACCCGCGTCGAATGCATGATGCGCCTGCGCCGGGCGCTCGACGAATTCGTCGTCGACGGCATCAATACAACGCTGCCGCTATTCCAGGATCTCGTCTCCAACCAGGATATCGCCAACGGCGACTACGACATCCACTGGCTGGAAGACTACCTCGCCAACACACCGGCGGCATAGGACAGGAATGGCAGGATCGCGCAGGAAGTCACCAGGCATAACCCCTGACATTCTCCTGCGCGCCTATTCCATCGGCCTCTTCCCGATGGCCGAATCCGCCGACGACCCGGAAATTTTCTGGGTCGAACCGGAACTGCGCGGCGTGCTGCCGTTCGACCATTTCCATGTGTCGAAAAGCCTTGCCAAGACGGTGCGCAAGAATCCCTTCGAGATCCGTTTCGATCACGCTTTCGATCAGGTCATCGCCGCCTGCGCGGAGGAGACATCCGGGCGTCCGAGCACCTGGATCAACAGGACGATCAGATCGCTTTATTCGACGCTCTTCGACATGGGCCATGCCCATACCGTGGAAGCTTGGGAGGGCGATGAACTAGTCGGCGGCCTCTACGGCGTCTCGCTCGGCTCGGCCTTCTTCGGCGAAAGCATGTTTTCGCGCCGGACGGATGCCTCGAAGATCTGCCTCGTGCATCTGGTCGACCGGCTGCGGCAAAAGGGCTTCACCCTGCTCGACACGCAGTTCACCACCGAACACCTGAAGACATTCGGAGCGATCGACGTTCCGAAGACCGACTATGCCGGGATGCTTGCCGCGGCGATGGAGTCGCCGCACCTTACATTTTAAGCCCGATCGTTTCATGCGTACGTTGATTTTCCAGCCGATTTGGCTAGGTTCAAAAATGCAACGGGGGATAGAATTTTGAAACGATATTTTGCTGCCGCAGTCCTTTTGACCTTATTTGCAGGTCAAGCCGGTGCACGTCCCTACCAGGATATGTTCCCGAACAGGACCGATTTTTCCGACGCGGAAAAGCCGGTGCTGGAGAAGCTCGATTTTCAGCAGGGTGTGATCAAGCTGCCTGAAGCGAAGGCAACGCTGAACGTGCCCGCCGACTTCTACTATCTCAGCCCTGCCGACGCGATGACGGTACTCGTCGATATCTGGGGAAATCCTCCGGCGGCGGCGGAGGGAACGATGGGGATGATCTTCCCGGCGAAATACGCGCCGACCGATATAGAGGCCTGGGGTTCCACCGTGGAACACAGCGCCGACGGCTATGTCTCGGACGTCGATGTCGCCACGACCAATTACGACGAACTGCTGCAGAACATCAAGGATTCCATCAGGGAAAACAACGTCGAGCGCGAAAAGCAGGGTTTTCCGAAGATCACGCTTGTCGGCTGGGCATCCACGCCGCACTACGACAAATTCGCGCATACGCTGCACTGGGCGCGTGATCTAATGTTCGGCGACGATAAGCAGCACACGCTGAACTATTCCGTGCGTGTGTTCGGCCGCGAGGGCGTATTTCAATTCAACTTCGTCGCCGGCCTCGACCAGCTGAAAGAGATCGAGGGTGTCATCCCGACCGTCACCAAGCTCGTGCAGTTCGACAAGGGAATGGCCTATACCGACTACGTCGAGGGCGACAAGATCGCGGCCTATGGGATGGCGGGAATGATCGCTGCGGGCGCGGGCGCCAAGATTGCTGCCAAGGTGGGATTGCTGGCACTCGCCCTCGCCTTCCTCAAAAAGGGCGGCGTCCTCGTTTTCATTGTGTTCGCCGGTGCGCTTCGCTTTGCCAAGGGCCTTTTCAAGAGGAACAAGACACCCACCGCATAGGCTCATCCAGGTTGCTGCGTCACTCAAAGTGTTACAGCGTCGTTGTTTGTGTGTCTGAAAAGGCGTGCGGCGCTGTAAAGCGTGATGAGAGGCGCTAGCGAGCTGTCGCCTTGGCACCGTCAGGAGCCGGCACATCCGAGTTTGCCTTGCAGTCCTTCAGCCAGACGTCGTAGATCGGGTGCTCGACGGCGTTGAGGCCAGGGCTGGCGGCAAACATCCAGCCGGTGAAGATGCGGCGGATCTTGCGGTCGAGGGTGATCTCATCGACCTCGACGAAACCATCGATCTTCTGCGCTTCCGACTGATCTCGCGAATAGCAGGCCTTCGGTGTCACCTGCAGCGCACCGAACTGTACCGTCTCATTGACATAGACGTCGAAGGTCGTGATGCGGCCGGTGATCTTGTCGAGGCCGGAGAAGACGGCAACCGGATTTTCGATGCGTGCGGCATTTGCCGCAACTGGCGGAAGCAGGGCCGAGAGCGCCAGCAGCGATCCGGCGGCACGCAGGACCTTGTTCCGCGTGAAGAGCTTCATATGTACCCGTCTCCAGACATTTTCAGTTCACAGCCGCGGTCAAGCGCGGCCAACCTGCGGGTAAAGGTCAATTGTGGCCAAAAGCCGGGTCTTGGGATCGCCCGGTCGAGCCGTCTCAGTTGCCCGGCGTCCAAGCATCGTAATCGCCTGTGACGCGCGGACGTTCGCCCGGAACGGCGATAGAGCCCGGCGGACGATAGGCCTGCGGCGAACCGGTATGGTTGGGCCGGTGCGGCTTCTGCCAATCCTTGGCGACGTAGCTTTCCTTGGACGGGGGAACATCGGTGCGATGATGCATCCAGCCATGCCAGCCCGGCGGAATGGCGGAGGCTTCGGCATAACCCTTGTAGATCACCCAGCGCTTCGGCAGACCGTAGGAGGACATGCCGCCTTCGTAGTAGACGTTGCCGAATTCATCCTCGCCGACGCGCTTGCCAAAACGCCAGGTCGCAAAACGCGTGCCCATCGTCTGACCGTTCCACCAGGTAAAGGTCTGAACCAGAAGATTCCACATGTCTTTTCCTTGTGCCCGCCAGATGCGAGCCAAACCAGAATTCGTTTCCTCGCTTATGCCGTCGCCAAGCTGAATTGTCCAGCGATTCCGCGACCGCCACGGGTCATTTCAAAGCCATCTTGAAGCCCAGAAGCGAGGGCTTGAAGCCCAGCCTTTCATAGAAACGATGGGCATCCTTGCGTATCGCATTCGAGGTCACCGCAACCCGCCCGATACCGCGGCCTTTTGCCTCGGCAATGGCGAATTCAATCATCAGCGCGCCGACATTGCCAAGAGCGCCGGCAGATCTTCCCTGCTTGCCTGGCGAATGGGAATATCGGGCCACTCGACCGCCACGCTCTCAATGCCCTTCGAGCGGCTTTTCGAAGATCAGCGCCGGAATGCCGGATTGTCCAGCCCCGTTGTTCTCGTTGCGGCCGACCTCGGTGAAGCCGTGCATCTGATAGAAGGCGATCGCCGCAGCGTTTTGCGGCTCGACTTCGAGGCGCATGATTTCCGCATCCGGAAAGCAGGTTTCGAGTTCGGCGAAGATATCGCGGCCGATGCCCTGGCGCTGCAGCGCCGGCCTGACATAGAGGAGATGCAGCATGACCGTCTTCGTCAATTGCTGCGACATTGCCGCATAACCCATGCCGCCGATATTGCGGCCGTCATCGGCAACGAGGAATTCGGCATCCTTCCGCACGAGGCGCGTCTTCAGCGCCGCCGGTGAAAAGAGATGGGCGATCAGATCCTCCACCTTGGCCCTGCCATGCAGGCTGTCATAGGTGGCATGAAAGCTCTCCACCAAGAGGGCGCGCACCTTCTCCAAGTCGCGCTCGCCGGCGGTGCGGACGAAATACACCCGCTTATTCCTCGATGCCGAGCTTTGCCTTGACAAGGGCTTGGACAGCCTGTGGATTGGCCTTGCCGCCGGTCGCCTTCATCACCTGGCCGACGAACCAGGCCGCCATGGTCGGCTTCGTCTTGACCTTTTCGACCTGGTCAGGATTGGCGGCGATGATCTCGTCAACGGCCTTTTCAATCGCGCCGGTATCCGTCACCTGCTTCATGCCTCGCGCTTCGACGATCTCGGCCGGATCGCCGCCTTCAGTCAGAACGATCTCGAAGAGATCCTTGGCGATCTTGCCGGAGATGGTTTCGGCCTTGATGAGATCGATGATGGCGCCGAGCTGGGCCGGCGAAACCGGGGTCTGCTCGATGTCCTTGCCGGTGCGGTTCAGCGCGCCGAGCAGATCGTTGATCACCCAGTTGGCGGCCATCTTGCCATCACGGCCTGCGGCGACGGCTTCGTAATAATCGGCGATCGCCTTTTCGGAAACGAGCACCGAGGCGTCGTAGATCGACAGGCCGAGTTCGCGCACGAAGCGCTCTTTCTTGTCGTCGGGCAGCTCCGGCAGATGCACTTCGAGCGCCTTGATGAAGGCATCGTCGAATTCGAGCGGCAGCAGATCCGGATCGGGGAAATAACGATAGTCGTGCGCATCCTCCTTGGAGCGCATCGAACGCGTCTCGCCCTTGCCCGGGTCGAAGAGGCGGGTCTCCTGATCGATCTTGCCGCCTTCTTCCAGAATGCCGATCTGGCGACGGGCTTCATATTCGATCGCCTGACCGATGAAGCGGATGGAGTTGACGTTCTTGATCTCGCAACGCGTGCCGAAATCCTCGCCCGGCCGGCGGACGGAGACGTTGACGTCGGCGCGCATCGAGCCTTCGTCCATGTTGCCGTCGCAGGTACCGAGGTAACGCACGATCGAACGCAGCTTGGTCATATAGGCCTTGGCCTCGTCGGACGAGCGCATGTCGGGCTTCGAGACGATCTCCATCAGCGCGACGCCGGAACGGTTCAGATCGACATAGGACATGGTCGCGTGCTGGTCGTGCATCGACTTGCCGGCATCCTGCTCCAGATGCAGGCGTTCGATGCCGATCTCGATATCTTCGAACTGGCCCTGGCGGTCAGGTCCGAGTGAAATGACGATCTTGCCCTCGCCGACGATCGGATCCTTGAACTGCGAGATCTGATAGCCCTGCGGCAGGTCGGGATAGAAATAGTTCTTGCGATCAAAGAGCGAGCGCTTGTTGATTTGGGCTTTCAGGCCGAGGCCGGTGCGCACGGCCTGCCTGACGCACTCCTCGTTGATGACGGGCAGCATGCCGGGCATGGCGGCGTCGACCAGCGAGACGTTCGAATTCTGCGGCTTGCCGAATTCCGTCGAGGCGCCGGAGAAGAGCTTCGAATTGGACAGCACCTGGGCATGGACTTCCATGCCAACGATGACCTCCCAGTCGCCGGTGGCGCCGGGGATGAAGCGTTTCGGATCAGGCGTGCGGACGTCGACAAGGGTCATCTGATGCTCTTTGCAGGCTGTTCTTTTCCACTGGTGAGGTAAAGGAAATGGCGTGCCGGTGCAAGGCTTTCGCCATCGGCTGCATCGCGGTTTTGCCGTCCGTTAACGCAGCCGCGGTAGGGTTCCCCGATGACGATAACCGATATTATCAAATGGGCCTTGCTGTTTCTGGCGCTGAACCTCTTGGTGTTCTCTATCTATTTCTTCGACAAGCAGGCGGCGCGCCACGGCAGGCGACGTATCAGCGAACGCACGCTTCTCATCCTTGCGCTGATCGGCGGTAGCCTGGGCGCGCTGGCTGCACAGCAGTTGCTGCGGCACAAGACGAGAAAGGAGCCGTTCCGGTCAATCCTGGCGGCGATCCTGATCCTACACGGCGCACTGATTGCTGTGCTGGCCTTCTTGCCGCAATGGAGCCCTCTCCTGCCTCAGCATTTTTGAATCATCAGAATTCCAGCCCATACCCGCCTTGGCCATCCGAAACGAGCTGTTTCGTCAGTCCAACGGAGGGCACGTCTCGGTCGAGCTTCGGATTGTAGGCAACAGAGAGCCAATGGATGCTGTAGCCGTGCTTCCGGAAGAAGCCGATCGCCTCGCTATTGCCGGAATGGGTCTGCATCGCCGCCTTCTCGAGGCCCTGATCAGCGATCTCCTTTTCGATGCGGACGAGAAGGGCCGAACCGAGGCCCTGGCGGGTGAAGGCGGGATCGATCCAGAAATCCGAGATGGTTTCGTCCAATCCCTCGCGCGCCGCCCAGCCTGCGACCTGGCCGTTCTGCTCGACGACGGTGATGGTCAACCAGTCGTTTTCCACGAAGTTCCGGAAGGCGTTGCGCGCTGCATCGATCATCGCGTCCGATTCGCCGATCGACGCCATCGCATTTTGCCAGGCCCTGAGCCCGATCTCGCTCAATAGCTCCGCTTCACCGTCGCGGGCATTGCGAATGTGGATCAACGACACCTCCGCGTTACCCATCAACTAGACCACTGAGTCGCGGATTTTACCAGTAGCTCCAACGGGATGATCGACCGAAACCGCGGTTTTCGACTGGTTTTGAGAGGCAAGTACGCTCTTGACCGAATTTTCCAGGCTGAATAATAGGTCTTATCGAGGTGTTTTATGTTGAGCCTGCCTGAGACCCGGTAAAGGCCCTGCCCGCAAGTCCGCTTGCGCGCATGGGCCCGAAAAAAACGAAGCCCTGACGTTCGAATGAGCGCCAGATCGTTTTTGTGCGCCCTGCCGGGCGCGATACCGGATCTCAACACATGGACATTTCTCGCACGGAGCAGCGCATCCTGCATCTCATGGCCCAAGGCGGCCGCATCGAAATTACCCGCGACGACGACAGGAAGATCGAGGCGGTCAGTTGCTTCACCCGCGACGGCTGGCTCTATCCCGGCGTCGACCTCGATCTCTTCCGCAGGCTGAAGCGGCTGAGGGCAATCAAGTCCTCAGGCGGCCACCCCTACCGGATCACCGAAAGAGGGCTGAGCTTGGTGAGGTCGCAGTTGAACAACAGGTAATAGCGGCACTCCCGATCGCGTCTCGAACGGGCGCGATCGGGGGTATCAAGCCTTTGCAGAGAGTTCCGTCCGCATCGCCGACCACTCGTCGGCCATCGTGCCCGTGCCACGCACCTTGCCGGCGCGGCGATACCAATAATCGGCGTTCCAGTCATCGCCCTCGATGCGATGGCAAAGCGCGTGGCCCCAGTCGAACGGTTGTTCGCCTTCGTGGCGCTGGCAGATGTCGTGGACCGCCTGCCAATTCGCGCCCATGGTGAAACCGCCGGCAGCAAGGCGATCAACGGCCTCGATTAATTGCGCAAGATCATTGCTGGCCATAAAACCTTCTCCTGGTTCCGGCTATCAATCAGTCAACCATGCGGCAAAGCCGACGGCGCCGACGTTTCGTGGTCGGCAGCCGCTATTCCTGGGATCGGTAGATCCGTTACCACCACTTGGCCGGCGTAAACCGGCCGGCTGCCTGCTCGATGACGTGGGCGGTCTTGAAGAGGGTTTCCTCGTCGAAGGGCTTGCCGATCAGCTGCAGGCCGAGCGGCAGTCCCTTATGGTCGAGGCCGGCCGGCACGGCGATGCCGGGCAGGCCCGCCATGTTGACCGTCACCGTGAAGATGTCGTTCAGATACATCTTCACCGGATCGGCGGCGAGGTTCTCATCGGCAACGCCAAAGGCGGACGACGGCGTTGCCGGCGTCAGGATGGCATCGACGCCGGCGTCGAAGGCGAGTTCGAAATCGCGCTTGATCAGCGTGCGGACCTTCTGGGCGCGGATGTAATAGGCATCGTAATAGCCTGCCGACAGCACATACGTGCCGATCATGATGCGGCGCTTGACCTCCTTGCCGAAGCCCGCGGCACGCGTCTTCTCGTACATGTCGACGATATCCTTGCCGTCGACGCGCAGGCCGTAGCGCACGCCGTCGTAGCGCGCGAGGTTCGAGGATGCCTCGGCGGGGGCGACGATGTAATAGGCCGGAAGGGCGTATTTGGTGTGCGGCAGCGAGATGTCGACGATTTCGGCGCCGGCATCCTTCAGCCAGGTGATGCCCTGGCGCCAGAGGGTCTCGATCTCATCCGGCATGCCGTCGACACGGTATTCGTTCGGGATGCCGATCTTCATGCCCTTCAGCGACTGGCCGAGAGCTGCTTCGTAATCCGGCACCGGAAAATCGACCGATGTCGTGTCCTTTGCGTCGACGCTTGCCATCGACTTCAAAAGGATCGCGGCATCGCGGACGTCGCGGGCGATCGGACCTGCCTGGTCGAGCGAAGAAGCGAAGGCGACGGTGCCCCAGCGCGAGCAACGGCCATAAGTCGGCTTGATGCCGACGGTGCCGGTGAAGGCGGCCGGCTGGCGGATCGAGCCGCCGGTATCCGTCGCCGTGGCGCCGGCGCAAAGATGCGCTGCGACGGCTGCGGCCGAACCGCCCGACGAGCCGCCCGGAACGAGCTGCTGGTTGGAGCCTGCGGCACGCCAGGGATTGATCACCGGGCCGTAATGCGAGGTCTCGTTGGACGAGCCCATGGCGAATTCGTCCATGTTCAGCTTGCCGAGCATGACGGCGCCATCATCCCAGAGGTTCTGCGTCACGGTCGATTCATAACGCGGCTCGAAACCATCGAGAATGTGGCTGCAGGCCTGGGTGTGAACGCCGACGGTGGCGAAGAGATCCTTGATGCCGAGCGGAATGCCTTCGAGTTCGCCGGCCTTGCCGGCAGCGATGCGCTCGTCGGAGTTCTTCGCCATGACGCGGGCGAGATCCGGCGTGACCTTGATATAGGCGTTAAGCCGGCCATTGGCCGCATCGATCGCCGAGATATAGGCTTCGGTCAGTTCGATCGCGGTGATTTCCTTGGCGCGCAGCTTCTGGCGGGCTTCGGCAATGGTCAGGCTGGTGAGTTCGCTCATCGTGTTTTCGCTTCAGATCTGGAAATGGCAAGAGGGTCGGAAAGAGGCTTCGAAGCCTTATTCGACGACTTTCGGCACCAGGAAAAAATTATGGTCGGTGACGGGCGCATTGGCGACGATATCGGCTGCCTTGCTGCCGTCGGTCACCTCATCGGTCCGCTTCTTCATCGCCATCGGGGTAACCGACGTCATCGCCTCGACCCCGTCGACATTCACTTCGGAGAGTTGCTCGACGAAGCCAAGGATGCCGTTCAGCTCGCCGACCATGCGATTTGCCTCGTCCTCGGAGACGGCAATACGGGCAAGGCGGGCGACACGCTTCACGGTGGCAAGATCGACGGACATGACATTCTCCGGATAGGATTTTTCCTACCCGCTATAAAGGCCATGTCCGCCTGACGCAACGGGGTTTCGTCAGATCGACAGGCTCTCGGAAGGCCTGATCGCCTTCACATCCGTCTTCGATCCGTCCATGCCGGCAACGAATTTTTCGGCCGTCTGGTCGATGATCGGAAAGGTGCCGTAGTGGCAGGGGATTGCGGTCTTGAAGTTGAAATAGCGCCGGCAGGCAAGGGCTGCTACCGCGCCGCCCATGGTGAAGCGGTCGCCGATCGGCACGAATCCGATATCAGGCTGGTGCAATTCATTGATCAGCGCCATGTCCGAGAAGATGTCGGTATCGCCCATGGCAAGGATCGAAGCTTCGTCGTCGAAATGCAGCATCAGGCCGTTGGCGTTGCCGAGCGCGTGCGAGACACCGTCCTCGGTGATCTGGGCGGAGGAATGCAGCGCATTGGTGAAGGTCGCCGAGAAGCTGCCGAGCGCGATCGTGCCGCCGGTATTGCCCATCTCGATCTTGTCGACGCCCTTGGAGCCGAGCCAGGCGGCGAGATCAGCATTGGCAAGAACGACGGCGCCGGTTTCCTTGGCGAGTGCCACGGTATCGCCGACATGATCGCCATGGCCATGCGTCAACAGGATGTGGGTAATGCCTGCGGAAACATCCTTAATATCCTGGCCGGAGAAAGAGGCGTTATAGCTGAGGAATGGGTCGAGCAGGATCTTCGCCTTTGCTGTCTCGATGCGGAAGGCGGAATGGCCGAGCCAGGTGATCTTCATGAAATGTCTCCTTTATTATGGGATGCAAAGCCGGTTTCGATGCACATCAAAGAATGAGAGCATGATGTCGTCCGAAAACCGCTCACACTTTTCGGCGTCATGCCCTAAGGACATATCTTATGCGGCCGCAAAGAAAAGCGGCGGCGACTTCAATTTGTTTTGACGGGATGAAATGGCGATGACGGTGTTGACGATCGAGGAAATGGCCGAGACGCTTGTCCCGCGACAGGCGATTGCCGGCCTCGATCTCGGCACCAAGACGATCGGGCTTTCGATGTCCGATCTCGGGCGGCGTTTCGCCACGCCACGCACAGTGATCCGCCGCGTCAAGTTCACCATCGATGCTCAGGCGCTCTTGGACTTCGCACAATCGGAAAAGGTTGCAGGCTTCGTCATCGGCCTGCCGATGAACATGGACGGATCGGCGGGTCCGCGCGTGCAAGCAACGCGCGCCTTCGTGCGCAACATGGAGCAGAAGACGGCGCTGCCCTTCGTCTATTGGGATGAGCGGCTTTCGACGGTTGCGGCTGAACGGACGCTGCTCGAAATGGACGTCTCGCGCGCCAAGCGGGCCGAACGGATCGATTCGGCCGCGGCAAGCTTCATCCTTCAGGGCGCGCTCGACAGGCTTTCCTTGCTGGCAAGGTCAGATGGAGACGAATTCAACGCCTGACGCGCCTTCCACCAGGCGATGATCGACTTGCGCTTCCGCAGACCGATAATGGCGAAGACGACGAGGCTGTCCACCGCAATCGCGCGGGCAACGAGCGGCGGGATGGTCTCCGGCGGAATGCCAAGCGCCTTGCCGTAAAGCTCGAAGGTCAGGTCATGGACCTGCCGGCTCAGCATGAAGATGCCGAAACTCATGTCGTAATAGGAGAGCCAGTACCATCCGCCCAGAAAGACGATGGGGCCGGCCCAGAAGATCAGAAACCACTTCATGCGGCCTCTCCTCCATGCTTGCGCGCCACGGGCAGATCGAGGGAGACCAACCAGACCGACAATGCCATGATGCAAAGCACCAGCGCGGGAATTGCGATATCCAGCGCCAGAACTGCGAAAAACATCATCGCCGTCACCAGAAACGCGACTTTAGCGATTTTGGTTCCCATGGGCGTCACTCGGGGCTTCTACTCATACCATCTCTGCTCACCGCCACACTGTCGGCTTAACCACCCCCCCACGCAACGTAAACCATTTGTTAAGGTTAACGCGGCGCCCGCCCCCTGTGGATGAGCCAGGTATCAGCCGTAGACGCCGCGGACGATGCGCTTCAGCGCTAGTGCCGCCTTCTCCCAGTCCTTGGGCGTTTTCAGCGACAGGCCGGCGCACTGCCCACCGGCTGCGGCGGCGAGCACGAGATGCTGGATCGCGGCGATGACGATGGCGTTGACGGCTGCTGCATCCACGCCCTTCGGCGGCGCCAGCGAGCCGCGCATGCGCTCTAGCCAGAGAGCAAGCGCCTTCGAACGCGCCTCGGACAACCGCCTCACCTGCTCGGTGTTTTCCGATATCTCCCAGGCGAGGATGCGGCGCATCAGCGGATCGTTTCTCAAGGCATCGAGGAGGAGGAGCGACAGCCGTTCCATCAGGTCCCCATAGGTGAGCAGGAACATGCCGCCGGCGTCTTCCGGAATGCGGTCCTTCACCCATGTGCCGAGATCGGCGCCAATCGCCTCGACCAAGCCGTCGAGGCCGCCATAGTAACGATAGATCAGCTGCTTGTCGCAACCGGCGCGGCGGGCGACCGCGTTGATGCCGAAATTCTGGAAGCCTTCTTCGGCGAGCAGCCCCTTGGCGGCGGCAAGAATTGCGCGCTCGGTGGCGCCGCGATCACGCACGCGCCGTTCCGGCTCGCCGCCGGCCCCGGGTGAATTTTCAAGATTTACGGCTTCATTCAGCATGATCGACCCTTCCCCGCTGTCACCAATCGGTGAGTAGCGGGGAGGCTTCACGCAATCAATCCTATCCCATTGGGAAGATTGTGGATATTCCAGCCGGACCGTTGATTGTCCGTCGAACGGATGTGGAAAGCTGCAGACTGGACTGATCGGATCTGTCCAGAAATCTCGTCCTGGCAGTTGATCGTGATGGACGAACCCGGCATAGCTGCATTATGAACAAATCTAACAATCTCCGCTAAGGCCCTGCAATGGTGAACTATATCGAAGCCTCTACTGCGCCCCCGAAGAATACGGGCGCCATCCGGCTTTATGACGCTGAAGCATTCGAGGGTATGCGCAGGGCATGTCAGCTGACCGCGCGCTGCCTCGATGCGCTTGCCGACATCGTCAAGCCCGGCCTGTTGACCGATGAGATCGACCGGTTCGTCTTCGATTTCGGCATGGATCACGGCGCCTATCCGGCGACGCTGAACTATCGCGGTTACACCAAATCGACCTGTACCTCGATCAACCACGTCGTCTGCCATGGCATTCCGAACGACAAGCCGCTGCGTGACGGCGATATCGTCAATATCGACGTCACCTTTGTCCTCGACGGCTGGCACGGCGATTCCAGCCGGATGTATCCCGTCGGCGTCGTCAAGCGTGCTGCCGAGCGACTGCTCGAGGTCACCTATGAATCGCTGATGCGCGGCATTGCCGCCGTCAGGCCCGGTGCTCGTACCGGCGCGATCGGCGAGGCGATCCAGACCTATGCCGAAGCCGAGCGCTGTTCGGTGGTGCGCGATTTCTGCGGCCATGGCGTTGGCCGGCTGTTCCACGATTCGCCGAATATCCTGCATTACGGCCGTGCCAATGAAGGGCCGGAGCTGCGCGAAGGCATGATCTTCACCATCGAGCCGATGATCAACCTCGGCCGGCCGCATGTGAAGGTGCTGGCTGACGGCTGGACGGCGGTGACCCGCGACCGCTCGCTGTCGGCACAGTATGAACATACCGTCGGCGTCACCTCCGATGGCTGCGAGATCTTCACGCTGTCGCCGGGTGGCCTCGACCGCCCCGGTCTGCCTTCGCACAACGGGTGACAATCCGATGGCGAAGGGGCCCGTTTCGATATCCTCCGACGACGAGCTGCCTTTCGAGACGCAAGAGCCGATTGCCGCCGACGAACGTTCGTTCTTTGCAGGTCAGCCGCAAAAGCCGTCCGCGCCGAATTCCAGGACGGCCCTGCCCGCCTCGCTTGCCGGCCAAGAGCATTATCACGGCCATCGCGAGCGGTTGCGTGACCGCTTCCGCGAGCTCGGCGACACTGCGCTTGCCGACTACGAAATCCTCGAGCTCTTGCTTTTCCGCCTGATCCCGCGGCGCGACACAAAGCCGATCGCCAAGGCGCTGATCGAGCGTTTCGGTTCGCTTTCGGGCGTCTTCGGCGCACCACCGACGCTGCTGACGGAAGTCAAAGGTGTCGGCGAGGCCGTGGCGCCCGACCTGAAGCTGATCTCGACTGTCGCCCACCGGACGCTGAAGAGCGAACTCAGGAGCAAACAGGTCCTGTCCTCGTGGTCTTCGGTCATCCAGTATTGCCATGCCGCCATGGCGCATGAGACCCGCGAGCAGTTCCGCATCCTCTTCCTCGACAAGCGCAATGTGCTGATCGCCGATGAGGTGCAGGGCCGCGGTACGGTCGACCATACGCCGGTCTATCCGCGCGAGGTGGTCAAACGCGCGCTCGAGCTTTCGGCGACGGCGCTGATCCTCGTGCACAACCACCCCTCCGGCGATCCCACGCCATCCCGCGCCGACATCGACATGACGAAGGTGATCATCGATGCCGCCAAGGCGCTCGATATCACCGTCCACGACCACGTCATCATCGGCAAGGACGGCCATGTCAGCCTGAAGGGGCTGAAGCTAATCTGAACAAACATTGCGGCTGCTCGCCGACGAGATGCAGAGCCCCGGCTCGTCGACCTGCCCTGGTCCATCCCCGCGAGAAGCCTGAGGCGAGAAGACTGCTGAATGCTGGAGTTGACAGCAGTCGGTGGTGCGGGATTGTATGCAGTCCTGCACCGCTACTCACTGGACAATGCCCGCCCGAAATACCCGAGAAGATGAAGCTCCATGACGATTCGCAGCGGCAACACCGACCGAACGACCCGGCTCTGCCGCGACGTGCTCTGCCTCGATGACTTTGAAATAAAGGCGCGGCGACATCTGCCAAAGCCTCTGTTTGGTTATATCGCAGGCGCGACCGAGACCAATGCGTCGCTGCGGCATAACGCAGAAGCTTTCCAGGCCTATGCCTTCCGGCCTCGTGTCCTTCGGGACGTCTCGAAACGCAGCACCGAGACGAGCCTCTTCGGCAAGACCCATGCCGCGCCATTCGGCATCGCGCCGATGGGTATCAGCGCGCTGATGGCCTATCGAGGTGACATCGTGCTTGCGCAAGGAGCGGATCAATCGGGAATCCCGATGATCATAAGCGGTTCATCACTTATCCCCTTGGAAGAGATAGCTGCAGTTTCGCCGCAAGCATGGTTTCAGGCCTATCTCCCCGGCGAACCCGACCGTATCGATGCTTTGATCGATCGCGTCGGCGCGGCCGGCTTGCGCACGCTTCTGCTGACCGTGGACACAGCCACGCTGCCAAACCGTGAAAACAATGTAAGGGCCGGATTTTCGACACCTCTGCGTCCCGGTCTCCGCCTGGCGTGGCAGGGCATCTCGCATCCGCGCTGGACCACCGGCACATTCCTGCACACGATCGTCCGGCACGGCATTCCGCATTTTGAAAATTCCTACGCCACAAGAGGCGCGCCGATCATCTCTTCGAATGTGACGCGCGATTTCGGCAGGCGCGACCATCTCAACTGGAACCATCTGGAGCGGATACGCAACAGGTGGTCCGGCAAACTCGTGGTCAAGGGGATCATGCATCCTGACGACGCGGCCCTGGCTGTCGACACCGGAGCGGATGGCGTGATCGTCTCCAATCATGGCGGCCGCCAGCTCGACGGCACCGCATCTCCCCTTCAGGTCCTTCCGGAGATTGCGTCCCGTGTCGGCGACAGCGTTGCCGTCATGGTCGATGGCGGTTTCAGGCGTGGAACGGACATCATGAAGGCCCTCGCACTCGGGGCCTGTTTCGTGTTCGTGGGCAGGCCGTTCCTTTATGCCGCAGCCGTCGCGGGCCTACCGGGTGTGCTCAAGGCGGCCGATATCCTGAAGACGGAACTGCATAGCAATATGGCGTTGCTCGGCGTCACCAAGGTGGGCGATATTTCCGCGGACTACATCACCCATGCATGAAAAGCCGTCGAGCCATCGAGCATGGCAAGCGCCCCTGCCGGTGTTCGTCGGCTAGGACCCATGGCGTAAGCTGTTTCTCGAAGGGCTCACTTGCCCGAAAAAGCACCCGTCAGGACCAATCAGGTGGCCGTAAAACAATCTGTAACATTGACCGGCTAACGATGGACGGGCGACATTTTGCGTCGCAATATGATTCCTTTCCAATCCGGGGCTTGATGATGCTTCAGTACGATCTCGTTGTGGTGGGCAGCGGCCCCGCAGGGCGCCGCGGCGCGATCCAGGCGTCAAAACTCGGCAAGAAAGTGCTTGTCATCGAGCAGGGCAAACGCGTCGGCGGCGTATCCGTGCATACCGGCACCATCCCTTCCAAAACGCTGCGCGAGACTGCGCTTAATCTTTCCGGCTGGCGCGAACGCGGCTTCTACGGCCGGTCTTACCGCGTCAAGGAAGAGATCAGTGCAGATGACCTGCGGCGTCGCCTGCTGATTACGCTCAACCACGAGGTCGAGGTGCTGGAACACCAGTTCGCCCGCAACCGCGTGCAGCATATTCGCGGCAAGGCAAGCTTCATCGATGCGTCGACGCTGCAGGTGATCAAGGATGACGGCGAGACCACGCAGGTCACCGCCGCCAGCGTGCTGCTTGCCGTCGGCACAAAACCGTTCCGTCCCGATTACATGCCCTTCGACGGCAAGACCGTTCTCGACAGCGACGAACTGCTCGACATCCAGGACCTGCCGCGATCGATGGTGGTTATCGGCGCCGGCGTCATCGGCATCGAATATGCGACGATCTTCAGCGCGCTCGACACCGCCGTCACCGTTATCGACCCGAAGGCGACAATGCTCGACTTCATAGACAAGGAAATCATCGAGGATTTTACCTACCAGCTGCGCGACCGCAACATGAAGCTGCTGCTCGGCCAGAAGGCCGACAAGGTGGAGAGGCTCGAAAACGGCAAGGTCGAACTGACGCTCGACAGCGGCCGACGCCTGACGACCGACATGGTGCTTTTCGCCGCCGGCCGCATGGGGGCGACTGATGCGCTGAATCTTCAGGCCATCGGCCTCGAAGCCGACAGCCGCGGCCGTCTCAAGGTCAATCCGGAAACCTTCCAGACATCGGTTGCCAACATCTATGCCGCCGGCGACGTCGTCGGCTTTCCGAGCCTTGCCTCGACCTCGATGGAACAGGGCCGCATCGCCGCCCGCGTCGCGGTCGGCGCGGTCGCCAAGGAGCCGCCGAAATATTTCCCCTATGGCATTTATGCCGTGCCGGAGATTTCGACCTGCGGCCTGACCGAAGAAGAGATGAAGGAGCGCGGTATTCCCTATGAATGCGGCATTGCCCGCTTCCGCGAAACGTCGCGCGGTCATATCATGGGCCTCGACACCGGGCTTCTGAAGCTGATCTTCTCGCTGAAGACCCGCCGCCTGCTCGGCGTGCATATCGTCGGCGAAGGCGCCACCGAGCTGGTGCATATCGGCCAGGCGGTGCTCAACCTCAAAGGCACGGTCGAATATTTCGTCGAGAACACCTTCAACTATCCGACGCTCGCCGAAGCCTACAAGATCGCCGGGCTCGATGCCTGGAACCGGATGGGCGACATCAAGTCGGAACTCTAAAGTCCGTCGCGTCGTCGAGGGATCGGCCTTCTAAGTCCGGCCGCCAAACGGAGCGGAATGACATTGCGCATCATCTCGCTGAACGCATGGGGCGGCAGGCTTCATGAGGCACTGATTGAATATGTGACGACGGCCGATCCCGACGTGCTGTGCATACAGGAAGTTTTGCGCGCACCCGGCACCCGCTCAGGCTGGTCGGTCTATCGGGACGGCGATGTCGAATTGCCGCAGCGCTTCAATCTCTTTACCGAGATCAGCACCGCCCTGCCCGGCCACGACGGCTTTTTCTGCCCGACCTCGAGAGCCGAGCTTTTCAATGGCGATAGCGCCATTGTCGCCGAATTCGGGCTCGCGACCTTCGTGCGCAAAACGCATTCCGTCATCGCTCAAGGGCTGGACTTCGTGCATGGCCGTTTTTCGGCGGATGGCTGGGGCGAACATCCGCGGCCGCGAAACGCCCATTGCATCCGTCTCTTCAGCCATGAGTGCGCTTCTACCGTAACCATCGCCCACATGCATGGCCTGCGCGATCCCGCAGGCAAGGGCGACACGGCGGCGCGCGACGAGCAGGCAGCAGCACTGGTGAGGCTCATCGAGGGCGTCTGGCCCGGCGACGAAGGGCTCGTCGTCTGCGGCGATTTCAACGTGCTGCCTGAGAGCGCGACCTTTGCGATTCTCGCCAGACTTGGGCTTTCCGACCTTGTCACCGGAAGCGGCCTTGTAGACACGCGAACCTCCTACTATCTGAAGCAGGGCCGCTTTGCCGACTACATGCTGGCGACGCCGGGGGTGAAGGTTGCCAAATTCGAGGTGGTCGAGGCGCCCGAAGTCTCCGACCATCGCGCATTGCTGCTCGATATTGGGTAGTATATTGAGGAATGATACACTTCGCGAAGCGTTTGCACGCCGTGCCGTTTATTTATGCCTTAGTTTGACCTCCCTAAATCGCATTGATGTGTGGTGCCTGATAGATGCCTTCAACGCCATTTTGCCTTCGGGCAAAAGCTTCTAAAGAAAGATAGATACTCTTGTCCCATATCTTGGAAGTTGCGCGCAGACGTTTTCAGCTGATCCTGATCAAGCCGTCGCATTATGACGATGACGGCTACGTCATCCGCTGGTGGCGGGCGATGATTCCGTCCAATTCACTGGCGGCTCTTTACGGCATTGCCGCCGAATGCGCCGAGCGCAAGGTGCTCGGCGACGATACGGCGATCGATATCACCGTGATCGACGAGACCAATACGCGGATCGATGTCGCCGGACTGCTGGCGCAGTTCAAGCGTCACGACAATTTCGGCATGATTTCGCTCGTCGGCGTCCAGACCAACCAATATCCGCGCGCCCTCGATATCGCCCGCCCCTTCCGCGATGCCGGCCTGCCGGTTACGATCGGCGGCTTTCATGTTTCCGGCTGCCTGTCGATGCTGGATGGCAAGGCGGTCGGGCTCGACGCCTGCCGCGATATGGGCATCTCGATGTTTGCCGGCGAGGCCGAGGGCCGGCTCGACATGGTGCTGCGCGATGCCGCCGCCGGCGAGCTGAAGCCGCTCTATAATTTCATGAACGACCTTCCCGGCATCGGCGGCACGCCGGTTCCTTTCCTGCCGAAGGACAATATCCAGCGCACGCTCGGGCTCAGCACCAGCTTCGATGCCGGACGTGGCTGTCCCTATCAGTGCTCGTTCTGCACCATCATCAACGTGCAGGGACGCAAGTCGCGCTTCCGTTCGGCCGACGACGTCGAAAAGCTGGTGCGGATGAACTGGGCGCAGGGCATCCACAAATTCTTCATCACCGACGACAATTTCGCCCGCAACAAGGATTGGGAAGCGATCTTCGACCGGTTGATCGAGCTCAAGGAGCGGGACGGCATTCCGCTCGGCCTGATGATCCAGGTCGACACGCTCTGCCACAAGATCCCTAATTTCATCGAGAAATCCCGGCGCGCCGGCGTCACCCGAGTCTTCATCGGCCTCGAAAACGTCAACCCTGACAATCTGACCGCCGCCAAGAAGAACCAGAACAAGATCACCGAATACCGCAAGATGCTGCTCGCCTGGAAGGCGCAGGGCATCATGACGCTGGCCGGTTATATCCTGGGCTTTCCCGCCGACACGCCGGAATCTATCCGCCGCGACATCGCGATCATCCAGGAAGAGCTGCCGCTCGACGTCATCGAATTCTTCATCCTGACGCCGCTGCCCGGCTCCGAGGACCATCAGGTCCTGTGGAAGAAGGGCGTCGACATGGATGCCGATCTCAACATCTACGATGTCGAGCACGTCTGCACCGCGCATCCGAAGATGAGCAAGCAGGAATGGGAAGACATCTACCACGAGGCCTGGGCGCTCTATTATTCGCCTGATCATATGAAGACGCTGCTGCGCCGCGCCGTGGCAACCGGCGTGCCACTCGCAAGGCTCGTCAAGGTTCTCGTCTCCTTCGCCACCACCGTGCCGCTGGAAAACGTGCACCCGCTGCAAAGCGGCCTGCTGCGCCTGAAGACGCCGTCGGAGCGGCGCCCGGACCTGCCGCGCGAGAATCCGCTGGTCTTCTGGCCGCGCTTTGCCTGGGAAACCTTCCGCAAACATGTTTCGCTCGCCGGCACGATCATTGGCCTGACGATTTCGGCATTCCTGATTTCAAGGAATGCAAAGTCGAAGACCTACATGGATCAGGCTCTGACGCCGGTCGCCGACGACGAAGAGGAAACGCTCCACCTCTTCACACAGACCGCGGGCGGCGCCGCAGCCGTGAGCCATGTCAGGAAAGTCGCACAGCTGACAGCGCATTGAGCGGCAATTCTTGCAACGGCGGCTGACGCCCTGTCGCCCGGAAATCATGGATGACTTCAAAGTCGAAGCTTGGAGGCTCCGACTTTCGTTCTGCGCAAAACCGCTGCGCAGTTTTGCGCGACATGCTCTAAGCGATTTGGATAATCTGGCTCGTCTCGGCGACCTGCAGCGTGTCGAGGAATTCGACAATCTTGACTGGCTTCCCGTCCTTGAAATGGATCTTGTCGACGAATTCCGTATGGAAGCTCACGCCCGACGGGATATACCTGACCTCGCCTTCGCGATGCGCAAAAACCACATGGTCGTCCTCGTCCACATGGATTCCGACTGTCCTGATAGCTGACAGATCCCATTCAGTGATAAGCTGCGTTATTGCTTGACGAAAGGCATGGGGCCCGGCTGCTTCAGACGAAAAAGGCCCCAGCCGTGCATTGCCGACAATGCGAAAGGTGCAATCCTCACCAGTCAGCGCCAGCGTGCCCTCGATATCACCGCGGTCACGCACAGCATAGATTTCCTCCACGAGCTTCTTCATATCATGCTTTGCAGTCATTTTCAGGTCCCTCCCACCATCAGCGAAATCTGCATCTAATTATACGCTAATGCAACTATTTGTTGTTCAAGATGACTAAACACAATGGAGTAGGCGGCGAGAATGAAACTGCCCTGGATAAAAGAAAAAGGCCCCGCACGATGGCGAGGCCTTCCAAACTTCTGAACTAAAAAAGCGATTATTCGGCGCTTTCGTCAGCCGCCTTCTTCTTCGGAGCAGCCTTCTTCTTCGGTGCGGCTTCGTCGCCTTCAACGGCGTCAGCTGCTTCGGCCTTGGCGGCAGCCTTCTTCTTCGGTGCGGCCTTCTTGGTTTCGGCCTTGGCTTCGCCCTCTTCCTCGGCGAGCAGCTCTTCCTTGGTCACCTTCTTGTCGGTGACGTCGATTTCGGTCAGCAGGTGATCGATGACCTTCTCTTCGAAGATCGGTGCGCGGATCGAAGCGGCGGCACCCGGCTGGCTGCGGAAGAATTCGAGGATCTGCTTTTCCTGGCCCGGATACTGGCGCAGCTGATCATAGATGGCGCGCTGCATCTCGTCTTCGCTGACCTCGACGCCGGCCTTTTCACCGATTTCGGAGAGAACGAGGCCGAGGCGAACGCGACGCTCTGCGAGCGTCTTGTATTCCTCGCGAGCCTTCTCTTCGGTCGTGTCTTCGTCCTCGAAGGTCTTGCCAGACTGGGCGAGGTCGTTGTTCACCTGGCTCCAGATGCCGTTATATTCCGCGTCGACGAGCGAGTTCGGGGTCTCGAACTTGTACATCTCGTCGAGCTGGTCGAGGATCTGACGCTTCAGCTTCTGGCGGGTCAGCGAACCGTACTGCGATTCGATCTGGCCACGGACGATTTCCTTAAGGCGGTCAGCGGATTCGATGCCGAGCTTGGAGGCGAGTTCGTCGTTGATCTCGACATCGGCAGGTGCGGCGACTTCCTTGACTGAGACGTCGAAGGTCGCTTCCTTGCCGGCGAGGTTCTTGGCCGGGTAGTCGGCCGGGAAGGTCACGGTGATGGTCTTCTCGGCGCCGGCTTTGATGCCGACGAGCTGGTCTTCGAAGCCCGGAATGAAGCGACCGGAGCCGAGCACCAGTTCGGCGCCCTGGTCGGTGCCGCCCTCGAAGGCTTCACCGTCGACCTTGCCGACGTAATCCATGGTGATGCGGTCGCCGTTCGCGGCCTTGCCGGTCTTGGTCTCGTAGGCGCGGGCGCTTTCGGCGACCTTCAGGACCTGCTCGTTGACTTCGTCGTCCGAGATGTCGATGACTTCGCGCGTGACCTTGATGCCCTTGACCGACTTCAGTTCGATCGGCGGCAGCACTTCATAGGAGAGCGTGAATTCGAAATCCTGCTCGGCGGCGAGGATCTTGTCGGCTTCGTCCTTGTCCTCAGTCATGGCGATTTCCGGCTGCGTGGCCGACTTCTCGCCGCGGCTGGACAGGATGGCGGCCGGTTGCTCGCGGACGATCTCGTTGACGAGGTCGGCCATGATCGACTTGCCGTAGACCTTCTTCAGGTGAGCGGCGGGGACCTTGCCCGGACGGAAACCGTTGATGCGAACCTTGTCCTTCACATCGGCAAGACGCTCATTCATCTTGTCTTGCATGTCCTTGGCCGGGATAACGACCTTGATTTCGCGCTTCAGCCCTTCAGCGAGCGTTTCGATAACCTGCATGTCTTCCTACCTTCATTTCGTGGCGGCCGTGCCCAGACGCCGTTCGTTTCGATGAGCACGACGCCGGCGATCCTGCCGCGCGTGGCTTTTCCCAATTCCATATCATTCCGCCCAAAGCGGAATGGCACTCGCGGGCTATTCGGGACAACTCTCAATTGTTCTGGAACAACCGATTCTTAGTCTCCCGCCTGCAAACAGCTTGGTGCGGGTAGAGAGACTTGAACTCCCACGCCTTGCGGCACCAGAACCTAAATCTGGCGTGTCTACCAATTTCACCATACCCGCGTTCACAAAACCGCATGCCTATGCCTGCGCATGAGGCCTTCCGGAGCGCGGCGTCTCTATATCACCCGATTTGGTCGAGGCAAAGGAAAAATGAACGGCAAATGACAGGGGATTTGCAGCCCCGGAACCGCCCTGCCCCGAAGTGCGACGCGATCAGTAAAGCGGCTCGTCGTAAACCGGCTTGCCGTCAACCAGCAGACTGCGGATCTGCGCGCTTCCATCAGGCGAGACACGCACTGCGATGGCGACATTGCCGTCATTGCGGGCCTCCTCGATCGGCTTGCCCTGGCCTTCTGGAACGTAGTAGCGCTCAATGCCGTATTCGACACGCATGCTGTCGCCGGCGGCAAGTCCGCCACTATAAAATGGCTGGCTGCGCAGGATCACGGTCTCCGGCTGCGGAGGCAGCTCGTGAAAGGACGATTCGGTCACCGTCCAGAAACCGTCCTCCTGCTTCTTCAACCGGACCCATAACACCCGTTCGCCGGCCTCGGCCGGAATACCGCCGGAAACCGTCTGCACCGGCACCGAGGAAATGTCGTAGTTCAAGACGACATAGTCGCCGCGCAGGAAATCGCGCGGATCGACGGGCGCCGTCTTCAGCAGCACCTCGGCGCCGTCGCTGAGGATCGACGCCCGGCTCTGGATGATCGTGCCGAGGATAAGGGTCTGCAGACCGGCGACGATGATCGCCGAAAGCAGATAGCCCTTGCCGGATTGCAGCCTTGCTATGAACGAGCTCATGCGCGCTCCCCCTGTGCATTCGCCGAAAAACGCCGTTCGAGACGGATGACCATCCAAGCGACAAGCGCCACCACGAGACCGGAGAAGAGGAAGAGGCTCGACGTGCCGAGGATCGAGCCGACGGTGACGGAGGCGAGATAGAGCATCTCCGCGGCAAAGGTCGCGTAGGCGAGATATCGCACCGCGCCATTATCCCTGCCACGCAGGACGATCGCCAGCACGGAAGCGGCAAGCGTCACCACTCCGAGCACCACCAGCCGCCAGCCATCCTCGATCTCGATATGCAGCAGCAGGAAGCCGATTACGGCGACGAGGAAGCTGTAGAAGGCCGGCGCCGCACCGGCGGTTCTGACCAAGGAGGCAATAGGCCTGGGGGGCAAGGCCGTCAGCACGAATGCCGCCATGCCGCCGATTGCAAAGGCAAGCGCCACGGCGATCTCCTCATAAAGAGTATAGAGCCAGGCAAGCCAGCCGATCAGCAGCAGGTAGGCCAGGTGGCGGGCCCGCTCGGCGCCGGTATACCGCACCAGCCCGATGACGATCACCGCCATGACGGGCGCCATCCAGGGGGCGAACCCTATCCAGTGCGTGTCGTTATTCTCAAGATAGACGGCGAAGGACGCCCAGGAGAGGAAGCCGGCGACTACGGTCACGGCGCCCGAACGGAACAGGATCGCCGAGATCGTCGCAATCGCGAACCACAGATACATCACCGTCTGCTCGTCGCCGGAGAGATGATACATCTGCCCGACCAGCGAGATGGCGCCGCCGAAACTCATCGCGCCGATGACGAGCAACCCGCCTGCGGCCGCTGTCGCACCGCGGGCAAGCATCCTGGCGGCGGCGATATGCACTACCCAGATCAGGGCAAGGATGCCACCCACGCGCACGAGGCGCGGAATGGCCTCCCAGTTGGAGGCGACGACAAGCAGGATGGCAGCTGCAAGCAGCACCGCTGCCAGCGCCATCAGCACCCGGCCGAGGCTGAAGCTTGCCGGGCGGCTGTCATATTCGGCGAGTAGCGCACCTGCCGTTTCCTGCCCGAGCAGGCCCTTACCCACCCAGAGTGAGAGATCCCGCTCCAATCTGCCGCGATACATGCTCAACCCCTCGATTTCCGCAACGTCGACTGCGGCGCTGCAGCTCACGCCGTTATAGACGCAGCAAGGGTGTTCGCAAACGCTCTTGCGACAAATATACAAGTTCCTCATTGGTCTAAATAGTATCGAGTGTTAACCGGCCGCTAACGTCATAAGCGCTAATATAAGCTTATGAACGGAGAGGTATGCAATTTTCGCATATCCCCCATGAATTTATTGCACTGCACAATACTCATTAGTCATACTATTGATTAACGCATCGAAGCACGGGGATGGCGCCCCGGCCCGGTATTAGCCGGACGCCCGCGGATGCTTTGTCCGTGACGAGATTCGCAGCTGCGCACTCCTCCTCCCAGCGCGCTGCGATAGACTGACAACACTCCTCCTCCCAGTTGTCAGTCACCATAACACGCCCGCCGGATCCTCCCCCGGCGGGCGTTTTTGTTTAGCGAAAGCTTCATTATAGCCTTGGCAGTGAGAGGATTTTCGTCACATGGCGCCGTCATGCCACATGCCGTCACGCCGCCCCACCAGCCTTGCGAAGAGGTGGGCGACGTCCGATCCGAAGCGGCACGCCTCTTTGCACCGAATGGACGCGGAACCGCCGGAGGAAGTAGCGTTTTTCCGCAACGAGACCGCATTCGCCTCTCCAAATCGAATTGCTTTCTCAAAAGTCATTCTGCCTATTCGTTGACCAAAAAACGGTAAGTCTGCGTCAAATACCCTTTAAGCATTGCATAGCTCGCATAGGTGATCTGAAAACTTGTGTGTTTTAGTCTTTCGCGTCGCAACATATATTCGGGTCATCAAATAGAGGTCAGCGCCGATCGGTGGCTGCTGGCAGATGAAACCCTCGGAAAGGGGCTTAACATGAACTTCTCTCGCTCTTTCAATAACTGGCGCAAGTATCGTCAGACCATCACGGAACTCGGCCGCATGACCAACCGCGAATTGCACGATCTCGGCATCGACCGTTCGGACATCCATCGCGTTGCCCGTGAGGCTTCTTCCCGCTAATTCAAGGCGATCGCTGCTCCTCCCAGGCACGATTGTTCTCGATCGAAACGCCCGCTGTACCCACAGCGGGCGTTTTCTTTTGTCTTAACGGGTTGGCCGCGGCGGTTGCATGTTTTTCCGCTTGATTAGCTCGCTCAAAAAATATTCACCGCCTAATTGTCGAGCATCATAGTGCACAATTGCATGGCAGACGCCTTTTATTTGCACTGCACAATCGGACGGATCGCGCCTATATAAACATCAACCGCAGAGAGACAGGCGATCCCGCCGTCCCGCGGACATAGGAAGAAGACAATGAACCCGATCCGCATTGCAAGAAGCTGGCTCAGCTACCGTCGTACGCTCAACGAACTCGGCGGCCTTTCGAACCAGACCCTGTCCGATATCGGCGTCAGCCGTTACGACATCCGGAATATCGCATCCCGCTCGTTCCGCTAATAGCGGGCGCGATGCTTCCAAGACGGCGCCTCAGGGCGCCGTTTTTGATTCCGGGGTGTTGGATCGCACCGGCCGACATGATATCAGCCCGGAATGAACACGATCTCCTCCTATTCCCCTATCCACGTCGTCGGCGGCGGGCTTGCCGGTTCGGAAGCCGCCTGGCAGATCGCCAGTTCCGGCGTCCCGGTCATCCTGCATGAAATGCGCGGGGTGCGCGGCACAGATGCGCACAAGACCGACGGCCTGGCCGAACTCGTCTGCTCCAACTCCTTCCGTTCCGACGATGCGACCAGCAATGCCGTCGGCGTCATCCATGCCGAGATGCGCATGGCGGGCTCGCTGATCATGGCCGCGGCCGATCGATGCCAGGTACCGGCCGGCGGTGCGCTCGCCGTCGATCGCGACGGCTTCTCCGAGGCGGTGACCAAGGCGGTCCATGACCACCCGCTCATCACCGTCGTGCGTGAAGAGATCACCGGCCTGCCGCCGAGGGACTGGGATCTTGCCATCGTTGCCACCGGACCGCTGACGGCTCCGTCGCTCGCGAGCGCCATCCAGAAGGAAACCGGCGAGGATTCGCTTGCTTTCTTCGACGCCATCGCGCCGATCGTCTACCGCGAGAGCATCGACATGGATATCTGCTGGTATCAGTCGCGCTACGACAAGGTCGGCCCCGGCGGCACCGGCAAGGATTACATCAACTGCCCGATGGACGAGGCGCAGTACAATGCCTTCGTCGACGCGCTGATATCAGGCGACACGGTCGGTTTCAAGGAATGGGAAGGCACGCCTTATTTCGACGGCTGCCTGCCGATCGAGGTGATGGCCGAACGCGGCCGCGAGACGCTGCGCCACGGACCGATGAAGCCGATGGGGCTGACGAATGCGCATAACCCGACAGTCAAGGCCTATGCCGTCGTGCAGCTGCGGCAGGACAATGCACTTGGCACGCTTTACAATATGGTCGGCTTCCAGACGAAATTGAAATATGGCGCGCAGGCGGACATCTTCCGAATGATCCCGGGTCTGGAAAATGCGGAATTTGCCCGTCTCGGCGGCCTGCACCGTAATACCTATATCAACTCGCCCACCCTGCTCGACCCGTCGCTGACGCTGAAATCGCGGCCCGGCCTGCGTTTTGCCGGCCAGATCACGGGTTGCGAGGGTTATGTGGAAAGCGCCAGCGTCGGTCTACTGGCCGGGCGTTTCGCTGCCGCGGAACGCAAGGGCGAGGCGATCTCGCTGCCGCCGGCAACGACGGCGCTGGGCTCCCTGCTCGGTCATATCACCGGTGGGCACCTCGTCACCGACGAGGAACCGGGCAAACGATCGTTCCAGCCGATGAACATCAATTTCGGGTTGTTTCCGGAGCTCCAGCCGGGTTCGATCGTCAAACCTGAAGGCGTCAAGCGCTTCCGCGGCAAGGACAAGACGATCATGAAGCGGCAGCTGATCGCTCGCCGCGCCCTTGCCGACTGCGCGACCTGGCTCGGTCAAGAATCGACGCTTGCCGAAAGCGCCTGAACGGCGCTTCTATGCGTGTCGCATCGAACCCGGTTCAAGCGACCCGCTTGAAGTCTTTGCTTTATGCATGTCGTCGCAAAACGCTGCACGGTTTTGGGCGGCATGCATTACTGCTTGTTCGCCGCCGAAATATTGCCGGGCGGCAGGTCTTTATCCGGCTCGGCGATATAATTGCCGAGCAGCCACAGCGAGACTTCCGAGGCTTCCTTGGCAGAAGCAAATTGGAAATCGCCGTTGTGATAGGGTGCATCGAGAAAGTCGATCACCAAGCCCCTGCCCGTTTCCGAGCCCACGACGCGCACCCGGCCCGGCTCGATCAGATGGCAGGCGAAATGGCGCGACATGTTGCGCATGAAGCCGGCCTTGTTGTCATGCAGACGCACGAAGACGGCCTGGCCATTTTCCGTCGTCTGCAGCTGACGGATCGCCTCGTTCGGAAAGGCGCGACCGAATTCGATAATGGCGAGGCCCGTGTCATGCAGGCCGTCTTCCTTGTTCTGCGCGGCCATTCGTGTTGCCACGAAAGCAATGAAAATGACGATGGCGAAAAGGACGCACCAGACGATAATGCCCACGCCGAGTCTCCGTTCAAAGGGTAGCGGTGGAAGCCTTGTAGCGCGCGAGACTTGCGCGAATTTGACCGATATCAGATTTTTCGGCGTGCAGCAGCCAGCCCCATCCGCAGCTGGCGGCGCCATTGCGGCGGCTGCAGCGGCCGGTCGAACAGCAAGGCGCCGCGTTTCTGCGCCTTGATGAGCACTGGTTCGGCAAGCGTCGCCGGCAGGAAGGCTGGAAAGACGGCCGGCGCAATCGGCCCCGCCGCCCTCGCCTTTGCCAGATGTTCGCGACCGAGGCCGGCGAAGGCCTCGATGGCGGCAGAGATGCGCGGCCTGTCTTTTCCGGCGAGGAAGGCATCGCGGTCGAGACCGGTGGCCGAAAGGATCTGCAGCGGAACATAGATCTGGCCGCGGCGGCGATGCACTGGCATCAGCAGCAACAGCCCGGCGACCGCTTGGGCGACCCCGGCATGGCCGGCGGCGTCGGCCGATCGTGCGGCTTCCTCCGGCGAAAGCACCAGGCTTGCGAGCTGGATCAGGGCCGATGCCGTTTCACCGGCATAGCCTTCAAGCGAAAGACGTGTCTCCATCGGATCGTCATAGAGATCGAAGGCGCGGGCCTCGATCATGTCGATCAGCGTCTTGCGCGGCAGGCGGTGCGTTTCGATCGCGGTCAGAAGTGCTGCGGCAACGGGATTGGCCGCTGTCGAGCCATGCGCGCTGCCCTCCAGAAGATCGTGCCAATATTGCAGCCGTACCTCGCCGGGCAACGGCTCGTGCACGAGATCACGGATGCGGGCAAGCTCGGCATTGAAGGCATAAAGAGCTGCAAGCGCGCCGCGCTTTGCCTCCGGCGACAGCAGACAGGCGAGATAGCGGTCGCGATCGCTGTCACGCAGCATCGCCAGGCAGATCTCCTGGTTCGTCGCAATATTCGCTTCAGTCATCGTCAGACCGCAATCAACGCCGCGGCGACGGCACGTTGCTCGGCGAGCATGATATTGAAGGTGCGCACCGCCGCTCCGGTACTCATCGGATCGGAGGAGATGCCGCGCGACTTCAGCGCCAGCCTCAATTCCTCGGGCAGACGGCGAAGCTCGGTTCCGGTACCAACGAGCAGAACCTCGATATCGGCGGCCTCATCCAGCACCCGGCGAAAGTTTTGAGGCGACAGCGGTTTCGACATATCCATGTCCCAGCCATGAATGCCGGAGGGCAGGCAAAGGATCGAGCCGCGATGCGACATGTCGGCAAAACGAAAGCCACCATTGCCGTAAGCATCGATCGGAGCGCGCCCGGGGAAATGCGCAGCGCGGATTTCTATGCCTTTTGCCATGTTTTCAAACCACCGTGCCGGATTTTACACCAGCATCCGTCTTGTTGCTCTCTTCCCCGTCGGGAGCCTCCGGCCGCAGCCGGAAGACGATCAAGACAGGAGCAGCGATATAGATCGAAGAAAAGGTGCCGAGAGCGACGCCGAAGAGCATCGCAAAGGTGAAGGAGCGGATGACTTCGCCGCCGAAGAGAAAGAGCGCCAGCAAGGCGATCAGCGTCGTCGCCGCGGTCAGAACGGTGCGAGACAGCGTCTGATTGATCGAGGCATCGATCAGGATCGGCAGCGGCATCTTCTTGTATCGTTTGAGATTTTCGCGCATTCGGTCGTAGACCACGACCGTATCGTTTAAGGAATAACCGACGATGGTCAGTACGGCGGCGATGCTCGTCAGGTTGAACTCGATGCCGGTGAGGACGAACAGACCGAGCATGATGATGACGTCGTGCAGCGTTGCGACGATGGCGCCGACCGCGAATTGCCATTCGAAGCGGATCCAGATGTAGATGAGGATCGCCGCAAGAGCTGCAAGCACGCCGAGCGTCGCCATCATCGTCAATTCGCCCGAGATGGCGGGACCGACGACCTCGACGCGACGAAAATCATAATCTTCCTGGAGCTCGCCGCGCACCAGCGTCGCCGCCGACTGCTCGGCATTCTCGCCGCCACCCTGGGAAGCGATGCGGATCCGCGCATTCGCCGGCCCGCCCGTGCGCTCGACACTGACATCGCCGAGATTGAGATCATTGAGGCGCGAGTGGATATCGGCGATCTCGGCATTGGCCTGCTTTGCCGTCACCTCGATGAGCGAGCCGCCAGTGAAATCGACGCCGAGATGCAAGCCCACGGTGGCAAAGGCGGCCATGGCGATCAGCGAAATGACCGCCGAGGCCGTAAAGACATAACGGCGAATCCCCATGAAGCGGATATTGGCGTGCTCGAAAAGATGCGTCAGCACGCTCTTCGGCAGATGCCGGGGATGGCGCGCGCTCAGCCAGACGGCAACGATCGAGCGCGTCAGCGTGAAAGCCGTGAAGACGGTCGTCAGGATGCCGACCGCAAGCGTCACCGCGAAACCGCGGATGGATTCGCTGCCGAGGAAGAAGAGGATGATGGCCGCAATGAAAATCGTCACATTGGCGTCGACGATCGTTGCGAATGCGCGCGAGAAACCGCGGCCGACGGCCTCCGCAAAGGAATGAGTGGTCTTCTCCTCTTCGCGGATTCGCTCGTAGATCAAAACGTTCGAGTCGACGGCCATGCCGACAATCAGCACGATGCCGGCAATCCCGGGCAAGGTGAGCGTCGCGCCGGCAAGGCTGAGCACCGCGACGATGAGGATCAGGTTGAGGAAGAGCGAGGCGACGGCGATGATGCCGAGGATGCGATAGAGCGCGATCATCAGTGCCGCGACCAATACGACGGCGACGAGGCCGGCAACGATGCCGTTGAAGATGGAATCAGCGCCGAATCTCGGGCTGACGCTGCGTTCCTCAACGCTGGTCAGCGTCGCTGGCAAGGCGCCGGCGCGCAGCATGATCGCAAGGTCGCGGACGCCATCCTCGGAGAAGTTTGCCGAAATCCTGCCCTCGCCGCCGGTGATCGCCGCATCGATGACCGGTGACGACATCACCTGGTCGTCGAAGACGATGGCAAGATGCTTGCCGATATTCTGCCCGGTCGCCTGCGCCAACCGCTGCGTGCCTTCGGCATCGAGACGGTAGGCAATCGAGGTCTCTTGCGTCTGCGGGTCGATGACAGGCTCGATATCGACCATGTTGCCGCTGTTGGCGAAAGCGGTGCGGTCGACGAGATAGGGGATCGGCGGATCGTCAAGCGAATAGAGCACCTGCGATGTCGCCGGCCAACGGCCGTTCAGCGCCTCCTGCCCCGACATGCTTTCGTCGATCAAATGAAAGGAAAGCTTGGCCGGCTGGTTCAGGATATTCTTCAGCCGCTCCGCGTCGACCGATCCCAGCACCTGCACGACGATCCGGTCGGCGCCATCGGGGTGAACGAGGAAATTATCATAGCCGAATCCGGCGATGCGGCGGCCAACGATATCGAGCGAGCGGGTCCGGGCGGAAGCGACGTCAGCAGTAATGCCGGCGTCGGAAATCTGCAGTGAGAGCTGCCCCTCTTCGCCCTGCTGCAGCGCAACCTCAGATCCGGAATGTCCGCCGGCCGTCGTCAAAGGCTTCAGCAGATCGACCGCCGCCTGTGTCTGGGCCGGATCGGTGATCCGGACGGTGACGGTCTGGTCATTGCCGGTCAGCCCGGTATAGCGGATGCTGGCGCCACGCAGCGCGTTGCGCACATTGGCGACCAGCTCTTCCAGGCGGTCCCTGACGATGTCGGAACGCTCGACCTTTAGAACGATATGCGAGCCGCCCTGCAGGTCGAGCCCAAGCACTACGCGGTCGTGCCGCAACCAGTCCGGCAGGGAGGATCGCTGCGCCTCAGTCAGCAGATTGGGCGCAGCGATGACGATGGCCGCAAACGCGGCCAGCCAAATCAGAAGTGTTTTCCAGCGGGAAAAATGCAACATTCTCTCGACGATCTTCCGATCCGGCGGTCCTGCCGTTATCGCTTGTTACGCCGCGTCGGCCTTGACCGGTTCACCCTTGACGCGAATTTCGGAGATGCCGCTGCGGACGATGCGCACGCGCACGCCATCAGCAATCTCGACTTCGACTTCCTTTTCGTCGACGACCTTGGTGACCTTGCCGACGAGACCGCCGCCGGTGACGACCTGATCGCCGCGACGGATCGCCTTCAGGGTCTCCTCACGCTTCTTTGCCTGTGCGCGCTGCGGACGGATCAGCAGGAAGTACCAGACGACCATCAGCGGCACGAACAGGATGATCATTTCGAAACCGGAGCCGCCGAATCCCGTTGCGGTATCGGTCGCGCTCTGGGCGAATGCCGGGGTGATGAACATGCTAAACTCCTCAGGCTTGGGCGGCGGAACTCCGCCTCTCTTTTCAGGTTGCCGGACTATAGTTACGGCTTCGATGAATGCAACAGAAACAGCCGGAAACAGTACCGATTCCGCTGCCTCATAACCTTTCCGCATTCAAAACGCCATGCTAACCGACATCGAAAGATCAAAGCGGATTGCCGCAGCGAGAAATCAGGAGGCCGTCGATGACCGAGGAAATCAACACAGCCCTGCTTGCCGAACTGAGACGGCTCGCCGACGCCGTCGAACGTCTTGCCGGACCGGCGCCCGCCCGCAACGACTGGGATGCCGCCGACTGTTTCGTCTGGGCGCCATTGCGCCAGCATCTGCAGCCGGTCAAGAGGCCGAACCGGGTGGCGTTGACGCTCATCCGCGGCGTCGATCACGTGCGCGACATTCTGCATGAGAATACGGTGCGTTTCGCCGAGGGCTATGCCGCCAACAATGTGCTGCTCTGGGGCGCGCGAGGCATGGGCAAATCCTCGCTGGTCAAGGCCGTGCACGAGGATGTCAGGCGCGAAAGCAGTGTGTTGCTGAAACTGGTAGAAGTCCATCGTGAGGATATCTCCAGCCTTCCCCATCTGCTCGACCTCCTGAAGGACACACCCTACCGCGTGATCGTCTTCTGCGACGATCTTTCCTTCGATCACGACGACACCGCCTACAAGTCGCTGAAGGCGGCACTCGACGGCGGCGTCGAAGGGCGGCCGGACAATGTGCTGTTCTACGCCACCTCCAACCGACGCCATCTGCTGCCGCGCCACATGATGGAAAACGAGCAGTCGACGGCGATCAATCCGTCGGAGGCGGTCGAGGAGAAGGTTTCGCTTTCCGACCGCTTCGGCCTCTGGCTCGGCTTTCACAAATGCAGCCAGGAGGATTATCTCGGCATGATCGACGGCTATGCCGATCACTTCAAGCTCGGGCTCGAACGCGACAAGATGCATGCCGAAGCGCTGGAATGGGCAACGACGCGCGGCGCACGCTCCGGCCGCGTCGCCTGGCAATATATTCAGGATCTGGCCGGACGCATGCGGGTTCACATCGACCGGGACTAAACATCTAAAGCGCGTCGCATCCGACTTGATTCATGCAAGGCACTTTCGATCCTTTTTCTTCTGCATGTCGTCCTCCTAAAAGCGCTGCACACTTTTGGGCGGTATCCATCAAATGACAAAAGCCCGGCTGGTGGCCGGGCTTTTGCGTTTCCTGGTACGCAGTACCTATTCCAGGAAAGTCATCGGGTTGACTGGGGACGCATCCTTGCGCACCTCGAAATGGACCTGCGGCTGCTTGACGTCGCCGCTCATGCCGGAGACGGCGACGGTCTGGCCACGCTGGATCTTCTGGCCGCGGGTGACGCTCAGCGTATCGGCGTTGCCGTAGACGGTGACGGTGCCGTCGTCGTGACGGACAAGAACCGTGTTGCCGAGTTCCTTCAGGCCGTTGCCGGCATAGATGACGACGCCGTTTTCGGCAGCCTTGATCGGCGTGCCCTGCGGGACCGAGATGTCGATGCCGTCATTGCGGTTGCCGTTGACGTTGGCACCGTATGAGGCAATGACCTGACCGCGCACCGGCCAGCGATATTTGCCGATGCCGGTCGATTCCGGCGCGGCGGAGCTGACGTCCGACTTCTTCTCGACATCGTCGACGGTCTGGGTGGCGGCCGGCGCCTTGTAGGGCGCGGGCTGAACGGAAGCCGTCTGCTGGGCAGCCGCCGGCTGAGTCGGCTTCGGATCGACCTTCTCGGCCGGGATCGAGGCGGTCTTGATATTGTCGGCGGTGCCGTTCGGGATCTTCAGGGCCTGACCGATGCGGAGCGAGCTGGCCGAAAGATTGTTGGCGGCTTTAAGGTCGTCGACATTGCTGCCGGTCGCCTTGGCAATCTTTGCCAGGGAATCGCCTTGCTTGACGACATAGGTGCCGGCAGGCGCCTTCGGATCCTTGCCGGCGCCGGCGGGAAGTTTACCGGTGACATCGGCACTCGCCAGCGTCTTATCGCGGGCGGAATTGGCGCCCGGAATGACGGCAACGTTCTGCTCAGGCGCCTTCGGCGCATCCGGCATCTTGCCGGGCTTGGAAAGGTCAGCCGCCTGCGATGCCGCCTTGGCGGCATTGCCGCCGTTGAATGTCGGGATCAGGATCGCCTGGCCGGGCTGGGCGGCAGATGCCGTCTTCAGAGCATTGACGCGAAGAATTTCCTTTTCCGGTACGCCAAAACGCCTGGAGAGGGTGGCGATGCTTTCACCCGGACGTAGCGTCACCGACGGAGCGTTGGTGGAGGACCAGCCGGAAACCTTCGGCGTCGTGCCGGTCGTCAGCGTATCGGGCGTCATCTTCGGCGCAGCCGGCGCCACCAATCGGGGCCTTTCGGCTTGCGGCGCAGTCGGGAAGGGCTGAGCGAGCGCGACTTCCTTTTCCCGCTGCCGGGAGGGCGCCGCCGCGGTCGGCGCGGCCAATTCTGAACGCTGCACTGAGACCGGCGCGGAAGCGAGACGTGCGCTCGAGCTCGACGTGCGGGTCGGATCGTAACCCTGGCGGGAGGGATAAGGCTGATTCAGCGCATCATTGCCGCCGCCGTAGCCCGACTGGCTGGCAACGGCCGAACCGCTAAGATCGGCGCGCGGCACCGGATCACCTTGAGAACCGTTCATATTCCTGCGCGGAATGGAACTTGTGGTGATCTGGTCCTGCCCGGAGGAGGAAAACAAGCCGCCAAACCGTGTCACATCGGAACTGCAGCCTGTTGCGGCACTTGCCAGCAGGCTAACAACCAGAAGATTACCGGCCGACTTCCCGAACTTTGGCGAAAGACTGAAACGCATGACTCGACCCACTGAGAACGCAACCATTTGTGAGTCTATTAAAACGCGTTAGTATTACCACGCAGTTAAGATGCTGGAATCAGTACGATATTTTTGAGAAATTGATAACCATAGCTTACGGGTGAAAAATTGCAGTGTGCCGAGCATGATGCCAATAAGCCTGAGCGGCTTTCGCATAACCTCATGCGCTGTTGTTTTGATGGTCGGATTTCAGGCCGATGCGGCCTGAAATCATCCACATCTACAGCAGCGAGGCAAGGCGCGGAACGATCGGCAGATAGGGAGCGTCGAACAGTTCCTCGCGTTCGAAACGGCTACCGGTTTTCGTCAGCCGCACCATGCGACACTCGTTCTCGGAAATCATCAGCGGCGCGATCATCGAGCCGCCGGAAACGAGCTGGTCGGTATAAAAGCGCGGCATCGCGTTGAAAGCGGCCGTCACCAGGATGCGATCGAAGGTCCCCTCTCCCTGCATGCCGGCGCTGCCGTCGGCCTGACGGATGACGACGCTGCGCAAACCAAGCGATTCCATGCGCCGTTGCGCTGCCGTCGTCAGCGTCTTGTAGCGGTCGATGGACAGGACACGCTCGGCCAGGCGGCCCATCACGGCGGCGGTAAAGCCGCTTCCGGTGCCGATCTCCAAGACGCGCTGGCCGGGCTTGAGCTTCAGGTGATGCAGGATGCGGACGGCAAAATCGATGCCTTCGAGAAAGGAGCCGCATTCGATCGGGATCGTCCGGCTCGAATAGGCGTCGTCGGCAAATTGCGGCGGCACGAACAGCGAGCGCTGCGTCTGCTCGACTGCCGTCAGCAGATCGAGATCGGAGATGCCTTCGGCACGCAATCTGAGGACGAGCGCAGCAAAGCCCTCCTTCTCCGCCAGTCTTGCCGTCAAACTTGTTCTCCGTATCCCAAGGCCCGCGCCACGCGGTCCGTCACGGAATAATCGGTCAGATCCAGTTTCAAAGGCGTTACCGAAATCTTATTATGCTTCAGGGCGTGAATATCGGTGCCTTCGACGAAGGCGCCGGCGCGTTCGCCGAACTTCAGCCAGTAGTAAGGAAATCCCCGGCCGTCGGAGCGGGCATCGACCTGCAGATTGAAGGCGAGCTTACCCTGCATGGTCACCTCGGCACCGTCGACTTCGTCGGGACGGCAGTTCGGGAAGTTGAGATTGAGGAACGTGCCCTCCGGCAGGTCCAGGACCATCAGCTTTTCCAGAAGAGCCGGCGCATGCGTCTCGCAGACCTCCCAGGGCACGATGCGCGCGCCGTCCTCATAGAGATAGGCCTGGCTCAGCGCGAAGGAGCGCACGCCCTGCATGGTGCCCTCGATGGCGCCGGCGATCGTGCCGGAATAGGTCACGTCGTC
This sequence comes from Rhizobium sp. CRRU65, assembly GCF_048551595.1. NCBI lineage: Bacteria > Pseudomonadati > Pseudomonadota > Alphaproteobacteria > Hyphomicrobiales > Rhizobiaceae > Rhizobium > Rhizobium sp. CRRU65. The sequence goes on along the minus strand of NZ_JBLYZH010000008.1, from coordinate 134,032 downwards.
GGCGACGTTCGAGCCTGAATTGACGCCGGACAGGACGAGATCCGGCTTGATGTCCATCACCTGCCTGATACCCATGATGACGCAATCGGTCGGCGTGCCGCGCAAGGCGAAATGCTTTTCGGAAATCTTGCGCAGCCTCAGAGGTTCGGAGAGGCTCAGCGAATGGGCAAGGCCGCTCTGGTCGGTCTCGGGCGCGACGATCCAGACATCGTCGGACAGCGTGCGCGCGATCCGCTCCAGCGCGGCAAGGCCTTCGGCGTGAATGCCGTCGTCATTCGTAAGCAGGATGCGCATCGCCTCAGGCCGCCTGTTCGATTTTGGTCAATCCGCCCATATAAGGCAGCAAAACGTCCGGAATCGTGACGGAACCATCCTCGTTCAGATAATTTTCAAGGACGGCGATCAGGCAGCGGCCGACGGCCGTGCCGGAACCGTTCAGCGTGTGCACGAACTTGTTGCTCTTGTCGTCCTTGCCGCGGTAGCGCGCATTCATCCGCCGGCCCTGAAAATCGCCGCAGACCGAGCAGGACGAGATCTCACGGAAGGCATTCTGCCCCGGCAGCCAGACTTCGAGATCGTAAGTCTTGCGCGAGCCGAAGCCCATGTCGCCGGTGCAAAGCGTCATGGTGCGGAAATGCAGGCCGAGGCGCTTCAGCACTTCCTCGGCGCAGGCGGTCATGCGCTCATGCTCGGCAACGGCGCTCTCGGCATCGGTGATCGAGACGAGCTCGCATTTCCAGAACTGATGCTGGCGCAGCATGCCGCGCGTATCGCGGCCGGCGGAGCCCGCTTCCGAGCGGAAGGACGGCGTCAATGCGGTAAAGCGGAGCGGCAGCTTTTCCTGATCGAGGATTTCCTCGCGCACGAGATTGGTCAGCGTCACCTCGGCCGTCGGGATCAACCAGCGTCCATCAGTCGTCCTGAAGAGATCATCGGCGAATTTCGGCAGCTGGGCGGTGCCATAAACGGCCTCGTCGCGCACCATCAGCGGCGAGCTGACTTCGGTATAGCCGTGCTCGCTCGTGTGGAGATCGATCATGAACTGGCCGAGCGCGCGCTCGAGCCTGGCGAGCGGCCCGGTTAGAACCGTGAAGCGCGAGCCGGAGAGCTTGGCTGCGCGCTCGAAATCCATATAGCCGAGCGCCTCGCCGATTTCGAAGTGCTCCTTCGGCGCGTGGTTCCAGCGTGGCTTTTCGCCGACGGTGCGGGTGACGACATTGTCATGCTCGTCCTTGCCGACCGGGATGTCGTCGAAAGGTATGTTCGGGATGCGCGAGAGCGCGTCGTTGAGTTCGGCCGTCAGTTGCCGGTCCTCTTCCTCGATCGCCGGCAGCAGGGTCTTGAGTTCAGAGACCTCCACCTTCAGCTTCTCGGCAAGCTCGCTATTCTTCTGGGCCATCGCCGCGCCGATCTCCTTGGAGGCGAGGTTGCGGCGGGACAGCAAGTCCTGTGCCTTCTGCACGGCGGAGCGGCGCTTTTCATCGAGAGCAACGAGACTTTGGGCCAGAGGCTCCGCGCCGCGCTTGGCAAGAGCGGCATCGAGCGCTTCGGGATTCTCACGGATCCATTTGATATCGAGCATCGTCGTTCCAGGTCGTTGCAACAGAGGTGACCCAGCCAAAGCCAGATCGGGCCTCGACCGGATGTTACAGCGCCGCGCGGCTTTTCAGACGCACTAAGGACACTGTAACACTTTGAATTGCTGCATAATTCCTTAAACCGATTCCGATTTAAGGATTAAGCAGTCGACGGCGTTCATAAAGGGATTTCGAGATCGCAGCTCAGATGCTGTCCGTCTTGGCAACATCTGCGGATCCGGTTTCCTTTTCGACCGCCTGCCGAGCACGCTGGCGCTCCACGAGTCGCGCCGCATAGATGGAAATCTCGTAGAGAAGGATCGTCGGTATCGCAAGGCCGATTTGGGACATCGGATCCGGCGGCGTCAGCACGGCGGCGACGACAAAGGCGAGCACGATGGCAAACTTGCGCTTTTCGGCGAGCCATTGCGACGTCAGAAGACCGACACGGGCGAGCAGCGTAGTGACGACGGGAAGCTGGAAGACGAGGCCGAAGGAGAAGACCAGCGTCATGATAAGGCTCAGATATTCCGAGACCTTCGGCATCAGCGAGATGGCTATCTCGTCATGACCTGGCGCCTGCTGCATCGACAGGAAGAACCACATGACCATCGGCGTGAAGAAGAAATAGACGAGCGCGCCGCCCATCAGGAACAGCACCGGCGAGGCGATCAGGAACGGCAGGAAAGCCTGGCGCTCGTTCTTGTAGAGACCCGGTGCCACGAACTTGTAGACCTGGGCGGCAATGATCGGGAAAGCGACCACAAGGCCGCCGAACATCGCCACCTTGACCTGGGTGAAGAAGAATTCCTGCGGCGCGGTATAGATGAGCTGAGCCTTCTCGACGTCGAGATGCGCCCACTGAACCGCTGTCTTGTAGGGAATGACCAGATAGTTGAAGAGATGCTTGGCAAAAAAGAAGCATGCGATGAAGGCGACGAAAAACGCGCCGATCGACCACATCAGCCGCGTACGCAGCTCCATCAGGTGCTCGATCAGCGGCTGCGGCTTGTCTTCGGTATCACCGCTCATGCCTCGTCCTTCTTCGTCTGCGCAGGCGACTTCGGCGTTGCAGGCTTCCTGGCTGCCGTCGTGCGCTTCGGTTTTTCCACAGGCACGGCAACGGCAGCCGCAGCATCGACCTTGTCGGCAATCTTGACGCGCGGCTTGCGTACGGGTTTCGGCTTGGCGGCAACCGTATCGGCCTGGACAGCCGCTGCTGCGACGGGTTCCGACTGCGCAGGTGTCGCTACCAATGGCGGCGTTTCCGGCAGACTCATCGACGGCGTCGGGGCTGCAACAGCATCGGGCGGCACCTCGGTCTTGTTCTCCGTGACCGTGGTCGCCTTCTGCAGGTCGGCCTTGATCTCGTTGCCCATCTGGCGAAGCGGGTTCATCGCCTCGCGCAAGCTGTTGACCGGGTTCAGTTTCTGAGCGTCGCTGATCGTCTGGCGGACATCGTCAAGCTCGGCTTCGCGCAACGCTTCATCGAACTGCGCGCGGAAATCGCCCGCCACCTTGCGGGCGCGTTGCGTCATCTTGCCGAAAGCGCGCAGCATCGGCGGCAAATCCTTGGGACCGACGACCACGATCAGTACGATCGCGATGACCAAAAGCTCGGTCCAGCCAATATCGAACATGCAAGGCTCCTGGACGGGAAGCGCGGGGGCTGCGCTTTTTCCCGGACTTGGTTACTTCGTTTCGTCGGCCTTGTGATCGACGGTCTTTGCCGTATCCGGCGCGTCGTCGTCCGTCATGCCCTTCTTGAAGCTCTTGATGCCCTTGGCAACGTCGCCCATCAGTTCCGGGATCTTGCCGCGACCGAACAACAACAGCACGATGACCAGAACGATCAACCAGTGCCACATGCTAAAAGAACCCATTATCCTAACTCCCTGTTTCTATGTTCCCACGATGTAAGGATTTCCGACACCGTTTCCAACATCAAGTCCTTTGAACTGAGCTTAATGTCACGGTATCGCCCTTTGTGACAAGCCATTGACCCGCCGAAAAGTGCTGGCTCCATTGTTTTCACCATGCATGGCAAAAGCAAGACGCAAGCCCTTCAATCTTCAGAGGTGCCGCGTGGCGCCAGCAACCCCAGTTCCTCGAGGTCCATCTGGGTGATCGGGTCTTCGTCCTCGGTCAGTTCGTCGTTCATCAACGGCGAGGGAATATTGAAGTTCGCCGGAATGCGGCCCGACAGCAAGCCCGCTCCCTTCAACTCTTCGAGACCGGGCAGATCACGCAGCTCTTCGAGACCGAAATGGTCGAGGAAATCGCGTGTCGTGCCCAATGTCACCGGCCGGCCCGGTGTACGCCGGCGGCCACGAAACCGCACCCAGCCGGCTTCCATCAGCACGTCGAGCGTGCCGCGCGAGGTCTGGACGCCGCGGATATCCTCGATTTCTGCACGTGTCACCGGCTGGTGATAGGCGATGATCGCCAGCACTTCCAGTGCGGCGCGTGAAAGCTTCTTCACCTCATTGTCATCACGGCGGATGACGAAGGACAAGTCGGCGGCGGTGCGGAAGGCCCAGGCGCCTTCGACCTGCAGGAGATTGACGCCCCGCGGCGCATATTGCTCCTTCAGGCGCAGCATGATCGCATGCACGTCGGTCTTCTCGGGCAGGCGTTCGGCGAGGAAGCCTTCGGAGACCGGCTGCGAGGAGGCGAAGACCAGCGCCTCGGCGATACGCTCGGCCTCGATCTCGGCCTGCACGTCGCCGCCCCTGTCTTCGAAATTGTCCTCGAAATCCTCTTCGCTCTTCGGATCGATCAAGCCGGCTGCTCCTGTTCGACCACTTGCAGCGTGGCATGTTTGGGACCGCGGCGCATGTATATCGGCTGAAAAGCGCCGTCCTGGCGGATCTCGAGCTTGCCCTCGCGCACCAGCTCCAACGAAGCGGCAAAGGCGCTGGCGATTGCGGTGACGCGTTCCTCGGGCGCTGCGAGATACCGCAGCAGATAATGCTCCATCGCCGTCCAGTCAGCGACCTCGCCGATCATCTTGGTCAGCAGCTCGCGGGCATCGGTCAGCGACCAGACGGTACGCCGCTCGATCGTTACCTGGGTGACGGCATGGCGCTGGCGTAGTGCCGCATAGGCGGTCAAGAGATCGTAGAGGCTCGCCGCATAAGCGGATTGCTGCCGGTCGGGAATATGCTCGGGCGCCCCACGCACGAAGATATCGCGGCCGAGGCGGTTGCGATTGACGAGGCCGTCTGCCGCCTGGCGCATGGCTTCGAGGCGTTTCAGCCGGAAGGCAAGCGTTGCCGCCAGCTCCTCGCCGGAAGGGCCGTCATCCTTGATCTGCTGGGGAATGAGCAGCTTCGACTTGAGATAGGCAAGCCAGGCTGCCATGACGAGGTAATCGGCGGCGAGCTCGATGCGGATCCGCCGGGCGCTTTCGATGAACAGCAGATATTGCTCTGCGAGCGCCAGCACCGAAATGCGCGACAGGTCGACCTTCTGGTTGCGGGCGAGATAGAGCAACAGGTCGAGCGGACCTTCGAAGCCGGCGACGTCGATCACCAGCGCCGGCTCGTGGGTGCCGCGCTCGGCACCGTTATCCTGCCACAACTTGTCCATCGGCGTTGCCGCCTGCGGACGTTCCGTGCCCTTGACCGTGTTCACCTAACTGCTCCCTTACGATCAGACCGTCGCAAACATCGCTTCGAATTCCGCCCTCAATTCCGCTTCATCTGAAGTATCCGCCGCCGCGAATCCTGCTTCCACCGCTTTTGCGCGGGCAAGCGATATGCCGGCGAGCGGCGGAACATTTGCCACGACATCTAGCATCTCGTCCATATTGCCGTTGCAATGCAGCACAATATCGCATCCGCCTGCAATGATATTCGCCGCGCGTTCACCGATCGTGCCGGAAAGAGCGTTCATCGAGCTGTCGTCGGAGAGCAGCAGACCGTTAAAGCCGATGTGCTTGCGGATGATGCCGTCGATCACCTTGCGCGAGCACGTCGCCGGATTGTCCGGGTCGATGGCGGTGAAGACGAGATGGCAGGTCATTGCCATCAACTCGTCCTTCATCGCGACAAAAGGCGGAAAATCATGGAGCTCCAGCTCGTCGCGCGAGACGGTGACAACAGGCAGTTCCAGATGTGAATCGGCAAAGCCGCGACCATGGCCGGGCATATGTTTCATGACAGGTAACAGGCCGCCGGCCTTCAGCCCCTCGGCAGCCGCCCTTCCCATCGCGATGACGGTTTCGGGATCGGCGCCATAGGCGCGGTCGCCGATGACGTTGCTGCTGCCCTCGACCGGCACATCCAGCACCGGCAGGCAATCGACATCGATGCCGAGGCTCGAAAGGTCGAAGGCGTGCAGCCGTGACATCAGCCAGGCGGCGCGCAGGCCGAGTGCCCGATCGCGGCGATAGAGCTCGCCGAGCGCCTGGCCGGAAGGATAACGCGCCAGAACGGGTGGACGGATGCGCTGGACGCGGCCGCCCTCCTGGTCGATCAGCACCGGCGCATGCCAGCCGACGCTGTCGCGCAGTTCGGCGACGAGGTCGGCGATCTGCCGCGCTTCGGAGATGTTGCGCCCGAAGAGGATGAAGCCCCAGGGTCGTTCGCCCCGGTAAAAGGCCTTCTCTTCGGAAGTGAGGGCAAGGCCGTTGCAGCCAAGGATCATCGCTTTTGATTCGGTCATATCCGAATCTTAGAGCCTTTCCTGGTCAGATTGAAGCATTCTACAGGAGCAGGTTTTCGGCCCGATGCACAAAAAAGAGCGGCGGACCGATCCAGCCCGCCGCTCTCATATTCAGGACCTGATCCTTACTTGGAGATCAAGCAGCTTCCGCCCGCCGCGCGATACTGTTCGCAGAGTGCTGCGGCCTCGTCCTTGGAACCGGCCGGAATGCGGACACGGTAGAAAGTGCCCTTGCCGGCGATATCGGCCCTGCGGATCTCGTGGCTGCGGCCGCCAAGCACGCTGGCGAATTTCTTCGACAGGTTGGCATAGGATTTGGTCGCCTCGTCTTCCGAAGGCAGCGAGGCGATCTGGATGCCGTAGCCGCCGGCGGATGCGGCCTGCTGCGGCTTTGCGGCGACAGGTGCTGCGGCCGCGACTTCAGTCGTCTTCGGCTGCTGTGTGGGCTTCGGCTGCTGGGCAGGCGGGCGGACATTGCCCTTCTCGGTCACTGTGCCTACGACGTTGACGGGCTGGTCAACCGGACGGGCGGTCGGGATTGGAGCGGTATCGGCAGTGGCCGAGGTCTTGACCGGACGCACCGGCGGAGCGACCTGAGCGGGATTTGCGGCCTGTGCGTCAGCACTGCCGGCGAGCGGCGGCTGTACCGGCGCGGTTTCGACGGGGGCTGCGGAACGCGCATCGGCGGAAGCAACCTCGGCTCTTGCTGGGAAGCTTGCGGCCGTTCCACCGACGGGCGGCACGGGCGGGGTCGACGGAGCCGTGAACGGCGGCTGAGCCGGCGGCGTCGCCTGGGCAGACTGGGTCGCCTGGGCAGACTGCGTCGCCGGGGCAGACTGCGTCGCCGGGGCAGAGGGTGTCGGCTGGTCGACGGGCGCTGGTTCCTCGCGGGCAACCAACGTACCGTCAGGCTTGACGATCATTGTGCGAACCTTGCGCGGAGAAACGGACGGCGTCTTGTCGGCGTCGGTTGCCGGAGCGTTGTCGGCGTTGTCCTGGGTTGGCAGCAGACGCGGATCCTCCGTCTCACCGACCGCAGTCGGCGTGACCTGATCGTCAGCACTGGCGTTCTCGTCGTCCTCGGGCAGCGCTTCCGGTGTCAGCGTGCGCTGGACGACATCGACGGGCGCCTCGTCGGAAGAAACGAGCGCCTTCTGCTTCGGCTCTTCGGCAGAACCCGCAACGCGGTCGTAGACGGCCTTATCCTGGTTCGGCACGGTCTTGCCGCCAGGATTTTCCGGAACGACCTTGACCGGCTCCTTGTCGGCAGTGATCACGCGCGGCTCGCCGGACGCGACAATGCCGAGCCCCTCGCCGTTCCAGACGGAGGAATAGACGCCGTAACCGACGCCTGCGAAGACCACGAGCACGACGGCCCCGGCGAGCAGCCGGCGCATCGACCGGGCCCGGCTGAAATCAGCAGCCTGGCTTGCCGATTCGATGCGAACCTCGGAGGTCTCGCGGCGCTCGACCGGCTCACGCACGCTGCGGCGGAAATCCTCCTCCAGCGCCCGTTCGAAATCATCGAGGCCATCGGCGATGGTGGGCTTGACCGGCTTTGCAGCAGCGGCGGCCGTATCCCGGACCGGTGCCGGCGTTTGCCGCGGCTTGGCCGGCTCAAAGAAGCTGGCGATCTCGGCGTCGAGATCGAAATCGAAATCCGCAGACTTCGCGACCGGTGCGGGCTGCTCGACGGGCGGCAGCGCCGGCACGTGCATGTCGTCGACGGCCTCGGGACGATCCTCCGGATCGGAGATCATCGCCGGATCGAATGGCAGGTCTTCGGTCGAGTCGGAGACAGACGCCCAGTTGAAAGCCGGAGCCGGAGCTGGAGCCTGCGGTTCGGGAACGAAGGCCGCAGCGGCCCGTGCAGGAGCGTCAGCGGCCTGCTCAAAGGCAGGAGCCGGTGGCTCGGGAGCAAACACGGGAGCGGCGGGCCGAGGAGCGACCGCCGCGGCCTGCTGGGGAGCAGGGGCTGGCGGCTCAGGCTGAGATGCTGGCTCGGACGGCTCAGAGAAATCGAGATCGGTGAGTTCCAGCTCGATGCCGGCAAGATCCAGCTCGAAATCATGGCCGGCAAAGGGGTCGTCGGCTTCCGGTACCGGTTGCGGCGCAGGCGAATATGCCGTTGCGGCAGGCTGGGGCGTAACGGCCTCGGCAAGCTGCGGCGCGATCGGCCTTGCGGCTTCAGCATAGACCGGTGCCGGCTCGACCGGAGCGGGCCGGACGGGTGCTGCGGCGAGCGGTGGCGACGCAATCACCTCGGACTGAACAGGGTCGACGGCCACAGGGGCGGCCGGAACGGGCGCTGCCTCGATCGATGCGGGCTGCGGCGAGACGGGCGCCGGATTGGCACGTTGCGGTACCGGATAACGCGAGACGTCGGCGAGCAGATCGTCGAGATCGAACGTGCCGGCGGTGTGCGGAACATCAGGCACGACCTCGGTCAGCGCGGCATCGGCCTGGATCTCGCCTTCGACGGCGGCGGCGATGAGATCGAAACCGGCGTCGGACCCGAAATCCTCCAGCTCTTCCTCGACTTCGACGAATTCTTCGGCCTCGGCGGTCTCTTCCGGCGCGATCACCTCATCATGGCGATCGAGCTCGGCGGGAAAGCCAAGTGACGGCGAAGCGGATTCGAATTCCTCGGAAGGCTCGACAGCGGCGACAAGCGCCGGCGGCTCGATGACAGATTGAGGCTCGACTACAGGAAGATCGGCGGACGGTGCTTCAGCAACCGGTGCCGCGACCGTTTCGGCCACAGGTTCCGGCAAAACAACCGGTTCCTCGCGCTTCGGAGCATGGAAATTGGCAAGCGGCAGCCTGATGCTGGCAGCCGACCATTGCGGCGCCTTGGTGGGCTGCGCCAGCGAAGAGACGGGTGCTGCGCCGATCGACAGCTCAAGCTCCTCGATCAGGTCGCGCGCACCGCCGAAGGCCGATTGCACCGACGCATCGGGCTCAGGAGAAAGCTGCTCCGCCCAGTCGGCGACAGATGCGTCGCCATTGCCTGCGGCGGGCAAAGCTGCTTCTTCAGCCTCAAAGGCGGCGACGGAAGCCGAAACCGGCTCAGGAGCCTCCGCATGTTCGGCAGCGGGAGAAGCATCGAGAACGGGCTCGACGTAATCTTCAGGCGTGAGATCATCAGAGATCGGCTCGGCCGGCCGATCGAGCTCTGCGAGCGGACGTGGCGAATCGTAGCGGTCGAACTCGCGACCAAGCTCGTCTTCGAGATCGAGGGCGGGCTCGCGGCGTGCGGTCTCAGTCACCGTATTCGCCGCAACACGCGGCTCGAAGCCGACGATCCGGGCAAGTTCAGCCAACGGATCATCGTCGGCAAACAGGTCGTTTTTTCCGCGCGTATCATACGCAAGTTGTTTATCAGCCATGCTTATTCCCACTCGCAAACGCCAACGCTCAAATGCCAGCGCATTGTGGGGAAATGGTGACGTTATCGCATTTCGTCCGGTGCGGCAGTGCCTGTAATGGCGAGTCCCGACTTCAAAACCGACGCGACGGCGTACACCAGCCCAAGTCTGGCAATACTTGATTCTCGGTTTTTATCATTAACAAATCGTAATTCCGGCTGATCTTTACCTTTGTTCCAGTGCGCGTGGAAGGAACTGGCGACGTCGTAGAGGTAAAAAGCGACGCGATGCGGCTCCTGCGACTGGGCCGCCGCCTCAACGATACGCGGGAATTCAGCAAGCTTGGCGACGAGCTGCAATTCGGCCGGATCGCCAATGCCTGCAACGGTTTTCGCGAGATTTTCCGGCGAAACATCAAGGTCGGCAAAGGCCTCCCTCGCCTGCCGGAAGACCGACATACAGCGAGCATGCGCATACTGCACGTAAAAAACAGGATTATCTTTCGACTGTTCGGTCACCTTGGCGAAATCGAAGTCGAGCGGCTCGGAATTCTTGCGGTAAAGCATCATGAACCGGACCGAATCACGGCCGACTTCTTCGACGACGTCCCGAAGCGTAACGAAATCGCCCGAGCGTTTCGACATCTTCACCGGCTCGCCGTTGCGGTAGAGCTTGACGAGCTGGCAGAGCAGGACCGTCAGCTTCGCCTGACCATCCGAAACGCCGCGTGCAACCGCTTCCAGGCGCTTGACGTAGCCGCCATGGTCGGCGCCAAGCACATAGATCATCTCGTCGAAACCACGGTCGAACTTGTTCTTGAAGTAGGCGACGTCGGCGGCGAAATAGGTGTAGGAGCCGTCCGACTTGATCAGCGGCCGGTCGATATCGTCGCCCACCTCGGTCGAACGGAACAGTGTCTGTTCGCGATCTTCCCAATCCTCGGGAAGCTGGCCCTTCGGCGGCGGCAGCGTGCCCTTGTAGACATAGCCCTTGAAGGTCAGGTCGTTGATCGCCGTGCGGATCGCGGCCGCACCATTCGCATGCAGGGTGCGTTCGGAGAAAAAGACGTCGTGATGGACATTCAGCGCCGCCAGATCGTCGCGGATCATCACCATCATCGCGTCGATCGTGCGGTCCTTGACGATCGGCATCCATTGGTCTTCCGGCATGTTGTGCAGCCGCACGCCGTAATCGGCGGCAAGCGACTGACCAACGGGCACCAAATAGTCGCCGGGATAGAGACCCGAGGGGATTTCGCCGATCTTTTCGCCGAGCGCTTCGCGGTAGCGCAGGAAGACGGAACGGGCGAGCACGTCGATCTGCGAGCCGGCATCGTTGATGTAATATTCCTTCTCGACACCGTAACCGGCAAAAGCGAGCAGGTTGGCAAGCGCGTCGCCGACGACGGCGCCACGGCAATGGCCAACATGCATGGGGCCGGTCGGATTGGCCGAGACATATTCGACATTGACCTTCTTGCCCTTGCCGAGCGACGAGCGGCCGTAATCGGTGCCGGCGCCGATCATCGAGGCGAGCAGCCGCTGCCAGTAGCCGACGGCGAGACGGATGTTGATGAAGCCGGGACCCGCGACCGAGACATCGGCGACGTCAGCATCTTCCTTGAGCTTGGTGATGATGACGTCGGCCAGCGCGCGCGGGTTGGTTCCGAGCACTTTTGCCAGCACCATTGCGGCATTGGTCGCCACATCGCCATGGCTCGCGTCACGCGGCGGCTCGACGGTGATGCGGCCGAAATCGAGCTCAGATCGCTTTTCCCTGACCAGATCGATCTGTTCAAGGGCGGTTTTGATCCGGGCTTCGAAGTCGGTAAAAAGGTTCATCGCACTCTTCCATGCATAGGCTGTGCCAAAGGCTCAAATCGGCCCTCGGCGTGGGCGACCGCTGCCTATCGCAAATCCGGAGTGTGGTCAAACAACCGCCTATGGGCGCTGATCGCATAGGTATCGGTCATGCCGGCGAGATAATCGCCGACATGGCGGGCCTTCGGCGCATCGGCCAGGCCGGCGATATGATCTACCCAGTAATGGCTCTGCATCTCCTTGGGATTGGCCATGTAGGCAGCAAAGAGATCGGTGACGATCTGGGCGGCACCGGCGCGGATGCGCATGATATCGGGATTGCGGTAGATGCGTTTGAAGAGCATCGCCTTGATCTGCCTGTCGGTCTCGGCCATCCCCTCGGAAAAGGTGGCGATAACCTCGCCGGCAGCGCGGATGTCGGCAGCGCTCTCAGGGCGCAGCAGCGACAGGCGCTGCTGCGCGACGCCGATCACGTCTTCAACCATGCGGGTAATCTGGCGGCGCATGATCTCATGGGTGAAGCGGCTCGGCTCCAGATGCGGATATCGCGCCCTCACCTCGGCCATCAGCCCGGCAAGAAACGGGATTTCCTCCAGCATATCGAAAGTCAGGTAGCCGGAGCGCAGGCCGTCGTCGATATCGTGGGTATTGTAGGCGATGTCGTCGGCGATCGCCGCGACCTGGGCCTCAAGGCTGGCATAGGTTGCAAGCTCGAGATCGTGCAGCTCGCAATAATCGAGGATCGGCTGCGGCACGGGACCGCGCGTGCCTACTCCATCCGGCGTCAGAAGCGGGCCATTGTGCTTGACGAGACCTTCGAGGCTTTCCCATGTCAGGTTGATGCCGTCGAATTCGGCATAACGCCTCTCCAGTTTGGTCACGATGCGCAGCGATTGGGCATTGTGGTCGAAGCCGCCATAGGGCAGCAGCACTTCGTGCAGCGCGTCCTCGCCAGTATGACCGAACGGCGTATGGCCGAAATCGTGCACGAGCGCCACGCCTTCGGCCAGATCCTCGTCGAGCTTCAGGGCGCGGGCAAGCGCGCGAGCGATCTGCGCCACCTCGATCGTGTGCGTTAGCCGGGTTCGGTAATGATCGCCGTCCTGGGCGATGAAGACCTGGGTCTTGTGCTTCAGCCGGCGGAAGGCGGTGGTGTGGACGATGCGGTCGCGGTCGCGCTGGAAATCGGAGCGCGTCGGGCTACCGTCCTCCTGATAGAGCCGCCCGCGCGTCGTCCAGGGGTCGGCCGCAAAGACCGCCCTCTCACTGCTGCCGAACCCCAAAGCACGCGTATCGATCGTCATTCTTCACCGTCATCCTGCATGTTGCCGCATCTACCCATTGACGCCGCTTATCGCCCTTCATACCTATAGGTCGATGAAACGGCAAAGAGGCGCTTTCTTAACCGCTTCGGCGCATCATCGCCTTTTCGCGAATATCATGGTAAGTTTCTTTGATATCAGGCATTTGAACATTCAAGTGCCAAAACCCATTCTCTCCGGATCTTGACCCCGGCAGGAGGAAACATGACGGATACGAGTGTAACCCTTTCAGATGCCGCGGCAAAGCGTATCGCTGCGATCGTCGGCGCTGAAACCGGCAAGAGCGCCTTGCGCGTTTCCGTCGAAGGCGGCGGCTGTTCGGGCTTTTCCTACAAGTTCGATCTTGCCGACGGCGCCGGCGACGACGACATCATCGTCGAAAAGAACGATGCCAAAGTGCTGATCGACAGCCTGTCGCTCGTCTACATGGCGGGCTCGGAGATCGACTTCGTCGACAACCTGCTTGGCCAGTCCTTCCAGATCAAGAACCCGAATGCGGTGGCGAGCTGCGGCTGCGGCACCAGTTTCTCGATCTGAATATCTGAACGCACGGCATTGTCCCCATCGAACCGGCCGAAGTTTTGCTTCCGGCCGGTTTATCGTCTTGTCCGCCGGCGAAAGACCGCGATAAAAGAAGCGCACGCAGCGAACAGGGCGAAGAGATGAAGATCGCGACTTGGAACATCAACGGCGTCAAGGCGCGCATCGACAATCTCACGCAATGGCTGAAGGATTCCGATCCGGATATCGTCTGCCTGCAGGAGATCAAGACGGTCGACGAAGGTTTCCCGCGGCTGGAGATCGAGGCGCTTGGGTATCACGTCGAGACGCACGGCCAGAAGGGCTTCAATGGCGTCGCGATTCTCTCCAAAAATTCACCTTTCGAAGTGAACCGCGGCCTTCCCGGCGATCCGCTGGACGAACAGGCGCGTTTCCTCGAAGCGGCGTTCACCCTGTCCGACACGCGAATCCTGCGCGTCTGCTGCCTCTACCTGCCGAACGGCAATCCTGTCGAAACGGAGAAATATCCTTACAAGCTCGCCTGGATGGAGCGCCTGCGGACGTTCGCCGCCGAACGGCTGGCCTATGAAGAAATGCTGGTTCTTGCCGGCGATTACAATGTCATCCCGGAACCGCACGACTGCTTCGATCCCAAGGTCTGGGAAAACGATGCACTGTTTCTGCCGCAGACACGGGAGGCGTTCCGCAGGCTCGAAAATCTCGGCCTGACGGATGCGCTGCGCGCCACGACGGATGCGACGCAGCTCTATTCCTTCTGGGATTATCAGGCCGGCGCCTGGCCGAAGAATAACGGCATCCGCATCGACCATCTGCTGCTGTCGCCAGAAGCTGCCGACAGGATGACGTCAGCTGCGATCGAAAAACATGTGCGGGCCTGGGAAAAGCCGTCCGACCACGTGCCTGTCATCGCCTATTTCGATTTCGCGGGCTGAAGCCTTCCGCCTCACCTCAGTCGTCGGTACCGCTCGCGATGGTGTGCGACAGCGATACCGCCGTGCGGCGGTCGGCCTCGTTGGCAACCGAGAAGGCCTGCTCCTGCAGCGCTTCCATCCAGCCGCAGTCCTTGGGCTTGCAACGGTCGAGTGCTGCCGTCATCAGCGCCAGACCGCGGGCCGTCTGGCCTTCGTCGAAAAGAATATTGCCGAAGACCGCCATGGCGCCGGGATGGCCGCTCTTGCGGGCCTGGTTCAGCCATTTCTTCGCCTGCTGCGGGCTGGCATTGCCGCCCTCGCCGGCCAGCATCATCTGCGCCAGCTGAAACTGCGCCTCGGGGACACCAAAGGTGGAAGCCACCTGAAAATAAAGCTGGCGCGCCTGGCTGAGGTCGATCCTGACCGGACTGTCGGCAATGCCGTGCTTGTAATAGCTGGCGAGCGAGAGCAGTGCGTTGACGAAGAAGCCCGTGTCTTCCGAACCGGGTTCGACGCCCTGCTGGGCGATCTCGCTGTAGATCTTGAAGGCTTCGAAATCATCCTGCGTGACACCGTCGCCATCGGCATACATGTTGGCGAGCGCCCAGCGCGAGCCGGTGTGGCCCTTTTCGGCGGCGTATTTATAGGCTTCGACCGCCTCTTCCTTCTGTCCGTTCTTATAGGCCTTGAAGCCGAACTTGAAGAGGTCGAAGGGTCCGGATTCCTTGCTGACGCCACCTTTAATGTCGAATGCGCGGCATGGACCGGACAGCGCCAGCGCTACGGCTATCGACATGCCCATCAGCATGAATTTGAAAAGTTTGAACTCGGACGTCACCATTTCAACCGATTTCTTTCGTTCATCCCAGGCAGGCGGCAACGGCGCTCATGCCGTGCATCCCGCGGATGTATTCCTTCGAGGCGAGCGATCCCGCGGCGAGCTCCATGGCTCCTTTGCCCGCGTCGCATCCAGCCCACTGGCCTTTTCTCAAAGGCGGTATTCTCAGCACATCCTTCCGAACCACCCGGCTCCCGGCATGGCTCGACTGCAATCTCCGTGGCATTCGTTCGGCAGGCGCGGCATCCGCCTTCCCGCCTTTGTCGTATTCGTAAACAGAAAATGTGACGAAACCGGTATCGACATGTCCGGCGAAGCCGGGCTGCTCATCCGAGCGGGTCAAAAATAACGACAATGCATGGATCGACGACTTCATCGCGAGGCTGGATCGGCAGCCCGAACAGCCTTGTTCGGAAAGCGAAACGACCGCAATCAAACGACTGTCGCCAATCGCGCCGTACGACCTGATGCTACCGGAAAAAAATCGACCCATACTACTATTTACACGCACCGTACGCCTGCCATCACCTCGCCCGCAAATAGCGCTGCGCCCTCTTTGTGGCGGGAAATGGACAAATTCGCCCCACCACCACCATACGCCAAACGTCGTAAAAATGTGTTGCTGAATCGTCACAAAACGAGACCGGGAAATGGCATGATTAACGGGCGCAAATAAAGAAGAGCCCGGCAGTGCCGGGCTCCTCAATTCTTCAAATCGGGGAATTAGAACTTGATCTTTAGGCTCGTCGACAGCGCAGCGACCAGATCGTTGCCAAAGGAATAGGAGACATCATCTCCAAACGTGACGCCGTTTTGGGTCACGACGCCAGACGAACCGCTCGTCAACACGCCCACGGCGCCGGCAACGCGCCATTCGATATGTTCGGTCGGCGTGAAGGCTGCACCGAGCCCCAGCGTCCAGCTATCGGTCTGCGCGCCATAGCCCTGGCTAGTGCCGCGATCCCAGGTGAGGCTGACGGCACCTGCCCATTGCTCGTTGAATTTGTGGCCAACACCACCGGTGATCGTCCAGCCGTCCTGGTAAAGAAGGTCGAGCGACGTCAGCTCCGTCGCACCGCCGGAGGTGCAGGCGACTAAGCCCTTGGTCGATTTTGGGCAGAAAGGCACGGACTGCAGGACACTCCAGTTGGTCCACTTTAGCGAGCCAAACGCAAGCCAATCCGGAGCGATACCGCTTTGCAACTTAAGCTCAAGCGAATCCGGCGCTTCGGCAGAGCCGAAGACGTCTGTGACCCTTCCATAAGGAGCGCCATTCAGCGGTGCAAATGGTGCAGTCACCTGCGTCAGATCCACCGTACCGGTCAGATTGTCGTACTTTACGCGGCTGTTATAGACGAGGCTCGCTCGCATTGCATATTCCGGAATCTCGTAGGCGAGACCGGCGCGCCAGCCCCAGCCACTATCTTCGAGATCGAGGCGGCCGACGCCGTTGCCGGTACCGACCAGAAGGGGAACGGTTGAAACCAGACGTTCCTTGAAGCCTTCGACTTCCTGATAAAAAGCGCCGCCGATAAACCGAAGCTGACCAGGGCCGACATCAAAACGATAGGAGCAGGTGCCACCATAGTTGCGGGTTTTGATCTCTGTCTCAATGTTATTGTTGGCACCGGCCCAGTTCAGACCGGGGTCGGTATGCCCGCCGAAGGGCTCTGAATAGTCGACCAGGCAGTCGATTGCATCGCCAAAACCAGCCTTAAAGCCAATATAAGGGATGGTGTAATTTGAGCTATCGTCAGCGGTGTTTGGACGGCTGTTCAGATTTCCACCGCCCGGAGATGTCGATGTGTCCGTGTCACGGACGTCCTTCAGCTTGCGCTGGGGCGTGACGTAGGTAACGCCCGACTGAAACGAGAAAGGCGACGTGTCGAACAACTGATCGATGTTATAGCCGCCGCGCTCCAGACCGCCCGCGAAGGACGGCGATGCAAGCGACGAAAGAAGAACGAGCGATGTTATGCCCTTGGAAAACCTACGAGATGCCATTGTGTCTCCCCCACTCCAGCAATTGATGTGACCCCACTCTAGTAAGTGTTCGCGTGATATGGCAACGCGCCCCACGGCAGCGCTCCCAGGCATTGCAGTGGCTAACTTACGTAAAGAAATTGACGGACACGTCAAAAAACCTGGTTAATAAAATTTTATTCCAGGCCTGTCGAATTTCAGGTGGGCTTTTGGGTTTTCATTCCAAACATTGCAGAAGCTGTATCAATCCGACAACAGTGGCAGTTTTCGCCCGCTGGATGCCCGTTCAGCCACAATCCACAGGCTCCGCGCCCGAAACCAGCCGTTTCACGACCGAATCGCATGCGCCCAGAACGATAAAAAGACGCGCCGGCAGAGGGCGCGTCTTTGAAATAACTTACCAAAAAGGATCGGCGAAACTTACCCGGCTTCGCTTACCCTGGAAAGAGCGATCCTCAGGCTCGCGATCTGCCCCTTCAGTTCCTCGAGACGATCGCGCTCGGCCTCGACCACTTCAGGATTGGCGTTGGCGACGAACTTCTCGTTGGAGAGCTTGCCGTCGATGCGGGAGATCTCGCCCTCCATCTTGGCAATCGCCTTTTCCAAACGAGCCTTTTCGGCGGAAAGGTCGATCAGATTGCCAAGCGGCAGGCAGATGGTGGCCTCGGCGATGACGATCTGAGCGGCACCCTTCGGCGCATCGTCAGCCAGCGATATCGCCTCGACGCGCGCGAGGCGCTTGATGGCGGCGTCGTGGCGGAACAGCCTTTCACGCGTCAGGTTGTTGGCCTTGACGACGACGAGCGGGGCTGTCGCCGATGGCGGCACGTTCATTTCAGCACGCACCGAGCGGATGCCGGAAACGAGGTCGATCAGCCAGTTGATCTCGTCGGCGGCCCCGTCGTCGGCATAGGACGGCGCCGGCCATTCGGCGTGGCAGACCAATGTGTCGCGCTCTCTGCCTTCGCCTGCCGTATGGGCCCAAAGCTCTTCGGTCATGAAGGGCATGAAGGGATGCAGCAGCTTGTAGATCTCTTCGAGAATATAAGCGCTGCAGGCCTGGGCTTCGGCCTTGGCGCCCTCGTCCTCACCATTGAAGACCGGCTTCAACAGTTCGAGATACCAGTCGCAGACCTCGTTCCAAACGAAGCGGTAGAGCGCGCCGGCAGCATCATTGAAGCGGAAAGCTTCGAGCGCTTCCGTAACGTCACGTTCCGTACGGGCAAGTTCCGTCAGGATCCAGCGGTTGATGGTGAGCTCGGCGGCCTCAGGCACGAAATGCGGATCGCTCTTCGCGCCGTTCATCTCGGCGAAGCGTGTGGCGTTCCAGAGCTTGGTGCCGAAATTGCGGTAGCCGGCGATGCGGGCCGGATCGAGCTTCACGTCGCGGCCCTGCGCCGCCATGATCGCCAGGGTGAACCGCAGCGCGTCGGCGCCGTATTCGTCGATCAATTCCAAGGGATCGATGACGTTGCCCTTCGATTTCGACATCTTCTGCCCATTCTTGTCGCGCACCAGCGCGTGGACATAGACGGTCTGGAAGGGCTCGACGGGTTCGCCATCCTCATCCTTCATAAGGTGCAGGCCCATCATCATCATGCGCGCGACCCAGAAGAAGATGATGTCGAAGCCGGTGACGAGAACGTTGGTCGGGTAATAACGCGCCAGTTCGGGCGTCTCGTCCGGCCAGCCGAGCGTCGAGAAAGGCCAGAGTGCTGAGGAGAACCAGGTGTCGAGCACGTCCTCGTCACGCGTCAGGATTTCGCCCGGCTTGAAGTTTTCGAGCAGGTCCTCGACATAGGCCTTCATCGGCCCCTCATGCGAGAGGTAGTGCTGGATCGCCGCCTGAAGCGCCTCTTCCTCGGTCTTTTCGACGAAGACCTGGCCGTCCGGGCCGTACCAGGCGGGAATCTGGTGACCCCACCAGAGCTGACGGGAGACGCACCAGGGCTGGATGTTTTCCATCCACTCGTAATAGGTCTTGTCCCAGCTCTTCGGCACCATCCTGGTGCGGCCTTCACGGACCGAGGCGATCGCCGGCTCGGCGAGCGTCTTGGCGTCGACGTACCATTGTTCGGTCAACCGCGGCTCGATCGGCACGCCACCGCGATCGCCGTGCGGGACCATATGCTTGTGCGGCTCGATCTTGTCGACGAGGCCCGCCTCTTCGAAAATCTCGACGATGACCTTGCGCGCATAGAAGCGGTCCTGCCCTTCCAGGCGGTCCCAGGCGCCGTGCAGCGCCGCCGGATTGTCGAGACCTTCGAGAAAGTCCTCATTGTCCTTGATGGTGATCGTGCCGTCGCCGTTCATGATATTGATGACGCGAAGACCTGCGCGCTTGCCGACGTCGAAGTCGTTGAAATCGTGCGCGGGCGTTATCTTCACCGCGCCGGTGCCGGCAGCCGGATCGGCATAATCGTCGGCAACGATTGGAATTCTGCGGCCGACGATCGGCAGAATGACATGCTTGCCGACAATGCCCTGATAGCGTTCGTCCTTCGGATTGACGGCAACACCGGTATCGCCCAGCATGGTTTCAGGTCGTGTCGTTGCGACGACCACATAATCGCGCATCTCGAATTCGGTCGCCTTGCCTTCCTCATCGAATGCAATCGGATATTGGTAGGTTACGCCCTTTTCCAGCGGATAGCGCAGGTGCCAGAGATTGCCCTTGACCTCGTGCTGCTCGACCTCAATATCGGAAATCGCCGTCAGCAGCTTCGGATCCCAATTGACCAGACGCTTGTCCTTGTAGATCAGACCTTCCTTGTAGAGGGTGACGAAAACTTCGATAACCGCCTTCGACAGGCCCTCGTCCATGGTGAAACGTTCGCGCGACCAATCGCATGACGCACCAAGACGCTTCAGTTGGTTGAAGATCAGGCCGCCAGATTCCGCCTTCCACTCCCAAATCTTGTCGATGAAGGCTTCGCGGCCCATGTCGCGGCGACCCGGCAGCTGCTGTTCCATAAGTTTGCGCTCGACGACCATCTGGGTGGCGATGCCGGCGTGGTCCATGCCCGGCTGCCAGAGCACGTCCTTGCCGCGCATGCGCTCGAAGCGCACCAGGATGTCCTGCAGCGTGTTGTTCAGCGCGTGCCCCATGTGCAGCGAACCGGTGACATTCGGCGGCGGGATCACAATGGTGAAGGTCTCGGCCCCGGGCCTGGCGTTCGCGCCGGCGCGAAAAGCGTCCGCCTCGTCCCATTTCGCGGCGATTTTCGGTTCGACGGCGGCGGAATCATAGGTCTTGTCGAGCATTTTCTGACCAATTTCGAGGTTCGAGGGTGGCGTTTGTAAATAGGATGGTCACGGCCAAGTCAATAAAAAAGCCGCCCCGGAGACCGGAGCGGCTTTTTAGGAAAAAGCAATCCGATCAGCGGCGCGGGCCGCGCGCCACGCGCTCGATTTCCTCACGCACCAACCGCTCGACCAGTGTCGGCAGATTATCATCAAGCCATTCGCGTAGCATCGGGCGCAGCATATCCTCTGCGATTTCGTCCAGCGAGCGGCGCTCGGCACCATCGATCGCGGCGGCGAGCTCCTCAAAGGAGCGGCTGATCTGCAGGCCGGCATCCTCCGAAAGCAGCGTCGGCTGGACCTCGTCCATGACGCTTGGGAGGAAACGGTCGGTCGAAGACTGAGCGGGTTCCGTGGCCGGCAGCGCTGTTTCGACGGCAGGCGCAGGCTCGGCGACGGCCACTCTTTGCGTTTCCGTAAACACCGGCTCGGCCGGCTGCTGGATCGCAACATGCTGAATGGGCGCTGCGGCATCCGGGAAAACAGACTGTGCCGACTGCGGCTGCGGTGCCGCGGCGCGCGGCGGCCCCGGCGTAACGGCCGGCTGCGGTTCGGGCTGACGGAAGCCGCTCGGAATTTCACGCAAAGCCTGACCGGCCTGCACGGCGCTGCGCTCGGAGGCGGCGCGCACGCGGGCGGCGACATCGGCCAGCGAGAGAGCGCGGGCCGGAACTTCTGCTTCGGGGGCGGTGCCGGCCGAATTGGCGGCGACGAAACGCGGATCGGAGGAGCGCATGACCGGTTCGGGGAATTCCACGCCGGCATAGGTATCGTCGACCGTCAGATGAATTTCGGAGCCGTTGTCATCCTCGTCGGCGCCGTAGACCGGCGGCAGGGACGCGGAAATCGCCTTGCCGGCGCCGGGCTCATTGCTTTCGATGATCTGGCGGATGGAGGCCAGAATTTCTTCCATGGACGGTTCACGCGCTACACTTGGCTGAGCCATTTCTATCCCCGTTATCCCAAAACAACGACCGGATGGCGTGGAGCATTCATCCGAATCACCACGACCTTAGAATACCCCAGGCGTGAAAAAAATCATCGCGAATCAAATGAATGCAGCCATGCACAGTTTTGTTACCCGATGTTTGCCACCCGCAAAGCCTATCGCGTTTTTGCGGCGGCGACATCCCATGAAACAGAATTTGAAGCGCATAACATCCGTCCGATCGGCCGTGGCGGCGTCAGGGTAGATGATGTTTGTGAAGGCTTTCCAGCGGCGCTGATAAAAAACGGGCGCCCATGGCGCCCGTCGCTGAACGTCATCGACAATAACGATGTCAGAAAACGAATTCGCGCGCTTTGGCGAAGCCCGGCAGCGGCTTGACCGAGGCATTGAAGAAGACGTTTTCCGAAATGGCGCCGCGCTCGGCGACGAAGACCTTGGCGCGGGCGGCATTGCCGTAACCTTCGACCGTGATCAGGCGACCACCATCGCGCAATTGACCGAGAAGGGCCGCCGGAACCTCTTCAACCGCGCCGTTGATGAAGATCAGATCATAGGGCGCGCCGGCAGCGTAGCCCTGTTCGAGCGGGCCGGTCACGACCTCGACCTTGGCGTAGCCGGCAAGCTGCGCCTTCGCTTCAGTGGCCAGCGTCTCGTCGCATTCGAGCGCGATGACGGAGCCGGCAACGATCGACAACAGCGCCGAAGTGTAACCCGTGCCGCAGCCAACCTCGAGGACGAAGTCGTCCTTGGTGATCGCGGCCAGCTGCAACAGCTTGGCAAGCGGCGACGCTTCCATCAGGAAGCGGGCCGGCTTTCCCGATGCGGCTGCGGAGATCTCGACGTCGTTGTCGATATAGGCCAGCAGCTTCGCCTTCTCCGGCACGAAAGCCTCACGCGGTACCGTGAGAAACGCCGTCAGCACGGAATGCGAGGTAACGTCCGTCGTGCGAACCTGGGTATCGACCATCTTTACGCGCGCTGCTTCGAAATCCATCATGTCCTCTCGCTCTTGAAAAGCGGTTCCTATCCCTCGTCTCTTAATCCCCGCCACGGATGCTTTCAAGGCTTGGCAGGCGCCAGCGAAAAGAATCCGGCCGGCGCCTCTTCCGCGCCACAGGGGCGGGATGGACACTGCAACTCCAGCGTGGATTCTTTTAGCCCTTCATGCTATGATCTGCAGCGGAGGAAATAGGAGGAGCAGGCCATGTCTGCGATTTTCGAGTATTTCACGCTGTTCGATTTCTTCATCGTCGCAGCGCTCATCGGCATATTCTGCTGCGGGCTGTTGGACGGCGAAACGACTTGGAAGCGATAGGGCGACGAAACTCGCTCGGAGATACCCCTGCATGGCGTCTGCGGCAATCATGCCCGGCGCAGGCCTGACATACGTTCGTTTCCTTTGAAATCCAGCCCCGACAGCCGCACGCGCATTAACGTTACGTCAACCATTTTGTTGCGGCGCCCTCGCCCTGCGCTATGGGTGTGCGCATGCAAACCTTCATGATCCAATCGCGCGGCATAGAAGCGCTTCACTACAATGCCGATGCCCGCCTGCTGCTGATCAAATACAGCAGCGGTGACATTCGCAGCTTCACCCGCATTTCGCCGCAAGGCATGCGGCGGCTTCTCGGCGCCGGCCCCGAAATCGATAACGGCCCCGAATTGAGCGATCTGCAATATCAGGCGCAAATCCGGAAAGGCGGCCTGAAGGCGCTCTACCGCCTCACGGGGATTAATCCGTTACAGTTCGATTTTTCGCCCGGCCAGCGGGTCTGGTAGCATCGCAAACGCCAATGCCGCACCGCTGAGCCAGCAGCGTTTCACATAGATTATGTCATGTGGAAGATGTTCGAGGCCTCGCCCGGGAACGACGCAAGCGGGCGGAGTCAAATGGTCACCGAGATTATCGCCACACCTCCGCCAAAATATTTCTCATTGGAAATCAACGGCGGCTGCCACACCCTACCACACCTCAAGTGAATGCAAAGCTCGCAGAGATGCCGGTTCCGAAGGCAGCATCGTCCCCACCGATGCACATCATCTCTGAAACTCAAACACCTGTTGAACAACCGCGCACTTGGTAACCAATGTCACAAAAGTCCAGAAATAGTGCTTGCGCAAATTACTCGCGTGGGCTGTAGCTAATTACTTGGGTGGGGGAGAATTGATGAACATAATTAATCACGCAGGCATGTCCTCTGCGGCTGCCATAGCGTCACTGGACGAGGATGTTATTCAGCTTCTGTATATGACTGCGAAGGAAGTCGATCTCTGCTGTCTCATGACTGACGGGGAATGGGAAGACTACGACAAAACTGTTGTAAATCGCGCATGCGATCTTGGCCTCATCACCATTCATAGTCCTGGTGGCGGGTGGAGTTACGTCACGGGTTGGCGGCTCACAAAGCTCGGCGAAGAAACAATAGGAATCCCGTACAAGCTTAGCATCCTATCGCGTCTTCTGGCATTCGTCACCCGCGTTGAACGCTAGTCGATCTCATAAATCGCCGCATTGTCCTGCAGCTCGCGAAGCCCCTTGAACTGGCGGAGCTTGCCGTCATCCGTCCATGCCCTGTATTCGATCTCGGCGATCAGCGTCAGCTGTAATCAGACGACGTCCCTCCGCCTGCCGTCATAGGGAACCGCCGTCGTCTTTCGCTTGACCCTGTCCATCATGCCGCGCAGCCCGCCTCGTCGAACCTTTCGCCGTCCTTACAGGCGGCCACGCGACGGCGACGCCCAAGGAGCTGGCTTCAAGCTCATCGAACACCATGATCGCGCTCTAAGGCCACTCTGTGTGTCGCTATTTTGATATTCACCGGCTTCCGAGTGCCTGATGTCTCGCAGCTCGGCCCGCAGCACCGTCGCAGGGACATGTTCAAGCTTCGCTTGCCGGCCTCGACCATCTCACCGCCAATTCTGTTCGGAAGAGCCTCGCGACCGACGTCGCTTGTAACGAAGCGACCTCGAGCATGCTGTTGGTCGCTTGTAACGAAGCGACCGGCAGCATGCTCGAGGCGATGCTCGGCTGGGGCGATGGAAAGACCTCAAAAATTTATACGAAAATGCCGATCGCGCGCGCCTGGCACGACAGACTTGTCGCGGGAATCAACTGGGATGGCGTAAGTACCAAACTGCTTGCGCTGACCGACGAAAGCGCCGTGGCGAACGGATAAACCGGGAACACATTGCCACACCCTGCCTTTGGCGTGGCGGAACGATTCAAGTCCAAGCGGCCACACCTCGGAAATTATCGAGGCTTTTGCAATAGTTTATCGCTGTGGTGAAAAGATGTTGGAGGCCTCGCCCGGAATTGAACCGGGGTACAAGGATTTGCAGTCCTCTGCGTCACCACTCCGCCACGAGGCCTCACGCGCTCGTTATCTGAGCCGTGGCGAGCGTTTAGAATGATCGTAAGGAAATCGCAAGAGGGCATTCCGGAAAAACGCTATTCCGCGGTTGTCGAAACGACCATTTTTCCATCCCGAAACGGAGCGGGCGCGGGCTGGAATTTCCGCGGCCGTGACGATGCCCCATTTCCTGCCAATGATGGCATTTGAAACAAATTCTTGACTTGACTTCGATCACCGTCCGGGACTCAATTGCCCGCGGGAGGGTATAGGAGCTTGAGATGGATTGGGCTGCCCTCAAATCGAAGCGCGTGCGTGCAGCATACGACGCCGAAACCCGGGATCTGCATGTAAAATTCCCTGGTTCTCCGCCGGTGAAACATGCGGATATTCCGCCGCACGTCCACCAGAACCTGCTGGAAACGGACGATCCATACTTCTATTACCAGTACTATATAGCGCCGTCTCGCGTATCACCGGGCTCTCGACAACCGGCCTCCGTGGCGGCCTACGCAGTGAAGCTCGTCCTTCTCCTTGCCGCCTGCAGCCTGCTGATGACGACTGGCCTCGATCCGGACCACGGCGGAACTTTCGAGGAAAGCGAACTCAGATCCAACTAGACGCGAATGTGGATGAGCTGCGCGCCCAGCCCAATCTCAGGGCCTGCGACAAGGCGGCTGGTTCCGGCGTCGAAATTGTCGCTCCTGTTCTGAGAACGGTAGCGCCGATTATCCCGCTCGCGGTCGTTCCTCCCATCGCGCTCATTCCGGCCGTTGAAATTGCGATAGTTGCGAGGCCCGTTGTAGCTGCCGCCTTGACCGTGGTCGACCACGCAACCTTCGGGACGGCGACAGATGCCGCGAGCGTCGAAACCGCCGCTGTCTACTTGGGCCTCGGCGGAAACACCTGAGAGAAGCGCCGCTGCCGACAGGACGACAACAAAAGATACCTTCATTTCCTCACCTGGACCATTGTGACGCAATTTTGCGTTTTACATTCCATAAACCACGAATGCGAAAAGCCATCCACAGGTCCACGCCCTCCTGCCGATCAGCCAGCCGGTTTTCGCCGTCTGTGCCACCAGACAGCCAGCCGCCGCCGAAGCCGGCGCGCGAACGGCAGATCGTGCGAGAGCACGAGGAAACCGAGCGGCAGCATCCAGAAGCCGAGGATGGGCAGGAAACCCAACACGCCGCAGAAGATGAGGGCCATGCCGAGTGCCATCCGCGCGATGCGCGAGCGCGGCATGCCGATGCTGAAAGAGCCGAGCACAAGCCTGCCGCTTGCATGATCGATGCCGAAGCGCACTGCCCGTGCCTTGCGCTTCTCCCCGCCTCTAGTCTCCTGACGATCATTCACGTTTGTCATTCCCCAGAGATGGGCGCAGGCATCCCAAATACAAGTTCATTTCATTTTTTTGAAAAAACCGCTTGGCAAATCGGGAAAGCGTTTGTATTAGCCCACTCACACCGCGCCAAGCAGTGATCCCTGGTAGCTCAGCGGTAGAGCATTCGACTGTTAATCGACAGGTCGCCGGTTCGAATCCGGCCCGGGGAGCCATTTTTTCAAGTAATCGCCTGTTTCGTTGATAATCCGAAAGCAGGCGTTTTCTTCCCCACTTCCCTCCCCGGTTTTGAGATTTGATTTTTCGAAATGGGGCTCAACAAATTTTTCTTATTGATTTCTCCTGAATCTTAAATCCGCTACTGGCAGCGGATCGCACTGTAGGATTGTCTGTCGCCAAGGTTAAGAGCGTTGGGCCGGTCCATGCAATCGCACTGTCTTTCGATCGACTGACCGATCAGCCAGGCAACTAGCGCCCTCAAAGCGCGTGTCGTGCTTCTCGTCGTACCCTGGTTATTGCGCCTCCCACACCTAGCCCTAAATCAGCACCCCCCTAATCCTTGCGAAAATTCACGAGGCGGATAAATTCAATCTATCAGATGGCTTTTGCTGGTGACCACGGATGTACTGGCACCCTGCTAATGCAATCAAAGAAGGGTCGGCGCGAGCATTCGCCCGACCCTTTCTTTTTATCCAAGACCATCCCTGCCCGGGTCGCCATCCGCGCGCACATCGCCGTCAAGCCGGCGGCCTAGTCATGTGCATTTACGATGGGTAGGCAACCGCTGGCCAACCAACCGCCGGCGGTGTAAAGCAAACGCCATGGCGCTAGATCCTGAAAAAGCATTTTTAGATTACAGTGCGGCGGACTGCAGCGTGCAGTTCTGGACCGCCAACGCACCGGTCGTGCAATTCACCTCTTTGGAAGCCGCCGTCAGGTTCGCAAAAGACCATGGCGGCAGGTGGGAAGAGATTGAGATAACAGTCCATCTGCCGCGCGAGGACATCGTATTCGCCACCGGAAAAGTGCATCAACTCATTGATGCTTTACCAGGTGACCTCCGGAAAAAACCGTAATGAAGTGGATCGGCAGTCAATAGGACCGCCGACGCTCCGCCGGGCGCAGCGAAACACATACTATCGCCACAGCACCGGGATAAATCACGGCCATGGCTTTGGGTATGGCGATAGGAATCGGAATAGGCGCCGCAGTCGGGCCGACGCTGTTCGATGACGCCGCGATCGGCGCCGCCGTCGGGGCTGTCATCAAACGGAAATGACCGCCCGCCTGACGCTCCGGACGATCCCGTTCATTGTACGGGCAAGGCGACCACCTCTAATAGCTGCACGAACGGCCGTCACCGGGTCGGAAGCCATCGGCACAGGCCGGATTCATTGAATCTCCCGGCTGATATCCTGACGCCGAGCCATATGAATTCGGCGGCGTCGAGCAGGCCGAAGTCATGGCGGCAAGACTGATTGCTCCGGCTGCTACAAATGCCCGAAATCTCTTCATCGATTCCTCTCCAGTTTAGGCTATGACCGAGTGATGAGAGCTTCTGCTCTCTCCTGCCAAGATCACCTTGTTCCTCAAGATATGGCGCTCTCTTCGCCGGACGTCAGCTCCGAACGCGCAAGATTCTTATCGATCTCGATCAGCTCCGCATGAAGATCGTCGATGACCAAGCCGGCCGGGAACAAAGACCGTGGTTCAAAGTTGAGTGGCATCAACCACGTAACGTCAGTTTCTGACAGGAGGTCTTTCATGGGTCGCGGTATTCTTCTTTGGCTGCTTGGTGTTCCACTGCCGATCATCATCCTTCTTGCTCTGTTTATGCGATAGGAACAGATCATGTCGGTTTCAATGACAGGTTCCGGAGAGATTGCTACTCCGGTCGAATCCTCCAAATCCGCCATGACATGGGGACCTATCTTCGGAGGCGCCGCTGCTGCCATCGGAGTGACCCTCATTCTTTTGCTGCTTGGATCCGGGGTTGGGTTGACGATGGTGTCGCCCTGGTCGGGTCAAAGCAGTTCGCTCGGCACGGTCGGGGTGACGGCGGCGATCTGGCTGGTTGTCGTCCAATGGCTCTCCTCCGGGCTCGGTGGCTATATCACCGGCCGGCTGCGCACGAAGTGGGCGGCCGTCCATACCGACGAGGTGTTCTTCCGTGACACGGCGCATGGCTTCATCAGCTGGGCGCTGGCGACGATCTTCGTTGCCGGCTTTTTGGCCTCGTCGCTGACCTCGCTTGCCGGTGCCAGCGCACAAGCCGTGGGTTCGGCGGCCACCGCCGCAGGTACGGCGGCGTCCTCGGCGGCATCGACCGCGGATCTGCCCACCGCCTATTTTACCGACGCTTTGCTGCGTCCTGAACAGGCCCGTGCTGGAGCAACATCCGATGATACCGCAGCAACAGCAGAAGTCTCCCGCATCCTCCTCAACGGTGCGGCCGCGGGCCAGATCCCGGATGACGACAAGGCCTATCTTGCCACCATCGTCTCTGCTCGCACCGGTCTTTCCGAGGCCGATGCGCGCACCCGCGTCGACACTGTGCTGAAGCGCATCGACG
The DNA here is from genome assembly GCF_048551595.1 of Rhizobium sp. CRRU65. Classification (NCBI taxonomy): domain Bacteria; kingdom Pseudomonadati; phylum Pseudomonadota; class Alphaproteobacteria; order Hyphomicrobiales; family Rhizobiaceae; genus Rhizobium; species Rhizobium sp. CRRU65. The sequence continues at coordinate 105,504 of NZ_JBLYZH010000008.1, read as the reverse complement.
ACGCCAAGGTCGCCGCCCAGAAAGCCGCCGATGAGGCACGCAAGGCTGCCTCCACCACGGCATTGCTCGGCGCGTTGTCACTTCTGATCGGGGCTTTCATCGCTGCCGCCGCAGCAGCGTTTGGCGGGTCGCAACGCGACGAAGAGGAAGACCTCCTCGTCACGCCCCGGATCTAAGGCCCGAGGCTCAGGATCAACGGAAACCGGGGCGCGGGGTCGAAAGGCCCCGCGCGCCATTTATGTGGAGCCATCCCCGGCTCTGCTGTGGTTGGATCATCGTCCGCCCCCAGGCCTTTTTCTCAGTGGCGGTTTATTTCGCATCGGGCGGAACATGTGGCCGTTGGCGAGCTTCGGTTAGGTAAAACCCTTTCCGGAGAACATAGATGGCCAAGAAAACCTCCCAAACCTCGCCCTCGGACACGGCAACGATCCATGATCAGAAACTGCACCGGGGTGCAGGCGGCGAGCTTCATCAGTTTGCCGAAGACGGCATGCCGGTGCTGACCACAGCGCAAGGTGGCCCCGTTTCCGACGATCAGAACACGCTTCGTCTCGGCGCCCGCGGCCCCGCTCTCATCGATGACTTCCACTTCCGTGAGAAAATCTTTCATTTCGACCACGAGCGCATTCCCGAGCGGGTCGTGCATGCGCGCGGTTACGGCGCGCATGGCTACTTCGAAACATATGAATCCCTGGCCGCCTATACCCGGGCCGATCTTTTCCAGCGGCCCGGCGAAAAGACGCCAGCCTTCGTCCGGTTTTCGACCGTTGCCGGCAGCAAGGGTTCCTTCGATCTGGCGCGCGACGTGCGCGGTTTCGCCGTGAAGATCTACACCCAGCAGGGGAATTGGGACCTGGTCGGTAATAATATCCCGGTTTTCTTCATTCAGGACGCGATCAAATTTCCCGACATCATCCATTCCGTAAAGCCGGAGCCCGACAAGGAATTCCCGCAGGCGCAGTCGGCGCATGACAATTTCTGGGACTTCATTACGCTGACGCCCGAAAGCATGCACATGATCATGTGGGTGATGTCGGACCGCGCCATTCCGCGATCGTTCCGCTTCATGGAGGGTTTCGGCGTTCATACCTTCCGCTTCGTCAATGCAGCGGATGAATCGACCTTCGTCAAATTCCACTGGAAACCGAAGCTCGGGCTGCAGTCCGTCGCCTGGAACGAGGCAGTCAAGATCAATGGTGCGGATCCGGATTTCCACCGCCGCGACCTCTGGCAGGCGATCCAGTCGGGAAACTTTCCCGAATGGGAACTCTGCGTGCAGCTTTTCGACCAAGACTTCGCCGACACGTTCGACTTCGACATCCTCGATCCGACGAAGATCATCCCCGAGGAGATCCTTCCGGTCAAACCGATCGGCCGTCTCGTGCTCGACCGAATGCCCGACAACTTTTTTGCTGAGACCGAGCAGGTCGCATTCATGACGCAGAACGTTCCCCCCGGCATCGACTTCAGCAACGATCCCCTTCTGCAGGGACGGAATTTCTCCTATCTCGACACGCAGCTGAAACGTCTGGGCGGTCCGAATTTCACACATTTGCCGATCAACGCGCCGAAGTGTCCCTTCCACAATTTTCAGCAGGATGGCCATATGGCGATGCGCAATCCCGTCGGGCGCGTCAATTACCAGCCGAATTCCTGGAATCAGGGCCCGCGGGAATCGCCGGTTCAGGGCTATCGGCACTTCCCGGCCGAGGAGCAGGGTCCCAAGGTTCGGCTGCGCCCGGAAAGCTTTGCCGATCACTACAGCCAAGCCCGGCAATTCTACATCAGCCAGACGCCGCCGGAGCAACGCCATATCGCCGCAGCGCTGATCTTCGAACTGAGCAAGGTCGAAACACCGGTCATTCGCGAGCGTATGGTCTCGCATCTCTTGAACATCGACGAGACGTTGGCCAGCAAGGTCGGCCACGCACTCGGCTTCAAATCGATGCCGAAGCCTGCCGATGCGGCCATGCCGACGCGGCAGGATCTCGAGCCGTCGCCGGCGCTCAGCATCGTCGAGCGCGGTCCGAAACGGTTCGAAGGACGCAAGCTCGGCATTCTTGTCAGCGATGGCACCGATGCCGCTATCTTCAAGGCGCTGCTTGCCGAGATCACCGAGCAGAAGGCAACATTCGAAGTGATCGCGCCAAAGATCGGCGGCGTGACGCTCTCGGACGGCAACTGGATCGAGGCGCATCAGATGATCGACGGCGGACCTTCGGTGCTTTACGACGCCGTCGCCCTCCTCCCCTCAGCCGAGGGAACCGGCGATCTGCTGAAGGAGGCTACGGCCCGCGATTTCGTGGCAGATGCCTTCGTGCACTGCAAGTTCATCGGCTATGTGGAAACAGCGCTACCGCTCATGCAGAAGGCCGGAATTGCCGATTCACTGGATGAGGGCGTGATTGCGCTCGGAGCGGCGAAGGATGTCACGGCTTTTATCAAGGCGCTTGGCAAACTGCGTGTCTGGGGCCGGGAGCCATCGGTCAAATTGAATTGACTGACTCGTCGCCGCCGTCCGCGCCCGGGAATGCCCGTTGTAATCATAAAACCCGCGGAAACGCGGGTTTTATCTCACACTGATTGTGTTGCAGCCGTGTGGGCTCCGGTCCTAGGAAACCTTGCAGCAGGCCAGGAGGCTTAACGGCGGAATCGCCGACAACGCACCCTGTTCTCACCTTTTCCAGCCGCCTAGAGCTTATACCTGTCCCATTCCACCATCGACGGGAAGGTCGATGCCGGTCACGAACGAACTGTCTGCGCTTGCCAGGAACAGCGCGACGGTGGCCGCCTCTTCCGGCCTGCCGACCCGGCCCATCGGCATCTGGGCAAGCATCGCGGGTAGCCCTTCCTTGATGGCCTCGGCCGGGACGCCCAGCTTGCCGAAGATCGGAGTCTCGACCAGCCCGGGGCTGAGCGAGTTGACGCGAATCTTCCGATGTTTGAGGTCGGTCGTCCAACTGCGTGCAAAGGACCGTACGGCCGCCTTGGTCGCCGCATAGACCGAGTGCATCGGGGTACCCTTGCCATGCGCCACAGAGGCGTTGAGAATCACCGATGCCCCATCGCTGAGCAGCGGCAGCGCCTTCTGCACGGTGAAGAAGAGACCGCGAACATTGGCGTTGAACTGGGTGTCGAAATCCTCAACCGTTACCGCCTCGAACGGCGCGAGATTGTTGACGCCCGCGTTGGCAAAGATCACGTCGATCCTGCCGAAACGCTTGCCGACCTCCGCATAGAGCGCGTCCAGCGCGTCCAGGTCCGCGACATCCGCGACGATCGCCGCCGCGCTGCCGCCGATTTCGGCGGCGGCTTTGTCGAGCGCATCCTTATTGCGCCCGACGATGACGACCGTTGCGCCTTCCTGGGCGAAGAGCTTGGCTGACGCCAGGCCGATGCCGCTCCCGCCGCCGGTGATCACGGCGACCTTGTCAGTCAGTTTTGCCATTTCGTATGCTCCATGTGATGAGAAGGTGGGATAAAGCGCGTCGGAACTGCGCGGTTAGATTGCTTTCTGGGCGATATATACCGCCCTGGGGTGCAGATCTCTCAGCCCTCATTGGTGATGACGACCTTGCCGAACACGTTGCGTTTGCCGAAATGCTCGAATGCGGCTTTGCCGTCGGCGAGCGTGAAGCGGCTGTCGATCACCGGGCGGATGCCATTCTGCGCGACGGCGGCGATCACGTCTTCCAGATCCAGACGATTGCCGGTGGCGATCGTCTGGAACCGCGCGAAGGTGAGGAACATGTCGAGGTAGGCGGGCATCTCCCCCTGCGACAGCACTCCCACCATCGACACCTGGCCGCTAAGTGCCACCGCTTTCAACGACTGGGCGAATGTGCCGGGGCCGCCAACCTCGACCACGCGGTCGACGCCACGCCCGCCGGTGAGCGCCTTGGCTAGCTCGCCCCAATCGGGATTCTCGGCGTAGTTGATCACATGGTCGGCGCCGAGTGCGCGCAGACGCTCCGCCTTCTCGTTCGACGAGGTCGTCGCGATCACTTCCGCGCCGCGCGCCTTGGCGAACTGCAGCGCGAACAACGACACACCTCCGGTTCCCTGCGTCAGCACGCGGTGCTGCGGACCGACGCCGGCGACCGCATTCCACCCGGTGACGGCGGCGCATGGCAGAGTCGCGGCATCGTCGAAGCTGATCGAATCGGGAATGGCGACCAGCTCGTTCTGGTCGACGGTGCGATATTCGGCCATCCAGCCATCAATCTGGGTGCCATATTGGGGCACAAATTCACGAAATGGTCCCGCATGCCAGCCCGGCATGAAATTGTTCGCCACCCGGTCGCCAACCGCGAAACGGACGACCCCCGAGCCGACCGCCTCGACGATCCCGGCGGCGTCGGACAGCTGCACCCGCCCTTCTTCGAGCGGAAAGGGCGACCAGCCGTTGATGATCGTGAGGTCGCGGAAATTGAGCGAGGTCGCCTTGATGTTAACGAGGACTTCGCCCGGACCGGGACTTGGCGTGGGCTCTTCGCGTAACTCCAGGCCGTTGACGGAGCCGATTTTCTGCAAACGATAGATCTTCATGCGCAACCTCCAGATTGTGTAAGTGATATGGTGGAGATTGACGGGATCATCTATTACGTGGAGTATGCATTTTATAACCTATCGTCCGAGATTCCCATGGACCCCTTCGATTCCGTCCTCAGCGCCATGCAGCTCCAAAGCTCGCTCTTCGTCCGCATGCGTGCTCATGCACCATGGGCGATGTCGTTCGATAGCGGCGGTCAGGCGCGGCTGATCGTCATCGCTAAGGGCCGGGGCTGGTTCACCCAAGTCGGCCACCCCCCGGTCGTTGTCGAGGAAGGCGACTGCCTCATCATCAAGCAGGGGGTCATGGGCATATTGGGCGACGCTCCGGACCGGGTCGCAGTGCCCTGCTGGCAGATTGCCGACCATGTGACGGGCGAGACGGTGTCCTTCGGTGGAGACGGCGAAGCGTGCGAGTTCTTCTCGACCCTGTTTACGTTCGACCACGCTGCGGGCGAGCCCTTGTCGGCGCTGTTGCCCGATGTTGTTCATGTCGCCATGGCGAAGTCCGACGCAGGGCGGATGGTCTCGATCCTCGAACAGATCGGAAAAGAGGAGGCGCAGGCGTCGCTTGGCGGCTCCTATGTCGTCGGCAGGCTGCTCGACGTGCTGTTCATCCAAGCGATCCGAAGCTGGGCCAGTTCGGAGGGGAATATGCCCGAGGGCTGGCTCGCCGGACTGACCCATCGCCAGTTGGCGCAAACGCTGCACCGGATTCATGCCGATCTGGCGCACCCGTGGACGCTGGAGCAGCTCGCCCGCGATGTGGGGATGTCGCGCTCCACCTTTGCAGTGCTGTTCAAGTCGGTCGTCGGAGTGCCGCCGCTGACCTACATCACGACTTGGCGCATTTATCGTGCGAAACTCATTCTCGCCGCCGGCCACTCAATCTCAGCGGCGGCCGCGCAGACCGGCTATGGCACCGACATCGCCCTCAGCCGCGCTTTTAAAGCTGCGACCGGCGTGGCGCCGGGGCAGTGGCGGCGCGAGCGACGTGGCGTCGACCGTCCCGTTCCCAGTGGAGATCGATCAAGGGCGCCGGTCAGGCACCCTGTTCCGGCTGATTTGTAATCAGAAGTCATGGCGAAGACGTTCGCAGCTTTTCCGCAGGTCTTGGGATCTTTCGCCTACATTCAGGATCAAAATGTTCATGGCCCGCTGACTGCTGAAATGAGCACACGGGCAGAGTGTATTGAGAAGCTCGATGGTACGAAAAACATTGTGCACCGCAGCAACCTTTTCGTAGATTGACGCGTTTAGTTCAGCATCACCGCCATCCCGGCTGCTGATTGGCGGAGACTTTCATGAAATCTATGTCGGACACGCTCGCACGCCTTGCTGCGCTGCGAGGAACCCTTCGCGCCCAACCCACGCAGAACAACCCCGACCTAGTCGCCTTGGATGCGTTTGGCTCAAACCCCGGCGCCTTGGGGGGCTACACCTATTTGCCGTCGAAGCGCGGGAAAAACCTGGCCCTGGTCGTCGTCCTGCACGGCTGCACCCAGACTGCCGCCGGGTACGATATCGGGTCCGGTTGGTCGCGATTGGCCGAGGACTACGGCTTCGCGCTGCTGTTTCCCGAGCAACGGCGGGCAAACAATCCAAACCTCTGCTTCAATTGGTTTAACCCGGAGGACATAAGCCGCGATCACGGCGAGGTATTTTCCATTCGCCAGATGATCGCAAAGGTCGTTGCGGAACACGGTATCGACGGCAGGCGCGTGTTCGTGACCGGGCTTTCGGCCGGCGGCGCCATGGCCGCAGCCATGCTCGCCACCTATCCCGAGATTTTTGCGGGCGGCGCGATCATCGCGGGCCTGCCATATGCAAGTGCCGGGACCATTCCCGAGGCATTCGACCGAATGCGCGGTCACGGCAGCCCAACTGCCAAGGAGCTTGAACTGCGATTGAGAAACGCTTCAGGGCACAAAGGCCCATGGCCGACATTATCGCTCTGGCAGGGGAGCGCAGACAGAACCGTCGTGCCATCCAATGCAAATGCGATCGTGGAGCAATGGAGAAATATCCACGGCGTCGACGCATCGCCGGGGCGCGTCGCAGATATCGGACGACACCAGCGAAAGGTCTGGACCGATGCTCACGGTGTCGATGTAATCGAGCTGTATACGATTGCCGGGATGGATCACGGCACGCCGCTCGATGTCGACACCGGCTACGGCGCAAGCGGCCCCTTCATGCTTGACGTCGGAATTTCATCGACCGTCGAAACTGCCAGGTCCTGGGGTCTGGTCCCCTCATTTGAAAAACGGCGCGACGCAAAACCCTCGGCTGCGCAACCGGAAAACGCCGCAGGCCCATTCGGCGCGGGCAGCGACCGGGGCGGCATTCAGAAGGTCATTGAAGATGCCCTCCGGTCCGCTGGGCTGATGCGGTAGTCATATCGCTAATTAAAGTGGAGATTTGTAGACAAGAATAAATACGCGGAATAGGAATGGCGCTCATCGTCATACGGGGAGACACCATGGTTCCGCTTTCGCTTTTCATCACAACTGCTTCGCGCCGCCGCATGGCGGCTGCACTTGCCGCCGCGCTGTTGGCACCTGCAGCTTTTGCCGAAGAGATCGTCTTCAAGGATCAGGGGAACCACGAGGTGCGGCTGGCAAAGGCTGCCGAACGTGTCGTCTCGATCGTCATCCCAATGGCTTCCACCGTCATCGCGCTGGATGGCAGCACCCGGAAGCTCATTGGGATGAACCCGACGGCAAAGAGCGCCGTGGTCGAAGGGATTCTCGGAAAGATCTTCCCCGAGGCGAAGGATATTTCGTCTGATGTGACGGCGCCGAATTTCGTGCCTAATGTCGAGGCGCTCACCGCCGCCAATCCCGATCTCGTCATCCAATGGGGCGATCGCGGCGCCGATATCGTCGCACCCATCACCAATGCCGGGCTCACCACGATGCTGATCCTCTATGGCACGGAAGAGCTGACCCGCGATTATATGACCATGGCCGCAAACGCGATCGGCAAGCCGGAGCGGATCGACGAACTGGTGGAATGGCGTGATCGCGTCCAGAAGGATATCGAGGCCAAGACGACTGCTATCCCCGATGACAAGAAGCCGAATGTTCTCTACCTCGGCCGTGCGCTCTCCGATATCAGCGCCTCCGGCACCAAGGGCAATTACAATGCCTGGTCCATCGAGCTTGCGGGCGGGAGAAACGCCTCGGACGAACTCAACGGCACGGTCTCGGTGAACAAGGAACAGATCGCAGCGTGGAACCCCGACGTCATCTTCCTCAATGCATTCGAGGCAAAGCTGAATGTCGACTGGGTCTATAACGATCCGATCCTGTCTCTGACCAATGCCGCCAAATCCAAGCGGGTCTACAAGATGCCGCTCGGCGGCTATCGCTGGGATCCGCCGAGCCAGGAATCGCCGTTGTCCTGGATGTGGACGGCCAACCTGCTCCATCCCCAGATCTTCAAATACGACCTGCGGACGGAAATGAAGACGGCCTACAAGACGCTTTACAACTACGACCTGGCCGATAGCGATATCGACAATATCCTTTGGCTGAAGGAACAGGGCGCTGCCGCCGACTACGCGCAGTTCGAGGCGAAGTGACGTCATGGCGACGATAACGCAGGAGGAGACGGCGCCGGCTGCCCGCCGGATTCACCTCGCCAGGCAGACACTGGTCTTCACGTTGCTGCTGGCGCTGCTAGTGATCGCCTTCACCGTCAGCCTCTGCGTCGGACGGTTCTCCGTGCCGGCTGGACGCGCGCTGGAACTGATCTGGCAAGGGATCAGCGATCCCTCGCGGGAGCTTGCCGGGATCGACGAACGCATCGTGCTGCTGGTGCGTGCGCCGCGTGTCGTGCTTGCTGCACTTGCCGGCGCCGGGCTTGCGATCTCGGGCGCCGGCCTTCAGGGCGTGTTTCGAAATCCGCTGGTTTCGCCAGACATACTGGGCATTTCCCAGGGTGCCGCCTTCGGCGGCGCGCTGGCGATCATGCTCGGCATCTGGGGATTTCCGCTGATTGCCATGGTGTTCCTCTGCGGCATGGTGGCCGTCATCCTGGTGGGGCTGCTCTCGCGCATCAACGGCCGGTCGGAAACGGTCACCGTGATCCTGTCGGGGCTGGTCATCAGCTCGATGTTCTCGGCGGTCGTCTCGCTGCTGCAGTTCATCGCCGATCCCAATACGTCCCTTCCCGCCATCGTCTACTGGCTGATGGGGTCCTTTGCGACAGCCACCTGGGAACGCACGCTGGTGGCGGCACCCGGCCTCATCCTCGGAAGCTGCTTCCTGTGGATGCTCCGCTTCCGGCTCAACATCCTGTCGCTCGACGAAGCCGAAGCCCGCAGCCTCGGCGCCAATACGATACGCGAGAGATGGCTGGTCTTCTGCCTCATCGCCGTCATCGTCGGCAGCCAGGTCGCGGTTTCGGGCATCATCGGCTGGATCGGCATCGTCATTCCCCACGCCGCCCGCCTGCTGGTCGGCCATGATCACCGCGCGCTGCTGCCGGCAGCCGCCGTGCTCGGCGCAGGATTCATGGTCTGCATCGACACCCTCGCCCGCACGGCGACGGCCGCGGAAATCCCGCTCGGCGTCATCACCGCCCTTGTCGGCGCGCCGATCTTTGCGGCTCTCCTGCGCCATCACTATCGCGAAAGGACCGGATCATGATCGGATTGACGGATGCGGTCGTCAGGTTCGGGCCGCGCACCATCCTCGACCGCCTGAGTTTCTCTGTTCCCGTCGGGCGGTCGCTCGCCATTCTTGGCCCCAACGGACGTGGCAAGACGACCACGCTGAAAGCCATGCTCGGCTTTCAGCGGCTGGACGAAGGCGGCCGCGTCGCGCCCGCCATCGTCGGCTACGTCCCGCAGACCGGAAGCAGCAACCAGCGCTACCGCGCCATCGACGTCGCCGTCATGGGGCGGGCAGCGCATCTCGGCCTGTTCGGGCAACCGGGACCTTCCGATTTCGAGATTGCCCATTCAGCACTCGAGCGGGCGGGAGCGGCCCGCTTTGCCGATCATTTCTTCGACCGGCTTTCCGGCGGCGAACGGCAACTCGTGCTTCTGGCGCGAGCGATCGCCACCGGGTCGCAGGCGATCGTCCTCGACGAGCCGGCGGCGGCACTCGACCTTCGCAACCAGGAGCGGCTGCTGAACCTGCTCAAAAGCCTGCGCGAACCGCGCGACAAGGCGATCGCCTTCACGACGCATGATCCGAACCATGCGCTTGCCGCCGCCGACGATGCGCTGCTGATGATGCCGGATGGTCAATCGCTGTTCGGTCCAGTCGCGGAGGCGATCACGCCGGAACATCTGGAACGGCTTTACGGTGTCCCGATGCGGGTGGTCGAGCTTATCGGCCCGACAGGCGACAGGCATCAGGCGGTTCTGCCCGCCTTTGCAGGAATTTGCGCCGCATGAGCATCCTTCTGATCCAATCGCATTATCAAGACCCTTTCGGCATGAGCCCGCCGGCTTTCGCCGAGGCGACCGCGCAGGGCAAGCTGATCACCGTACGCGAGATGGAGCTGACCGAGGCGCATTTCGCCGCCGTAAGCGGCCTCATCACCACCACCCATCTCGATCAGGTCGGCTTCCTCAGATACGCGCCGGCGGTGGCGTCCTTCCTCGACCGAGGCGGCCGGTGGATCTTCAGCGGCCACATGCTTCGGCCGATCCTGCCGGAACTCGGCGCCTATATCCCGATGCCGCAGCCGAAAAGAGCCGACTTCGTACAGGTCAGGCAATTCGATCATCCTGTTTTTGCCGGCATCGACCAGAGGATGCTGGAAACGAACCGCGGCGTCGCCGGTTTCTACGGCCGCGGACACAACCCGATGCCATCAGGCGCCGTTGCGATCAATACGTTGGGACCGGCTGCGGTTCCCGTCGACTGGATCTGGGCGCGGCCGGCGGGCGGAGAAATATTGTCGCATGCCGGAAACGAGTTCTGGGGCTGCGGAGACGATCCCGACATCAAAAAGCAACTGGCCGGCCGTGTTGTCGCCTGGCTGGCGGGGGAGCTGAACCGATGAGCGTGCTCGCGATCCATCCCGGCGCCTACTACCACATCGAGACGCTGGAAGCGCCGCGTTACCGGCATCATTTCGACAGGCTGGTGCGCCCGGAGGAGCTGCCCTCGGTCGAACTCAGCGAACACCAGGTGCTGTTCATTCCCTGCCGGACGCCGGCGGACCGGATGGCGCCGCATGCGGCGCAGCTGCGCGCCTATCTCGACCAGGGCGGCACGATCGTTGCGACCGGCGAGACGGCATGGGAAGCGTTCCTGCCGGCGATCCATTTCACGCCGCAACCGACAAACTGGTGGTGGTGGCTGACCGAGGGCGCCGATCTCGGCGTCAGGATCGCAGCACCCGGCCATTCGCTGTTCGAACATCTCAGGCAGGACGATCTGACCTGGCACCTTCATGGCTGGTTCGCTCCACCAGAGGGCGTCGAGGTTCTGGCAGTGAACGAGGAAGGCAAGCCGATCCTCTATGTAGACGAGGTCACGACGGCGGGGCGCATGGTGATCACCAGCCTCGACCCCTGCTTCCACCACGGATCGCATTTCATGCCGGCGACGACGCGCTTCCTGGATGGTTTCCTTCCCTGGATGCGCAAGGAACTGGACAAGGGAAAATCGGAATGAACGAAACGAAGATCGAAGTCCTCGAAGACGGCAAGCCGCTTGCCTACGGCTTCGCCGACATCATGCATTATCACGGCTATGGTTTTCCCGGTGGTGTCGCCCATGCCTTCAAGGTGATGGAGCGCGCCTTTCCGCTGCTCAGCGCCGACGGACCGCCGGAGCGCCGCGAAATTTCGATCCGCACGGCCTTTCGCGGCCCGGGCGGGCGTGACGCCTTCGAAATGGTGACACGCGCATTGACGGAAGGGCGCTATAGCGTCGACCCCTTGCTCGATCGGCCGGAGCGCGGCGATATCCTCGCCCGCTACGTCTTCGAGCTCAGCTATCGTGGCCGCACCGTCACCCTGCAACTGTGCGACGGCCATGTCCGCGAGGAATTCATCATGCTCGGCCGCAAGCCCGACCGGACACCCCAGGAAGAGGAGCGTCTCGCCTGGCTAAAGCAGGAGATGGCGGACCGCCTGCTCGCGTTGCCGCCGGAGGCGGTTTACGAAGAGGGATAGGACGACCACTCAGATTCGGCAGACGTCCCCGAAGATCGCCACTATCGGTTTTGAGACTTGGGCAGTGGTCCGTTTTGATGGCTGAAGACGAGTTCGCTCTGGACATCTTGCTGAAACTGCAGCACCCGCTGACCGACTTCGCTCTCCGGCATACCGGCCGCCAGAAGCTGATCGGCAAGCCTGCGGCATTCGGCCTTCCAGAATTCTATCGCATCTGCGCCATGCCGCCGGCCGAGTTCGCGCGCGCAGCGCTCAATGTTGGCAGTTCCGGTTCCAGCGGGAAAGGCAATAATCTTGCCTTCATTGGCGCCGGCAGGCCGGCGGGTCATTTCAGTAGCCATCGAACACAGGTTCCTTTGATCCTGTTCGTTGTCTACGGGACTATGGTTAATGCTTTCTATTTGTTGCAGTAAGAAGATCAATCAGGTGGAAATTTAGCGGGCGGCAATGTCACCAGACAATCGGATGGGTTTTGCCGGTGAGCACGTTCACGAACCCCTGCGGCGCCAGCTCCGAGGGCGCGACCAGCACCCAGCGCCAGGGCGAACAGGTCAGCGTCGCAAACGACAGGCGCTCGGGAAATCCCGGCCACCATCGAGGCGAAAATGTCGGCTCGTACATCCAGTCGATCCCGGCACCGGCGGCATAAAGAGCCTGCATCTCCGCATCGAGAACTTCGGCCGAACGCGCCGTCATCAGGCCGCCGATTTCGTAGCGGACGCGGGCGAGAATCTTGCCGGCGGATATCAGCACCCAGCCGCCCTGCTGCTCGTTCAGGGCATTGACTGATATCGCCATCGCCTCGTCCGATGAGCCGACCGTCCAGATATTGTGCTTGTCGTGCCCGAGCGTGGAGGCAAGCGCCGTCTCCGGCGTGCGCGGCCCGGTGCCCAGCCAAAACATCCTGGAGACCTTGGCCTCCCCGGAGAACCGGTCGACAATCGAGAATTTGGTGACATTGCGCGCGGGATCCCGCTGCACGGCGCCCTCTTCCACCGGCAATTCCATGGTAATGAAATCGTCGTGCCAGTGAAACGGCCGCAAAAGTGCTGCGTTCACCGTCGTCCGGTTCGTCGGCGCCTCGATGCGGAAATCGTCAGCCGTGACCGTCCGGTCTATTTTCACGGTCCGCGTCGCCCATTGCGGCCAGTCGATTTCGGGACGCACGCCAATGAATGTCGCGCCCTCGGACACAGGACGCCCGTCGGCCCATACCTTTTCGATCGACAGGCTGGCGACGTCGCTGAGAAGAACAATATCGGCGAAGCGGCCCGGCGCGATCGATCCGACCCAAGGCGTCAGCCGCATATGGCGTGCCGGATTGAGGGTGACGCACTGGATGGCAACCTCCGGCGCAAGGCCGTTTTCAATGGCGAGCCGGACATTGTGGTCGGTCGCACCGATTTTCAGTGTGTCCGAGGCGCTGCGATCGTCGGTCACCAGGGCGATCTGCGACCAGTCCGTCAGTCCCTTGTCGATCAGACCGCGGATGACCTCCGGCAGGGAATGCGGCCTGAGCTCGATGAAAAGGCCGTGGAGAAGTTTCTGCCAGATTTCATCGAGAAACCAGCCTTCGTGATCGGAGGCGAGACCTGCCGCGGCAAAGGCATTGATCGAGGCGATGTCGCGCAGTCCGGCACCGTGGCCTTCGACCACACCGCGCTGCTCGAAGGTCGCGCCGATCATGCCCCACAGCCGATCGTAGGAGGGATTGCCGGGATCGGATATGGACGGCCAGTCCATGACCTCGTCGAGCCCGGCGACCATCAGGCTTTCGGAAAGGAAGGCCTTCTGCTCGTCGTAGCCGAACCAGCCGCCACCCCATTCATAGGCGGTCGGAGGGACGGCGGAGCCAGGCAGGGGAAAGATTTTCATCGGCGATCCGCGCCGGCGCGCTTCCAGCCAGAATTCCAGATTGCGGGCGCCGTTGACGTTGGAAAATTCGTGGCTCGCCTCGCATGTCCAGGTCACGCCATGCGGCATCACCAAAGCCGCCTCCCATTCCGGCGTCAGATGGGAGCTTTCGATATGTTTGTGTGCCTCGCCGAAGCCCGGCACCGCCTTAAGATCCGGCTCGGAGAACCGCTCGTTCACTTCGCCTTCGTAACTGCCGGCGGGGCCGACGTAAGCGATGCGGCGGCCCTTGATGACGATCTCCTGATCGTCAAGCCATGTCCTCGAATGGACATCGAGCAACCTTCCCACGCGCAACAGCCTGTCGGCGGGCCGGCGTCCGAGCGCCGTCAGCACGAGATCCTGGCGCGTCAGCACCTCGTCGGACGCGTTGATCAGCAGATCGTCGGGAAGAGCAGTGCGCGAAGTGGCCATGAATGAAATGCCCGTGAGAAGCTGGAACCGCCGGACCGTAAAGACCACACGCCGATGTGTAAAGCGATGCTCCGGTCTTGGAAAATTCTCGGCACAAGAGCGTATTTGCCCAAGTATTGAGCTTGCGACCCGACCGATCAAAAAATAGTATCCCTAAAATCCAGGGGGTATGATCCCGATTATCAACGCCGTTTTTCACAGAAGGACATTGCTCATGAAGGCCAGCCGTTTTGCCCGAATCCTGTCTCTTGCGCTGCTTGCCGCCGTCGGCAGCACCGCGGCGGCACAGGCGCAATCGAAGACGCTGACCATCTCCTGGTGGGGCTATAACGGCGAGAAGATGAATGCGAACATCATCACGCCCTTCAAGAAGATCTGCGGCTGCGAGATCGTGTTCGAGACCGGCAACAATGCCGACCGGCTCAACAAGCTGAAATTGCGCGATGGCAAAGGCGTCGATGTCATCTATCTCACCGACAGCTTCTCGCAGCTCGGCATCGAACAGGGATTGTTCCAGGAAGTCGACGCGTCGAAGATCCCCAACCTTGCGGATATCTACGAGCTGGGCAAGGCGCCTCAGGGCAAATACGGGCCTGCCTACACGATCGGACGCGTCGGCATCGTCTACGACTCCGCCAAGGTCAATCCGCCGATCACCGCCTGGGGCGACCTGTGGCGCGGCGATCTGAAAAGCTCCGTCTCCTTGCCCGGAATCACCACTACGGCCGGCCCGCTGGTCGTGCTGGAAGCCGGCAAGCATGGCGGCACCGATGCCTATGAAGACGCCGACAAGGCCTTTTCGGAAATCGAGGCACTTAAGCCCAATGTCGTCAAGAACTACAACACCGGCTCGGAGCTGGTGAACCTGATATCAACAGGCGAAGTTCGCGTTGCGCTGGCCCAGGACTTTACCCTGGCATCGATGCAGGCGGCCGTTCCGACGATGACATGGGCCAAGCTCAAGGACGGCGACATCGCCACGCTGAACACCGTGAACATCCCGAAGGGTTCGGAAAATGTCGAACTCGCCCATCAGTTCATCAACTTCATCCTGTCAAAGGACGTCCAGCAGGCCGAAGCCGAACAAGGCGTCGATGCGCCGATCTCGACAAAGGTCAGCCTGACGCCGGACCAGGCGAAGATCTGGACCTATGGCCCGGATATGGTCGCCAGCCTCACCCGCATCGACTATGCCAAGATGAACGCTGCCAAGGCCGACTGGATAGACCGCTGGAACGAAGTCTTCGGCCAATAAGCTGCGCGGTATCCGGCCTGAGGCCGGTTTATTGCCAAGCTGAACTGGAAGCGCCGCACATTCGAACCCGAGATGCGGCGCTCCTGATATCAGGACATGCCACGAGTTTTGAGATGAAGCATTTTGCCAGATGGGGATTGACGATGCCGGCGACGATTGCCGTCGTTGTGCTTCTCATCATTCCCGTCGCCATCACCATCGCCGCGACGTTTGCGGAACCGAAGGGCGTGTTTGCGCCCTATGTGACATTCTTCAGCAGCGGCTTTCGCCGGGCGGTTCTTTATCGGACGCTGGAGGTCGCCCTGGTCACGACGGCGATTTCACTCACTGTGGGTTTCATCACGGCCTATGTGATCGCGCAGATGCCCGGTCGCGCGAAGAGCATCATGATCGTCGCAGCAGTTTTTCCGCTGCTGACGGGTGTCGTCGTCCGATCCTTCGCATGGCTGATCATTCTCGGGAAGAACGGCATCCTGAACGCCATGCTGATCTCGACCGGCATTATCGGGGAGCCGCTTTCGATGCTCTATACCGAAGGTTCGGTGATCGTCGCCATGGTCTATCTCTTCGTTCCCCTGATGATCCTGACGCTCGTCGGGGTGCTTGAAGGCATCCCGCGCGATCTGATCGATGCCTCCGCCTCGCTCGGCGCGAAACCGCTGATGACATTCTTTCAGGTGATCCTGCCGCTTGCGACGCCCGGCCTCATCGTCGGCGCGGTCCTGGTCTTCACCGGCAGCTTCACCTCCTATGCGACACCGCAACTGCTCGGCGGAGAAAAGCAGATGATGATGGGGACCTTCCTCTACCAGCGCGCCATGGTGACCTTCGATTGGGTCGGCGCATCGACCATCGCCGCCATCATGGTGGTGCTGACGCTCGGCGTCGTCCTCATCATGAGCCGCATTGCACGCCGGCTCAATCCGATGGCGGTGTGATGGAGAGGCGCATTCACCCGATCCTCGCCGCCTTCGCGGCCTGCGTTTTCTTCTTCCTGCTCGCACCGCTGGTCATCATCATCGGTGCGGCCGTCAGCGACACGACCTATCTGACCTTCCCGCCGCAGGGCCTGACATTGCGGTGGTTCGTCAATATCTTCGAAATCGAGGCCTTCCGCACGACCGCGCTGACCAGCCTGCAGGTCGCTTTTTTCGGCACGGCGCTCTCCCTGCTGATCGGTGTGCCGGCCGCCTACGCGATCAACCGCTACCGCGTGGAATTGCCGCGCTGGCTTTCCACCATCTTCGTGCTGCCGATCCTGGTGCCGGAGATCGTTTTCGGCTTTTCGCTGATGAAATCGGTGACGATCGGCCTCGGGCTGCCGATCTTCATCAGCCTGCTGGTCGGCCATGCCCTGCTGATCCTGCCCTATTCGGTGCGTGTCGTCGGCGCCAGCCTGGCGGCCTTCGATTTTTCCGTCGAGGAGGCGGCGATCAGCCTCGGCTGCCCGCCGCTGAAAACCTTCCTGACCGTGGTCCTGCCGAACATCCGCGCCGGCGTCATTGCCGCCTTCATCCTCGCCTTCATCACCTCAATCAACGATGTGTCGGTTTCGGTCTTCCTGACGGGGCCGGGCATCTCGACGCTGCCGATCCAGATCCTTGCGCATATGGAACAGTTCTTCGATCCGACGATCGCATCGGTCTCGGTGCTGCTGATGTTCGTCACAGTCGGCGTCATGGCCGTCGTCGAGGCCACGCTCGGCCTCACCTTCCTGACAAAGTAGAACGCTCTTGACCGTATCCCTCACCATCGATTCCATCTCCGCCCATTACGGCAGCACGCAGGTGCTGAAGGACCTGTCGATTTCAATCATGGCCGGGGAACTGGTCTCCCTGCTCGGCTCCAGCGGCTGCGGCAAGACGACGACATTGCGCCTCGTGGCCGGTTTTCTGCAGCCGAGCAGCGGCAGCATCAAGCTCGGCGAGCGCGACCTGACCGGCCTTCCCGCACATGCGCGCGACATCGGCCTGGTCTTTCAGAACTACGCGCTTTTTCCTCACCTGAGCGTGCAGGACAATGTCGCCTTCGGCCTGAGGCAGCGTCGTATTCCCCTGCCGGAACGGACGAAAAGAACGATGGCCATGCTGGAGCGTGTCGATCTTGCCGCCCTCGCCGACCGCCTGCCGTCGGCTCTGTCAGGCGGCCAGAAACAGCGTGTGGCTCTCGCCCGGGCCCTGGTCATCGAGCCGCCGCTTCTGATGTTCGACGAGCCGCTTTCCAACCTGGATGCAAAGCTCAGGATCGACATGCGCGTCGAGATCAGGCAGCTCCAGCGCGCCAACGGCACGACCTCGCTTTACGTCACCCATGACCAGGAGGAGGCATTCTCGATCTCCGACAGGGTTGCGATCATGAATGCCGGGCGCATCATGCAGCTTGACGCACCGGAGGTGCTGTATCGCCAGCCGGCCAACGCTTTCGTCGCCCGCTTCGTCGGCTTCGAGAACCTGATCGGCATGAAGGTGACCGCGCGCAACGGCGCGCTTGTGACCGCCGAAACAACGGGCGGAGCGCGGCTGCAGCTGTCTCAGGAAACATTCGGGCCAATCAAGGACGACTTCATACTGGCCTGCCGTGCAG
This sequence comes from Rhizobium sp. CRRU65, assembly GCF_048551595.1. NCBI lineage: Bacteria > Pseudomonadati > Pseudomonadota > Alphaproteobacteria > Hyphomicrobiales > Rhizobiaceae > Rhizobium > Rhizobium sp. CRRU65. The sequence continues at coordinate 87,643 of NZ_JBLYZH010000008.1, read as the reverse complement.
ACGGTCTTGCCGTCAGCCGTGACGGTGATGGCATCGCGGCCGTGCTCGGCACGCGCACCTATCTCGGCCGGGCCTATCAGTATAAATGCATGACAGCCGCAGGAGAGATCACCGCCAATGGCGCGCTGTCCGACCCGCTGGAAACGGGCGCGTCCGCCGTGTTGACACCCGTGGCCGAGCAATGCTGCATTCTCGACCCGGAAGATTGAGCCGCTGAGGAGTAACGATGACCAGTGCCAACAATCAGCATATCGATGCCGTTCTTGCCCATGTGGACCGGAGCCTCGATGACAGCCTGGCGCGGCTTTTCGACCTGATCCGCATTCCGAGCATCTCGACCGATCCGGCCTATCGCGAACAATGCCGCACTGCCGCCGAATGGCTGAGCCGAGACCTAACGGACATCGGCTTCGAAGCATCGGTGCGCAAAACGACCGGCCATCCGATGGTCGTCGCCCATGAAAAGGCGGCGTCCGGACCGCATCTGCTGTTCTACGGCCATTACGATGTCCAGCCGGTCGATCCGCTGGCGCTGTGGAAGAGCGATCCGTTCGAGCCGCGCATGGAAGCCTTGCCAAACGGCGACACTGCGATCGTGGCGCGCGGTGCGTCCGACGACAAGGGGCAGTTGATGACCTTCGTCGAAGCCTGCCGCGCCTGGAAAAGTGTCACCGGGAAACTGCCAGTGCAGGTGAGCGTGCTGTTCGAAGGTGAGGAAGAGGCCGGCAGTCCGAGCCTCGCACCCTTTCTGGATACCACGGCAGAAGAATTGAAGGCCGATGCGGTTTTCGTCTGCGACACGGATATGTGGGATCGCGAAACGCCTGCCGTCACGACGATGCTGCGCGGTATCTTCAGCACGGAAATCGAGATCACCTGCGCCGATCAAGACCTTCATTCCGGCATGTTCGGCAATGCCGCGCGCAATCCGCTGCAGGTACTGTCAGATATCGTTTCGAGCCTGCGGCGCGCCGACGGTAGCGTCGCGGTCGAGGGTTTCTATGATGACGTGAAAGAACTCCCCGACTCCATCAAGGCGCTGTGGAAGAGACTGCCCTTCGACGAGAAGGCCTTTCTTCGCGATATCGGCCTGAGAGATCCGGCCGGCGAGGCAGGCCGTTCCGTCCTCGAACAGATCTGGGCGCGCCCGAGCTGCGAAATCAACGGCGTGAGCGGCGGCTATACCGGCGAAGGCTTTAAGACGGTCATTCCGGCAAAGGCGAGCGCCAAGATTTCGTTTCGCCTGGTGGAGGGACAGGATCCTTACGCGATCCGCGATGCTTTCCAGCGGCACGTGCGCGAGCGAATCCCAAGAGATTGTTCGGTCAGCTTCAGGGATTACGGGCTTTCGCCGGCAACCGTCATGCCGATAGACAGTCCGTTTCTCACCAGGACGCTTCAGGCGCTTTCGACGGAATGGCAATGCGAAGCAGCCCTTGCCGGCACCGGAGGCTCGATCCCGATCATCGGCGAATTCAAACGGCGGCTCGGATGCGATGCCCTGCTGGTCGGCTTCGCCCGCTTCGACAACCGCGTCCACAGCCCGAACGAAAAATACGATCTCTCCAGCTTCCACAAAGGCATACGATCCTGGGTTCGCATCCTGGCGGCCCTCGCCGACTGACGCGGGTGTATCGCGCCGCGCGGTTTTTCGAGAGCGGCAAAGGACGCTGTAACACTTTGAATTGCTGCATTATGCAGTAGGCTATGGTGCAGCAAGCGCCCCACATCACCATCGACACCGAGGCAGCAGAGACCACCGATGACGATAACCGCTCCCCGCGATTTCCTGAAAGGCCTGTTTGACGCGGCGGTTCGCGCCGCCGATCCGCTGACCGGCATCAAGGCGCATCTGCCTGAAAGGCCGAAGGGAAGGACCGTGGTGATCGGTGCCGGCAAGGGCGCGGCGCAGATGGCGCGGGCGCTCGAAAGCGTCTGGGACGGGCCGCTCGAAGGTGTGGTGGTCACCCGTTACGGCTATGGCTGCGAGACACGCGGCATCGAGATTATCGAGGCCGCCCATCCGGTGCCGGATGCGGCTGGCCTTGCCGCCGCAAAGCGGCTGACCGAGACGGTGAACGGGCTGACGGAAGACGATCTGGTGATCGCGCTGATCTGCGGCGGCGGCTCGGCGCTGCTGCCCGCCCCACCGGACGGGCTGACCCTAGAAGACGAGATCGCGCTCAACGAAATGCTGCTTGCCTCGGGCGCGCCGATTTCGGCGATGAATGTCGTGCGCAAGCATCTCTCCACCATCAAGGGCGGCAGACTTGCGGCAGCGACCAAAGCGAGGGTCGTCAGCCTGATCGTCTCCGATATTCCCGGCGACAACCCGGCTCATGTCGCCTCCGGGCCGACCGTGCCCGATGGTTCGACACGGCACGATGCGCTTGAGATCATCAGGCAATACGAATTGCAGCTGCCGCAGGCAGCACTCGACCATCTGAACTCGCCGAAGGCCGATGCACCGCGGCCGGACGATCCGGTCTTCTTGCGGCACGCGCATCACATCATCGCCTCCGCCGGCGTCTCGCTGGAGGCCGCCGCCGCCCTGGCGAAGTCGCAGGGGATCGAGCCGGCCATTCTTTCGGATGCGATCGAGGGGGAATCGCGCGACGTGGCGCTGGTGCATGCGGCCATCGCCCGCGAAGTGTCGGGCCGGAACCGGCCGTTTCCGAAGCCGGTCGTCATCCTTTCCGGCGGCGAGACGACGGTGACGCTGAGAACCAAGGGTGGCAAGGGCGGACGCAACGGCGAATTCGCGCTCGCCATGGCGCTTGCGATCGACGGACAGGAGGGCATTCATGTCCTCGCCGCCGACACGGACGGGATCGACGGCTCGGAGGATAATGCCGGCGCCTTTGTCGATGGCAGCACGGCAAGGCGCTTGCGCGCCGCCGGGCTCGATCCGCGCCGGCTGCTCGACGGCAATAGCAGCTATTCGGGCTTTGCGGCCACCAGCGATCTCTTCGAAACCGGCCCGACCGGAACCAATGTCAATGATTTCAGGGCTATCCTGATCCGTTAGAGCAATTTCAGGAAAAGTGCGAAGCGGTTTCCCGTCCGGAATTGCGTAAAATAAAAGCAGCCGACCGCTACGCGCGGCGCTGGCGGATCAGGTCTCGATCCGCCCCTGCCCGACCAGCCAACCCACGGATTCCTGCACCGCCTGCAGGGAGGTGTATCTCGGGGTGTAACCGAGCAGGCGTTTGGCTTTGGCGATCGAGCAATTCGGGCTGCGGGCGATATGCTCCCAGGTCGCCTTCGCATCCTCAGCCGTCTGACTTTCGGCCCAGGCGTCGAATGGGGCGAAGGTGAGTTTCGGCTCGTGTCCGAACCATCGCGACATGGCTTCCGCATAACCGCGAAGGGTCAGCGCCTGCTCCGAGACCGCGTGAAAACTTTCACCGGTCGACGCATTCCAGTTGGCGATCGCATCCATGAACATTGCCGCGACATCATCGGCATGGACGTGATGAACGGTTTCCATGCCGAAATTCGGCAGCGCCAGGGTCTCTCCGCGGGCAAGGGTTGAAAAGACCTGCAGGTTGAAATTGCCGGCCGGATTGAGCGGCGTCCAGCCGGGACCGACAATGTGCCCGGGATGGATGATGGTTGCCGGAAATCCGCGAAGCCTTGCCTGCTGCAGCAGATAGGTTTCGATTGCCGCCTTCTGCGTCCCATAGTCGCCGAAGGGAAATTTCGGCGTCTCCTCCAGCGTGGGTACGACCGTCGAATGGCCATGCGTCCAGATCGTGCCGGTATGCAGGAAGTGACCGACATGCCCCGACAGCGCCGTCACCAGATGCTCGGCACTTTCCAGCGAGAAGCAGATCATGTCGATGACGATGTCGGCTTTCACACCACGCACGGCCGGGCCGAAATCACCCGTCTGCTCCATCGCTGCCCGATCCATCTGACGCTGATCGACGGCAGCCCAGGCGTGGTTTGCCGTATAGGGCTTTGCCGTGCCGCGGCTGATCGTGACGACGTCGTGACCGGCTTCCACCAGACGGGGAACGAGATAGGTTCCGACATGGCCCGTTGCTCCGATTACCAAAACCCGCATCATCGTTCCTCCCTTGGCATTTCCGTGTTGAATATGCTGCGCTTGGGTGATCCTGCAAGCGGACTTTTCGTGATCAAGGGGCTGGACCAGGCCCGCTATCGATTTTTGAAAACAAGGCAGGTGCCGCCGTGTTTGCGGATCTGGTTGCAGAGGTCGTTGGCGTCCATGCGCGTCTGCCGGCCGACGCGGGCAGCATAACGTGGGCGAAAACCAAAGCTGCGATCACGCTGGCGCAAGATCAGCGGCTGCTCCGCATTCAGGGGCGCGGGCAGATCCTGCACGGCATCGAGAAACATTCGCCTGACTATCGCGACATTCGCATTCGCGGCGATCTGGACGCCCCAGGGCGCCCATTCACCCTCCTGACGCCAGGGCGTGTCCTTCAACGTCCGTCTCTCCGCAAGCGCCACGCAGCCGTCCAGGAAGGACTTGTCCTTGTCGAGCGGGGCAGCCGCGTCTTCCGGCGGATTATCCTTCCATTCCTCGACCGTATGCGCGGTAATCGCCAGGACGTAACCGCGCGTCTCGTAAGGTAATCTCCCTGACGTAAGGTAAGAGGAAAGTCCATTTTCGCCGGCATTGTAGGCAGCGGCGGCAAGGCCGAGATTGCCGAAACGATTGCGCAATTCGTTGAGATACTGCGCCGATTTCCGCAGGGCTTCCAATACCTGGTAGCTGTCCTCGAGACCGCGCAGTTTCGCCGTTCCGGGCATGAATTGCGCAATCCCCTGCGCTCCCTTGAAGCTAACGGCATCGGGGCGAAAGGTGCTTTCCCGCCAGATGAGACGGGCGAAATAATCCGGCGGCAAGTGACTGGCGCTGGCGAAATGCTCGATCGCGACGCAAAGATCGCGGTTGAAACTATCTTTCCGGATGCAGAGCGTCTCACCGGATCCCAACGCCGAAGGTCCCGAATACAAGCAGGCCGCCGGCCCGACGCTCCCCTCAGGCTGGGCCTTTACCGTGTCCACTTGGGAAAACAGAAGACAGAGCGAAAGCATGGCCTTGGCCAATCTCTTCCCAATGTCGGACTGACGTTTTCGGCGTGTCATCGGATCTCATGAGGTTCGAACTTCCATCGCGACGCTGGATTCTAGATACCATCGATCAAGGCGCGACGCTTCCCCATTTCCATATCTGCACCTCGGTTGTTGGCACGGACGGTCACAGGTTTCTAATTTCGCCATCGATTTTGGAACAAACATATTCGACCTGCCATGGTCGTAGCGGCATCCTGTTTGCCAGGAAGTCCCGAGCGAACGAGGATACGCAGATGATTGATCTCCACTACTGGCCGACGCCGAACGGCAAGAAGGTCTCGATCTTCCTGGAGGAAACCGGCACGCCCTACCGGCTGGTGTCGGTCAATATCGGCCGAGGCGACCAGTTCAAGCCTGATTATCTCAAACTCAACCCCAATCACCGCATGCCTGCCATCGTCGATCACGAGCCTGCCGATGGCGGCGGTCCGTTGAGCGTGTTCGAATCCGGCGCGATCCTCTTCTATCTCGCCGAGAAGACCGGCAAATTCTGGCCGCAGGATCTGCGCGGCAAATACGAGGTTACGCAATGGGTGATCTGGCAGATGGCGAACCAGGGGCCGAAGCTCGGCGAGGCAGGTCACTTCCGTCGCCTTGGCGATCGCGAAGGCGATCAGTCCTATGCGGTGCGGCGCTTCACCGACGAAGCCAACCGCCTCTACGGCGTTCTCAACATGCGGCTTCGCGACCGGCGCTATCTGGCCGGTGACGAATTCACCATCGCCGATATCGTCAGCTATCCATGGACCGTCAACTGGCAGGCACAGGGTCAGGACATCAACGAGTTCAAGCATTTCAAGCGATGGTTCGAGGAGGTCGGCGCAAGACCTGGCGTCCAGCGCGGCCTTGCGGTCGGCGCCGATCTTAGCACCGACAACAGTAAGCTCTCAGAAGAGGAACAGGCACGCATCCGCAAGATCCTCTACAACCAGCGCGCCCTTCCCGTTCCGGATTGAGCATCGGCTCGGCCAAGGAAATTCGCTTCTCCGAGCTTCGCCTTGTTCAGGCTTTTTACGGACCTGCCTTGGCGGTCGCAAAAGCTCTTGCACCTGCATCGCGACCAAGGATAACCATATAGTGACAACCGAGCCGGCAGTCAGCCCGGGGCCGGTTCCGGTTTCGCGGCGTTGCAAATCACCTGCCCGAGGGGCCAGGCGGCTTGGGTAGCAGCTGGCGTTGCGACTTGGGGTGTGACAAGCAATGGCAAGACCTGTAATCGGCATCATCGGGAACGCCCGCATCATCGAAAGCCGATTCTCGACCCAGCTTGTCGGAGAATACAATTTGCGGGCTGTGGCCGATGTCGCCGAAGCGTTGCCGCTGATGTTTGCCGGCAATCCTAAACTGGCCGATATCGCGGATCTGCTGGCTGTCGTCGACGGCATTCTGCTGACGGGTGCCAGAGCCAATGTCCATCCCAGCCGATTCAACATGGTGCCGGATCCCAAGCATGAGCCTTATGATGAGGATCGTGACGGGCTGGCGCTGCCCTTGATCGAAGCCTGTGTTGCGCAAGGCGTTCCTATTTTCGGCATATGCCGCGGTTTTCAGGAAATGAATGTCGCCGCCGGGGGCTCGCTGCATCCCGAAATCCGGGAATTGCCCGGACGCATGAACCACCGGATGCCGCGCCTTGAGACCGGCGAGATCCATCCCGACCCCACCATCGTTTTCGGCGATCGTCACGATGTTCGACTTATAGAGGACGGGATGTTTGCCCGCATCCTCGGCCGGGAGACGATCCGGGTGAACTCCCTGCATGGACAGGGAATCCTCGAACTTGGTGAGAGGGTCGTTGCCGAAGGCATTGCCGAGGACGGGACGATCGAGGCGATACGGTTCAAGGACGCGTCGGGATTTGCTCTGGGTGTGCAATGGCATGCCGAATACGATCCGCAAACCAACCCTGTTAATCGTGCGCTGTTTCAGGCATTCGGCGATGCGGTGAGAGCTCATAAAGCCATCGCTTAGTCTGATCAATAAAAAGCCGCCGCGAAGTGCTTTCGCGGCGGCTTGAGGAATGGCTTGAAAGCAGTAGTCAGGCCGTCGGCTGCTTGGTCTTCCTGAGATAGGGCAGAACCGTATCGAAGGAGCCGAAACGCGTGATCGCGTCTTCGTTGGAAACCGCGGCGGTGATGATGACGTCTTCGCCCTGGTTCCAGTTCGCCGGTGTGGCCACCTGGTGCTTGGCCGTCAGCTGGATGGAATCGATGGCGCGCAGGATCTCATTGAAATTGCGGCCCGTCGTCATCGGATAGGTCAGAATCAGCTTGATCTTCTTATCGGGACCGATGATGAAGACCGAACGCACGGTGGCGTTGTCGGCAGGCGTACGGCCTTCCGAGCTCTCGCCGGCGCCGGCCGGCAGCATGTCGTAGAGCTTGGCGACCTTGAGGTCCTTGTCACCGATCAGCGGATATTCGACGTCGAAGCCGGTGGCGGTCTTGATGTCGTTTTTCCATTTGGCGTGGCTTTCCACCGGATCGACGGAGATGCCGATGACCTTGGCGCCACGCTTGGAAAATTCCCCGGCCAGGCCGGCCATGGCGCCGAGCTCGGTCGTGCAAACCGGCGTGAAATTCTTCGGATGCGAGAACAGGACGGCCCAGCCGCTGCCGATCCACTCATGGAAGCTGATCGGTCCCTGGGTGGTATCGGCGGTAAAATCGGGGGCAATATCGTTGATGCGTAAGCTCATGGTCGGCCCTCCAAAGCCTTGTGTTCAATGTTGTTTATCTCAAATCGAGGCCATGGGATCCGTCCGCCGGAAGCGGTAGCAACATTGCGGTCAACAGGATCGCACCGGCCGAAGGTAAAAACTTCCCATTCCAGGATTTTAAGTAAGTCATATACCACGATCACCGAAGGCATGCTCTTTCGATTTCCGGCCTGCTCCGGCATTATTTTTCCGGCAAGTGCGCGCGATGAAGAGACCGATGGTTTTTCCATCGGTCCCCGTTCAAAGCTGCAGGAGAACCGTCCGCCGCTTGCTCAGGCGGCCTGGATCGATTTGATCCTGTCGATGCCGCCGACAACCGGCGCGAAATCGTCCCACACCCCCTGGGCGCCCTTCTGCCATTCGTCGAAGGCTTCCGGCTTCAAGAGTTTTCCGCCGTTGGCAAGCGCCGTCTCGACGGATTTGGATTCGTCATCGACGATCAACTGGTTGAAATAGGCAGCCCCCTCGCTGGAGGCCTGCTGGAACACCGCCTTCTGCTCGTCATTGAGGCCGGCCCAGAAGGTCGAGGCATAATAGATGACGCCGGATGCCCAGATGTGGCCGGTCTCGGTCATATCGGGCACGACCTCGTAGAGCTTGAAGCCGGCATAGGCCGACTTGGTCAGATCCATCGCGTCGGCGACGCCGGTTGCGAGCGCATTATAGGTCTCGGTGATCGGAATGCCGATCGGCGTCGTGCCGAATGCGCTCCAGAGCTTGGTGTGCAGAGGGCTCTGGATGACGCGAATGCGCTTGCCCTTGAGTTGTTCTGGCCGCGTCACCGGCTCCTTGGTCAGGAGATGGCGGGCGCCGTAATTGATGAAATCGCCGACGACGAAATTCTGCGCCTGCAGTTTCTGCTTGAGATCGGCGCCGACATCACCGGCGACGGTCCTGCGAACATGGTCGGCATCGCGGAAGAGAAAGGGCAGATCGAGGATCTGCAGTTCCGGCGCCCAGCCGGAGAGCGACGAGACCGTCGAGAGGCTGGCCTGGATGGAGCCGAGGCGCACGCCTTCGGCCACTTCCTTCTCGCCGCCGAGCGCGCCGTTCCTGACGATATTGAACTTGAACTGGCCGGGGAGTTTCGCTTCGACCAGTTCGCCGATCTTCACCCAGATCTTCGTTTCCGGCTTGTCGTCACCGAGCAGCGAGGCGATCGTGATCGTCGTCGTGCGGGCGGCGGCCGTGCGGACGAAGGCGGGCGCTGCAAGCGCCGTTCCGGCGAGAGCTGCGGTCTTCAGGAAATTGCGTCGGTTGAAATTGTCCATGGGGTTGTCCTGTTTACGAGAAGATGATGGCCCATGCGCAGAGGATTGCGAGCGAGACCAGGAGAGCGAGCAGATAGGGAACCACCGCCCGAAAGAGCTCTGAGGCGGGAATGCGCGTGACGCCGCTGACGACGAAGATCAGCATGCCGAGCGGCGGTGTGAGTCCGTGGATCATCAGGTTGACGACGATGATCACCCCGAACTGGATGGGATCGATACCGGCGGCGACCGCTGCCGGCAGCAGGATCGGGCCGAAGAGTAGGATCGCGGCGCCGATATCGAGAACGAGGCCGACGACCAGCAGGATGACATTCGACAGCAGGATGACCGTAAGCGCGCTGCCGCCGAGCACTGTCGTCAGGTGCGAGATCAGTCCGGACACGTCGTCGACCGCCAGCAAAAAGGCAAAGGGGCCGGCCGTGCCGATGAGAAGGCCGATCGCCGCCGCTTCGACTGCTGCCTGACGGAAGGCGGCATAGAGCGAGAGAATGCCGAGGCGCGCGCCGATGCCGAGCAGCAGCGTGTAGAAAGCAGCAAGAGCGGCTGCTTCCGTGGTCGTGACGATACCGATGCGGATGCCAACGACGACGATGACGCCGAGCCCGAAAGCCGGGATTGCCTGGACCGCCGATTGCCAGCGCTGTCTCGCATTTGCGCGCGGCAAGGGCACCTGTTCGCTGACCGTCAGATGGATTGCGACCGCCAGGCATATGGCCATCAAGCCGCCGGCAAAGAAGCCGCCGACGAGCAGCGAACCGACGGAGAGATTGGTCGCGGTCGCAAGGATGAGAAATGCGATCGACGGCGGGATGACATTGTCGAGAACCGATGTCGAGGCGATGATCGCCGCCGCCTGCGCCGGCCGGTAGCCGTGTTTGACCAGCTCGGGCTGGAAGGTCGATGCGCCGAATGCGGCATTTGCGACCGACGAGCCGGAGGCGCCGGAAAAGAGGACGCTGGTCAACAGCGTCGTCTGCGCCAGCCCGGCCCGGCGATGGCCGACCATGGCGGCGGCGAAGCGCACGAGCTGGTTGGCGACTCCGGAGGCCGTCAGCAGGCCGCCGGCGAGCAGGAAGAAGGGAATGGCGAGCAGCAGGAATTTCGATATGCCGGTGACGGTCGCGGAAACGATCGCCGGCTCCGGCAGGCTGCTACCGAAGGCGATGACGACATAGGCTGCGGCAAGAAAGGCGTGCGGCAGCGGCGCAGCAAGCACGAGGCCGACCGCGGCGATCAGTCCGAGGAAAATGCTCGGCGGCCAGTCGAGATCGAGCGAGATATGCGGAATGCCGGCATAGAGCGCGACACCGACGGCAAGCGAGAGCAAAACCGGCAGGATCTTGCCTTCGGCGATGCGCTGCAGCAGCAGCACGACGAGGATCAGCGCGCCGCCGGCGCCAAGAAAGCCGAAGCGGATCCATTCCGGCACGCCGAGCGTCGGCGACACGCCGCCAAGCATCGTCATGATCTCGCTGCCGCCGAAGCTCAGGATCAGCGCCGAAAGCACGGTGAACACATCGGCGCCGATCGGCGTGACCTTCTGCAGGCTTTCCGGCAGCATCTTGACGAAGACGTCGAGGCGCATGGCAAGCGCGCTGTTGAGGCTGAGCGGCGCGCCGAGCGCGATCAGGCCCACATGCAGCCAGATACCGAGATCCTCGGCGCCGATGAAGCCGGCGCTGAAGAAATAACGCAGGCAGACTGTGACGAGCACCATGGAGAGCAGCACGGCGAGAACGAGTGCCGCGGCAATGCCGAGAACCGCTTCGATCGCCCGCAGCAGGCGCGCTGCCACCCCGCTGTCCGGTGCGGCCTGTTCGATCGGATGAAATTCACTGGTGGCCACAAAACTTACCTTCTGGCGAGAGGATCAGGCGCTCTTGACGGTCGAAAGATCGCGATCGAAGAGCGTCGACCAGGTGTAGTTCCGCGCCTTCGAGACTTCCCTGCTGACATCGAGCCGCGGCAGCACCTTTTCGCCGAAACGATAGGCTTCCTCAAGCAGCGGCATGCCAGAAAGAATAAAAGTATCGACACCCGCCTTCTGATAGGCTTCGAGCGTGCGCAGAACCGTATCCGGCGAACCGACGATCGCCGTACCGGGGCCGGGCCTGACCAGGCCTATGCCGGCCCAGAGGTTCGGCGCGACTTCGAGATCGCGCAGGTTTTCCGGCTTGAGACCGCCATGCAGTGCGGTCATGCGCTGCTGGCCAACGGAATCGCTTCTTGAGACGAAACGCTGGTTGGCGGTGATCGCCGCATCATCCATACGGTCATAGAGATCGGCCGCCGCCTCCCAGGCCTTTTGGTCGGTGTCGCGAACGATGACATAGAGGCGGATGCCATATTCCAGTTCACGGCCGTAGTGGGCGGCCCGCGCCTTTACGGCTTCGACCTTCTCGCCGATCTGGGCGGGCGTCTCGCCCCAGGAGAGATAGGTGTCCACATGTTTTGCCGCGACTTCAAGCGCCTTATCCGAGGAGCCGCCGAACCAGAGCGGCGGTGGTGCGATGCTCTCGCTGACCGGCAAGGCGAGCTTGGCGCCATCCGTCGAGAAATACTTGCCCTGATAGGTGACACTCTCACCGGAAAAGAGCCGGTGCCAGAGCTGAAGATATTCGTCCGCCATGTCATAGCGCTCGTCATGCGGTAGCATCATGCCATAGGCGCCGAGCATCTTGGCGTCGCCGGAAACGACATTGATCAGCAGCCGGCCGCGGGCGAATTCCTGAAAGGTCGCAGCCATCTTGGCAAGCAATGTCGGCGCAACAAGGCCGGGATGGATGGCGACGAGAAAGCGCAGCCGCTCGGTGTGCGCAAGCAGCGCACTCGCCAGCACCCAGACATCATGGGCGCCGGTCGCAAACAGCGCCCCGGTATAACCCAGATGGTCGTAGGCCTGGGCAAGCTGCTTGTAGTAGCCGTAATCGACCTGGCGAGAGCCTTCCGGCTGCCAGGGATAAGCGCCGTCGGGCGCGCACATGTACCAGAAAACGTTCATCTCCCGATTCCTTGTTATTTCGTCATTTCCGGGCGTTTCAGCACGATGGGCTTGTCGAAATGACCGTGGCGCAGCAGGGTGTCGGCCTCTTCCTGCTGTTCGGCAATGATCTCGTCGTCGATCGGAAACACCGTGAAGTCGCGCGAGCGCACCACCTTTTCCCAGGCAGCGATATCCGTTCCCCCGCGGTCGCCAGATCCGCTGCGGTCGCCAGATCCGCCGCGGTCGCCAGATGCAAGAAGTCTGGCGGCGGCGCGCGGATCGGCGGCGATCTCGGTGCCGATCCGGCTGAGTTCGGAGACGATCGCCCGGATCTCCGCCGCCGAAAGGCCGTTCCGCTGCAGTGTCCAGAACAGCGAACGGTTGGGAATGGCCGCGCCGCAGCGGACGATCGGCCTGACGTCATCGCGCTCCAGCGCCTTTTCGAGACGTGGCGACATGGCAACCCAGGCATCGACGCGCCCTTCGAGCAGATCGGCGAGCGCATCGCGCGCCCCGCTTTCGACCCGCTCGGCATCGGGCAGGCTCATCCCCTCACCTTCGAGGCTGCGGGCCAGCAAATAGGTGTGAAAGGAACCGTCGATCAGCGAGATCCGGCGGCCCTTCAACTCGGCGACGGAGCCGATCGGACTGTCGCTTCTGACGAAGATGGCGCCGTTCGCCGGGCGCGGCGCGGAGGCAGCGATATATTCAACGCCGAGGCCGCGCATATCAGCCTCGATTGGCGGCGTCGAACCAGTGCCACCGAGATTGATGTCGCCACTTTCCAGCAGGGCCGCGGTATCGCGGCCTTCGGCATAGGAGACGAAAACGGGCTGCAGCTCGGCGAAGGCGCCAGGCCAGAGCCGCGCGAGGCGAAGATGCAGGTTATTGGGATGAACGCCAATTCTCATATTGCTTCGACCGTCGTCATGGTTGCTGCAATCAATTTACTTTTTTATAAATTGATTGCGAGGAAGCGATTATCGTCAGCAGCAGAAAATCGGCTTTGAAATCCCATAAAATCGATAGGCAATGAAATCTTTTACCAGATCGAGTGAACTGAGCGAGCCGGAGTTGAAAAATCAGCGCAGTCACTTTACTTTTTTATAGAACCTTCAAGGACGACACCGTTGACGAAGCCCGTTTCCTCAAGAGTCTGCCGCGATGTCGGCGCAGCAAGCGAATTGCTGAAGCTGATCGCCAACGCCAACCGCCTGGCGATCGTCTGCTATCTGATAGAGACGGAAGCTTCGGTCTCGGCGATGGAGGATGAGCTCGGTATCCGCCAGCCGACGCTTTCCCAGCAATTGAGCGAGCTTCGCGAGGCCGGCGTGATCGAAGGACGCCGCGATGGCAAGGCGATTGTCTATCGCGTCATCGATCCTCGTGTCAAAACGATCGTACAAACTCTGCGGGACATGTTCTCTGGCCTCGACGATGTCACCGGGCGCTTCGGAATGACGAAGCTGCCGGTCGACGAAATGATGTTCGATTGAACCTGGGATGATCGACCTCTATACTTGGATCACGCCGAATGGCTTGAAGGTCTCGATCGCACTCGAGGAGTTCGGCCTCGCCTACCGCCCCCACACGATCGACATCACCAAGGGGGATCAATTCCAGCAGGACTATCTCGCCATCAATCCGGGCGGCAAGATTCCTGTTATCGTCGATCACGAGACCGGCATCACGCTTGCCGAATCCGGCGCCATCCTGCTCTACCTCGCCGAAAAGACCGGCCGCTTCCTGCCCCGGCAGGGTGCAGCCCGGCATCACACGATCGAATGGCTGATGTGGCAGATGGGCGGCTTCGGGCCGACGCTCGGCAACGCCCATTATTTCCTGACCTACAATGCAGGTGAAGCGCCGTTCGCAGAGGATCTCTTTCGCAGGGATACCCGCCGCCTGTACGAGACGTTGAACGTGCGGCTCGAAGGCCGCGACTATCTCGTCGACGATTATTCCATCGCCGACATGGCGGTCTGGCCCTGGGTTTCCCGTTTTAAGCGCCACGAGATCGACCTGAATGCATTCCCGAACGTCAAACGATGGTATCTCAGGCTTGCGGCGCGGCCACAGGTCAAGCGCGGCTATGACGTTCCCCATTTCACATCCGAAATACCGCAGCCCTGAAGACTTTGCCGACGCGGTATATTGATCCCGCCCGAAATTTCGGCAATTTGATTATTTTTTGCGCACAGCTATTTTTGCACATTTTTCAGGCGAACGCCTTGCTAAATTTGCTGCACTGCGTCATGAATATAGCAATGACGCATCTCGATCTGACAATTCTGGTGATCGACGAAAATGCCATTCGCGCCTCCATCATCGAAGAAGGCCTGCGCGAGGCAGGGCATGTGCGCGTCACCGTGGTGCATGAGGTCAACGGCATCGCGCGAATCATCGAAACGCTGATGCCCGACGTGATCATCATCGATATCGAGAATCCCAACCGCGACATGATGGAGCACCTGTTCCAGCTGACGCGCACCGTCAGCCGCCCGATCGCCATGTTTGTCGATCGCTCCGACACAGCCTCGATCGAGGCTGCCGTCGATGCCGGCGTCTCGGCCTATATCGTCGACGGATTGAAGAAGGAACGCGTCAAACCGATCCTCGACATGGCCGTCAGCCGCTTCAATGCCTTCAACCGGCTACGGCGGGAGCTTGCCGATGCCCGCTCCGCGCTGGAGGAACGCAAGCTGGTCGAGCGCGCCAAGGGCATATTGATGAAGATGCGCGGCCTCTCCGAGGAAGAGGCTTTCGCCCTGCTGCGCCAGACAGCGATGAACGAAAAGAAGAAGATGTCGGAAATTGCCCAGAGCGTCGTCACTGCCGCGGGGCTGTTGATGTAATGGCCGACCTGATGAATTTCCGGAGGAAACCGGAGTGGATATGATGACAACGACCTCCAACTCCGGCGACGACATGCCGTCGCCCGTGCGGTTGAACAGCGAAGGACCGAAAGTGCTGCGGGCCGGTTTCATTCCGCTCGTCGATGCATCGGTGCTGATTGCGGCGGCGGAATTCGGCTTCGCGCGGAAGGAAGGCCTGACGCTCGATCTCGTCAAGGACGTCTCCTGGGCGAATGTGCGCGACCGCCTGGCATTCCGCCAGTTCGACATCGCCCACATGCTGTCACCGATGCCCGTCGCCTCCATGCTCGGTCTCGGCTCCAATCCCTCACCGACGATCACGCCATTTTCGCTGGGGCGCGGCGGCAACGCGATCACGCTATCGACGCGGCTCTTCGACAGGATGCGGAATGACGTGGGATTGCCGGAAACGGCAAGCGCGCTCGACAATGCCCGCGCCCTGGCAAAAACATTGGCGGCAATGAAGGCCCGCGGCGAGCCGCTGCCGACTTTCGGGGTCACCTACCCCTTCTCCTCGCACAATTACGAATTCCGCTACTGGCTGGCAGGCGGCGGCATCGATCCCGACAAGGATGTCAAGCTCGTCGTCGTGCCGCCGCCCATGACTTCGGATGCGCTGGCGGCCGGTGCGATCGACGGTTTCTGCGTCGGTGCGCCGTGGAACATGGTCGCTTCAGAGCGCGGCGTCGGCCGCATCGTCGCCGCCAAACAGGATATCTGGCCGTCGGCACCTGAAAAGGTGATCGGCATGCGGCCGGACTGGGCGGAAAGCCATCCGGAAACCGTTTCCCGGCTGATCGTGGCGCTCGACGCGGCAGCCCAGTGGTGCGATCGGCCGGAAAATCACGATGCGCTGGCGGCAGCTCTTGCCGACCCGCGCTATATCGCTGCCCCCGTCGAAATCATTCGCCGTGTGCTCGCCGGCGAATTCAGCCTCGACGCAAAGGGTAACCGCCGCATCATCACCGATTATTTCATGTTCCATTCCGGCTTCGCCAATTATCCCCGGCCAAGCCAGGCGCTTTGGATCTACAGCCAGATGATCCGCTGGGGACAGGCCGAGATCAGCCTCAACATGGCAAGGGCCGCAGCATCCGCTTACCGCCCGGATCTCTATCGCACGGCTCTCGGTGACGACAAATCACCTGAAGATGCCGATATCCGCATCGAAGGCAGTGACGAGGGCGACCGTTTCATGGACGGCCACGTCTTCGACCCGGCGAGGCTGCCGGACTATGTCGCAGGTTTTGCCGTCAAAAGCGCCCTCGCCTTCGTTTCCGACGACGAGGTCTAACCGATGCCGGCCTGCACAAAACGCCAGCAAGTATCTGCCCGCCTCACGACAAGCGCACAAAATATTTGCATGAGCGGGTGGTGGCCCGAAAAACAAGCAGGCGGCGCGTTTCGTAAAATATCATTTGTATTCAGTGGATTGAACGCAGATCACAAAACTGGCACGCAGTTTGCATGATCTTTATTGCACCGGTCAATGGCGATCAGCGCAGAGTGAGTGATAGACGCTCGCGGAAGATACAGAGACTGCTCTTCGGTTTGAAGAGGTAGGTTTTTAGCTTGAGCAATCCGGCCAACGGATTGCTTCCAGGCAAGTGGGCCAGAAGGCCCAAGAATTCGGCGTCCAACGGCGGGCGCCACCAGCAAAGCCGCTGATCAGGATATTTTGCGCGCCTCGGGTATGCGCGTCCTGACCAGCGGCTTTTTGTTTTAACCCTCAGCGATGGATCGGCACGACCTTGTCGGGCCTCGGAGAAGTTATGTCTGTCATCGAGAAATCACAGTTCATGTCCGCCGGCGAACCAGCCAAGGCATTGTGGATCTCCACTGTAGCCTTCACCCTCTGTTTTGCCGTCTGGACGATCTTCGCGATCATCGGCATTCGCATCAAGCAGGATCTCGGCCTGAACGAGGCCGAGTTCGGATTGCTGGTCGGCACCCCCGTGCTCACCGGTTCGCTCGTGCGCATCGTCCTTGGCATCTGGACGGGGCGTTACGGCGGCCGTCTCGTCTACACGCTGACCATGCTGGCCGCCGCATTGGCGACCTTCCTGCTCTCTTACGCCCAGACTTATACGCAGATGCTGATCGCCGGCCTCGGCGTCGGCCTCGCCGGCGGCTCCTTCGCGGTCGGTGTCGCCTATGTCTCGCCTTTCTTCCCGGCTGAGAAGCAGGGAACCGCGCTCGGCATCTTCGGTGCCGGCAATGTCGGCGCCGCCGTGACCAAGTTCGCCGCTCCCTTCGTGCTGCTCGCATGGGGCTGGCAGGCGGTTGCGGAGATCTGGGCCGTCTGTCTGGCGCTTATGGCAATCGTCTTCTGGTTCACCACGACCGATGATCCGGCCTTCCGTCTCCGCCGCGAACGCCGCGCTGTCTCCAAGAGTTTCGCGCAGGAATTCGCGCCGCTGCAGAACGTTCAGGTCTGGCGCTTCTCGCTCTACTATTTCTTCGCCTTCGGAGGCTTCGTCGCCCTGTCGCTGTGGCTGCCGCGTTATCTGGTCGGCGTCTACGGCTTCAACCTGGAAACCGCCGGCATGGTCGCCGCCGCCTATTCCATCCCGGGCAGCATCTTCCGCGCCTTCGGCGGCGTGCTGTCGGATAAAAAGGGCGCGCGCAGCGTGATGTATACGATGCTTGCCGTGTCGGCCGTCGCCACTCTCATCCTTTCGCTGCCGGCTGCTTCTGGTGGCGGGGCGGGTCCGGCGTTCGGCATCACCCCTGTCATCTTCATCGTCGTCATCTTCGTGCTCGGCTTCTTCATGAGCCTCGGCAAGGCTGCCGTCTACAAGCACATTCCGGCCTACTACCCCGAAAACGTCGGCGCAGTCGGCGGTGTCGTCGGGATGATGGGCGGCCTTGGCGGCTTCATCCTTCCAATTGCCTTTGGCCTCCTCAAGGACATGACCGGCCTTTGGTCCAGCTGTTTCCTGCTGCTCTTCGCGATCGTCGTGATCTCTCTCATCTGGATGCACCTGTCCGTAAAGCAACTGTCGCGCCAAGGGCATTCGGCGCCCGTGGCTGCAACCTGATCTAAGGACCTGGAAATATGACCGAAAAACTCGTCATCATCGGCAATGGCATGGCGCCCGGGCGCATGCTGGAGCACCTCTTCGAGCAGGCGCCGGGACGCTATGAAGTTACGATCTTCAATGCCGAGCCGCGCGTCAATTACGACCGCATCATGCTGTCGCCGGTTCTCTCCGGAGAAAAGGACTACGAGCAGATCATCATTCACGGTGACGGCTGGTATATCAAGCACGGCATCATGCTCTACAAGGGCCACAAGATCGTCAACATCGATCGTGCTGCCAAGACCGTCACCTCCGACCACGGCGTCACCGAAAGCTACGACAAGCTGGTGATCGCAACCGGTTCCGTGCCTTTCATCATCCCTGTTCCCGGCAAGGATCTGCCCGGCGTCATCACCTATCGCGATCTCGACGACGTGCAGGCGATGCTGCTTGCCGCTCAGTCGCGCGAAAAGGCTGTCGTCATCGGCGGCGGCCTGCTTGGCCTGGAAGCGGCGGCCGGCCTTGCCCAGCGCGGCATGGACGTCACCGTGCTGCACGTCATGCCGACGCTGATGGAGCGCCAGCTCGACCCCGCCGCCGGTTATCTGCTGCAGAAGGCAGTCGAGGAACGCGGCATCAAGGTCATCTGCAAGGCCAATACCAAGGCGATCGTCGGCAACGGCAAGGTCGAGGGCATCGAGCTCGACGACGGTCGCATCATCCCGGCAACGCTGGTCGTCATGGCCGTCGGCATTCGTCCAAGCGTCGGCCTGGCAAAGGACGCCGGCATTGCGGTCAATCGCGGCATCGTCGTCGATGCCGGCATGCAGACCTCGGACGGCAATATTCTCGCGCTCGGCGAATGCGCCGAGGTGGGCGGCATGGTCTATGGTCTCGTTGCGCCGCTCTATGAAATGGCCCGCATCGCCGCCGCGCATCTCTCCGGCGATCGCTCGCCGGCCTTCGTTCACGCGGATACGCCGACCAAGCTCAAGGTCACCGGCATCGAGCTTTATTCACTCGGCGATTTCGCCGATGGCGACGACCGCGAGGAGATCGTGCTGCGCGATGCCAGCGCCGGCGTCTACAAACGCCTGGTGCTGAAGGACAATAAGATCATCGGCACCGTGCTTTACGGCGAAACCGCCGATGGTGCCTGGTTCAACGACCTGAAGAAGAAGGCGACCGATATTTCGGAGATGCGCGAGACGCTGATCTTCGGACAGGCCTATCAGGGAGGGTCGCCGCTGGACCCTATGGCGGCCGTTGCAGCCTTGCCGGATGACGCGGAGATTTGTGGCTGCAACGGCGTATGCAAGGGCAAGATCACCTCGACGATTTCAGGCAAGGGGCTGACGTCGCTCGACGACGTACGCGCTCACACGAAGGCATCCGCCTCGTGCGGTTCCTGCACCGGCCTTGTCGAACAACTCATGGCGCTGACGCTCGGCGACAGCTACAATCCGACTGCGGTCCAGCCGATGTGCACCTGCACCGAACTCGGCCATGACGACGTTCGCCGGCTGATCAAGGCCAAGGGTCTGAAGAGCATCCCTGCCGTCATGCAGGAGCTCGAGTGGAAGACCTCCTGCGGCTGCGCCAAATGTCGGCCGGCACTCAACTATTACCTGGTCAGCGACTGGCCGGACGAATATGCCGACGACTATCAGTCGCGTTTCATCAATGAACGCGTGCATGCCAACATCCAGAAGGACGGCACCTACTCCGTCGTTCCGCGCATGTGGGGCGGCGTCACCAATTCGAACGAGCTGCGCGCCATCGCCGATGTCGTCGACAAGTTCGAGATCCCGATGGTGAAGGTCACCGGCGGCCAGCGTATCGACCTGCTCGGCATCGAGAAGGAAGACCTGCCCGCCGTCTGGGCCGATCTCGGCAAGGCCGGTTTCGTCTCCGGCCAGGCTTATGCCAAGGGCTTGCGGACGGTGAAGACCTGCGTCGGCTCCGACTGGTGTCGCTTCGGCACCCAGGATTCCACCGGCCTCGGCATCCGCATCGAGAAGTTCATGTGGGGTTCCTGGACGCCGGCCAAGCTGAAATTGGCCGTGTCCGGCTGCCCGCGCAACTGCGCGGAAGCAACCTGCAAGGACATCGGCGTGATCTGCGTGGATTCCGGTTTCGAGATCCATTTCGCCGGTGCGGCCGGCCTCGACATCAAGGGCACGGAGGTCCTCGGGCTTGTCCGGACCGAGGACGAGGCGCTGGAGTATATCGTGGCGCTGACGCAGATGTACCGTGAGCAGGCCCGTTACCTCGAGCGCATCTACAAGTGGGCAAAGCGCGTCGGCCTGGAGGAAATCCGCCGCCAGATCATGGGTGATGCCGAAAAGCGCAAAGCCTATTACGAGCGCTTCGTCTTCAGCCAAAAATTTGCCCAGGTCGACCCCTGGTCGGAGCGTGTTTCCGGCAAGGACAAGCACGAGTTCAAGCCGATGGCGACGATCGGCTATCCGCAGGCTGCAGAGTAAGGAGATGGACATGAACTGGATCGCAATCGGTGACATCTCCGACATCCCGCTGCGCGGCGCGCGTTGCGTGAAGACACCGCAGGGCAAGATCGCCGTCTTCCGCACCGCCGAAAACGAAGTCTTCGCCATCGAGGATCATTGCCCGCACAAGGGCGGCCCGCTCTCCCAGGGCATCGTCCACGCTAAGTCAGTCACCTGCCCGCTGCACAACTGGGTGATCTCGCTGGAAACCGGCAAGGCGCTCGGCGCCGACGAAGGCGAGGTCCGGACGATATCGGTGCTGAACGAAGACGGCAGGCTGTTCATCGCCCTGGAAAGCCTGATGATGGCGGCGGAATAGATGGCGGCTGAGGTCAAGAGCACCTGTCCCTATTGCGGTGTCGGCTGCGGCGTTGTCGCCACGGTCGATGAGGCAGGCGCAGTCAGCGTGAAAGGAGATCCGGAACATCCATCGAATTTCGGCCGGCTCTGCTCGAAGGGTTCAGCCCTTGCCGAAACCATCGATCTCGATGGCCGGCTTCTCCATCCCGAGATCGAAGGCAAACAGAGCGGCTGGGACGAGGCGCTTGATCTGGTCGCCCGCCGTTTTTCTGAAACGATCGCCGAACACGGGCCTGACGCCGTTGCCTTCTACGTCTCAGGCCAGTTGCTGACCGAGGATTATTATGTCGCCAACAAGCTGATGAAGGGCTTCATCGGCTCCGGCAATATCGACACCAATTCAAGGCTCTGCATGTCGTCTTCCGTAGCGGGGCATCGCCGCGCCTTCGGCGCCGATACGGTGCCCGGGACCTATGAGGATATCGAACTTGCGGATCTGGTGATCCTGACCGGCTCCAACCTTGCCTGGTGTCATCCCGTCATCTACCAGCGGCTTGCCGCCGCAAAGACGGCGCGGCCAAATATGCGGATCGTCGTCATCGATCCGCGCCGGACGATGACCTGCGACATCGCCGACTTGCATCTCGCCATCCGTCCTGATGGCGACGTTGCACTGTTCATGGGGCTGCTTGCCCATCTCGTGACAAGTCCGGCAATCGACCAGAATTATATCGGCGCCCATACCGAAGGTTTCGGCGACGCTTTTGCGGCCGCCGCCGCGCTTGATATCAACGATCTCCTGGAACGGACCGGCCTGCCCGCCATGCAGATCAGGGAGTTCTTCCGCCTGTTCGAGACGACGCCGAAGGTCGTGACCTGCTACAGCCAGGGCGTCAACCAATCCTCCTCCGGCACCGACAAGGTCAATGCGATCCTCAACTGCCACCTGGCGACCGGCCGCATCGGCCGCCCCGGCATGGGACCGTTTTCGCTGACCGGACAGCCGAACGCCATGGGCGGGCGCGAGGTCGGCGGTCTCGCCAATATGCTTGCCGCCCATATGGCAATCGAGAATGCCGAAGACCGGGATCGCGTGCAGCGCTTCTGGAACTCGCCCGTCATCGCAGCAAAGCCCGGCCTGAAGGCGGTCGACATGTTCCAAGCCGTAGCCGACGGACGCATCAAGGCGCTGTGGATCATGGCGACCAATCCCGTCGTCTCGATGCCGGATGCCGATAGCGTCGAAAGCGCGATCGCCGCCTGTCCTTTCGTCGCCGTGTCGGACATCCTGAAAGAGACGGATACGACCCGGCACGCAGATGTGCTTTTGCCCTCGCTCGGCTGGGGCGAGAAGGATGGCACCGTCACCAATTCCGAACGGCGCATTTCAAGGCAACGGCCGTTTCTCGACATCCCCGGCGATGCAAGGGCCGACTGGTGGCAGCTTGCGGAGGTCGGACGCCGCATGGGATTTGCCGCCGCCTTCGATTTTGATGCGCCGGACGCAATCTTTGCGGAGCACGCCGCGCTTTCCGCCTTCGAAAATAACGGCAGCCGCGATTTCGATATCGGCGCGCGCGCAGGCATAAACGGCAGCGCCTATGACGAGCTGTCGCCCTTCCAGTGGCCGCAGGCGGCAGGGACAGAACCCAGCATCACCCGCTTCTTCGCCGAGGGTGGTTTCTTCCATCCTGATGGCAAGGCGCGCTTCGTCGCGGTCAAACCGCCCGCAACCGATCGCACCAATGCCGAGTACCCCTTCACGCTAAATACCGGACGCATCCGCGACCAGTGGCACACGATGACCCGAACCGGAAAGAGTGCGCGGCTTTCCGCCCATATCGCCGAACCCTTTGCCGAGATCCATCCGCGCGACGCGATCGAGACCGGCATATCAAGCGCGGGCCTGGTCGAGATCGACAGCCCGCACGGCAAGGCAATCGTCAGGGCGCTGGTCACCGATCGCCAGGCACGCGGCGGCATCTTTGCGCCGATGCACTGGAACGACCAGTTTGCTGCAAAAGCTCGGATCGACGCGGTGGTCGCGCCGATAACCGATCCCGTTTCCGGTCAGCCGGCGTCGAAGAACGTTGCCGTCGCCGTCCGGCCCTTCCGCGCCACCCATTACGGTTTCGCCGTCTCTGCCACAAAACCCGCCGCGCCTGATGCCGCCTATTGGGCGCTGGCGAAAGCCGCCGGCGGCTGGCGGCTGGAGCTTGCCTTCGGCGAAACCGTCGAAGACTGGACGGCCTGGTGCCGCGCGGTTTTCGCCATTCCGGCCGAGATCGAACCGCTTGGTTATGCCGACCGGCAATCCGGCGACCTCAGGCTCGCCTTCTTCGACGGCGAGGTCCTGCTTGCGGCGCTGTTTCTGGCACGCGAGCCCGTCGCCGTCGCGCGCAACTGGGCGATCTCGCAGCTTTCAGCCTCGCATGGCGACCTCAGGAAACGCTTTGCGCTCGTTGCGGGTCGTCCGGGAGCAGGCAGGCCAGATCCGGGCGCCACCGTCTGCTCCTGCTTCAGTGTCGGGGTCAACCAGATCGCGGCTGCCGTGCGCGGCGGATGTCACAGCGTCGAGGCGGTCGGCAAGGAAACCAGCGCTGGAACCAATTGCGGCTCCTGCCGCAGCGAAATCGGCAGCATCATCGATCGCTGTCTTGCCGCAGCCGCGGAGTGAACCGCGCAGAAGCAAGCAGGGGAGCACTGTCAGGCCGCGTTCGGGACGATCAGCATCCTGTGATCGGAGGAGATGCGGACCGAGATCTCGTCATAGGATGAAAGCGTCGGGTGCGGCGTCTCCATCTTTTGGTGATGTGTTGCCGTGATGACCATGACATCGGCCCCCGCCGCCTCGCCGGCGGTAATGCCGGCTGCGACATCTTCGAACACCAGGCAATCCTGGGTACTGACGCCGAGGCGCTCGGCGCCCAGAATATAACATTGCGGGTCTGGTTTTCCGACCTTCACGTCCTCCGCCGTCACCATGAATCTCGGCACCGGCAGACCTGCTGCCTCCAGTCGCCGGTGAGCGAGGCGCAATGGCGAGGAGGTGACGATCGCCCAGCGATCCGGGGGCAATGAACTCAGAAAGGTCGCGGCGCCGGAAATGGCAACGACGTCGCCGACATCGACGATTTCGGCTTCGGTCACCAGCTTCGATTCATGTTCGGGATCGACTCCCGGCAGGTTCAGCCGGGTGATCGTGTCAATGCCGCGCGACCCATGCATCTTCGGCAAAAAGGTGGCGACATCGAGCCCATGGCGCCTTGCCCAGTCACTCCAAACACGCTCGGCCGCATGGATCGAATTGAGGATGGTGCCGTCCATATCGAACAGGAAGGCGGCATAGGGCTTCTCGAAGCCACGGGGCATCGGCATAGACAAAAGGCTGAATCCTTCAGGGAAAGAGTCGGACGGTGGTCGCTATCGCGATGAAACGGCAAATCATTGGGTTTTGCAAGCTTTCGGGGATGGCGGTGACGCCTCCCGACCGCCTTCACCTAAAAAGCCGCCGTACCGGAGGTCACGATCAAGTCGCAGGAAAGCCGCAGGCCGATCGGGTCGTGGCAGAGGTCGTCGGCACCATCGGCGAGTTCCAGTGCGGCCGAAACATCGGCGCGCAGGTAGGCTTGCGTCGCCGGATCGACGCGCATCGGAGCGGCGGTCCAGAGTGAGGGACGGCTGACGTCGATTGCCGAAATTTTAGCCTTGTCATTCCTGACGGCGTAGGAGGCGACCGCCATGCCACTCAGCGTCAAGGTGAGTGCAAGTACGATCTGGAGACCGAGATCTGCGGCTTCGCGAAAGGAGATGAACATAGCGGCCTCATGCCACGGTTTTTTAGTATCTCCGCATGCAAGTAGGGCATGCGCCGGCGCCGATCCAGCGACATCGCCCGTTAAGGTTTACGCATAACCATGCCGTACAGGCCGCGCGTGAATGCAGGTTTTTAGCAAATTTCGGAACAATGATTCCATCAGGCAGTTACCCCAGGGTCATCCAAGATGAAGATCCAAGGAGGATATTCCATGTCTAGATCCCTTATTGCCGCTTCGCTGCTCGCGATCGGCATGGCGTCGTCGGCTTTTGCCCAGTCTAACCCGAGTCCCATCGGGCCAACGAATGGCGGCTCGACCGATCCCGGTTCCGGCACCTATTCATCCGACTACACCAACGATGACAACGGCATTCGTCCGGTACCCGCCTCGCCGGTCGATCCGACGACGACACAGAGCATCGGCCGACCGCAGACGATGGAATGCCCCGGCATGCCGCAACAGATGTCCGGCGTCGACACGCGCGGCGGTCAGAGCGGCGCATCGATCAGCGAAGCCTGCCGCGAATACGACAACTAAAGCGCGTCGCGATCTTTCAGATTCGCTTGTCGCGCTTTAGGTCTTTGTTTTTACGCATGTCGTTGTCGCAAAACCGCTGCACACTTTTGCGCGACATGCTTTAAGCGACAGACTCCCGCTCTCAGAAAAAGGCCGGTTCAAGCCGGCCTTTTTCATGTCGCCGACAGCCGTGAAAACTTTTTCCCCCGGATGAAACTTTTGATCGGGGCGGTCCGTACATCCGTAGCGGGTTGAAAAGAGCACATGCGGGGAACGGCTTCATTGGCAAAGGACGCAGCAAAACCGGTCATCCTCTGGTTTCGCAAGGACCTGCGCCTTGACGACAATCAGGCACTCACCGCCGCCCATCGCTCCGGGCGGCCGATCATCCCGCTCTATATTAGAGAACCGGCGGCAGCAGGCACCGGTCCGCTGGGTGCTGCACAGGCCTGGTGGCTGCATCATTCACTGGAAGCGCTCAACAGGTCGCTGCAAAAGCTGAATGGACGGTTGGTGTTGGCAAGCGGCGAGGCGCTCGAAGTGCTTTGCGCCTTTATCAAGGAAAGCGCTGCCGAAGCCGTCTTCTGGAACCGGCGCTACGATCCAGCCGGAATCTCCATCGACGCCCGTATCAAGCACGAACTGGAAAAGCAGGCGATCGAGGCAAGAAGCTTTGGCGGCCAGCTGCTGCACGAACCTTCCCGGCTGATGACCGGCAACGGCACGCCCTATCGCGTCTACACGCCATTCTGGCGCGCGCTGGAGGGCGGCGGCGAACCGGAGCCGCCGCTGGACGCGCCGGCAAAACTGCGGCTTGCGTCGCAACCGAAATCAGAAGTGCTGGGGAGCTGGAAGCTGCTCCCGACGAAGCCGGACTGGGCAGGCGATTTCGTTGATCTCTGGACACCCGGCGAAGAGGGTGCCCAGCAGAGACTCCACGCCTTCGTTGAAGACGCGCTCGAGGGCTACAAGGAAAACCGAGACTATCCAGCGAGGCCGGCGACGTCGATGCTGTCGCCGCATCTGGCGCTGGGCGAGATATCCCCTGCCCGCATCTGGGATGCCACACGCGGCCTGTCGCAACGCGTGCCGGCGGCTGACATCGTGCATTTTCGCAAGGAGATCGCCTGGCGCGAATTTTCCTATCACCTGCTTTTCCATTTCCCGCGTCTTGCCTCTGCCAACTGGAACGATCGTTTCGACGGCTTCGAATGGCGCAACAACAGCGGAGATTTCGAGGCGTGGCGCCGCGGCATGACCGGCTATCCGATCGTCGATGCCGGCATGCGCCAGCTCTGGCGCCATGGCTGGATGCACAATCGCGTGCGCATGATCGTCGCCTCCTTCCTCATCAAGGATCTGATGATCGACTGGCGCCGGGGCGAGGCCTGGTTTCGGGATACGCTCGTTGATGCCGATCCCGCCAACAATGCCGCAAGCTGGCAATGGGTGGCGGGCTCGGGAGCCGATGCCTCGCCATTTTTCCGCATCTTCAATCCGGTGCTGCAGGGCGAAAAGTTCGATCCCGACGGCGACTATGTCAGGACCTACGTGCCGGAGCTTCGAGAACTCGGGCCAAAATACATCCACCGGCCGTTCGAGGCGCCGAAGAGCATGCTCGACGAGGCCGGCATCACGCTTGGCCAAACCTATCCGAAACCGATCGTCGATCACGCGAGCGCCCGCAACCGGGCGCTTGCCGCCTACAAAGCAATAAGGGATGCCGCATGAACGCGCACTTCTGTCCCGCTCCCCGCCGGCTGAGGATCGCCGTCATCGGCTCTGGCATCTCGGGCGCCTCCGCAGCCTGGGCACTGTGTCAGGTGCATGACGTTACGCTGTACGAAAGCCAGGCGCGGGCGGGAGGCCATACGGCGACGGTGGACGTGGAATACGACGGGGTTCAGATTGCGGTCGATACCGGCTTCATCGTCTATAACGAACAGAATTACCCCAATCTGACGGCGCTCTTTGCCGAACTCGGCATCGCGACGCATGCAAGCGATATGAGCTTTTCGCTCTCGCTCGACCGCGGCAGACTGGAATGGAGCGGCGGCGGGCTGTCCTCAGTCTTTGCGCAAAAGCGCAACCTGCTGCGGCCCTCGTTCTTGTGGATGATCCGCGAGATCCTCCGCTTCAACCGCACCTGCCTCGAAGATCGCACCGCCGGTCATCTCGCCTCGCGCTCGATCGGCGATTATCTCGACTGGCGCGGCTTCTCGCCCGGTTTCACCAACAACTATCTCGTGCCGATGGCGGCGGCGATCTGGTCGACACCATCAGCCCGCATGCTGCAGTTTCCCGCCGAGCAGTTCGTCAATTTCTTCGATAATCACCGGCTGATCTACCGCCGGCAGCACCAGTGGCGCACAGTGACCGGCGGCAGCCGCACCTATCTCGACCGGCTGCTTCAGCCGCTCGGCGAACGCGTGAGACTTTCCTGCGGCGTGCGCGGGGTCATCCGCTCCGAACGCGGCGTCACGATCATCGACGAAACGGGCGGCGAACACCCGTTCGACAAGGTGATCTTCGCCTGCCACAGCGATCAGACAGCCCGCTTGCTTGTCGATGCCACCGATCGGGAAAGCAGGCTGCTCGCCGCCATCCCCTATCAGCCGAACCGCGTCGTCCTGCACCGCGACCAGTCGCTAATGCCGCAGCGACGCAAGGTTTGGGCCTCATGGAATTATCTCCGTTCCAGCCGTGAAGATGGAAAGGCCGACGTCGCCGTGACTTACTGGATGAACCGGCTGCAAGGCATCGACAACAGATTCCCGCTGTTCGTGACCCTCAATCCCGACCGCGAGCCGGACCCCCATAAGATGTTTGCCGAATTCACCTACGAACATCCGCAGTTCTCGGCGGACGCCATGGCTGCGCAACAGGCGCTTGTCACCATTCAGGGACAGAACAATTGCTATTTCGCCGGTTCCTGGACGGGATACGGATTTCACGAGGATGGACTGGTTTCCGGTCTGGCGGCGGCAGAAGCCTTGGGCGGGATCATACCCTGGCGGACGGCCCGAACCTGGGAACCTCAACCGGACGTGGCGGCATGACAGGGCTCGGCGAAAAGCGTGGCATGAACGCGGTGGCCAACGGCCCTCCACCGGATGCCGCCGCAGGTCTCTATGTCGGCGAGATCATGCATCAACGCATGAAACCCTTCGGCCATCGCTTCCGCTACCGTGTCTTCTCGCTGCTTGTCGATCTCGACAGGCTGGACGAGGCTGGCCGGCTATCGATGCTGTTTTCCGTCAACGGGCGCAATCTCGTCTCGTTCCAGGAAAAGGACCACGCCGAAACCAGAAATACGTCGCTGCGCGCCTATGCCGACCGGCTGCTCGCCGAGGCGGGGCTCGACCGCGCCGACAGGATCCTGCTTGTCTGTTATCCCCGCATTCTCGGCTATGTCTTCAATCCGCTTTCCGTCTATCACGCCTATGATGCCGCTGGCGCAGTCATCGCGATGATCTACGAGGTGCGCAATACTTTCGGCGAGCGGCACAGCTATGTCTGTCCCGTCGGCCGTGGCGAGATGTCGGAAAGCGGGCTTCGCCAGAGCTGCGACAAGCTCTTTCACGTCTCGCCCTTTATCGGCATGGCGGCGCGCTATCATTTCCGCATGCTGCCGCCCGGTAAAGAGATCCGCTGGCGCATCCTTGAAACAGATAGTGAAGGACCGCTGCTCTCGGCGACATTTTCCGGACGGCAGGTGCCTTTGACAAACGCTTCGCTGCTGGGCTTGACGGCGCGCATACCCATCCTCACTTTCAAGATCATGACCGGAATTCATTGGGAAGCACTCAAATTGTGGCTGAAGGGCGCGCGGTATGTCAGGCGTCCTGCGCCCCCACCTGAAGTCAGCGTCCGCCAAACCCGCCCGCTTGCGGAAGCGGCGGAATGACATTAGCGTTCGATGCAATGGCCGGGGGGCGGCTGCGTGTATCATCAAGGGTGGCTTCGTCCCTAACCGGCAGGAAAATGCTGGAGGAGGAAGAGAAATGAGCAAGGCGCAGGACTGGAATCTGCTGGCTCGTGATGCTGTGACGCTGACGGCCGAAAACATGTCCCGCATGGTGAAGGGTCTGCCCTTCAAGGCAAAGCTGGCGCTGCGCGGACTTCTGCATATGCAGCACGGTTCGCTTGCCGTTACCCTTCCCGACGGCCGCAGGCTGCTGGTCGAGGGCAAGAAGGCCGGGCCAAAGGCGGCGCTCAGCCTCCACAACTGGAACCTTGCCTATCGAGCGCTGACGAGCGGCACGATCGGGGTCGCCGAAACCTATATGGACGGCGATTGGGACAGCCCTGATATCGCCGCCTTCCTCGAACTCTTCCTCGTCAACGGCGAGGCCGTATACAGCTATGCGCATGGCAAGGGCGGTCTTGGCCGCCTGTTCGAGCGCGTCCGCCATTGGATGAACACCAACACCAAGACGGGCTCGAAGCGCAACATTTCCGCTCATTACGATCTCGGCAACGATTTCTACAGGGAATGGCTCGATCCGAGCATGACCTATTCTTCTGCACTCTATTCGACCGGCGCCAACGATCTGCAATCGGCCCAGAACGCCAAATACCGGGCGCTTGCCGAGGCGACCGGCATCGGGCCCGGCGATCATGTGCTGGAGATCGGCTGCGGCTGGGGCGGGTTTGCCGAATTTGCGGCGAGTGAGCTGAACTGCAAGGTGACGGGGCTGACGATCAGCCGCGAGCAGCTCGCCTTTGCCGAGGAGCGCATTCGCAAAGCCGGCCTCGATGACCGCGTGGAATTCCGCTTTCAGGATTACCGCGATGAGGCAGGGCTCTACGACCGGATCGTCTCGATCGAGATGTTCGAAGCGGTCGGCGAGAAATACTGGCCGTCCTATTTCTCCAAGCTCAGGCAATGTCTGAAGCCGGGCGGCAAGGCTGGGCTGCAGATCATCACGATCAAGGACGAGTCCTTCGACCAGTATCGCAGCAACCCCGACTTCATCCAGAAATATGTCTTTCCCGGCGGTATGCTGCCGACGCGCAATCATCTGGCCGAACTTGCCGGCAAGGTCGACCTGTCGCTGGTCAAGGACTTCGGCTTCGGGCTCGATTACGCCCGCACGCTGGCCGAATGGCGCGAGCGTTTCTGGTCGGTCTGGGAACGCATCCGCCCGATGGGCTTCGACGAGCGTTTCAAGCGGCTCTGGGAATTCTATCTGTTTTATTGCGAGGCCGGCTTCCGTGCCCGCAATATAGATGTGCGCCAAGTCGTGTTCTCGCGCCGTTGATCATTCCGCCGCATGCGGTGTCACCGGGTGGCGACCAGCCGATGGCGGTCGCTCCCGCCAGCCGGTCACGCGGTTCACCAGCGTGAAATAAGCGCTGTAGGGGAGCAAGCGCGCGAGCTTCAGCATGGTGGTGAAGCGCTTCGGAAACGTGATCTCGAAGGCCTGCGATTTCAACCCGGCGGCAATCTCCCGGGCGGCCTCCTCGACCGATACCAGCGACGGCATCGGAAAGGCATTCTTCCTCGTTGCCGGCGTATCGACAAAGCCCGGGCAGACGAGCTGGATGCGGATGCCCATCTTGTCGAGATCGAATTTCAGGCTTTCGGCCATATTGATCAGCGCCGCCTTGGTAGCACCATAGGCAGCCCCCGTCGGCAGGCCGCCATAACCGGTGACGGAGGAAACGATGGCAATTTGTCCCTGCCCC
Organism: Rhizobium sp. CRRU65; assembly: GCF_048551595.1. Taxonomy (NCBI): domain Bacteria; kingdom Pseudomonadati; phylum Pseudomonadota; class Alphaproteobacteria; order Hyphomicrobiales; family Rhizobiaceae; genus Rhizobium; species Rhizobium sp. CRRU65. The sequence goes on along the minus strand of NZ_JBLYZH010000008.1, from coordinate 56,830 downwards.
TTCGCCTTCATATGGCGGATCGCCGGCAGCAGACAGTTGACGACGCCGGAGAGGTTGACGGCAAAGCTCTTCTCGAAATCGGTGCGATTCAGATCCTCGGCATGGACAGGCAGGTAGACGCCGGCATTGAGGATCGCCATGGCGAGCGTGCCGTGCTCATATTCGATGGAGGCCATGACATGTTCCATGTCCTCGGCATCGGTGACGTCGCCGTCGAGCACAATGATACTGCCCGAGAGGCCATTGGCTTCGGCTTGCAGTTCGACAAGCTTTTCGTGGCTTCTGGCCGTGACGGCGACCTTGTATCCTTCGCCGACGAGCCTCAGTGCAAGCGCCCGGCCGATGCCTGAGCTCGCGCCCGAAATCCAGACGATTCCATGTTCGGGATGGGCAATGAAGTCACGCATGACATGTTCCTCCGGGCTGCCTGATCAATGCAAAAACAGGTCCGGAAGTTCCTCAACCCCGCCGGATTTACGGCTCTATCACACCATTGTGGCTGCTTTCAGCCGATCAAGTCGCCGATCATCTGACGAAAGGATCCGGTGAGCTTGACCGGTCCATCCGAGACGGCAAAGGCGATGCAAGGCCTGTCCTTTTCGGCTACCGGCCGGTGGTCGACCGTCTCGTCGGCAATGGAGATGTCGCCGGGACCGAAACGGCCGCGTTCATCGTTGAAGGCGCCGTCGAGAATGAGGATCAGTTCCATGCCTTTGTGGGTGTGCGCCGGCAAGGCTCGGCCCGGCCGGATCCACATCAGGCTGACCTCGCAGCCGTCCATGTCGAGCGAATATTCCCTGAAACCGGGCAACCGCCGACGCCAGCGAACGTCCTCGGCCTCGAAGCCCAAGAGATTGCGCAACGCTTGGGGAAACAGCGCGTTCTCCGGCCGCGCGGCCGTCTGCGGCGCCGTGACGGGAGACGCAGAGGAAAAGATCGCCGCAAGCCGCCCGTCGCGATCGGCAATGGCGACTTCAGGCGCGTTTTCCAGAGCTTCGCCGGCCAGCAGCTCGAGGCTGTTCACCAGGCTGCGATTATCCGGTTTCATTTCGAGATGAGACTGCACCAACACACGCGCCGGCTCGGGCAAGGAGCCGGCAACATAATGCGCCATCAATGCATCGATCGTGTCGATCTGCTCGTGAACCATGTCGGTTTTGGTCACGCCCCGTTGCCGCGCTCCGTTTTCGCTTTGTCGTCATCCGTACGGGGAAAGTCAATCTTCGGATCACCCCTCACACCGCTGGATTGCCGGCCATGCGTCATTTCGGGGGAGGAAAGCCAAATTTTATCGCGTCCGACAGAGGTGTGGAATAGCTTTTCTTGCCAACTCAGCCTTGTGAAGGGAAAAGACCGTTCCTAAAGTAAGAGTTCGAATAGAGGCAGATTCCATGACCTTCCACCCCTCCGTCCTTGAAGCCATCGGCAACACGCCCCTAATCAAACTCAAGGGCGCCTCAGAGGTGACCGGCTGTACCATTCTCGGCAAGGCGGAGTTCCTGAACCCCGGCCAGTCGGTGAAGGATCGGGCCGCGCTCTACATCATCCGCGACGCAGAGCGGAAGGGATTGCTTCGTCCGGGCGGCGTCATCGTCGAGGGTACGGCCGGCAATACCGGCATCGGGCTGACGCTGGTCGCCAAGGCGCTCGGTTATCGTACCGTCATCGTCATCCCGGAAACGCAGAGCCAGGAAAAGAAAGACGCGCTGAAGCTGCTCGGCGCCGAACTCGTCGAAGTACCCGCCGTTGCCTACAAGAACCCGAACAACTACGTGAAGGTGTCCGGGCGGCTGGCAGAGCAACTGGCGAAGACCGAGCCGAACGGGGCAATCTGGGCAAACCAGTTCGACAACGTCGCCAACCGTCAGGCGCATATCGAAACAACCGCCAAGGAAATCTGGAAAGACACCGACGGCAAGGTCGACGGCTTTGTCTGCTCGGTCGGCTCCGGTGGCACGCTGGCAGGTGTGGCGGCCGGCCTCAAGGCTTTCAGGTCTGCCGTCAAGATCGGCATCGCCGATCCCGATGGCGCTGCTCTCTATGAATTCTACCAGAACGGCGCGCTGAAATCCGAGGGATCCTCGATCACCGAGGGCATTGGCCAGGGCCGCATCACCGCCAATCTCGAGGGTTTCACGCCTGACTATGCCTATCGGATCTCGGATGCCGAAGCGCTTCCCTATCTCTTCGACCTTGTCGAGAACGAGGGCCTCTGCCTTGGCGGCTCGACGGCGATCAACATTGCCGGCGCGGTCAATCTCGCCCGGGACCTTGGACCTGGTCACACGGTGGTGACGATCCTCTGCGATTACGGCAACCGCTATCAGTCCAAGCTCTTCAACCCGGACTTCCTCACCTCGAAGGGGCTGCCCGTTCCGGGCTGGATGGCCAAGTCGCCCGATATCCACGTTCCCTACGAGCCCGTGTGAGACCCCATGTCCGTCAATGCCCTCTATCGTGACGACTTCTATCTCTCGACGTGCGATGCGGTCGTCACCGCCGTTCACGAAGACGGGGGCATCGAACTGGACCAGACCTGCTTCTATGCGACATCAGGTGGCCAGCCTGGTGACACCGGAGAGCTCGAACGCGCCGACGGCAGCAAGATCGCGCTCGGCCAGACGAAGCATGGTCCAAGCAAAGATGTCATCATCCATGTGCCGCTCGAAGGTGCGCCGCGGCCCGTGGTCGGCGAGACGCTGGTGCTGCATGTCGACTGGCCGCGCCGCTACAGGCTGATGCGCATGCACACGGCCTGCCACCTGCTTTCCGTCGTCTGCTCCTATCCGATCACCGGGGCTGCCGTCGGCGAAGAGGAAAGCCGCGTCGATTTCGACATGATCGAGACGATCGACAAGGACGCGGTGACGGTCAAGCTGATGCAATTGGTCGAGCAGAATCATCCGGTCACTCTGCAATGGATCACCGACGAGGAGCTTGTGGCCAATCCCGATATCGTCAAATCGAAGAACGTGCGCCCACCGATGGGGCTCGGGCGCGTCAGCCTCGTCTGCATCGGCGAGAACTCCTCGATTGACAGCCAACCCTGCGGCGGCACACATGTCTCCGAGACTCAGGAAGTCGGCCGGATCCATATCGCCAAAATCGAGAAGAAGGGCAAAGAGAACCGGCGCTTCCGCATCCGCTTCGGCACGCCCGGCGACGAAGCCTGACCATCAAGGGAGACCATCATGAGTGAGACCAAGAGCCGTTTCGTCGTTTCGGCCGACTGGCTGCAGTCCGAGCTCGGCAAAGCTGACCTTCGGGTGCTGGACGCCTCCTTCTATCTGCCGGCGCAGAAGCGCGATGCCGATGCCGAATATGCTGCCGGCCATATTCCCGGCGCCATCCGCTTCGATCAGGACAAGATCGCCGACCATTCGACATCGCTGCCGCACACGATCCCCTCGCCCGATTATTTCGCCGCCGAAGTCGGCCGGCTCGGCATCAGCGAGAATGATCGGATCGTCGTCTATGACGGTATCGGTCTGTTCGCCTCGCCCCGCGTCTGGTGGCTTTTCCGGGTGATGGGCGCGAAAAACGTCTTCGTGCTCGATGGCGGTCTCGACGGCTGGAAGGCCGAGGGCCGTCCGCTGGAAACCGCAGCACCCAATCCTGCGTCGGCGACCTTCACGCCCAATTTCGATGAAAGCCGCGTGGTGACGCTCGATAGGATGCGCGACATCGTCTCCAGCGGCGCGATGCAGATCGCCGATGCCCGCAGCGCCGGCCGCTTCGCAGCCGCCGAGCCCGAACCGCGCGCCGGCATGCGCTCCGGCCATATGCCCGGCGCCCGCAGCCTGCCCTCCGGTGTCTTCGCCAGTCAGGGCCGTTTCAAGTCGCTGCCCGAACTCAGGCAGACGATCGAGGATGCCGGCATTGATCTTTCAAAACCCGTCGTCACCTCCTGCGGCTCGGGAATCACCGCCGCGATCATCACGCTGGCGCTGGAATCGCTCGGCCATCACGACAACAAGCTTTATGATGGCTCGTGGAGCGAATGGGGCAGCCGTGACGATACACCCATCGTTACCGGTCCGCCGACGCCGGTCAAAGCCTGATCGCCATGGGAAAGGCACCCGCTTCGCTGAAAGCTCACATCACCCGGCTCGAAATGACGGCGCCGCCAAAGGCAAGCATGCCGGTGCCCGTCAATATCCAGACGGCGATCATGCGCGCTCCCGAGATCCCGCTGCCCTTCTACCGCTATCTCTACCGGCAGGTGGGTGCCCGCTGGCAATGGGTGGATCGGTTGCGCATGAGCGACGAGCAGCTTGCCGAGACGCTGAACGACAAGCGCAACAATATCAGCGTTCTCTACGTGAACGGCGCGCCCGCCGGCTTCTACGAATATTTCTGCGAAGACGAGGATATGATCGAGCTCAGCCATTTCGGCCTGATCGAACATGCGCTCGGTCTCGGCATCGGCAAGTGGTTCCTGCTGCAGGCGCTCTATGCCATCTGGTCGCTCAATCCGAAGCGGGTCACCACCACCACCAACAACCTCGACCATCCGCGCGCGCTGCAGCTCTACCAGATGTACGGCTTCTCCCCCGTCTCGACCGGCACCGGCATCGTCCGGCCGCTCAGCGACAAGGAGCTTCTGGAGATTGCGCGGAAAAGCTGACGGCTTCTTTCCCTGACGTAGCCAGAGGCAACTAACGCTGCGTCAGGCTGTTCGGGCGGCGTGGGTCGTTGCGGCGCTCGAAATCGAGCGTGCGGCCCGACTGCTCCTTCAGTTCCGCCACTTCCCGGCGCAGAGCCCTGAGCTCTTCCAGTATTTCCGCATTCTGTTGCGCCAGCAGCGCGAGATCGATGTCGGGCAAGGGCTTCTCCTTTTCGTCATGCAGTTTTGCGGAATTCGATAGCAAATGCCAGCAATGTCGGCTTGACCCAAAGCCGGCATTCACGCTGAGCGGAAATCACATAACGCACGAGGGACTGTCGCCGTACCGGCGGCCGCTGATCAGCCATGCGCGCGAATCGAATTGAATTCCGTGGGGTGTCTGGTGCGCCTCCAGCATGTCGAGCAGCCGCGCCCGTATTTCGGCTGTCGCGACGGAACGATCGAGGGCGTTCTTCACATTTTCAAATGTCTGAATCGTCGCCAATGCAGTCTCGGGATCTGGACCGTAGAACACAGGCTCGTTGATTTCACGAAACTCGATGGTAGCGAACCCTGCCGTTTCGAGCAGTCCAGACGTAACCGAGGGTTCGCTCAGCGAAAAGGCTTTGCTGGCCGCAACCGGACCGGTTGAATCCGGGTCAAGCGCCTCATGTATGGCGGTCGCCCACTCATTGCGGTCTCTGTCCTGCCAGACCATGAAAATGAAACGCCCACCCGGGCGTACGGCGTTGGCGATGTTGGCGAAAGCCACCGCCGGATCGGCGAAGAACATGACGCCAAATCGACTGATGCAAAGGTCGAATTCCCCTTTTGCGAAGTGGTAGTTCTGTGCATCCGCCACTTCGAACGTCGCATTGGGTAATCCCTCCTCGGCGCTGCGCCGGCGGGCAATCTCCAGCATCGTGACGGACAGGTCTATTCCGTGCGCTCGTCCTGCTTCAGCAGCGCGCGCGGCGTCACGTGTGGTTTGTCCGGCGCCGCAACCGATATCGAGAACACGATCAGACCGCCCGACCGCGGCGGCGACCCGAAAATGCGCGTTATGGAGAGCAAGCTCGGCATCATAGAAGTCCGCGAAGTTCAATGCTGCTTCTTCAGCCATCATCTGTCCCTCCAAACCGAAATTCGTGAGGCCGCCAGCCAGCGCACCCTCTCAAAACCGAACAGCGGCCCGACCCTGTGCCACCCGATCGTGTACCACGGTATGAAGACGCCAGACATACCCGGCGCAGCGACGAGAGACACGATCGAGCCGACGAGCAGCGAGAAGAAAGCTGGTCCATGACAGGCGTCGACCCGCTTGGGGGCGACCCGTGGTGACCCGCTTTTGGCGCACTCCCGCAGTGTCTGAGGTTACGCGCAGGGTGGAAGCGTGCGCTTTGAGGACGAAGCATATTCCGCGTTTCACTCGATCGCCCAATGCCTGCGGCGCGCAAGAATCGGGTGGCTTGCGCGCTCGTCGAGGTGCATTTCATGGCAATACAAAGGAGATCTATCGTGACCGCCATTCGTTTTGTTGCCATGCCGACGACCGACGCCGAACACCTCTGGAACGGCGGCCGCGACGCCTATGACAGGCTGCCCGAGACGATCGTTTCCGATGGTCCCGGTCATCCCTGCCGCCATTGCCTCGAAAATATCGATGCGGGCGAGGCGTTGCTGGTCTTCGCCTACCGGCCCTTCCCCGAACTGCAGCCCTATGCCGAAACCGGCCCGGTCTTCCTGCACAAGCAGCCTTGTGCACGCTATGCCGCCGAAGAGATCATGCCGCCGGTGCTGACGACGAGCCGCGACTTCATCGTCCGCGGCTATAGTGAAAACGACCGCATCGTCTACGGCACCGGCGCGGTGACCGCTATCGGCGATATTCCAGCCTATGGCGAAGAGCTGCTGGGACGATCTGGTATCGCCTATGTGCATGTGCGCTCAGCGCGCAACAACTGCTTCCAATGCCGGATCGACAAAGTAAAGGCGCCGGCCCTGGTGGAGGCCGGCGCCTGACCTTGAGTCAGCTAGCTTACGCTACGTTCAGCACGCTCTCCGGCGCGAAGGCCTCGTAGCCTAGCGCGTCGGCGACCGGCTTGCTGGTGATGCGACCCTTGTGGACGTTGAGGCCGTTCCTCAGATGCTTGTCTTCGGCAATAGCGCGCAGGCCGCGATCGGCAAGCGCCAGGCCATGAACCAATGTGGCATTGTTCAGCGCGTGCGCCGAGGTGACCGGCACGGCGCCCGGCATGTTGGCGACGCAATAATGCACGACGCCGTCGACTTCATAGGTCGGATCGGAATGGGTCGTCGCATGCGAGGTCTCGAAGCAGCCGCCCTGGTCGATGGCGACGTCGACGACGACGGAGCCCTTCTTCATGCCGGAGAGCATCTCGCGGGTGACGAGCTTCGGAGCGGCAGCGCCCGGGATCAGCACGGCGCCGATAATGAGATCGGCCGAGAAGACTTCCTCCTCCAGCGCCTGGATGCTGGAATAACGGGTGTGGATGCGGCCGGCGAAGATATCGTCAAGCTGGCGCAAGCGCGGCAGCGACTTGTCGAGGATGCTGACATCGGCGCCGAGGCCGGCGGCCATCCTGGCGGCATGCAGGCCGACAACGCCGCCGCCGATGACCGCGACCTTGGCCGGCAGCACACCAGGTACGCCGCCGAGCAGGACGCCGAGGCCACCATTGGCCTTCTGCAGCGCGGTCGCTCCTGCCTGGATCGACAGGCGTCCGGCGACCTCCGACATCGGCGCCAGCAACGGCAGGCCGCCGCGCTCGTCGGTCACCGTCTCATAGGCGATCGCGGTGACGCCGGAGGCGATGAGACCCTTGGTCTGTTCGGGATCCGGCGCCAGATGCAGATAGGTGTAGAGAAGCTGGCCGTCACGGAGCTGCGCCCATTCGGCGGGCTGCGGCTCCTTCACCTTGACGATCATATCGCACTTTTCGAAGATATCCTTGGCGGAGGCGGCGATCTTGGCGCCAGCCGCAGCATAGGCGGCATCATCAGCGCCGATACCGACGCCTGCCTTGGTCTCCACCCAGACATCGTGGCCGTGGGCAACATATTCGCGCACCGAAGCCGGCGTCAGACCGACGCGATATTCATGATTCTTGATTTCCTTCGGGCAACCGACACGCATGCGCGTTCCTCTCAATTTTATCTCCGCGGCCGCGGATTTTTCAGATGAGGAATCCAACCATCAAGACAGTGAAATGTCCTTGCAAAGACGATTTGCGAAGACGCGATTTTTCGGCGATTATTGCACTTATCCTATCTTTTTTCGAAGGTTCTTCGAATGGCCGATCTCGACACCATCGATCTTGCGATTCTCCGGGCATTGCAGGCCAATGCCCGCATGACCAATGCCGAGCTTGCCGAAAGAATCGGACTGTCGCCTTCAGCCTGTTCGCGCCGGCTCGACATCTTGGAAAGAAGCGGCGTCATCGGCGGCTACCACGCGCGGCTTTCACACAAGGCGCTCGACTACAAGATGATCGCCATCGTGCATATCTCTCTCTCCGGCCAGTTCGCCAAGACACTGGCGGAATTCGAGGCAGCGGTGAAGCTCTGCCCGAACGTGCTCGTCTGTTACCTGATGTCGGGCGAATACGATTACATCCTCAGGGTCGCCGCCCGTGATCTGGAGGACTATGAGCGCATCCACCGCGACTGGCTGTCGGCCCTTCCCCACGTCGTCAAGATCAATTCGAGCTTCGCGCTCAGAGAAATCATCGACAAGCCGAATGTCGGCCTTTGAGGCCTTGCATCTTTGCCGAAAGCCTGCCCAGACTTTTCACGCTCGCGGGCGTTTCCCGCTCATTGGCAAGTCATGACATCGAAGACCCAAGGCTATATTTTCGTTCTGCTGGCGATCACCATCTTCTCCTTGCAGGATGCCATCTCGAAACATCTGGCGACGGCCTATCCGCCAATCTTCGTGACGATGATCCGCTACTGGGCCTTCGCGCTTTTCACGATCATCCTCGCCTCGAAGATGCGCGGCGGCATCAAGGCGACGGCCCGCACCAAACGCCCTCTCCTGCAGGTGACCCGCGGCGTGCTGCTTGCCGTCCAGGTGGTACTGGCCATCACCTGCTTTGCGATGATCGGCCTTGCCCGTTCACAGGCGATCTTTTCCGCGACGCCGATCCTGATCGCGCTGCTGGCGATGCCGATCCTCGGCGAGCGGGTCGGCTGGCGGCGGTGGGCAGCGATCGGCGCCGGACTTTTCGGAGTGCTGCTGATCCTGAAGCCGGAAGGCGAGTTTTTCGACCTCAAGCTGCTTCTCGCCGTCATTTCCTGCTTCAACTTCGCCTTCTACGTCATTGCCACCCGTCTGGTCAGCCGCGACGATTCGTCGATGACCAGCTTCTTCTATACCGGCGTCGTCGGCGGCGTCACGATGACGCTGGTCGGACCGTTCTACTGGAGCTGGATGTCGCCGGGCGACTGGGGCTGGATGGCGCTCGTCTGCGTCACCAGCATTTCCAGCCATTATTTCCTGATCCGCGCCTATGATATTCTCGATGCCGCCGCCGTCCAGCCGCTGACCTATCTGTCACTTGTCTACGCCTCTGTCATCGGCATGGTGATCTACGATGAAACGCTCAGTCTCAATATGATCGCTGGCTCGATCATCGTGGTTGCCGCCGGGATCTTCACGGTCTGGCGCGAACATGTGGTGGGACGCAGGGCCGCTGCTGCCAATTGACGTTTCACTGCAATTTTAGCCAAGCCCCTAAAACCATTTCAATTTTCCGGCGCTATGCTCCCTGGCTATATCAAGGGAGACAGTATGACCCGCAACTTGAAAATCACGGCTCGAAAGGCCGACCGAAAAAACTGCCGCGTGTTCGGCCATGTCAAATATCTGAACAGCCAGGTGGATGCCCGCATCCTCAACCTATCGCCAACCGGTGCCGCCCTGGAGATGAAGGGGCCGCTCCATGCCGCCTCCGGCAGCAAGGTGCGCATCGAGGCCGAAAACCTCGGGCTGCTCGAAGGCATCATCCGCTGGAAGCATAATGGCCGCGTCGGCATCCAGTTCGACGTGAATTCGAATGCGCGGGCGCAGATCTCCTCCTATTTCCGCTTTTTCCATAAGGAGATGCGGCCGGTGCTGGCGGTGCGTCCGCTGGTTAGAACCGCCGTCAACGTCGAGCGGACGCCTCACTTAACAACATCGGCACCAAACTCGTAAGGTGCCCGGCCTTTGCGCCGAAGGAGCGGCTGAGATCGCTCCAGCAACTGCGGTTGACACCGACGCCGAGGGTGACCGCGCCTTGCGTCTGTGGCAGCCTGGCGCTGAGGGACTGCACCATAAATTGCATTTCGGAGCGATGACGCTTTTCCGGCGGATTGTTTTGACGTCCTGTCATTTTCGCAGTGTACTCCTCGCCAAATCGTCCTAATTCTGACGGGCCGGACGATGCATGATCCTGAAGGAGAGTTTCCATGTCTTCCATTTTCGATGTTGGCGTAATGAGCCGCCGTTCCCTGCTCGGCGGCCTCGCCGCCACTTCCGCCCTGGTGCTGCTGCATCCTTTCAGCGCGCGCGCCAGCGCCAACCAGGCGCATCTGAGGCTGATGGAAACGACTGACATTCATGTCAATGTCTTCCCCTATGACTATTATGCCGACAAGCCGAACGACACGATGGGCCTGTCGCGCACCGGGACGATCATCGACGGCATCCGCGCCGAGGCCGTCAACTCACTGCTGATCGACAATGGCGACGTGCTGCAGGGCAATCCGATGGGTGATTACATGGCCTATCAGCACGGCATGAAGGACGGCGACGTCCATCCGGTGATCAAGGCGATGAACACGCTCGGCTATACTGTGGGCACGCTCGGCAATCACGAGTTCAACTACGGCCTCGACTTCATGTTCAAGGTACTATCAGGCGCAAACTTCCCCTTCGTCTGCGCCAACCTGACCAAGGGCCAGCTCGCCTCGGACCCGAAGCAGGACAATCTCTTCTTCAAGCCCTACATCATCGTCGAAAAGCAGATCAAGGACGGCGCCGGCAATGAGAGCCCCGTCAAGATCGGTTTCATCGGCTTCGTGCCGCCGCAGATCATGCTCTGGGACATCAAGAACCTCGAAGGCAAGGCGCAGACGCGCGACATCGTCGAGGCCGCCAAGGCCTGGGTTCCCGCCATGAAGGAAGCCGGCGCCGATATCGTCATTGCGCTCTCGCATTCCGGCATCGATGGCAGCGCACCGTCTGACAAGATGGAAAACGCCTCGCTGCATCTCGCCGCCGTCGATGGGATCGACGCGATCTTCACCGGCCACCAGCATCTCGTCTTCCCCGGCCCGAAGAGCTGGGACAGCGTCGCCAATGCCGACCCCGTCAAGGGCACGCTGCATGGCAAGCCCGCCGTGATGGCTGGTTTCTGGGGCTCACATCTCGGCCTTATCGACCTGCTACTCGAGAAAGACGGCAATAGCTGGAAGATCGTCGATTTCACCTCGGAAGCACGGCCGATCTATCATCGCGACGACAAGAAGAAAGTGGTTGCCGACTACGCCGACAAGAAGGACGTGGTCGAGGCCGCCAAGGCCGAGCACGAGGCGACACTTGCCTATGTCCGGACCCCGGTCGGCAAGACGTCCGCACCGCTCTATTCGTACTTCGCGCTGGTCGCTGACGATCCTTCCGTGCAGGTCGTCAGCCAAGCCCAGACCTGGTACATCAAGCAGATGCTCGCCGACACCGCGTTCAAGGACCTGCCGGTGCTTTCGGCGGCGGCCCCCTTCAAGGCCGGCGGCCGCGGCGGCGCCGATTACTATACCGATGTTCCGGCCGGCGATATCGCCATCAAGAACGTCGCCGACCTCTATCTCTACCCAAACACGGTGCAGGCTGTCGCCATCACCGGCGCCCAGGTGAAGAACTGGCTCGAAATGTCGGCCGGCATGTTCAATCACATCAAGGCTGGCTCGAAGGATACAGCACTGCTCAACAACGATTTTCCGTCCTACAATTTCGACGTGATCGACGGCGTCACCTACCAGATCGACCTGTCGCAGCCGCCGAAGTATGATTCATCAGGCAAGCCGATCAATCCGGACTCCAACCGCATCCAGAACCTCGCCTTCAACGGCAAGCCGATCGATCCGGCCCAGAAGTTCGTCGTCGTCTCGAACAACTACCGCGCCGGTGGCGGCGGCAATTTCCCTGAGATCACCGCGGACAAGGTGATCTTCCAGGCGCCTGATACCAACCGCGACGTCATCGTCCGCTATATCCATGATCAGGGCACGATCAATCCGTCGGCCGACGCAAACTGGACCTTCAAGCCGCTTCCGGGCACGACCGCGACCTTTGAAAGCGGCCCGAAGGCAAAGCAGTTCCTCACCGAGGTCAAAAGCGTCAAGATCGAGGATGCCGGCGAAGGGGCCGACGGTTTCTCGAAGTTCAGGCTGGTTCTTTAGGCCGAAGAGGATGCCGGCGAAGGCGCGCCCGCCGCGCCTTCGTCATTCGGCCGCGAGCGGTGTCGCGGGTTCCTGGAGTTCCGCCATCTGAGCATGGAAATCGGCCTGGTTCGGGCAATGGGAAAGCCGCGTGCGGAACGCGTCGATCATCCAGGTGGCGGCAGGTCCGGGCGGGTTGGCGAGCTGGCGCACCGAATATATCGGATACTCCCCCTGTTCGTAGGCATCCAGATCGAGATGGACGAGCGTGCCGCTGACGAGATCGCCATGAATCACGGAAGCCGGAAGGCCGCCCCAGCCAAGGCCGGCCTTGATGAGCTGGTGCTTCGTCGCGATATCGCTGACACGCCATGTCTTGTAGGAGAGAACGTTGAAATCGCGCCCCTTCGTCCGGCCCGACGCATCGGTGACGACAAGCTGCACTTCCTCGCGGACGTCGCCAAGCGTCAGCGGCCGGCCGATCCCGGCAAGCGGATGGTTGCGCGCGGCAACCGGCAACATGAAGGAATGACCGATCCGCTCCGTGACGATCGAATCGTCCTGCTGGACGACCGCGCCACCAATCCCGATCGTCGCCTTGCCGCTGAGGACGAGATCCATGACCATTCCGAGCTCGCCGACATTGAGGCTCAACGAAACGGATGGAAACATCTCGCGGAATTCGTGGAGTACATCCACCAGGGCTCGTGAAGGCACCATAACGCTGATGGCGACGGATACCTCCGCTTCGAGCCCTTCCCTCAGGCTCTTGACGCGCGCCCGCATGACTTGCAGGTCGCCCAGAATGCGCCGCGCATCCTCCAGCATCGCCTTGCCCGCCTCCGTCAGCTTCGGCTGACGCGCGCCGGAGCGCTCGAAAAGCGGCACTTCCAGCTGTGCTTCCAGATTGGCGATCGTATAGCTGACGACCGACTGCGCCCGGTTCAGCGCCCGCGAAGCGGCCGAGAAGCTGCCAGTCTCGGCAACAGTCAGAAACACCTGCAATTGGTCCAGAGTCGGGTTCGGCAGCATCTTCTATCCATTCCATCGATAGTTTCGATCGACATTATCACCGTTTTTTCGATAGCAGGCCAGACCTATTTTCCTCATCGAGACTACGGCTCACCTCCCAGCAACGGGCCGTCAAATCCCATTCGAAAGGAAATGCACCATGTCGTCCATCCTTCTTCTGACGTCCAGCCCGCGTGCCGAATCGCTCTCGACGCCGATCGCCGTTGATCTCGCCGAAAAGCTGAAGAACCAGAATCCGGGCAGCGTCGTCGTCCGCCGCGACCTTGCCGCCACCCCGCTGCCGCATATCGATGACCTCTTCACCGGCGCAATCCGCAAGCCGGCCGAGGCCCGCACCGCTGAGGAAGCCGTGGCCGTCAAGACCTCCGACGAACTCGTCAGCGAACTGCTTGCCGCCGATACGATCGTCATCAGCACCGGCCTCATCAACTTCAACATCTACTCGTCGCTGAAGACCTGGATCGACAACGTCGCCCGCGCCGGCCTGACCTTCAAGTACACGGAAAGCGGCCCGGTTGGCCTCGCAACCGGCAAGAAGGTCTATGTGGTGCTCGCCTCGGGTGGTGTCTACTCGCAGGGACCGGCAGCCGCCTTGAACCATGCCGTGCCGTACCTGAAGTCGGTTCTCGGTTTCCTCGGCATTACCGATATCGAGACCATCTATGTCGAAGGCTTGGCCTTCGGTCCGGAAGCTGCCGAAAAGGCGATCGACGCCGCTAAGTCGCGCGTCCAGGAAATCGCACTGGCCGCCTGATCGGCTCTTCAACGCTCTGTGGAACGGCCGGCTTTTGCCGGCCGTTTTTCATTTGTCGATATCGGCGACAAAATCCCGGACCGTCGCCAGGATTTCGGCCGAGAGTTCCTCATCGGACGAAATTCTGGCAAGGCCGACGCCGCCGGCCATCATCGCGAAGGCCATGATCGCCTTGCGCCGCCGTTCGCTATCGTCCGCTCCCGCAGCCTTGCTCGCCAATGACGCGAAATTACGCCTGAGCCCCTCCGTCGCGATCCCCCGCGCCTTCTCACCGCTGCGTGATATATCGGAGGTCAGCGCGGCAAAAGGGCAGCCCTCACCCGGATTGTCGCGGTGATAGGCGCTCACATAACGGTCGGCGACATCGGCGGCCGTCATCTCCGCCGGGTTCACCCCCTCGGCCTCCAGCTTGCGCCCCCATGAATCGAAAGCGGATTGGATCGCCTCGGCGACCAGATCGTCACGGGAGGCGAAATGCTTATAGAAGCCGCCGACGGTCAGCCCGGCTTCCTTCATCAGATCGGCGACGCCAATACCTTCGAGCCCCTCTTCGCGTAGTCGCTTCGACGCGATCTCGATAATCTTCTCGTGCGTCTTCTGTTTTTCCAGCTGCGAACGGCCCATCGGACATCTCCCCGGCACTGCCTATTGACTCATGTAGATTATTATCATAATCCTTATAGATAACGATCATAATCTATATCATTGTCAATTCCAAGAGGAGCATGAATCATGCGTCTAAGAAACAAGGTTGCCCTGATCACCGGCGGAAACAGCGGCATCGGTCTTGCGACCGCCAGGGTCTTCATCGACGAGGGTGCCAGGGTGGTGATCACCGGCCGCAACCCGGAAACGCTCGCTGCCGCCGAAAAGGCGCTGGGAGCCGGCGTGTTGGCGCTGAAGGTCGATGTCACCGATGCCGCCGCCACCGAGAAGGCGTTTGCGGAAGCCGCCGGAAAGGTCGGCAAGTTCGACATCGTCTTCGCCAATGCCGGCATCGGCGGCGCGACGCCGCTCGGGGAGACATCACTGGAGCAGTTCAACCAGATCATCAGCACCAATCTCACGGCGGTTTTCTTCACCGTGCAATCGGCCCTGCCGCACCTCAATGACGGCGCTTCGGTGATCCTCAACGGTTCCGTGCATGCCGTGCTCGGCGCTCCCGGCTGGACAGCCTATGCGGCGACCAAGGCGGCAGTCCGGGCCATGACGCGCAATATGGCATCCGAGCTCGCACCGCGCGGCATTCGCGTCAATCAGGTAACTCCCGGCGGCACGAAAACGCCGATCTGGTCGCCGATGGCCCAGACGGAAGACGCCATGTCGGCGCTCGAGGCGCGCATCGGCGGCATGAGCCCGCTCGGCCGCATGAGCGAAGCCGACGAAATCGCCAAGGCGGCGCTCTATCTGGCTTCGGATGATGCGGCCAATGTCACCGGCATCGAGATCACCGTCGACGGCGGCATGACGAGTGCCCCCTCCGGCGCCAAGATCTTCCGCGCTGCCTAAGTGAGCCGGGCTGGGCAGGTCAAACTTGCCCGGCCCCTTCGCCGGCCTCGGTCACCCGTCATAGAGTGCTTGTATTGTCTCCTACGGATGCTTTGTTTCGTTCTTGCGTCGCACGGTGGGCAACACGAAACAGGACGATTGCAAAATTCAGGACGGCAAGCAGAAGCACGACGTACAGCATGGTCTGCACGCCGGAGGAAACGATCAGATTGCCGGCGATCAGTGGAAAGCCGAAGACGCCGATGGAATAGGCGAGCGAAAATAACAGCAGCGATTGCGGCATAAGGCCGGCGGGAGCCTCATTGGCCGCCAGGCCGTTGATGACGGAATAAGTCAAGCCATAGCCCACTCCCAGCATCGCCGCGCCTCCCAGATAGGCAAACTGATTTGATGTCAGCATCAGGAACAGCACGATCGATGCCAGCGTCAGACTTGTCAGGACCACAAGCGAATAGAGTGGGTCTTTCTTGACCACATATCCCGCCACGAACAGCCTGCTCAGAATCGCGGCGGACATGAAGCCGATGAAGAACAGGGAGTAGTCGAATCCGTGCGCCTTGGCGTAGCTGGTCTGAAAGCTGGACAGCCCGCCGAAAATCGCGCCGCCGATGCCGACCATGACGATGGAATAGATGGCCCGCGAGCCGATCACCTCGCGTGCTGAGCCAAATGAGATCTTGTTAACATGGGGCAAAATCTTGCCGGCATTGGTCAGCCGGATATGGAGCAAAAAGTAAAACGCACCGCCGGCGAGACTGGCAAGGAACGCAAATGCGAAGGCCGCCTCGATCGGCATCGACCAGCTGGTAGCAATGCGGCCAATGATCGGTCCGGCTCCGATGCCCGACATCATCGATCCCGAAAGCAGGGCAAAAAACCGGATCCGATGTTCGGGTTCGACGATCGCGGCGACCAGAATAGGGCCGAGCGCATAGAAGGTGCCCCAGCCTATGCCGAGGATGAAACCGACCACCATCAGGCTCAGCCCAGCTGAGGGAACCATGGCGAATCCCAGCGCTGACGCGGCAAGAAACAATCCCGAAACAGCCACCGCCCGCGCCGAGCCAATGGCATCCGCGATGTGGCCGGACAGGATCACGAGAATGACGGTGCTGACAGTCGCAGCCGAAATGATCAGGCCGGCCAGCGCCTCGTCGCCACCACGCTGGCCAACCAGCACCGGGATCAGAAAGGTCACGCCATAGGCAATCGAAAGAAGAAACCCTCCGATGCACAAAACGGCAAACTCGCCGCCATCGACTTTCTGTGCTGCAACTGAATCACTCATGTCCACGCCCCTCGCAGGAAAGCTCATCCGGAATGCTGCGGCAATGGAGATCACGTTTGTGTTATGCTAACAAGCCGTTTTTATGGCTCTCATAACATGTTGAAAATACGTAAATATACGGGAATGTGTTGCTGTTTACGCAACATCCTAAACACCCGCGGCCGACCGCGCTGCGCTGATCGACGAGCCCACCAGGTCTAACTGAGTTTCACCACGCCGGAGCGGCCGACGACACAGTTGCGGCCGCTCTTCTTGGCCACATAGAGCCTGCCGTCGGCAGCCGTCAGCACGGCGGTGAAATCGACGCCGTCCTCGTCGGCAGTCGCAACACCGATGCTGACCGTGATCGGCCTGTCATCCGGCGTCTTGACGCTGGTTGCAATCGTCCAGCGCAGGCGCTCGGCAAGCAGCAGACCTTCCTCGTGGTCAGTGCCTGGACAGACGGCAACGAATTCCTCGCCGCCGAAGCGGAAGACGCGATCGCTCGAGCGCAACGTCGTGCCCAATCGGGCGGCGATCGCCTTCAGCACCTCGTCGCCCTGGAGATGGCCGTAGCCGTCATTGACATCCTTGAAGTGATCGGCGTCGAGAATAAGAACGGTGGCGTATAGCCCCTGCCTCAGCGCCTCACGCAGCATCAGCGGCGCTTCAACCTCCATGCGCGTCCGATCGTAAACGCCGGTGAGCATGTCGCGGCCGGTGCGCTCCAGAAGGTCGTTATAGCGCTCGCGGAACGTCAGGTCGCCGAACACGTCGCTGATGGAGCGTGCGGACCCGCCCGCACCGACACGGCGAATACGATACTCATAGAATGCGAACATCGCCGCGTAGAGGCAGACGGCAAGCATTTTTGCCTTCCATCCGCCCCAGAATGCGGCGATCGGCACATCCAGGAAGTAATGCAGCGCGGCGAAGAAGCCGATCTGGTCGAAGGTCAGCAGCGCGAACCCCGAAATCAGGAAACGCAGGACGACCCGGCGGCGGAAGAAATCGCCGAGTTTTTCGTAAAGCAGGATGATGCCGAGCGAATCGACATAGAGCAGCGCCGTGCCCCAGACCATCAGCCAGCCCATCTCCTTGAGGAAATCGACGTCGGGTGTGAGGTTGGTCGATATCTGCAGCGGCTGATGCAGTTGCAGCACCCAGGCAATACCGACGGTGAGCAGGTTGCCGAGGAAGAGACCGTAGATCGGCTGGCGCACCGTCGCGGCATCCTCCTGCAGGTAAAGCATCAGGATCATCATCAGCTTGCCGGAGAAGAAGACGGATGAGCCCGGCGACACATCCCCGAACGGCAGCGAAACATAAAACACCGCCGCCAGATAGGTCTCCATGAAATGCATGACGCCGAGCGCCGTCAGGAAAACCCCGAGACCGAGCCGGTGACGGAAATGCAGAAGCGTCACCATCAGCACGAAATAGGCGATGGCTTCGACGACGAAGAGAAGGAGGTTGAGTGTCTCCATCATGAGACCTCGGCTCCGGACGTTCGGCCTCCTGCTGGCGCGGTGATCGCGACAGAGAATCCTTTGGTCAATCGTCCGAAACAGTCAAACACGGGGGTGTCCTGCAAATCCTGCAGGCGATACCTTTCACCGCAATCCTTTAAGATTGCGTGAGTGAGAACGCGCTCGCTGGAGAGCACCCCGGTCACACAGGAATAGTTACAGCCGGTATCAAGGACCCATCCCCGGATCCCGATTTCAGACCTGACGAAGCTTCTCGCCGTCGCCAAAGAGCGACGAACCATGCTGATCGATGATCTGCTGCGCCTTGCGCACCGTGCATTCGAGCGCGTCATCGGAGGAGGAAAACAGATCGGCGCGGATGAAATTTCGCACCAGTACCTCGTCGCCGACCTTCTTTTCGATGCGGCCGGCAAGGCGATACTGGCCGCCTTCCTTGCGCGGCTCGGCATAGATCGTGCAATCGCCGTAAAGCTGCGGCTCGCCGGAAGGGCCTGCTGCCTCCGAAGCCGGTTTGCCGCCGCCGGAGAACATCGAAAAGATATTTGAAATGAACGAAGCCATGCTCCGCCTTTAGCACGACGATATCGCTGTCGCCAAGTCAAATGATCAGGTTGGCGAGGATCTCGTTTTCGGTGATATCCTCGTAACCCATGCCGGCTGCTTCGAAATTTCCGATCAGCCGGGCGAAATTCTCTGGCGCCTTGGTTTCGATTCCGATCAGGATGGAGCCGAAGTTGCGCGCCGATTTCTTCAGATATTCGAAGCGGGCGATATCGTCGTCGGGGCCGAGCAGATTGAGGAAATCCCGCAGCGCGCCGGGGCGCTGGGCGAGGCGCAGGATGAAATATTTCTTCAGCCCTGCGTAACGCATGGCTCTTTCCTTTACGTCAGGCAGGCGCTCGAAATCGAAATTGCCGCCGGAGACGACAGCGACGATGGTCTTGCCGCGGATCGCTTGGACGTCCATCGCGGCGATCGCCGTCAGCGACAGGGCGCCGGCCGGCTCCAGCACGACGCCTTCGACATTCAGCATTTCCTGAATGGTGACGCAGATGGCGTTCTCCGGCATCAGTTGCACTTGGCTTGCCGGGAAATCGCGAAGAGCGGCGAAGTTCAGGTCGCCAATGCGCCCCACCGCCGCGCCGTCGACGAAATTGTCGACCTTGGCAAGTGTCACTACCGCGCCCGCCTCAATGCTGCGCTTAAGGCTCGGCGCGCCGGCTGGTTCGGTGAAGACAAAAGCCGATTTTGGCACGGTGCCGTCGAGATAGCCGGTGATGCCGGCAGCAAGTCCGCCGCCGCCGACCGGCAGGACGACCATGTCTGGCACCGTTCCTTCCGGCAGCTGCTGCATGATTTCGGCGGCCACCGTCGCCTGGCCTTCGATGATGTCGGCATGGTCGAAAGGCGGCACCATGACACCGCCGACCGCCTCTACGTGTTCGCGCGCGGCCTGGTAGCACTGGTCGAAGAAGTCGCCGAACAGCCGGATGGTGATGAATTCGGCGCCGAACATACGCGTTTTGTCGATCTTCTGCTGCGGTGTCGTCACCGGCATGAAGACGACGCCCGGCACGCCGAAATGGCGGCAGACGAAGGCAAAGCCCTGGGCGTGATTACCGGCCGAGGCGCAGACGAAGGTCTTGCCGGCCGCACCCTGCCCGATCGCCTTGCGGAAGAAATTGAAGGCGCCGCGGATCTTATAGGAGCGCACCGGCGACAGATCCTCGCGCTTCAGCCAGATATCGGCCCCGTAGCGGGCCGACAGATGATCATTGAGCTGCAGCGGCGTTGCCGGAAACAGGCTGCGCATTGCCTCTTCGGCACTTTCGACATCAAGTTTCGTCACGGGCGTGGTCCATTCTCAAGAATACCACCGCCGCTATGGCACGAGCCGACCGGCAAAAGAAAGCCCGTTTCGGCCGTTTCCGGTTCGCTCCCGGACCGGTTCGCTCCGAGGAAGGCTTTCTTAAGCCAATCGCGAAATTGGCGGCACATGAACTGATTTTAACTGTCAATGAAAAGGGCGGCCACTTATATGAAGCTATGATGATCTTCAAATTCGCAAAACCGCTCGCCTGGCTGCTGCTTGCCTTCATCATCTTCGCTACGGTTTCCCCGATCGGAGAGAGGCCGGACACGGTCACCACGGTCGATGTCGACCGTGCGGCCGCCTATCTTCTCGTCGGCTTGGCCTTTGCGCTCGGTTATCCCAAACAGTGGAAGATGGTGGCGGTGCTGCTGATCGTCGGCGCATTCGCCATCGAATATCTGCAATATCTCGCGCCTACCCGCCATCCGCGCCTGCATGACGCGAGCATCAAGGCGATGGGCGCAGCCCTCGGGCTGCTGGCTGGCTGGGTGATCAACAGGTGGCGCGAGACCAAAGCGCCAAACGCGCTTCCTTTCGCAGAACGCTGATTATCTCGAGTTAGAAATCGCTCAACTGCACTGCCCAGAAGAACAGTGGTATCGCAGCTATCGCAGTTCCGAGAACAAGTGCGACGCTGGTCTTGAAGATCCGGATGCGCCGAACCTTGGTCCCATTCCAATCGTAAACCATCGTCTTACTCCCACAAGACAATACTTACTCAACCGCCTTACTGTCGCGGCGCAATCCTTGCATCGAAAATGTCATTGTCAAGCAAAAACACGCTTTTACGCGCAGATGCGGGCAAATTCAAAGTGGATAGTTGTGGTGCGGGCGACGGGGGTCGAACCCGTACAGCCAAGGCCGAGGGATTTTAAGTCCCTTGCGTCTACCAGTTTCGCCACGCCCGCTTGCGGCATTTTCAATATCTTGCGCCATTGGCGATGGGAAGAGCCGGGAGGCGTAAAAATCGCGCCTGTTTTGGCCGGCAGCACCGACGAATGATCGGCCAAGCATTTCCGCTCGAAAGCCGCCACTGATCAAGGGCCGCCAGTCTGTGGACAAAAAGAGGCGCGGCGAGCCCCATGCCCGCCGCGCCTTCATTATTTCAGCGTCAAAGATCAGGCGAGCTTGGCAGCAAGCTTGGCGACATGGGCGCCCTGGTATTTCGCGCCTTCCAGCTCGATCTCGGAAGGCTGGCGCGAGCCGTCGCCGTTGGTGATGGTGGAGGCGCCGTAAGGCGAGCCGCCCTTGACTTCCTCGGTGCCCATCTGGCCCT
Organism: Rhizobium sp. CRRU65; assembly: GCF_048551595.1. Classification (NCBI taxonomy): domain Bacteria; kingdom Pseudomonadati; phylum Pseudomonadota; class Alphaproteobacteria; order Hyphomicrobiales; family Rhizobiaceae; genus Rhizobium; species Rhizobium sp. CRRU65. The sequence continues at coordinate 35,583 of NZ_JBLYZH010000008.1, read as the reverse complement.
GGAAGGCGTAAGGCAGGCCGGCAACGACCATGCCCTGGTGCAGGAAGGTCGGGATGAAGCCGAGGATGGTCGATTCTTGGCCGCCGTGCTGGGTTGCCGAAGAGGTGAAGACCGAACCGAGCTTGCCGACAAGCTTACCGGCGAACCAGAGGCCGCCCGTCTGATCCCAGAAATTGCGCATCTGCGAGGCGACCGTACCGAATCGGGTGCCGGCGCCGACGATGATGGCGTCATAGTCCGCCAGTTCATCGACGGTGGCGATCGGAGCCGCCTGGTCGACCTTGTAATAGGAAGCCTTGGCGACATCTTCCGGAACCAGTTCCGGAACGCGCTTGACGGTGACCTCGGCACCGGCCGATTTCGCGCCTTCGGCGACGGCATAGGCCATGGTTTCGATATGGCCGTAAGCCGAATAATAAAGAACGAGAACCTTCGCCATCTTCTATCTTCCTTGAAACATCGTTGAATTTCGTGCCCGACGTGACTTCTATCAGCGCGCCTGGTTGAACAAAGCCCCGCCCTCAAGAACTCAGTGTTCAACACCCGGAGACGAAAATTCGCTTGCGGTTTTCATTTCGGCAAAAATGACGCATCGCCCCAATTTAAAAGTTAGAGCATCATGTCGTCCGAACCCGCCTGCACTTTTCGGCATCATGCTCTTGGTGTTTGCAAAGCGACCGAACGGCGCTACCTATTCCCCAGCCTCACATCACGGAACATCCTATGAGCCAAGACATCGTCGTCACCGCCGCCATGCTCGCCATCGGCGACGAACTTCTCTCCGGCCGCACCAAGGATAAAAATATCGGCCATCTCGCCGATTTGCTGACGCTTTCCGGCATCGATCTCAAGGAAGTGCGCATCGTCGCCGACGACGAGGACGCGATCGTCGAGGCGCTGAACGCGCTTCGCGGCAAATATGATTATGTCTTCACCTCGGGCGGTATCGGGCCGACGCATGACGACATCACCGCCGACGCCATCTCCAAGGCTTTCGGCGTGCCCTGCGAATATGACGAGACGGCGATGACGCTGCTTGCCGAGATGTATCGGCGCCGTGAAATGGAATTCACCGAGGCGCGCCAGCGCATGGCGCGCATGCCGCGCGGGGCTGCCCATATTCCCAATCCGGTCTCGACCGCGCCCGGCTTCATCATCGGCAACGTCTACGTCATGGCCGGTGTGCCGCAGGTCTTCCAGGCGATGGTCGACAATGTGCTGCCGACGCTTCGAACCGGCACGCCGGTGCTTTCGCTCGCCATCGCCTGCCCTTACGGCGAAGGTGAGATCGGTACGCCGCTGACCGCGATCCAGAAAGCACATCCGGAGACCAGCATCGGCTCCTACCCGCGTTATATCGGCCAGAAATTCTCGACCGAGATCGTCGTGCGCGGCCGCTCCCAGGCGGTTATCGATGCAGCCGGCGCCGAGGTGCGGGCAATGATCGACGCTATCCGCCAAAGAAAGGACATTGCCGAAAACCATTCCGCCGAGGCTTGAGGGCAACGCCGGAACCTGGGGCATCCTTGATCCCTATCAAGGAACAGGAGAACGGTCCGGCGCATTCCTTCCCTCGCGCAAGCCGTTTCAGCGCAAGGAGAATTGATATGTCTTACAAAACCATTCTCGCCATTCTCGATACATCTGACAATAGTACCGCGGTTGCCGATTTCGCCTTTGCCATCGCTGCTGAAAGCGGCGCCCATGTGATCGGCCTGCATGCCGAAATCATCTCCGCCGTGCCGCTGGTGGCGCCGATGGAAATCCCCGATCCCGTTGCCGTGCAGGCGCTGCAGGACATGGCGCATAGCGAAACGATTGCGGTTGAGCGCATCTTCAGGGCGAAAGCGGAGGCATCAGGCGCCTCCTCCGAGTGGCGCAGCTTTGCCACATCGACCGGATACGGCTCCGCGCCGCTGATCGAAAGTGCGCGCAGCGCCGACCTCTTGATCGCCTCGCAGGCCGACCCGGCCAGACCTTCCGACAGCCACGTCGACGTCGACAGCTTTCTCTTCGAAACCGGTCGGCCGGTGCTGATGATCCCCTATATCATCCGCCAACCGAAGCCGATCAAGCGCGTGCTGATCGCCTGGAACGGTTCGAAGGAGGCGGCGCGCGCGACCTTCGACGCGCTGCCGATCCTCAAAGCCGCCGACGAGGTGGAGATCTTTTCGGTCGATCCGGCCGACACGGCGCTGCAATCGCCGCTGACGGCAGGCGCCGACATCGCCGCGACGCTTGCGCGTCATGGCGTGAAGACGACGCTTTCGACGGCACAAAGTGTGGACAAAAGCGCATCGCATGTCATCGAGAACCGGCTTTCGGACAGCAGCATCGATCTTCTCGTCATGGGCGCCTATACGCACTCCTGGCTCTGGCAGATGATCTTCGGCGGCACGACCAAGACCCTGCTGCAATCGATGACGGCGCTGACCCTGTTGTCGCGTTGATTGGCTGCTCTTGCCTTTTGCCGGCAAATCCCGCTAATTGCGGCGACCGATGACAGCTTCGAGCTCGGCCCCCTCTCGCGCAGTTCCGGCTGCGCGATTTGCGTTTTGCCAATCGCCGCTTCAAGCCTGTCCGGTCGCCGGCCAACGGCGTGTCGTTTTTTCATGCCGCGGAGCAGCCCGATGTCCCTTCCCGATAAAGCCTTTCCCGTTTCCTGGGATCAGTTCCACCGCGATGCGCGCGCCCTTGCCTGGCGGCTTGCCGGCTTGAATCAGACATTTAAGGCGATCGTCTGCATCACCCGCGGCGGCCTCGTTCCGGCCGCGATCATCTCGCGTGAACTGAACATCCGGCTGATCGAGACCGTCTGCGTCGCGTCCTATCATGACTATGTGAACCAGGGTGACATGGTGCTGCTCAAGGGAATAGCGCCCGAACTTATGGAGAATGGCGGCGAAGCCGTGCTGGTCGTCGACGATCTGACCGATACCGGCAAGACCGCCGCACAGGTGCGCACTATGCTGCCGAAAGCACATTTCGCCTGCGTCTACGCCAAGCCGAAGGGCGTGCCGACGGTCGATACTTTCATCACCGAGGTGAGCCAGGATACCTGGATCTATTTCCCCTGGGACATGGGTTTCACCTATCAGGAGCCGATCGCCAAGGGCGCGGGCTGATCGTTACAGACCAAAGCGCGCGACAATCGTATTTACCACTTGAAATTGTTCCAGATTTTGTCAGCGAGGTCTTCGGAATCCGCTATCGGGATCTGCACATCTATTTTATCTTTTGCTCATAAAATCGACAGATGCGAATCGTGTCGGGTTGCGCCTCAAGCGTGCGGCGAACAATACGGGTATAGGGAAGCAAGATGGCTCGATGGGGGCATGTAGGAGCGGTTGTGACTGTCGGGCTGGGGACCTTTCTGTTGCCGCTGGCGCCCGTCCATGCTGAGCCTGCCTACGTTCCCCTCGTGCACGACTACGTCGAGAAGCGGATCCGACCAATTGTGGAAACGCCATTGGTACTGAAGGCCATTGCCGAGCAGAACGCGAAATTCGGCAATGTCAGCGAGATGGATATGCGGGTACTCGATGAGGCCTACCGGTCGGAAGTCAATCAGCACCACCTGCAGATGGTCAAGCTGTTGCTCGACAAATCCGTGTCGCAGTACCTGAGGGAAAATCAGGATGCTTCGCAGGGCGCGATTCTCGAATTTTTCGTCACGGACTCGCATGGGCTGAATGTCGGGCAGAGCACCATCACCGCCGACTTCTGGCAGGGCGACGAGGAGAAATATCTCCAAACCTTCGCCAGCGGCTCCCGCGAGATCTTCATCGACCGGGCGGAACGCAACGAATCCACCCAGAACCTCGAGACGCAGGCGAGCTTCGTCGTCATGGACGAAGAGAACAGGCCGATCGGCGTCGCCATCGTCACCATCGCCATCGATGCGCTCTAACAGCATGTCGCGCAAAAGTTTGCGCTTTTGCGATAACGACGTGCTTTAGGAGCACTGATTTCACCGGCGAATCGGCATGCTCATTTGCGGCGGAAATGCCATCACAAGATTTGCCGCATGACGCTTTTTTGGCGTTTCGACCTTTTCCTTAGCCGGCAACACCTGCAAGCCATTGTAATATCAGCGCTCCCCGGCTTTCCCCAATCTCCACAGGCGCATCCACAACATGTTGTGGTTAGCAATCAATTAAAAGCCAGCCCTTGACGGAATCAGCTGTTTCAAACTTTACTGATCCTGATGTTGCGGCGGCGACAGGACCGGAGGTAACGAGCCCGGTTCCCTTTTGAAAATTAGGACGCGGAATCAGGGCGATGGACCGGAAACAGTTCAGGCCCGACAGGATTTTTGCGCGGTTTTCAGCCTCCAAAAAAAGTGACATCGGGGCTGGCGATAATAAGCTGTTAATACTATATTTAGTGTTTGCAGCCACCATCACCACAAGATACAGGAAGGACATCTCCGGATGACACCCCTGTCACAATACGGAAACGAGACTGGCTGCGCGACGACAAAGTGCCGCCGGATAGGAATTTTGCGCCGAGGTCGCGGGGACCAGGCGCCAACACGAGGTCAAGACAATGCGCATCGAACGTCGTTTCACGAAGGCCGGCCAAGGCGCCTATGCGGATATCGAATTCCGCAAGGCGACGAGCGAGATCAAGAACCCCGACGGTTCGATCGTGTTCCGCCTCGAGAATATCGATGTTCCCGCGCAGTTCTCCCAGGTCGCGACCGACGTTCTGGCGCAGAAGTATTTCCGCAAGGCCGGCGTTCCCACCCGACTGAAGAAGGTCGAGGAAAACGATGTTCCTTCCTTCCTGTGGCGCTCCGTTCCCGACGATGCTGCGCTGAAGACCCTGTCCAAGGACGAACAGACCGGCTCCGAAATCGATGCGCGCCAGGTCTTCGACCGTCTTGCCGGCACCTGGACCTATTGGGGCTGGAAGGGCGGCTATTTCTCCTCCGAGGAAGATGCCTCGGCCTTCAAGGACGAGCTTGCCTATATGCTCGCCACCCAGCGTGTCGCCCCGAACTCGCCGCAGTGGTTCAACACCGGCCTGCATTGGGCCTACGGCATCGACGGCCCCGGCCAGGGTCATTTCTACGTCGATCCCTTCACCGGCAAGCTGACCAAGTCCAAGTCGGCCTACGAACACCCGCAACCGCATGCCTGCTTCATCCAGTCTGTCGAGGACGATCTCGTCAACGAAGGCGGCATCATGGACCTCTGGGTGCGTGAAGCGCGCCTCTTCAAATACGGCTCCGGCACCGGCTCCAACTTCTCGATGCTGCGCGGCGAAGGCGAAAAGCTTTCCGGCGGCGGCCGCTCCTCCGGCCTGATGAGCTTCCTGAAGATCGGCGACCGCGCCGCCGGCGCCATCAAATCGGGCGGCACGACACGCCGCGCCGCCAAGATGGTGGTCGTCGACATCGACCATCCCGATATCGAGGAATACATCAACTGGAAGGTCAAGGAAGAGCAGAAGGTTGCGGCTCTCGTGACCGGCTCGAAGGTTGTCGCCAAGCATCTGAAGGCGATCATGAAGGCCTGCTTCAATTGCGAAGGCGGCGACAACGGCGATTGCTACGACCCCAACAAGAACCCTGCCCTGAAGCGCGAAATCCGCGCCGCCAAGAAGGACCAGGTTCCCGAGAACTACGTCCAGCGCGTCATCCAGTTTGCCCGCCAGGGCTACAAGGATCTCCAATTCAAGACCTACGACACGGATTGGGATTCGGAAGCCTACCTCACGGTATCCGGCCAGAACTCCAACAACTCCGTCTCGATCAAGGACGACTTCCTGCGCGCCGTCGAGAATGATGGCGAATGGAACCTGACCGCCCGCAAGGACGGCCGAGTGATGAAGACGCTGAAGGCACGCGATCTCTGGGAAACCATTTCCTACGCTGCCTGGGCCTCGGCCGATCCGGGCATCCACTTCAACACGACGATGAACGACTGGCACACCTCGCCGGCCGGCGGCCCGATCCGTGGCTCGAACCCATGCTCGGAATATATGTTCCTCGACGACACGGCCTGCAACCTTGCCTCGCTGAACCTGCTGCAGTTCAAGGACAAGGCCACCAAGCGCATCAACATCGCCGACTACGAACATGCGGTTCGCCTGTGGACCGTCGTGCTCGAAGTCTCGGTGATGATGGCGCAGTTCCCGTCGAAGCGCATTGCCGAACTCTCTTACGAATACCGCACGCTCGGCCTCGGCTACGCCAATATCGGCGGTCTGCTGATGTCAACAGGCATTCCCTACGACTCCACTGAGGCCCGCGCCATTGCAGGCTCGTTGACCGCGATCATGACCGGCATCTGCTATGCCACCTCGGCCGAAATGGCTGCCGAGCTTGGGCCCTTCCCGAACTTCGCGCCGAACCGCGAGAGCATGCTCAAGGTCATTCGCAACCATCGCCGTGCGGCGCATGGCGAGAGCTCCGGCTATGAGGCGCTGTCGATCAACCCGGTCGCGCTGATCCATTCGGAAAACCCCGACCAGGATCTCGTCGCCCACGCCAAATCGGCCTGGGACAAGGCGCTCGCGCTCGGTGAACAGCATGGCTACCGCAATGCCCAGGTCTCGGTCATCGCGCCCACGGGCACGATCGGTCTCGTCATGGATTGCGACACCACCGGCATCGAGCCCGACTTCGCCCTCGTCAAGTTCAAGAAGCTCGCCGGCGGCGGCTACTTCAAGATCATCAACCGCGCCGTGCCCGACGCGCTGCGCACGCTCGGCTATTCGGAAAGCCAGATCGCCGAGATCGAGGCCTATGCCGTCGGCCACGGCAACCTGAACCAGGCGCCGGCTGTCAATCCGTCGACGCTGAAGACCAAGGGCTTCACCGACGAGAAGGTGGAAGCCGTCAACGCCGCGCTGAAGAGCGCCTTCGACATCAAGTTCGTCTTCAACCAGTGGACGCTCGGCGCCGACTTCCTGAAGGAGACGCTGAAGGTTTCCGACGAACAGCTCGCCGACATGAGCTTCAGCCTGCTCGACCATATCGGCTTCTCGAAGAAGGACATCGAAGCCGCCAACATCCATGTCTGCGGTGCGATGACGCTGGAAGGCGCGCCCTTCCTCAAGAATGAACACCTGCCGGTCTTCGATTGCGCTAATCCCTGCGGCAAGGTCGGCAAGCGCTACCTCTCGGTGGAAAGCCATATCCGCATGATGGCGGCGGCTCAGCCGTTCATCTCGGGCGCGATTTCCAAGACGATCAACATGCCGAACGAGGCGACCGTCGAGGATTGCAAGAACGCCTACATGCTTTCCTGGAAGCTTGGCCTCAAGGCCAACGCGCTCTATCGCGACGGCTCGAAGCTGTCGCAGCCGCTCAATTCCTCACTGATTGAGGACGAAGACGACGAGGATGCGCTGGAGGAACTGCTGCAGGCGCCGCTGGCCGCCCAGGCCGTCACCGTCACCGAGAAGATCATCGAGCGGGTGATCGAACGAGTTTCGCGCGAACGCGAAAAGCTGCCGAACCGCCGCCAAGGATATACCCAGAAGGCCGCCGTCGGCGGACACAAGGTTTATCTGCGCACCGGCGAATTCGGCGACGGCCGCATCGGCGAGATCTTCATCGACATGCACAAGGAAGGTGCTGCCTTCCGTGCGATGATGAACAATTTCGCCATCGCCATCTCGCTCGGCCTGCAATATGGCGTGCCGCTCGAGGAATATGTCGAGGCCTTCACCTTCACCAAGTTCGAGCCGGCCGGCATGGTCATCGGCAATGACGCGATCAAGAACGCCACCTCGATCCTCGACTATGTCTTCCGCGAGCTTGCCGTCTCCTATCTCGGCCGCCATGACCTCGCGCATGTCGATACGTCTGATTTCTCGAACACGGCGCTCGGCAAGGGCATCCAGGAGGGCAAGACCAACCTGCTCTCCACCGGCTGGACCCGCGGCTACAAGCCGACGCTGGTGTCCGGCACCGGCGGCGAACGCCAGGCAGGCGAACCCAAGGGTGCGGCCACCGCCGCCCCTGCCCGCGCCGCTTCCACCGGCACTGTGACCGCCTTTGCAGGCAGCGCTGCCCGCAAGCTGGAGCCGACGATCGCCGTCTCCACCTCCGAAATCGTCGCCTTCAAGCGCGATTACGAAGAGCGCGCCAAGGAATTGGCGGAAGAGATCGCCGAAGAGGTGACCGAGGAACTCACCAGCGACGCAACGGCCCTCTTCTCCGACAAGGCGGCAGCCGACGCGGCAACGGCGAAATCCGAAGCCAAGAAGCGCGAAGCCGAACGCCGCCAGCGCTCGATCATGCAGGGCTATACCGGCAACATGTGCTCGGAGTGCCAGAACTTCACGATGGTGCGGAATGGGACTTGTGAGAAGTGCGACACGTGCGGTGCTACGAGCGGGTGCAGCTGAGTAGGCGGTGATTGTGTAGCGCCACCCGAAGGCGTCCGAGAAAAATTGATCGATAGTGAAAAGCCGCCGACAGTCAGCTGCGGCGGCTTTTTTTGGCCGAGACGATCGCCACTCGTTTGAAGCTCGAGATAGACGCCGCGGTCTTCTCACTTCTCCTACAGCCTGCCTGGTGAGCTACGAGCAGGCTTGCAAGAACATTCGTCGCAATGTTGAATAGTTACAGTAAACGCGGGGGAATCGATGCGTTACATCGTGGCTGGGTTGTTGTTTCTATGCGCATTTCCTCTGTCTGCGGCGGAGATCACGCGAGAGCCGTTGGAGGGCGACACAGACCTGATCTCCGTCACGGGCGTCTTGAACGAAGGCGACGAAATTGTCTTCAGAAACCTGGCCGCCGCCTCCAGCAAAGCCCTTGTTTTTCTAAACAGCGAGGGCGGTGATCTCAAAGCCGGGATTGAGATCGGACGTGCCATCCGCCTTCGAGGCTTTGCCACTGCCACCCCGCCGGGGACCTTGTGCGCGTCGGCTTGCGCCCTGACCTGGCTTGCCGGTTCGCAGCGGTTTCTTCAGCCCGAATCCAATATCGGTTTCCATGCCGCCTATCGCGTGGTCGACGGAAAGGCCAGCGAGAGTGGTGTCGCCAACGCACTGGTCGGAGCTTATCTCAACCAGTTGGGATTGTCCGAGACTGCCATCGCCTACGTGACGTCGGCACCGCCTGAAGGCATCGCGTGGCTGACGGCCGCGAAGGCGCAGATGGTGGGCATCACTTACGACGCGATTGACGAGGACGGACCTGATCCGGCGTCCGAGGCGGGCAAGACGTTTCCCCACGATCCCATGGGCACGGTGACGGCCTTCTACTCCGCGCTCGCCGCAGCCGATGGTGAAACCGCCTCAGCGCTGGTCGTTCCGGAGAAACGCGGCCAAGGCCCATTCAACGAAGTGTCGATCCACGCCTTCTTCGGCGCGATGTCGGAGCCGCTCAAACTCACGGGAACGGCACTACGCGGCAATGATGATGTCCGGGTTTCGTACGAATACGTCACCAATGATGGACGTCGCTGCCAGGGTCGTGCCGATGTCCAGACCACCTACGTGTTTGGCAAGACCCTGGTCTCGAGGATCAAGGCGCTTGATGGCTGCTAGACAAATTACCGCACCTCGCCCGCGGACCGGCGATGCTTACTCTTCATACCTACAGGAATTGGCATCGCATTCGCCGCGATCGTGAGATCCCAGTCCACGCGATCTGGTGTGTGCCGGCCATTGATGCGAGAGCCGCAGGAAGAAGGGGATGCTTCTTCGAATTTCGTCCCGGGTCCCGCTCTGCCGTTACGGCTTCACGCGGTCGGGATGCGCCGCCTGGAAGGCCGGCAGGTCTGCGCATCCGGCGTCGATGTCGACGATGCGCTTGAAAGCGGTCAACTCAACGCCCCAGCGACGGGCGTTGTAGACCTGGGGAACGAGGCAGAGGTCCGCCATCGTCGGCGTATTTCCAAAGCTGAACGCGCCATCGGCTTTGCCGATCATGGTTTCCAGTTTGCCCAGTCCGTCGGTAATGAAATGCTTCATCCATTCCTCGCGGGCATCGGCCTTGTCAGCCATGCTCATCAGATGTGACACGACATGCAGGTTGCAGATCGGATGGATGTCCATGGCGACCGCATATGCGAGAGCGCGGACTTTCTGGCGATCGGCAATGTCAGATGGCAGCAATCCGCATTCCGGCCTGGTCTCAGCGAGGTATTCGACGATCGCCAGCGACTGCGTCAGTGTTTTCCCGTCGATCACCAATGTCGGCACCAGTCCCTGCGGGTTGAGGGCCAGATATTCCGGCGTCCTGTGCGCGCCCTCCAACAGGTTGATGGGCACGGTCTGATAATCGATGCCCAGGAGATTGAGCGCGATGCGGACGCGATAGCTCGCCGATGATCGCCAGTAGTCGTAGAGAACGACCTCCTTCATTGCGGCCCGGCTCCGCTGTATTTCTCGACCGTCTGCTCGATCGCCCCGAAGATCGAATGGCCGGCCTTATCCTTCATCTCGATGCGGACCTGATCGCCGAACTTCATGAAGGCGGTCTTCGGCGATCCGGTCTCGATGGCCTCGATCATCCTGAGTTCGGCGATGCAGGAGTAGCCGCTTCCGCCGTCTTCCACCGGCTTGCCCGGGCCGCCGTTGAGCTTGTTGGACACCGTTCCCGAGCCGATGATCGTGCCGGCCGCGAGATTGCGGGTTTTGGCGGCGTGGGCGATCAACTGGCCAAAATCGAACGTCATGTCGATGCCGGCGTTGGCCGTGCCGAATGGCTTGCCGTTCAGGCTGACGAGCAGCGGGAGATGCAGCTTGCCACCGTCCCACGCATCTCCAAGCTCATCCGGCGTCACCGCGACCGGAGAAAATGCCGATGCCGGCTTGGACTGGAAGAAGCCAAATCCCTTCGCCAATTCGTCCGGGATCAGACCGCGCAGCGAAACGTCGTTGACGAGCATCAGCAGGCGGACGGCGCCGCGTGCAGCCTCCGGGCTGGACCCCATGGCAACGTCGCCGGTTATGACGGCGACCTCGCCCTCCATGTCGATCCCGTAAGCCTCGTCGGCCATCACGATCGGGTCGCGCGGCGCAAGGAAAGCGTCCGACCCGCCCTGATAGATCAGCGGATCGGTCCAGAAGCTCGCCGGCATCTCGGCGCCGCGTGCCTTGCGCACCAGTTCGACATGGTTGACGTAAGCGGAGCCGTCGGCCCATTGATAGGCGCGCGGCAAAGGTGACGTAGCGTCATGTTCGTGAAACCGGGTCGTCGGCTGGGCGCCGGTCTCGACGCCTTCGGCAATGAGCGCGAGCCTCGGAGCCACATGCTCCCAGTCATCGAGTGCTGCCTGCAATGTGCGGGCGATATGACCGACCTCGGAACAGCGGGTCAGGTCGCGGGAAACGACGACGAGCCGGCCGTCCCGCGTGGAGTCTTTTAACGTCGCAAGTTTCATGTCCGAATTCCGTGCAGGAGGATGACTTCAGTTGATGCATCACTTGATGCCGGGGGTTCCGTCGAACTTGCGTTCCAGGCCGTCCCAGCATTCCAGGTAATTATCCTGTAGCGTTTCGAGCTCGGCTGCGTATTTCGTCAATTGCTGCGGGTACCGGGTCTCGAACATGAAGGCCATGGTGTGATCGAGCTTCACCGGTTTGAGCTCGGTATTGGATGCCTTTTCGAAGGCGAGCGCGTCCGGTCCGTGGGGAAGCATCATGTTGTGCAGGCTCATGCCACCAGGCACGAAGCCCTCCTCCTTGGCGTCATACTGGCCATGGATCAGGCCCATGAATTCGCTCATGATGTTGCGGTGGTACCAGGGCGGACGGAATGTATGCTCGGCGACCAGCCAGCGCGGCGGAAAGATCACGAAATCGACATTCGCCGTGCCCGCATCTTCGGTCGGCGCGGTCAGCACCGAAAAGATCGACGGATCGGGATGATCGAAGCGGATAGCGCCGACCGGCGAGAACGTCCGCAAGTCGTATTTGAACGGGGCGTAGTTGCCGTGCCAGGCCACCACATCCAGCGGCGAATGGCCGATGTCGGTGACATAGAATTTTCCGCACCACTTCACATGCACGCGGCACGGCGTTTCCTTATCCTCGAATGCGGCGACAGGCGTCTTGAAGTCACGCGGGTTTGCCAGGCAGTTGGCGCCGATCGGTCCGCGGTCCGGCAGGGTGAATTTCGCGCCGTAGTTCTCGCAGATGTAGCCACGCCAGACCGTCTGGTCGCCACCCCTCATGATCTTGAACATCATGCCGCGCGGGATCAGGCATATTTCCAGGGGCTCGACATCCATGATGCCCATTTCGGTGAACACTCTGATGGCGCCGAGCTGCGGCACGATCAGCAATTCACCATCGGCGTTGAAGAAGTAATCGTCGACCATGTCCTCATTGAAGACATAGGCATGGGCTGACATGCCCACCTGGGTGGTGGCATCGCCTGCCGTGGTGATGGTCCGCACCCCCTCGAGAAACGTCAGCTTCTCCGAGGGTGCGGGGATGGGATCCCAGCGAAGCTGGCCGAGAGGAAGCGAATGTTCGTCCAGGCAAGGTGCGGTTTTCCAGAGCGGATAGGACGCGTTGGAGAAGCGACGGGTGTGACGCACGCTCGGGCGGATGCGGTAAAGCCAGGACCTTTCGTTGGTCCCGCGCGGCGCGGTGAACGGCGAGCCGGAAAGCTGCTCCGCATAGAGACCATAGTTGCATTTCTGCGGACTGTTCTGGCCTTGCGGCAAGGCGCCGGGAAGCGACTCGGTTTCGAAGTCATTGCCGAACCCCGGCATATATTTCAGCGTGTTTGCTGTCGCGGCTTCACCATCCGACGTCTGGATCGATGTCTGGTCCATGCTCACTCCTCCCCGAACACTCCAGCGCCGCGCGTCTGAAAGATGCGCGGCGCTAGTGAGTTTACTCCGCTGCAGTCCCGATGACACCACGCTTGATCTGATCGGCCTCGATCGACTCAAAGAGAGCCCGGAAATTGCCTTCGCCGAAACCCTCGTCGCCCTTGCGCTGGATGAACTCGAAGAAGATCGGGCCGATGACGGTCTTGGAGAAGATCTGCAGCAGGATTTTCGTCATCCCGCCATTCACCACACCTTCGCCATCGATGAGGATGCCGTGCTTCTTCATCCGTTCGACAGGTTCACTATGGCCGTTCACGCGTTCATAGGACATGTCGTAATAGGTCTCCGGCGGACCCGGCATGAAGCGCAGGCCGTTGTCGGCAAGCCTGTCGGTGGCGTCGTAAATATCCTCCGTTCCAACGGCGATGTGCTGAATGCCCTCGCCCTTGTACTTCTTCAGATATTCCTCGATCTGGCTGGTGTCGTCCTTCGATTCATTCAGCGGAATGCGGATTTTGCCGCAGGGCGAGGTGATGGCGCGGCTCACCAGACCGGTGATGCGCCCATCGATATCGAAGAAGTGGATCTGCTTGAAATTGAACAGGTTGCGGTAAAAATCCCACCACTTGTCCATGTTGCCGCGAAAGACGTTGTGCGTCAGATGGTCGAGATAATAGAAGCCGATCCCTTGGGGATGCGGGTCGCGCTCGCCGAGCCAATCGAACTCGGCCTCGTAGGCCGATCCCTTGGCACCATAGGTCTCGACGAAATAGAGCAGCGAGCCGCCGATGCCGACAATCGCCGGAACATCGAGCATCTTGTCGTCCCCTTCATACGGGACAGCGCCTTTTGACACCGCATGCTTGAACGCGTGTTGGGCGTCGACGACGCGCCAGGCCATCGATGGGGCGCAGGGACCGTGATTTGCGACGAAGCGCGCGGCATGGCTGCCGGGTTCGGCGTTCAGGACATAGTTGATGTCGCCTTGTCGCCAGACGGTGATATCTTTCGTCTTGTGTTTGGCGACCGCAACATAGCCCATGCGTGTGAAGAGTTCGCGCAGCGTTTCGGGCTCGGGATGGGCGAATTCGACGAATTCGAAGCCGTCGGTGCCGGCCGGATTGTCGGCGGTGATTTCCGAGGGCGGCGCGTCATGCGGGAAAGGACCCATTTTCTTTCCTCCAGAGGAAATTGCATTTGATATGCAAAGTGTGGCCCAAAACGCGTGCAAAGTTCTTGCATTCTTTATGCTTCAGGAGGAGATTATGCACGATCTGTGAGCGTTTTGGAGATTTCGTGCAATGGATGAGCCGCTCGATAAATTGGACCTGCGCCTGCTCCAGGAACTGCAAAAGGATGGCAGGCTGACGAACAACGAGTTGGGCGAGCGGATCGCGCTTTCACCGTCGCAATGTTCGCGCCGGCGCACAAGACTGGAGGCTGAAGGATATATCCGCAGCTACCGCGCCTACCTCGATCGGCAGAAGCTTGGTCTCGATATGCTGGTGGTCATTTCCGTGACACTTGCGACCCACAACAGAGACAATGCCCGCCGGTTTTCGCAATTGATCAACGGGTTGCCTGAAGTTCTCGAAGCCTATGCGCTGACCGGTGAAATGGACTATCACCTGACGGTCGCGACCCGCGGCCTCGCCGACCTCTCGAAATTCGTCAACGACGTGCTGTTGCCCCACGAGTCGGTGCAGCACGTGAAGACGTCGATCGTCCTCGACACGCTGAAGACATTCGAAGGCTTTCCGGTGCTGATGCCGGGCCATTGACATGGCGACAGCACGCGATGATGTCGACAGCATCGCCCTGCGCAGTCATATCTAGAGCGGCAATTCGGTCGAGAATTTCAGCTCGCGCAGCACAAAGCTCGAGACCACCGTGCGCACATGCGGGTTGCGCATGAGATAGCGGGTCATGAAGGCTTCGTAGCTTTCCACGTCGCTTGCCCTTATCTTCAGCATGTAGTCGAAGGCGCCCGACAGGGCGTAGCATTCCATGATCTCCGGCCGCTCCAGCACCATCGAAGCGAAAGATGCGACCGCCTCTTCGTGGTGATCCTCCAGCGTCACATGCGCGATCACACAGAGCTTGAGATCGAGTTTTCCAGGATCGAGCAGCGTCACCCGCTTGCGGATGACGCCGTCGGCTTCAAGCTCCTGGATCTTCCGCCATGCCGAACTCTGCGACATGCCGGCCTTTTCCGCCAGGTCGGCCAGCGACAGGCTGCCGTCGGCCTGGACGAGCTGCAGAAGCTTACGGCGAAAATTCCCAGGTTCTTTCATTTTTGGCGTCTCTTTCGGGAATATTTGCCACCATTATGGCGACAGCCAGCATGAAAGAAAAGAAAATCCTCCAAACTCGGATCATAATGGCAGGAAAAGTGCCCTGCTCGGGAGGATCAGCACATGACCAAGGAAAGCAGCTATACCGCCAAACTGCCCGGCCCGGATGGTTTGTACGACTACACCCCGGATGAAGATGTTATCTGGGGCGAACTCTACCGGCGTCAGATGACGCTGCTTTCCGATACCGCCTGCCGCGAATATCTGGACGGCGTCAAAATGCTGGGGCTGAAGCCGGATAAGGTGCCTCAGCTTCTCGATGTGAACAGACGCCTGAACGAGACCACCGGCTTTGGCGTCGAAGGTGTGCCGGCGCTCATTCCGCCCTCACGCTTTTATGAACTTCTGTCACAAGGCAAATTCCCGCTTGCAACCTTCCTGCGCCGTCGCGAACATATCGACTATATCGAGGAGCCGGACCTGTTCCACGAGGTCTTCGGCCACTGCCCCATGCTCACCAACCAGAGCTATGCCAATTTCGTCCGGCATTTCGGCGAAACCGCCGTCCGCCTCGGCAAGGGCTATTCATGGCATCTGTTCCGGATCTTCTGGTTCACTGTCGAATTCGGCCTGATCAATACGCCGCAGGGACGCCGCTGCTTCGGCGCGGGCATCGTCTCATCGCCCAACGAAGCGAAAGTAGCAATGGAAGGCAAAGCGTGCGAATTCCGGCCGTTCGATCTGCTGAGCGTGCTGCGGACGCCCTACCGGATCGATATCCTCCAGCCGATCTACTATGTGATCGACAGCTTCGCCGATCTTGAAGCGATCGTGGAGCAGGATATCGAGGCCACGATCCTCAAAGCAAAACAGCTGGGAGATTTCGCCCCGGCTTTCGAAGCCAAAGCTTCGTGAATCGCGAATGATAGGGAGCGACGCCAACACATCGCGTCGACGACGGACTGGAGAAGGCAGTCACTTCGGAGCGGCTGAACTTCGATTGACGAAGTCCACCACGACCCCTGGTTTGACCATAGCCGCCAACTCTTCGGCATCCCAGTTCGTCAACCGCACGCAACCGTGCGAGCCAACCTTGTCGATGAGCTTCGGTTCCGGTGTCCCATGTATACCATAAGTCGGCTCGGTCAGATCGATCCAGACCGTACCAACAGGACCGTTCGGCCCTTTCGGGATCGTCAGGACCTTATCGTTCTTTCCCTGTTTGAAGTTGCGCTTCGGGTCATACCGGTAGACCGGCATCCTCGCGACACCCTTGACCTTGTGTTTTCCTGACGGCGCCGGATTGTCTTCGCTTCCGATCGTTGCGGGATAGACTGCAAGCAGCGATCCATCCGCGGCATAGGCGAGCACCTGCCCCGTCTTCCTGTCGGCCTCGATCTTCTTGACCTTTCCTTGCCTTGGAGAGCCGGGATCCACGACCCACACCGTATCGCCAGGAGCAAACTGCGAAGCCAGGTTGAGCGCATGCACGAGATCGATGCCCATGTGGAACCGCTCGGATAGTTTCTCTGCAACGCTCGTATATCCCAAGCTCTGCATCTTTGCCTTCTCGCCATAGTCTTCGGGAATCTTGTCGACGACGCCCGCGGCATCCTCTGCCGAGACGACATAGCTTTCAACGATCGGGGCAACGATGGCGGCATTGCCTTCAAGGCGGGAGGCGACCTCTGGATCCAGCCTCCCATCGACAGGAAGATTGTTCATCGCCTCGAAGCCGGCCACGGCCTTGTCTACGTTTTCGCCGGAGAGGCCATCGATCACGCCGGGAGACGAGCCTGCACGGTCGAGCAGGACCTGAAGGCGGACGATCGCCGGGTCCGGATCTGCGGGCTTGGGCTTCCCTGCCTCAAAGGAAGCAATCGACGCGCTATTGATTGCTTCGGGTCGGAGTTCCCGCGCGCTAGCACCGCCAACGGAGATGGTGAGAGCGAGCAGCGACATCGGCAGGGCTGTTTTCATGGACGACAAATGGTCGGCGGCGCAACTTGTTCCAGTGCGACCCGAGCCAGAGGGGTGTTCACGATGATTTCAATGTCCAGCCTCAGCAAATTCAGTACAACGGCCATTTGATCCGAAGGAGCTCGTGAATGCCGCGCGAGAGCGTCAATGACCTGATGGCCTTTCTGGCGGTCGCCCGAGAGAAGAGCTTTACGCGGGCGGCTGCGAAGCTGGGCGTGTCTCAATCGGCGCTCAGCCACGTTGTCCGCCAGCTCGAGGCGCGGCTCGGGATCCGGCTGCTGACCCGTACCACGCGGGCCGTTTCGCTCACTGACGCTGGAGAGCGGTTGTTCCAAGGCGTGGGGCCTCATTTCGACGAGATCGAGGCTCAACTCGAAACCATCACGGAATTCAGGGAAAAGCCGGCCGGGAACATCCGCATCACGGCATCCGACCATGCGATCAACTGGATCATCTGGCCGAAGCCCCAGCGTTTCCTGCCGAACAACCCTGACATCAAGGTGGAGTTGATGCGCGAAAACGGGCTGTCTGACATCGTGACCGAGCGCTTCGACGGCGGCGTCCGGATGGGAGAGCAGGTGGCGAAAGATATGATCTCGACACGCATCGGGCCTGATTTCCCTTTTGCCGTCGTCGGCGCACCCTCATATTTCGACGGCAATGGGGTTCCGGAGCATCCGCAGGACCTTGTCCGCCACAACTGCATCAACGAGCGCCTGCCCACGTATGGCGGCTTCTGGGCATGGGAGTTCGAAGACAACGGGAAAGAGATCAGGATCAGGGTGGAGGGACAGCTTGCCTTCAATAACTCCTATCAGAGTGTGGAAGCGGCGCTGGACGGACTTGGCTTGGCATACGTACCGGAAGACGTCGCGCTACCTCATATCGCGGAAGGCCGTCTGAGACGCGTGCTGGAACCCTTTTCCCCACACTGGGATGGCTACCATCTCTACTATCCCAGCAGAAGGCAGTCCTCTCCGGCTTTCGTGGCGCTGGTGGACGCCCTGCGCCACCGAACCTGACGATCGGCATCGGGTATAGTCATTCTCTTTTCTACGGCAAGCAGCGCTCACGGCGTCTTCGCGTATTTCCTGGCTTCGCGCGATCTTGCCGTGCGACGGGCCGGCCTCAATTCCTCGATCGTCGGCAGCCACCACTCGGCGTTTTGAATCGGAAGCATTTTCGCGGGCCAGGTGCGGACGAGTTCTTCGAATGTGGGCGGCCGCCAATATCCCCAGACGTGATCCTCAGTAATGCCGGGATAGACGTCCACAACGACGTCCGGGTCGACCAGTTCGCCTGAGATTTCGGTAAAGACGACGATTCCATAGGCGATGACCACAGGACGTCCTATCGGCGGCAGGTCGTCGCTTCGAAGCGGGTAACGATGACGCTTTCGTTCCGCAGAGCGGAGCTTGCTGCGTATATCCTGTTCGGTCCCCTTCCGCTCCTCGGCTCGACGTCGTCTCTCCTCCGGCTCGTTTCTGCGAGCCGCCGCCTCGATATCAGACCATCTGCGTCGGAGTTCCTCATAGGACCGAAAGGGAACGTGCCATATCCTGAGATCGCCGTCCCACCGTGAGAATGGCACTTCGCGCAATTCGTCGACGACGGTCTTCGAGTACGGCGTGCGGATTCGAAAGCCTGCCTTGCCGAGTTCAAGATATGGACTGTCGATGGGATCGAAGACGAAGGCGTCGCGTCCCTTCGCATCCGCATGGGCGTCGGCTTCGGCCTCGATCTCGGCAAGCCATCGTCCGATGCGGCGGGACGCCGTCCGTCCGGGAACGAACCACGCCTTTCGGGCATCACTCCAGCGGGCCCGGGGGAAGCGGCTTCGGAATTGCTCGACAGTCATCCTGTCGTAAGGGAAGGAAATGTCCGCGCCCGGCTTCGCATCGTCTTCGTCGGACGGCGCCTCGTCGTGATCAGCGGCGGATTTCCTTTCTGTCATGGAAGGAGAACGCTGGCGCGAAGGGATCGGTTTCCGGTGAGGCGCCAGTTTGGCCACCGCTGGCGACCCTTTCAGTGAATTGTCTTCGATCGCTTCTCGGCATGCGAAATGTCATCGAGCGTCGCAATCAGCTTTTCGAACTCGTTCAAGACCCGATGGAACTCGGCGTCCTGCATGTTGGCGATTTCCGATATCGTCGAGGACACGGACGCAATCAGCCTGTCGATCCAAACACAGTGCTCGGCCGGCACATGTCCGAGAACCTCCCGACGATGCGTCTTCAACTCGCGGAGGATGCGAACGATAAGGGTTCCCCTGTCCGCTCGGCTCAAGAGCGGAAGCCTTGTCTGCGCCTGCTGGAT
This sequence comes from Rhizobium sp. CRRU65, assembly GCF_048551595.1. Taxonomy (NCBI): domain Bacteria; kingdom Pseudomonadati; phylum Pseudomonadota; class Alphaproteobacteria; order Hyphomicrobiales; family Rhizobiaceae; genus Rhizobium; species Rhizobium sp. CRRU65. The sequence goes on along the minus strand of NZ_JBLYZH010000008.1, from coordinate 16,238 downwards.
TTCCGTTATCAGCGCCGTCGCCATCCCTGATCTCCAACACTTTAGTACAACCGGGTATCACAACCGCAGCGTTCGAAACACGGACTTAAGTCCGATTCGCCAGCGTGGTGCAGCATCATCCGCACCGCGCGACCACCGCCGATAATCAATTGCTCGTCGCAACGAGATCCGACATGTCACAGCTGCGCCGCGGTCCTTCCCATGGTTGATACGTATTGTCTTCCGGTCGATACGAGTTGTAGCGAGCGGCGCACCGGGCTGCCGCCTGTGCATTCACTTTCGTACCGACGCCTTCACCGGCCTCCGCGACAGTCCGCTGGAACGGCGAAGCGCATTCGCGGGTCTCGCCGCTATAGGCCCGATAGCTGTTGGTCGCGGGATCGAAAGAGCGGTAGCGGTTTGCACACCAGCTAAGATGCGAGGCCGAAAGTCTGGGCTGCGGTGTCTGAAGTTCGGCGCGCGGGCGAGCCGAATCCGGCCTCGCCGCTGACGCCACGCTGGCCGACGCCTCGGTCACATAGCTGGAATAGAGAGGCGCAATTCGTTCATAGTGCTGCTGCCGAGGATCGACTTTCACCGGCGTCGTCGTCCATAGATCGGGCGCTGCGAGCTCCTTGAAGGCGTGAGGCTCGGAATCCGCCACGACATAGGATGCGACAGATGCGGCAGCGACGCAGACCCCGACCGAGCTTAAGATGCCAAAGGCAACCGATGCGATGGCTTTCATCGTCCCGACCCCTGCTGTTGAGCCTGTGGAATCCAGACGCGGCCGGCGGCACTGCTATGTCGGCCGCCGGTGGCGACAAGCACGGCGAGAATGCCGGCGATTGCCAGCAGGATGGCGATCAGCGGCACGGCCAGACCACGGGATTTCTCTTCGGAATAGATCATGTTCCTCTCCTCGTTGGCGCTCCGGCGGCGGAGTCGCCGCCGGGGCATCGGCTGTTTTTGGCCGCACGACGACGCTGCCGTCGGTCGTGCGGCGGTTCCCAGACTTGAGCGATGATTTCCGGATGGAGGACGCGGCGGAGGCCGCGTGTAGGATCAGATCACTTGATAACCTGGATCACCTTGCGGGACGACGGTTCGACGATGACACGTTCATCATTGACGACCGCGTAAGCATAGGTCGGGTCATCCGGAATAGGCGTCACGACAACCGTCTCCGGCAGGGGCTGGCCGACGACAACCTTCTCCTTCATGACCACGCGCGCCGATGGTGCCGGAGCCTCGCGGACATAGGTGACGACCTTTTGCGGCGGCGGATCGATCGCAGTACCCACGACTGCGCCGGCAACGCCGCCGACAGCAGCGCCAACGGGGCCGCCGACGATCGCCCCAGTGATCGCGCCACCCGCCGCACCGTTGACGGTCGAGGACTGGGCGAATGCGATGCCCGACATCAGGGTCGCGGCAGTTGCCGCACCGACGATAAGCTTGGAGATCATTTTCTCCTCCTTCTGTTTCGAGGCGGCCTTCGTGACCGCTGGCAAACCAACTAGCTGGAGGCGCGGTCGTTCCACGGCCCGGACTTCAGTCTGATAGACCCCGGCCTTTGGTCCCAAACCCATGTCAATGCCCGTCGCCGGCGCTACTTCAGGATCGAAGACCCCACATACGGGCTTACAGCGCCACGCGTCTTTTCAGACGCGTAAAGGACGCTGTAACACTTTGAATTACTGCATAATTTATCCTTAAATCGATGCCGTTCTGAGGAATTATACAGGAGGCAGGAGACTGAAGGAGATGGCACGATCCAACCGCCGGGAAGCTGGACGCCGGCGCCTGGCGATGCGTTTGCCGCATATGCGGACGCTGATCATGGCAGCGTGCGACCCGTTGCAGCTCGAGCTCTTCGAGGCCTACCAGATGGCAGTCGAAGCGCGCGACACACTTCGAGGACGACCATCCAATTCGAACCTCGTACGGGAATACGACGAGACCTGCTTCGAGATCGAGCAGCACGTCATCCGCGCGATGCAAGAACCTTCCTACACGCAGCGCACGAGCTGAATCCCTGCGCCGTCACACCTTGGCGGACAGAGCTTTGGAATTCCATTTGAAAAATCGCGCGATTGGTCCGCTAGCGCTCGGCGACGATCGCCAACTCCGAGGCATAGGGCTCGAAGGGGATCGGCACGAGAAGGCTATCGTAAAATTCGGCGACGCCTTCCTCGAACGGCTTGAGAGAAGCGATAGATGCGGCGCGGGCGCTGCCTTCGATGTCCATGGAAATCGTCACTCACAAGCCTCCAAACCCAAGTCGGTCGGTCAGGAAATATGCCTGAATCTGCTGATGTCTACGGGGGTCAGACCTTGGTCCCAACCTCCTCCGACCGAAGTCCCTGAGGTGGAACGCGCATCGGACTCGCGCCGTTTCGAACGATACGGAAGGAGATCTGAACATGAACCAGAGTCATAGATCCCGAGTGAATGGCGCCTGTAACGCGTCCGTCTTCGCACTAGTCATCGTTCTGGCCGCCCTTCTCTACATCTTCGGCGCAGCCATATCAGGCGACACCGTCGGGTTGACCCAAAGCATAAGAGGCGCCGAGGTGTTCGACACCAGGAATGTGCCCTGATGCTGTTTGGAAAACCCTAAAGACGCGGTAGGTTAATCGGGCAGTCTCTTACCGGTATCAAAATGAATTGGCTTCGCCGCTGGAATGCCCGCTCACTCGCCTCCCAGTTCTTTATCGCGGGTGGGCTCATTTCGATCGCCGCCATGTTCGTGGTGGGCTTTTTTGTAAGCCACCTGATCGAGGAGACCGTCATCCACAATTCGGGCGCGGCGACGGCGCTTTATGTGGACAGCGTGATCGCGCCGCTACTTCCCAATATGCAAACCGAGTCACTGCTGGACGATGCGAGTGCCCAGGCTCTGGACGAGACGCTCGGTCAGGGTGCACTCGGCAAACGCCTTGTTTCGTTCAAGCTGTGGCGAAACGACGGCACCATCCTCTATTCGAACGAGAAGGAGCTGGTGGGCAAGACGTTTGCGGTCAGCGACAAGCTGCAAAGGGCATTCGCAGGATCTCTCGTCGCGCGCTACGAAATCGCCAGCGATCCGGAAAGCGACAAGGAGCGCGCGCTCGGCAAGCCGCTGATGGAGATCTATAATCCTGTGCTCCAGCCATGGTCCGGACAGGCGGTCGCCGTCCTTGAGTTCTACGAGACAGCAGAAGGACTGGGCGATAGTCTGGCGCATGCCAGGCTCCGGAGCTGGGGCGCCGTCGCCGCTCTGACGGCGACCTTTTTCCTTGTTCTCTCCGTTCTGGTGTTCCGGGGTAGCCGCACGATCGAGGCGCAGCGCAAGGATCTCAACGAACGCGTCACCGAACTGTCTGCGCTGCTGGCGGAAAACCGTGGACTCCAGCGTCGTCTGCAGCGCGCCTCCCAGCGGGCGGCAGCGCTGAACGAAACATATTTGCGCAGCATCGGTGCAGATCTGCATGACGGTCCAGCCCAGCACATTGCCTATGCCTCACTGCGCCTGGACAGCGACGTGTTGATCAATGCCTCCACCCAGCCCGAAGCGCGCGAAAAGGAGCTTACCTGGATACGTTCGAGCCTTGCCGAGGCGATGACGGAAATCCGCAATATCTGCAGCGGACTGGTGCTTCCGCAGATCGAAAAATCCTCAATCACCGAGATCGTCACGCGGGTCGTCGACGCGCATCGGCACAAGACCGAAAGCCATGTGGAAACGATTGTCGACGAAGATGGACCGGACCTTCCTCCCGCCGTGAAAATCTGTATCTATCGCTTCGTTCAGGAAGCCTTGAACAACGCTTATCGCCACGGCGGCGGCGTTCAGCAGGCGGTCAGGGCCGTCTCGCACAAGGGTCATGTCCGTGTCGAGGTCAGCGATCGCGGCGACGGCTTCGATCCGACGGAGGTGAGGCCAACGAGCCTTGGCCTCGTGGGGTTGCGGGAGCGCATCGACAGCCTGGGAGGATCCTTCGACATCAAGACAGGCGAAGGAGGAACGACCGTGACCATGATCTTCGAGCCAATGGAAGTAGGAGAGTAGAGATGACATCAATCACCATCGGCGTCGTGGACGATCATCCGCTTTTTCGCGAGGGTGTAACGCGTAGCCTGTCGGAGATCAGCGGCTTTGTCGTCGTTGGTGAGGGAGCCAGCAGCGACGACGCGGCGATGATCGCCTCGGACAACCACCCCGACATCATGCTTCTCGACGTCTCGATGCCCGGCGGCGGGCTGTCTGCGGTCAGTGACGTCCTGGCGCGGAGCCCCACAACGAAAGTGCTGATGTTGACGGTATCGGAGGAGGTGGACACATTGCTGGGAGCTCTGCAACGGGGCGCGATGGGTTATGTTCTGAAAGGTGTCGGTTCGCGTGGCCTCGCCGAAGCAATCCAGACCGTCCTGCGTGGCTCGCGATATATCTCGCCGACGATGTCGGCAAAAGTCATGGAGAATTCGCTGAATGGCGGAACCTCCGACAAGAACAGTCTGACGCCCCGGGAACGCGAGGTGATGGATCTTGTCGCCCAAGGCCTGTCAAACAAGCATATCGGCTTGCGCCTCAGCCTGCAGGAAAAGACCGTGAAACACCATATGACTCAGATTCTGAGCAAGCTTGGCGCCTCGAACAGGACTGAAGCGGCTCTACAATGGCGGGAACGGCGCTGAAAGATATTGTCGCCCGACGATCACGCTTCAGCGAAGAAAGCGGCTCAGCCGGCGGGCATCGTTGGCCGTCGCCTGTCGATTTATGATCGTCCGGCCCTTCGAGTCCTTCATAATGTAGCGACCGCGCTGCAGGACTTCAGTGATACCATTCGAATGACGGACGTCGATCGAGCCATCGGACGCAGCTGTCGCTCTCGCTCCCGATCCTGCTGACGACCCGGTGCTAGAGGAGGAGGAGGAGGAGGAGGAGGAGGACCCTCCGCCGCCGGAGGAATTCCCACCGGAGGAGTTCCCGGAACCGCTGTTGCCGTTGCCGCCACCGTTGCCATTCCCTCCCCCATTGCCATTGCCGTTGCCGCCGCCGTTGCCATTCCCTCCACCATTCCCGTTGTTGCCGTCCTTTGCCTGCGCAAAGTCCACTGCCAGAACAGGAAGGGAACCGCCAAAATTCAAACTGGCTGGTGATGCGGCAGCGACGAGGGCGACCGCGGCGCTGCCGCCCAATCTCAGAAAATCGCGTTTCCGGATACTCATGCCATAGCCTCGTTCGTCCGTTCCCGGCCGTTTCCCATACAATATATGACGTATGAGATTTCTCGCTGTTCCTCGTAAAGAATGCAACCGACCTAGGTAGTAGGGCCGGCAAGACTTTGGTCCGGCGTGACCCGATTGCAATGCTCGGAAGCATTTCTATGGAACTTCTTTCCCTGTCGTCGCTTTGATTGTCGAAGTGCAACAGAGGAAACCCCAATGGCAAATCCGAACGACTCCCCTGCAGTCCAGTCGATGCGAAAAGAGCAGGCAGAGCAGCGAAACCGGGCCCAAAAAGGCGAACTCGACAAAGCAATCGAGGATACCTTTCCGGCGTCCGACCCGGTGTCAGCCACCCACACCTCCATTCCTGCCGGCCGCAGCAACGTCGAGGCGGCCGAGCGTGTGAAGCGTGAGCCAGATCCCACCAGGCTGGACGAGGAGTTTCCGCTCGTCGATCAAGCCCTGCGCGCGAGCGGCGAAACCGCACACCCCTCAGAGAGATTTGATGTCGATCGCGAAGAAATGCGCGCGCTTCAGAAAGAAGCCGGTCGGATGGCGGAATCTGCTTCGGAGCTGGCTTCTGGAACAGCCCGCCTGGCAAAGGCGGAAGCTCGCACATTCGTCCATGACCTCGAGGATCGCATACGCCGGCAGCCGCTGACAGCCGCAGCGATCGTCGCCGGCATCGCCTTCGTCTTCGGCGCGACGCGTTGAGGAGCCAAGTGACAGTCGGCTCGCTCGATCACCCCGAGAGGATTCGACCGGCGGACCATTACGGTGTAGAGAGCCGCCTCCATTGGGACGATTGCGGGCTCAGATTTCCTGAGGACGAAACTCAGGAGCGCTTCTAGAGCCCGTCCGTGCTTCGACTTCCGAGGGCATCGTGAAAATCGCAACCTACAATGTCAACGGGATCAATGGGCGACTGGACATCCTGCTGCGCTGGCTCAAGGAGGATGTCCCTGATGTAGTCTGCCTCCAGGAACTGAAGACAGACGATGCCGGGTTTCCGCGAAAGGAGATCGAACGGGCCGGCTACGGCGCCATCTGGCACGGGCAGAGATCCTGGAACGGGGTGGCCATCCTGGCGAAAGGCAAGACACCGATCCTGACGCGTCGCGGTCTTCCCGGCGATCCCGATGATACCCATAGCCGCTATATCGAAGCTGCCGTCGACGGCATTCTGGTCGGATGCCTGTATCTTCCCAACGGCAATCCGTTCCCGGGAGCGAAGTTCGAGTACAAGCTTCGCTGGTTCCGTCGCCTGCAGGACTGCGCCGCCGAACTCCTGGAGCTCGGGGTGCCTTCGATCCTGGCCGGCGACTTCAACGTCATGCCGACGGAGATCGACGTCTACAAGCCTGAACGCTGGCTGGACGACGCCCTCTTCAGGCCGGAAGTGCGCAAGGCCTATGCTCATCTCGTCGCTCAGGGCTGGACCGATGCGGTCAGGCATTTGCATCCAGAGGAGCGGATCTACACCTTCTGGAAATACTGGCGGAACAGCTTCGAACGTGACGCAGGGCTTCGGATCGACCACTTCCTGCTCAGTCCGGCAGTCGCCCCGTTGCTTCGATCGGCAACCGTCCGGAAAAAACCGCGCGGCTGGGAGCATACGAGCGACCACGCGCCCGTCATGATCGAGCTCGACGTTTCCGAAGCTGGAGCCGATATATAAGCCGCAGGCCGCTCGCGAGCGAGGGAACCTGTCACGTCGCCGAGAGTTAGCCCAAAAGCGCGGGACGGCATTTGCCCCGCAATTTTCCAACCGGACGCAACCGCTATGGACGAAAGCAAGAACTACCTGAACACCGACGAGATCCAGGCCGACGACCAATTGTCGCCGAAGCCGGTCGAAGGCAAGGATCCGCCAAGGCGGGTGCGCAGAAGCGAGGAAGCTATCGCCGAAGGCTCTGACGACACCGAGCGCGTCCGAGTTCCGCCCCCGGTTTCGAATCCCGATTGATCAGCCGCACGGCTCCGTCTCGAAGTGACGCCTACCGGCATCGCCTCATTTGTCCGCGCCCAGATCGTAGATGCGGCCTGTCAACCAGGCTGGCCAGTCTCGCTCGAAGAAGGACTTGGCGCTTTCATCCAGCATGCGGTTCGGACGGGTTGAAAGCCTGATCTCATCGCCATCAAGCCGAACGACGATCTGTTCCTTGCGATGCGCCTCGCGTTCCTTCCGAAAACGATAATCCTGCAACGGCCCTGAACGCGCCAGCGGAAGGGATTCGCCTTCGGCATCGCATATCGCCCGCGCGCCACGGCTGCCGCCTCCATTGCGAATGAAGAAATCAAGCGCGCTGAGCACGGCTTCCGACACGAGCGCCATATGCCGCCATTGCACACCTCGAACGGCCTCCGCTGCGCGACCGTAGGCAATGCCGTTCGCATGGATTTCAGCGTTCAGTTTGCGCGCTTCGATCAAGGCCCGGCCTACGCTTTCTTGATCACAGATGATGCCAGCCTTTTCGCTCATTCGCGCCTGCACTTGCGAACGGATCGATTTGACGGTGAGCGGGCTCTCGGTCCGAAGGACGGCACGGAGGTCGGCGATGCCCGCCTCTGCGATATCGGCGATGTCATCTCCTGCCGACCGCTTTGCCCTGCCGCTCGCGCTGATGTGCTCTGCCGCGCGCGTACCGAAGACTTGCCCGGCATTGAGCGCCGCTCCACCCGGCCGCGTCACGCCGTGTGTGCCCGATGCTTCTCCGACAGCGTAACAGCCGCCGAGACTGCTGCGGCCCCAGGTATCGACCATGATGCCGCCGTTCATGTGCTGGTTGTTGACGGCAAATTCCAGCGGCTCCTCGGCGATATCGATCTTGTAGCGGCGGTAGAGCTCGATCGCGAGCGGGTTCATATGCTTCAATCGATCGATCGGCATGTCCTGGTCGGCGCCGGCCTTGCCGAGATAGTTGCGGACGTCTTCGTCAAGTCTCTCCAGACTGAATGGCAGGTCGCCCGGCACGGATAGGGGATTGCGATTGAAGTCCATAAAGACGCGCCGCCCTGCGGCGGTTTCGCTGGAGATGGCAAGGTCTACCAGGCTTGAGCCGAAATCGAGCATGCGCGTCGCGTGAAATGGCCATTGATAGCCCTTGCGAAAGACGTTCGAAGCCAGCTCCTGCGTGCTGCGGTAGTATTCTGCCAGGAAATGGTGCTCGGCGCCCTCGGTATCGAGCGAGTAGATATGCGGGATCGCCTGGACGTATGTGCCCGACAGATTCCATGGGAACCCTTCCCTGCGTGTTCCGATACCAAACTGGCTTTCGGTCAGGTTGACGAGCTCGACGCCTGCCTCGAGCGCCAATCCGAGAGAGCCGAAGCAGCCGTTGGGATAAACGCTGTCGCGATATAGTTCACCCGGCCCGCCGGCGGCGAGCACAATCACGCCACTGACGAACAGCGCGATGCCCAGCGGGTTCTCCTCCGTGCGGTCGCTGGCGCGCATGGCGAGTATTCCGACAACATGGCGGTCATCGCCATCGCCCTCGGTGAGGATCTTTACCGCGGTGGTCTGGTTGTAAAACGGCACTCCGAGCCGGATCGCCTCCTCAGCCAGCACCTTGACCATCAGGCGCGATGTGCGCGGGCCACAACTGGTGGCGCGGCCGACCTCGTCATGGTCGGTCTGATATCTGAGCGTCCCGCCAAGCGGATCCTGAGGCAGCGGCAGACCTAAGAACTGGAGCGATGCCATCATCCGGGACGATCCCACAGCCTCGACATACGCGGTGTCCTCGTCCATTGCGCCGCCGCTGCGGATGGCTCGGGCCATCGCCTTGTAATTGTCGCCCTGATCGGCAGTGTTTGCAGTGTGAAGGGTCTGTTTGTCGGATCCAGAACAGGCCGAGGTTCCACCCCACGCGCTTTGGCTGATAATGACGACGTCGTCGCCGCGCCGCTTCATTTCCACCGCCGCACGCAGACCTGCCGCGCCGGATCCGACGACGACGCAACCAGCCCGATAGACCGGCACCTCGAGGCCGGCGAGCCGGACCACGTCGAAAGGGGCGGGCTCGGTTGGGAGCCGCGGCATGTCGACATCGGTCAGTGCGTCAAGAATTTCCTGCGGAACGTCTATGGTCATCGGCGTTCAACCCAGCGGGATGTCGACCCAGCGTTTTTGCCGGGAGGACTCCATGCATGCGTCGACGATCTGGCAGATGTGGTGGCCGGTATCGAATGTCGGCCACATCGGCCTGTTTGCAACAATCGAGCGGATCACCTCGGCCACCTCGATGATCTTGCTTTCATTGTAGCCCAGACCGAAATTCGGCAGAGGAAGGAAAGCCCTGAAGGTGGGATTTTCAGGACCCACGTCGATCTCCCGAAAGCCGCGCCGCCCCGTCCGGTCGTCGTTGGAATAGAAGCGCAGCCGGTTTATCTCGTCATAGCTATAGGCGATGCTGCCTTTCGTTCCATAGATTTCGTAGGTCTGCATGAACTTGCGGCCGGTCGCGACACGGCTGAAATCGACGATCCCGCCGGCACCGTTCTCGAACCGGCACAACAGGTTCGTGGCATCGGGGTTGGTGACATCAGCCCAGGACTCGTTGCCTGACAGTTTCATCTGTTCGCCATAGGCAAGGCCCTCGACGACAGGCCGACGCGGCGTCACGATGAGATTGTCGGCAATCAGGGAACTGACTCGCCCGACCAGGAAATCCATGAAGCTGAAGATGTGCGAGCCGGTATCACCGACGATCCCGGTCGGCGCGAGCTTTCCGTCGGCCCGCCACATGAAGGGCGCGTTTGGATCGCCATACATGTCGACGTGCTGGCAGCCCCGGAAGAGCTTGATCTCGCCGATTTCGCCGGATTGAATGATATCTTTCGCCAGATCATGGACGGGATTCCGGGGAAAGGCGTGTCCGACTCGGGTAATGACACCCTTTTCCCTGGCGATGTCGGCCAGTTCCCGCGCTTCGGCGGCGGTGTTTGCCAATGGCTTTTCGCAATAGACATGTTTGCCGGCCAGCAAGGCCGCCTTGGCCACCTGGTAATGAAGGTGGTCGGGCAGGCAGATATCGATCAGATCGACCTCAGGATCAGCGACCGCCAGATTCCAATCCTGAAGAATTTTTGCACCCGGCGCCCTGTGGGAAAGATCCCCGGCTGCCTTGGAGGGACCTTCGACTAGAGCGACCATCCGTGCCGTGCCGTCCGACACTCCGAAGAAATGCGGAAAGGTCTGATAAGCCATCGTGTGGACCTTTCCCATCCAACCCGAGGCGCCAAGCACTGCAACTCTGACTTCAGACATTGTCGTCTCTCCTCTCGACATGGCCTACCGGATTTCGGTGCGGGCCCGAGGCCTCGCATCGTTGCGTTCGTAGGCAAAGATGGTGGGGGCAAGTGCCGGCAAGCCCCGGATGAGGTCCGATCCTTTTTCGCCGACCATGATCGTCGGAGCGTTGGTATTGCATGACGGGACGCGCGGCATGACGGATGAATCGCAGACCCTGAGGCCTTCCAGGCCATGGACCTTGAGATCAAGCCCGACAACCGCGTCGGGTCCCGCTCCCATCTTGCAGGTGCCGACCGGATGATGGTCGGTCTTTGCGTTGGCGCAGCCGTAGTCGAAAAGCTGCTCGTCGGTCATCACCTTCGGTCCAGGAAGTCTTTCGGCCATGACATAGGGCTTCAGCGCCGCCTGCTGCATGATCTCGCGCGCGAGCTTGAGCCCTTCCAGGGACATCGTCCTGTCGTGGGGATCGGACCAGTAGTTGGGGTCGATCAATGGAGAGGCGGCCGGATCGGAGGATGACAGACGCACCGTCCCCCGCGACCGCGGATGCAGATAGGCGGAGTTAAGGGTCACGCCGGCATTCTTGAGCCGTTCGACACCCGCTTCGATGCCCGAACCCAGGCCGAGGTGGAACTGGATATCAGGCGAACGGGCTTCAGGATCTGCGTACCAGAAGCCGCCGGTCTCGAAGAGCGACGAGGCGACAGGACCGGTCCGGAACAGGACATATTGAATCCCGGCCCAAAGTGTCCGGTGGAGTTTTGCAACACCGTCATAAGTGTGATCGCCCGTGCATTCAGCGATGACGAAAAGATCCAGGTGATCCTGGAGGTTGCCGCCGACACCCGGCAGATCGTGAAGCACCTTGACGCCCACCGACCGCAGATGGTTGGCCGGTCCTATGCCGGACTGCAAAAGCAGCTTCGGCGATCCAATGGCGCCGGAGGAAATCAATACTTCGCGTTCGGCGCGCACGACCTCCAAGCCGCGCGAGGTCACGATCTCGACGCCCGTCGCACGGCCTCCCTCCAGGACAATACGCGCGACGCGCGCGCCCGTCCGGACCGTCAGGTTCTTGCGGTCCTTGATCGGCGAGAGATAAGCGAGCGAAGCCGACGACCGGCGGCGGTTGCGCTGCGTCAGCTGATAAAATCCCACGCCCGCCTGCTGGCGTCCGTTGAAGTCGTGATTATAGGGAATGCCGAGCTCCTGCCCTGCACGAATATAGGCGTCACAGATCGGCAGCGGCGCAGCAGGCAGCGAGACGCCGAGCGGACCACCATAGGCGTGGTAGTCATCGGCGAAACGCTGGTTGTCCTCCGCACGTTTGAAATAGGGAAGAATCGAACGATAGTCCCAGCCCTCGCAACCGTCTTCGCGAGCCCAGAGGTCATAATCCGCCGCATTTCCGCGCGTATAGAGCTGTGCGTTGATGGACGAGCCGCCACCGATGACTTTCGCCTGCGTATAACGAAGCACGCGGCCTTTCATGTGTTTCTGGGGAACGGTTTCCCATCCCCAGCTGGCGACGCCTTTGGTCATCTTGGCGAAGCCCGCGGGCATGTGAAAAAGAGGATTCCAGTCGCCTCCACCCGCCTCGAGCAGGAGTACGCTGACATCGGGATCTTCGCTCAGCCGATTTGCAAGCACGCATCCTGCAGGGCCGGCGCCGGTGATGATATAGTCGAAACCCATCTTACTGTCCTATTTTGTCCGTTCGGTCTGCCAGCGCGTGTCTGATGCCTGCAAGTCCTTCGATGCGATGTGATCTGCCACTCTCAGCGCCTGGGCGGCGATAGTGAGCGCAGGATTCACCGCGGCCGATGTGGGGAGGAAACTGGCGTCGACGACGAAGAGATTTTCGTGATCATAAGACCGGCAATACGCGTCGAGCGGCGCAGCCCCGGGATCGTTTCCGATGCGGATCGTTCCGCACTGATGGGAGGGCGTGCGCTTGTCGAAGGGCCTCGCCAGCACGATCGGAAACCCAATCGACTTCAAAATCGCCTTCAGCCTGGCGACAAGCGCGAGATGAGAGTCCCAGTTGGTTCGCTGCCATTGGAGAATAATCCGATCTCCATCCACCATGACGCGGCTTTCGGGATGGGGAACGTCCTCGCTCATCGCGTAGAAGTCGATGGCATGGCCGGTGATGAAGCGCAGAAGCCACTCCGGAGCCTGAGGCAGAGAGCCCTTTAGAACTCTCTCGGAGATGCGCCCCAGGAGCTGGACGTTGCCGAGGGGCGGTCCTCCCTCCCCATCCGAGAGATAGAAGTCGTTGAAGGCAAACGTCTTCTGGTAGATGGAGGTATTCCTGAACCGCGGTGAGACCCCGATGACGGCGGACGCATTGTGGTTCATGAAGTTGCGGCCCACTTGGTCGGAAGAGTTCGCCAGCCCTCTTGGGAAATGGTCGTTTTTCGAACGTAGCAAAAGCACGGACGACTGCACCGCCCCGGCAGAAAGGATCACGGTCTCAGGCAAAACGGCCACCGTCTGCCCGTTCTTGACGTAGATCACCCGGTCGATCCGGCTCCCCGCTCCCGTGTCGAGCCTCGTCACGCGCGCATTGGTTTCGAGCCGGACGTTCTCGTGTCTCAGCGCCACTGCGAGGGCTGCGGTCTCGGCGTCCATCTTGCCGTCGCGGGCGTTGGGATGCGCATCCCATGGCGTGGGTGCTTTGGAGAGCCAGGCGTCGAGGTCGAGGCCGAGCGGCAGGGAAAACGGATGCAGGCCTTTCTGCTTGAGGCGCGCCCTGATATCGGCGATCGGCGCCTCGTCCGGGACGGGCGGGTACTCGTAGGCAGCCGAGTGGTGCGGTTCGGTGGGATCTTCACCCAGACTGCCGCGAACCTGATACATGCGTTCCGCCTTGCAGTACCACGGCTCCAGGGCTTCATACGGAAACGGCCAGGCCGGCGACACGCCCTCCCGGTGCTGGATGACGTCGAAATCTTGCTTGCGATAACGTGACAGCACGGCGCCGTAGAATTTCGAATTCCCGCCGACATTGTAGTAGTTGCCGGGATTGAAGCCGTTGCCGTTTGCCTCGTACCAGGTTTCCTTCGGTCGAAAATGTCCCCGCTGGAAGATCGCGCGTTGGTCGCGGTTGACCGGAAGATCGGCGATCTGATCGCCGGCTTCGAGGATCAATATCTGCGCGCCGGTCATGGCCAGGCCGGCTGCGACCGTGGCGCCGCCGACGCCTGAACCGATGATGACGATGTCAGGTGAACCGCTCATGTTAGCACCTGGCCCTCACCCGATCCTGAGCTGGCTACTGGGATCGAAGAAGACGGCCTTATCGAGATTGAATGCGAGGCGGGTGTTTTGTCCTGGAGCGATGCCGGTATCGGCGCGCAGGCGGGCGACGACGGATTTACCGCCGAGCTTGGTGACGGCGAAGGTGTCGGAGCCGGCCGGTTCCACCACCTCGATCAGGCAATCGCCCTCGGTCAGCGAGCGCGCCTTGCGGTCGGCGCCATCGGGATCGGTCAAGGCCTCCGGCCGGATGCCGAAGATCACCTGTCTGCCGGTATAGGCGGTCAGGCCGTCATTGCCTGAGATGACGGGCAGTCGGAGCGGGGCGGCATTCGGCCGCTCCAGCGAGACTTCGAGGCCGCCGGCGCCGTTTTCGACGGTGGCGTTGAGCAGGTTCATCGCCGGCGATCCCATGAAATCGGCGACGAAGATGTTGGACGGGCTGTTATAGATCTCGGCCGGCGTGCCGAACTGCTGCAGCACGCCATCCTTCAGTACGGCGATCTTGGTCGCCAGCGTCATCGCCTCGATCTGGTCGTGGGTGACATAGACGAAGGTGGTGCCCATGCGCTGATGCAGCCGCTTGATCTCGGTGCGCATGTCGACGCGCAGCTTGGCGTCGAGATTGGAGAGCGGTTCGTCGAACAGGAAGACCTGCGGATTGCGCACCAGCGCCCTTCCCATGGCGACACGCTGGCGCTGGCCGCCGGAGAGCTGGCTCGGCTTGCGGTCGAGCAGATGGCCGATCTGCAGCATGTCGGAGACTTGGGCGATCGCCCTGGCGCGCTCCTCCTTCGGCACACCGCGGATCTCCATGCCGAAGGCGATGTTGCCCGCCACCGTCATGTTCGGATAGAGCGCATAGGACTGGAACACCATGGCGATGTCGCGCTTGGAGGGATGCAGACCGCTGATGTCGCGCCCGTCGATCTTGATATCGCCTGAGGTGATCGTCTCCAGCCCGGCAATGGTGTTGAGCAGGGTGGACTTGCCGCAGCCGGATGGGCCGACCAGCACGAGAAAGCCGCCCTTTTCGAGTTCGAGGTCGATCCCCTTGAGAATGTCGACGGCGCCGAAGCGCTTTTTGAGACCGGAGATTTCGAGGAAGGCCATGGATTACCCTTTGACAGCGCCCGCCATCAGACCGCGCACGAAGTAGCGGCCGGCGAGGATATAGACGATGAGCGTCGGCACGGCGGCGATCATCGCCGCCGCCATGTTGACATTGTATTCGACGACGCCCGTCGAGGTGTTGACGACATTGTTCAGCGCCACCGTCATCGGCATGGTGTCACCGGTGCCGGCATAGGCCGAGGCAAACAGGAAGTCGTTCCAGATATTGGTGAACTGGTAGATCACCGTGACGACGATGATCGGCAGCGAGTTCGGCAGCATGATGCGGCGGAAGATCTGGAAGAAGCTGGCGCCATCGACCTGGGCGGCCCTGACCAGCTCGGTCGGAAAGGCCTCGTAGAAATTGCGGAAGAACAGCGTCGTGAAGCCGAGGCCATAGACGACATGCACGAAGACCAGATTGACCGTCGGATTGCCGAAGCCAAAGTTGAAGCCCGTGGCGTTCTGCAGCGTCATGCCGAAGCGGCCGAGACTGCCGAGGATCGTTGCCATCGGCAGCAGCACCGACTGGAACGGGATGAAGCAGGCAAACAGCATCAGCCCGAACACCAGCGTGTGGCCGGGAAAGCGCCATTTGGTCAGCACATAGCCGTTCAGCGCCCCCATGATGGTGGAGATCGCCACCGCCGGCACCACCATCTTGATCGAGTTCCAGAAGTAGCCCTTGATGCCGGCGCAGGTCAGCCCGACGCAGGTCTCGCCCCAGGCCTTGATCCAGGGGTCGAAGGTCGGCGATTGCGGCAGCGCCAGCATGTTGCCGTTCTGGATCTCGTCCATGGTCTTGAACGAGGTCGTCAGCATGACGAAGAGCGGCATCAGGTAGAGGACGGCGAAGATCAGCAGCAGGCCGTAGATGACGGTGCGGCCGATCCAGCGGGTGTTGGTGCTGTTCTGCGAGATTGCTGTCGGAGGGGTCACGCTGCTCATCGCGCCTTCTCCTTCAGTTCGGAATAGAGATAGGGAACGATGATCGCCGAGATCGTCATCAGCATGATGATGGCGCTGGCCGAGCCGACGGCCATCTCGTTGCGCTTGAAGGTGTATTCATACATGAAGTTGGACGGCAGCCAGGCCGAGCCGCCGGGGCCGCCGGAGGTCAGCGCCACCACCAGGTCATAGGACTTGATCGCCATATGGGCGAGCACGATGAAGGCGGAGAGAAAGATCGGCCGCAGCAGCGGAATGACGATGCGCCGATAGAGCTGGAAGGCAGAGGCGCCATCGATCTGCGCTGCCTTCATGATCTCGCCGTCGATGCCGCGCAGGCCCGCCAGGAACATCGCCATGACGAAGCCCGACGCCTGCCAGACGCCGGCGATGACGACGGTGTAGATGACGAAGTCCTTGTTCTTGATCCAGTCGAAGTGGAAGCTCGTCCAGCCGAAGTGGTGCA